>JALVVL010000001.1 GCA_027023425.1 Anaerolineales bacterium
CTCCTCCCCCGCCTGAAGCCGCGGACGCGGCTTCAGGCGGGGGAGGAGAAGCCGCCGCGTCGGGCGCTGGTTGGGCGGGCTGGGGTTGTGGCGCGGCGACTTCGGCTTGAGCCCCGCTTTCCTCCGGCACTGCTTCCCCCGGAGCGCCGACGTAGGCCACTACCTGCCCAACTGCCACCGTTGCCCCTTCGGGGAACAGAATCTTCAGCACCGTTCCCTCTGCCGGTGCTGGGATTTCGGTATCCACCTTGTCGGTGGTAACTTCCAGCAACGGCTCCATTTCTTCTACATGGTCGCCTTCTGCTTTGAGCCAGCGAGAGATTGTGCCTTCAATTACGCCTTCACCGAGTTTTGGCAAACGAACTTCAATTGGCATGATGCCCTCCTGAGGAGTGTCGTTTAAAGTGCAAGGGAGCGGTGGTTACCGCTCCCTGTGTTTAAGCGCGTTTAGGGGTAAGGATAAGAACGATAATGACTTCTGCGCTAAGGAGTAAGCCTTTTGCAACGTTAGCCATGCTCTTGTTACCCTTTGGGATAGTTGGATTGATGACCGCTTTCATTTTACCAAAATCTTTGCGGGGTGCAAGCGGGATAAATCGGTGATCAGCCGGATTTGTAACCCAATGTTTACTTTGCGTTACCCCCGTTTTTACCAACTTATTGCACAATGCAAATGCAATGAGAAAGACAACACAAGCGTAAATAACCCGCTTTCAAAAGGAGGTGTATCATGAAGACCGCAAAAGTGCTCAACTGGGTGATTGCCATTGGTGGCGTATGGGAGATTTTGGCACCTTTCATCCTGTCCTACTCGGCCGCGAAGACCCCCATGTGGGATGCCATTATAATCGGCGTGGTGCTGGTAATTTTGGGGGCATGGGCTGGGCTTGCTAACGCAAGCGGCACTGTGAAAGCGCTGAGTTGGGTGAATGCAGTGCTTGGGCTGTGGCTGATCATTGCTCCCTTCATCCTGGCTTACTCCAGTGTGAAGGCCGCTATGTGGAACGACATCATCGTTGGCATCATCATCGTGGTGCTGGGTGTGTGGGCAGCGCAGTCCATCAAGGAGTAGCCTTTCCTCCCTCCTGTCCAATTGTGGCCGTTCCATCCTCGCTCTTCACAGGGCGAGGATGGAACTTTTTATTAGGGTAGGTATGAGTGTGGTGGTTAGGAGTTGGTTTTCTGTGAATCGTCAGGGGGTGTTAGCCAGTAGCCTACGCCGCGTTCGGTGTGCAAGTAAACCGGTGCGTGCGGATCGTCGCCAAGTTTGTTCCGCAAACGATGAATGTAGACCTTGAGGTAATCGGGGTTATCTTCAGCCAGAGGCCCCCAGATTTTCGCAGTTAGGGTGTGAGTTGGCACAATTTTCCCGGCGTTACGGGCTAAAATTTCCAGCAGGCGGTATTCGGTGCGGGTAAGAGGGATTGGCTTTCCTTTGATGGTAACGGTGCGGGTGTTGTAATCAATGCGAAGGTCGCCGGAAACAAACGGTTTTTCATAGGAGTGTGCTGTGCCTTCAATGCGCCGGAAAAGCGAGCGGATGCGCGCTACCAGTTCCAGATGCCCAAATGGCTTGACGATGTAATCGTCTGCTCCCAGTTCTAAGCCGTGCACTTTGTCAATTTCGTCGTCGCGTACGGTGAGAATGATGACCGGCACATCGCTAAACATGCGGATTTGTTTTAGCACCTCATAGCCGGACATTTCTGGCATCATCAAGTCCAGCAACACAAGGTCGTAATTTTCTTTTCCGAGGCGAGCAAGCCCTTCACGGCCGGAATGCGCTTCCACGACCTCCCAATTTGGCTCTTGCAGGGTGATGGTCAGGCGCACGGCGCGCCCGATTTCCGGCTCGTCGTCAATGACCAAGATGCGTTTGGTTGCTTTTTCCATTAGGTTCTCCAAGGGGGATTCTGTTCTTTTTGTTACTCTGGCTCGGACTCTAAGGCGAGTGGCAGGGTAAAACAAAAACGGCTGCCACCAAGTGGGGAATCTTCTACCCAAATGGTGCCGCCGTGCAAGTGTACCAGTTCCCGACTGATAAACAGCCCTAACCCTACCCCTGCTGTTGCTTTTCGTTGAGCCACAATAGTAAATTTGTTGAAAATTTGTTTCCTGTCCTCGGGTGGGATGCCGGGGCCGTTGTCGTCTACGCATAGGCGGATGCTGTTTTCTTCAACCTGTGCACTAATTCGGATTGTGCCACCTTCGGGAATAAATTTGATGGCATTATGAAGCAAGTTCCCCAAAATTTGGTCAAAGCGGTGCGGGTCGGCCTGGGCTGGGGGTAAATCAGCGGGTAAGTTTGTTTCGGTGCGCAGGGATTTTTGTTCTAATACCGGCTTTAGGGCGGCGAGGTTGCGCCGTACGCGGGAGGCAATATCCAGCGGCACGGTGTGCAAGGTGATCATGTTGGCTTCTAACCGCAGGCTTTCAAAGAGTTCGTTTATGAGCAAATCCAGCCGTTCAAGGTTGATTTGGATGCTTTGGGTTATTTCTACGCGGGTTTCCGGCGGCAATTCGGGTAGGCGGTTCAGCGAGGGGACAAGAGTTTTTAGCACGGTGAGGGGGGTTTTGAGTTCGTGGCCTAATGCTGAGAAAAAGTTTGCTCGCATTTCGCTGAAGCGTTCCAGTTGTTGCACGTGCGCTTGTTCGCGAGCGTAAAGTTGGGCGTTGTGGAGTGCTAATCCTGCTTCTAATCCCAGAGTTTTGAGTAGGTTGCGGTCGGTAGTGCTGAGGGAAGTGGCGCGCTTCATTTCAACAATGAGCCAGCCCAGCGCTTGTTGAGTGGCGGAATGCAACGGCACGGCAAGCAATTGGCGAACGTCGTTTCGCTTCACAAAGGATGGCCATGCGGCATCGTCGCGGCGGGTAACCAGTAGTGGCTCGTTGTTGGTTGGCCAGGGAAGGGCGCCGAGGTTTTCGCCGAGTTTGTAATCTTCCGAAGTGGCAGCGGCGACTTTGAGAGTGCCATCTTCCTCGTAAAGTGCGATGAGCGCTCCGGCGGCGTTTAGCAGTTGTTGGGCGCTGTTCAGCAGCACGCGGAGCATTTTTTGTGGATTCATACCGCTTTCGCCGAGCCTGAAGAAAATTTCGTTGAGGGTGTGTTCGCGGGCGGCTGCGGCCGCGGCTTCCTGGCGCTCGGCTTCTTCGCGGCGGATTCCTTCCCCAAAGATAACTGCCGAAATGCCGAAAATTAGAAACACGATGAAGCGGTTTGTGATGATGACGGGATCGGTTTCTGGACCGGTAAGGGTACAAACGAGCAGTTGGAGTGCGTCCAGAAGCAAAATGAGCATTAGGGCGGTTTTCCGCCTAAACGCGAGTGCGGCTTCAACAAGAGCAATTATGTAGAGCAGGGAGAATGTGCTTACATGCCCACCGGTTTCGCCTATAAGCGCCAATGCAACCACGGTATCACTTAGGAGGAGTAGCCATGGTTTGCCCGTAGCGATTGGGCGCTCACGAAGACTGTAGAAAGAGATTGGGATGTTGTATGCCAGCAGGAAGGCGAAAACCATTCGCGGATCTAACAAAACCGGATAGGTGAAGGAGGGCTTTGCTGGGGGGTGCATCAGCCAGTACATAATGGCTGTAGCGACGATTATTCCCCACCGCAGCGCCAGCAAGTAGGCGTCGGTTTCTTCAGGAAGTGGCCGGGAGAGGTTTTGTTGGGGCATTTTTTTATGATGGAAGTGCGCGGTGGGCAGCGTTTAGTGTGATACAGCGTTCCGGTGTCAGGTGCTCCGGTGTTTTGGTGGAGGCAAGGGGGGACGTTCTGGAGCAATTATTTCCCCCTGTGCTCTCGGTGGCTCTGGGATTTATAGGCGCCCCCGGCGCGACTCGAACGCGCAACCTACGGATTCGAAGTCCGGCGCTCTGTCCATTGAGCTACGGGGGCACAAGCCTAATTTTACCATATCGCCCTTTTTCTGCTACAATATGACCTCACTCCCTCACTCCTTCAATCCCCTAATTCCTAATTCCTAATTCCTGCTTCCCTCCCATGCCCACTCCTACCGATTCCCCCTCCCGCGCCGCCCGCTTGGGCGAGCCTTCTTATGTCTGGCGCGCCGGTCAACAGCGCCGTTTGGAAATGATTTTGCGTTTCGCTGAAGGGCGCGAGCGCGGCACCGTGCTTGAAAACGGCTGCGGCGTTGGTATGTATGCTGCTAAACTCGCCGAGCACGGCGGGCGCGTCGTCGGGCTTGAATATGATTTTGCCCGCGCCCGCGCCGCCCGCTCCCGCAACGACGCTATCGTGAATGCCGCGGGCGAGGCTCTCCCTTTCCCCGCCGAGACTTTTGACCTCATTTTGAGCCATGAGGTTTTGGAGCATGTAGCCGACGACGCCGCGGCGGTACGCGAGATGGTGCGCACCCTCAAGCCCGGCGGCAGGATTGTGATTTTTTGCCCCAACCGCGGCTATCCGTTTGAAACGCACGGAATTTATTGGCGCGGCCGCTACCATTTCGGCAACATCCCGCTGGTGAATTACCTGCCGCGCCGCTGGCGCGACAAACTTGCCCCCCATGTGCGCATTTACACCCGCCGCGATCTGGAACGCCTTTTTGAGGGCTTGCCCGTGCGCTTTGTGTACCGCACCGTGATTTTTGGCGCTTACGACAACATCATCGCCCGTTACCCTGCCTTGGGGCGCGCTCTCCGCGCTGTTTTGCAAGCCCTTGAGCGCACTCCGCTGCGCTTTTTCGGGCTTTCGCATTTTTGGGTGGTGGAAAAGGTGGATGCGCATAGAGATTAACGCCAATCGCATGGCTTAATCTCTCCCTACCCCCGCTACGGCGAGGCCTCGCTTCCGCTCAGCCCGTCGTAGCCGCCCCCTTCCCTCCCTTGGCAAGGGAGGGAAGGGGGCAGATGAGCCGAGCGCCAGCGAGCCTCAGCGGGGGATGGGTGAGATCTTGCCACAAAGAGGGCGGATAGCGCCTTCCGTAATGACCAAAATCTTGTTTGAGAATGCATTAATTCTCAGTGTAAATCTGTGTCAATCTGCGTAATCTGTGGTTTATCCTTGCTTTGGAGGTGCTTATGGAAGACTTGGTGGAACGCTTGAGCGCGGCAAAAGGACGCATCCAAGCGCTCGGGAGGCATCTTTGACTTAGGCCAAAAGCAACGGCGCTTGGAGGAGATGGAGGCGCGCGCCGCCTCGCCTGATTTGTGGGACAACCCGCAGGCGGCGCAGAGCCTTTTGCGCGAACTTTCAGCCCTTCGCTCGGAGGTGGAGGGGCTAAAAACGCTCGCTGCGCGCATTGATGACGCTCTGGAACTCGCTCAAATGGACGATGAAAGCCTGCGTGCTGAGTTGGAGGCCGAAGCCGAGCAAATAGAGGAAGAGTTGCGCTCGCGCGAACTCGCTGCAATGCTCTCCGGCCCTTACGACCGCAACAACGCAATTTTGGCGATCCATGCCGGAGCAGGCGGCACCGATGCCCACGATTGGGCAGCCATGCTCCAGCGAATGTACCTCCGTTGGGCTGAGCGCCACGGCTACAAAACCGAAATACTTGACTACACCCCGGGCGAGGAGGCGGGCACCAAGAGCATCACAATTGCCGTGAACGGCCCCAACGCCTATGGCTACCTGCGCTCCGAAAAGGGTGTGCATCGCTTGGTGCGGCTTTCGCCGTTTGACGCCGCACACCGCCGCCATACCTCGTTTGCGCTGGTTGAAGTGCTACCTCAGGTGGAAGATGAGGTTGAGGTTGAAATAAACCCCAAAGACATCCGCATAGATACGTTCAAAGCCGCGGGTGCAGGCGGGCAAAATGTGCAGAAAAACGCGACCGCCGTCCGCATCACCCACATCCCCACGGGGATTGTGGTTTCGTGCCAAAATGAGCGCTCGCTTACGCAGAACAAAGAAAATGCCCTCAAAGTGCTCAAGGCGCGCCTGTTGGAAATTCGCCAGCGCGAGCAAGAGGAAAAAATCGCCGAATTGCGCGGCGAATACACCAAAGCCGAGTGGGGAAGCCAAATCCGCTCGTATGTTCTGCACCCCTACCAAATGGTCAAAGACCACCGCACCGGCTACGAAGTTGGCAATGCCCAAGCAGTGCTGGATGGGGAACTTGACGGCTTCATTGAGGCCTATTTGAAGCAAGCCGAGTGAGCCTCTTATCTTTTTCCTACAAGCCGTTAACAAACTTCTTGCAAACTCCTGTTATCCTAAAGCTGTAGAACGATTAGAACACCACGGGCATTTGCCCGAAGACAGGAGGTTGAGAATGTCCAAGATAATCGGCATTGACTTGGGAACTACCAACAGCGTTGTAGCCGTGATGGAAGGCGGTAATCCGGTGGTCATCCCAACCGCGGAAGGCTCGCGGTTGTGCCCTTCGGTTGTTGCTTTTACCAAAAACGGAGAACGGCTGGTTGGTCAACTTGCTAAACGGCAAGCAATCATCAATCCCGAGAACACAATTTACTCCATCAAGCGCTTCATGGGACGCCGCTACGACGAGGTGGAAGAAGAGCGCAAGATGGTTTCCTACAAAGTAGTGAAGGGACCGGCCGGCGACGCGCGCGTGTACGTCCCCGCGACGGGGAAGGAATACACCCCGCAGGAAATTTCGGCCATGATTTTGGCTAAACTCAAGGCCGACGCGGAAGCCTATCTTGGCGAGCCGGTGACCAAGGCTGTCATCACCGTGCCTGCCTACTTCAACGACAGCCAGCGGCAGGCTACAAAGGACGCCGGTAAAATCGCTGGTTTGGAAGTGATGCGCATCATCAACGAGCCGACCGCCGCGGCTTTAGCCTATGGCCTTGATAAAAAGACCAACGAGACAATTCTGGTGTTTGACCTCGGTGGCGGTACGTTTGACGTTTCCATCCTTGAGGTTGGCGACGGCGTGATTGAGGTGAAAGCCACCAATGGCGATACTCACCTTGGCGGCGACAACTGGGACGAGCGCCTTGTCAACTACATCGCCGACGAGTTCCAAAAGCAAGAGGGCGTTGACCTGCGCAAGAACAAAGAGGCCCTCCAGCGTCTGCGCGAGGCCGCCGAAAAGGCCAAAATTGAACTTTCCACGGTGATGGAAACCGAGGTCAACTTACCCTACATCGTGCTGGATGTGAGCGGCCCGAAGCACTTGGTGATGAAGATCACGCGTGCCAAGTTTGAACAACTCACCGAGGATCTGGTTGAGCGCCTGAAGGGCCCCTTCTACGCCGCTCTGAAAGACGCCAACCTTGAGCCGAAAGATCTTGATGAAGTGGTGCTGGTTGGCGGCGCGACCCGTATGCCGATGGTGCAGCGGTTGGTGCGTGAACTGACCGGCAAAGAGCCGCACAAAGGCGTGAATCCGGATGAGGTGGTTGCCATCGGTGCGGCAATTCAGGCTGGCGTATTGGCCGGCGAGGTGAAAGACGTGCTCTTGCTGGATGTGACCCCGTTGAGCCTTGGCGTTGAGACCTTGGGCGGCGTGATGACGGTGCTCATCCCGCGCAACACCACGATTCCGGTGCGCAAGACCGAGGTCTTCACCACCGCCGAAGACAACCAAACCGCGGTTGACATCCATGTGCTTCAGGGTGAACGTCCAATGGCGGCCGACAACATGAGCCTTGGCCGGTTCCGCTTGGAAGGCATTCCGCCTGCGCCGCGCGGTGTCCCGCAAATTGAGGTAACGTTTGACATTGACGCCAACGGTATCCTGAACGTGACCGCGCGCGACAAGGCTACCGGCAAAGAGCAAAAAGTCACCATCACCGCGTCCACCAACCTGAGCAAAGAGGAAGTGGAGCGGATGGTGCGAGAAGCGCAGGCGCATGCCGAAGAAGACAAGCGCCGCCGCGAACTGGTAGAAGCCCGCAACCAAGCCGATACGCTGGTTTACCAAACCGAAAAGACGCTGCGCGAGTTGGGCGATAAATTGCCCGCCACCGAGCGCGAGCGTATCCAAAGCAAGGTGAACGAACTGAAAGAGGCCCAAAAGGGTGACGATTTGGAGCGCATCAAGCGCCTGAACGAAGAGGTACAGCAAATGTGGCACAACTTGAGCCAGCAACTCTATCAGGCGCAACAACAGGCCGGCGGCGCAGCCGGTTCGGCTCCGAGCGGCGACGGCAGCGGCTCTGCCGGTGGCGCTCAGGGCGGCGAAGGCGAGGGCGAAGTTGTAGACGGCGAATTCCGCGAAGCATAGCCCAAGCCTCAGGCCAAAATTACAGGGCGGGATTGGTCCCGCCCTGTTTTGCTTTAATCGCTCATGTTAGGTGAGGGCGGTAACGGCTACTGACAGGCCGTTGACGCGGGCAAAATGTGTTCAGGTAATTTCCCGGAAAAATGAACCGTCCCGACTCTATCCGAAAAATTCGGTGCACGGCAAGCAGAACTCAACCTGCGTGGACTTCGCAACTTGTAGCCCATGACTTCAGTCGCCGGGCACAAGCGGCGGCAGTTGAAACTGCACCTACTGCCTGCGAAGTCGCCCCACGGCGACTTTTTGGGAAGAGCAAGCCAATGGGAGTTACGCGCTTGCCACTGTAAGCCTATGCACGGCGCGGACAGCCTTTTCCGCATCGGCTTCGTCCACCGCAAAACTGATCGCCACTTCCGAAGAGCCTTGCGCAATTGCAATGATGTTCACCCCGGCCTTGCCAAGAGCCGTGAAAAGCCTGCCAGCGACACCGACAGTGTGTTGCATTCCCGCACCGACCACAGTTACCACCGCAACCGGCGCCACGGCCGCAATGCGGTCAATATCGCGGCGCGCAATTTCGGCCTTGAAGGTTTCTTCAAGCGCGCTCACCACTTTGCCCGCGGCGTCGGCGGCCACAGCGAAAGTGATACTTTGCTCGGATGAAGCCTGTGTTATGAGCACAACGCTGGTGTCCGTTTGGGCTACGGCCGCAAAAGTGCGCGCTGCCACGCCGGGGACGCCAAGCATTCCGCGCCCCTCAACCGTTATCAGCGACAAATTGCGAATAAGGGTGACTGCTTTAGCCGTGCCCGGAGCAGCCTCAGAGCGTTGCACAATTAGCGTGTCTGCGCCCTTGGGGTTGAAAGTGTTACGAACCCGCAAGGGAATGCCGCGCTCAATCACCGGCCGTATGGTCTTGGGGTGGAGCACCTTTGCGCCGAAATAAGCCAGTTCAGCCACTTCGCGATACGAAAGCCGCGGCAAAGTGCGTGCTTCGGGCACAATGCGCGGGTCGGCGCTCATCACGCCGTCCACGTCGGTGTAAATGTGGACTTCGCGAGCCCGCAACGCCGCTCCCAGCAGTGCCGCAGTGTAATCGCTGCCGCCACGCCCCAAAGTGGTTGTTATGCCGTCCTCGGTTGCTCCTATGAAGCCGGTTACCACGGGTACGCTTTCGGCGCTTAGAAGAGGACGCAGCCGCGAATTGATAAGTGAGGCCGATAATTCAAAATTCGGCTGAGCGTTCTGGAAATTAGCGTCGGTGCGTATGATTTCGGCCGCATCCACGTATTCCGAGGGCACGCCGCGGGCGCGCAAAACTGCGGCAAACAAAGGGGCGCTCATCCGCTCGCCGAGCGAGGCAATGGCGTCGTAGGCGCGCGGCGTCACTTCGCCCAGCACTGCAATGGCCTCCAGCAGGCGCAAAAAAGCCTGTACGCGCTCGGCTATTAGCCGCTGCATCGGTTCACGTTGATTGCGGGGCAACAAAGCATTGACTATGCCCTCATGCGCCGTTGCAATGCGGTTGGCGGCCTGCGGATCGGGCAGTCCGCTTTTAGCCGCTTGTTCGGTTGCCCCGAGCAGTAGGTTGGTCACTCCACTCAGCGCCGAAGTTACAACAACTACAGCCTCGCCGCGCTTGACCTCATCGTGTACCACAGAAGCGGCCTGCCGCATTGCCTCGGGCGTGCCCACAGAAGTTCCGCCGAATTTCAACACCAATGGGTGAAGTGTCTCTCTCATGCCGTTCACTCTACGAAAAAACTCACCGCTAAAGCGCCGGGGCCAGCGTGGGTAATTATCGCAGGCGGCAAGGACGAAATTTCAATTTCGGCGACCTGAGGTAGCGCTGTGTTGAGATCTTCCACCAGTTGACGGGCCTGCTCCTCGGCCGCGGCGTGCATTACCTGCAAGTAGCCGTTACCGCGGCGTGGGTATTCGGCTACAGTCAACCGCACGAGTTGCTTCAGGGCAACGCGCAAGGTGCGCTCCTTTCGCAACGGCACTATCACACCGTTGTCAAGCGTGAGTATTGGCTTTATGCGGAGCATTGTGCCCAGAAGTTTGGAGGCGCGGCCTATCCGCCCACCACGGGCCAGATATTCCAAAGTGTCTACCATAAAGTAAAGTCTGTTGCGGCGGGCAAGGTCCATTACTTTGGTTTGAATGCTATCGGCGTTTTCACCTGCTTCGGCCCAGCGAGCGGCAAGTTCTACAAGTTTACCCAGTGGCGCCGCCACCAAACGGGTATCCAAAATTCTTATGTCGGCATCCGGAAAATCCCGAGCGGCAACCGTGGCCGAGCGCACTGTGCCGCTCAACGCTGTGGAAGGGTGTATGCACAAGATGGATTCGCCATCGGCAACCCATTTTTCAAAATGAGGCGTGAACATTTGTGGAGATGGAGCGGAGGTTTTTGGCAGTTCACGCGCCGCCTTTAGCCTCTCAATAAATTCCTCGGTTGTGAGGTTCACCCCGTCCAAAAAAGTCTCGTCGCCGAAATGGAGAATTTGTGGCACTACGGCTATGCCATAACGGCGTGCGATTTCGGGCGGAAGGCAAGAAGTTGTGTCGGTAAGGATGTGCACCATTTTGCTCTCCTATCGTTTTGGGCACGGGCGAAGAGGATCTTTCACGGCATAATATCCGTCTTTCCGCAAAATCGCCCTTACCATGATATAGCCCGCATATTTGATCTTTATGCCCTCTCGCACGCTGTAATACGGCCGAGTTTGGCACCCGAGAATTAGGTATCCATCTCCTTCAACCGTTAGGGTTGGGTCGTCAGTAGGGAAAATGGCGGCTTCATGTGCCCCATGATTAAGTTGAAGGTAATTGGACTTACTTCCCCAAAAGTCAACGATGAAAACCACGCGGTTGAATGGCATGGAATGGTAACCTTGATGGTCTTCGGGGATACCTTGGTCTGCATAGAAAAAGCGTGGATAGAGGGCAAAACTTTCTACTGCAACGGCGCTGTCTCGTTCCAAAAAACGGCGCAAATCTTTGTGTGAAAACGGCATTTTGTAGGGAATATCGTAGTTGCCGCTAATTAATTTTTGCTTAAGAGCAACCGGCGAGAGATAAGGAGGGGTTGCTCTGCCATCGCTTATTGCCAGCCACAATATCAACGCCACCCACGGCAAAGCAAGCATAACGGCAACCGCTGGCGATATTGTGAAAGCGGGCGCTTTCGTGATCATCCTTTTGGCCTCTGTAAATGGAGCGCGCGCCCAATGGCCGAGTTCTGCCAACCCAAAAGCAAGGTAGAAGAAAAGCACCCATTGAGCAGGGAGCATGTACCTTCCGCCTGCTGTGTTGACAAGAGCGGTGGCCGCGTAGTAAATCAGCATAACCCCCAACGGGATTAGGCCGGCTGTGGAGGCCAAGCGGTGCGCTGAGGCCATTCCTAACGAAATTATAGTCAGATAAACCAGCACATACAACCACCACGAGTGCCTAAACGCGGACGAGGGGCGCGCGCGAAACCAGTTTGGCCGGTAGAATGGGAATTTTTTGACGGTTTCGCTCAGTCCGGCAAAACGGGGGGTGAATGGCAGGCTCAAAAAAGATGTTACCAAATCGTGGAAAAAGTACTGCACAAAAGCAAGGGCGCGCTTGCGCGGCAAAGGGGAAATTGGGGGGTGGGCAGGCTTTGGCGTTGGAGGGGCGGCCGCAGTCGTTTGCGTGGGGTGTTTGTGGATTGGAGTACTGGTCAACGTTGGCTTTGGCTTCGCGGTGGGTATGGGCTTCTTTGTAGGCTTTGGACGGGAAGTAGGGTGGGGCGGTGTTGCACTGAGAGCCGGGGGAGACGGCTGGATGCTCGCGGGCTTAGATGATGCGGGCTTTTTTTCTACAATGCGAAAAGCCGCTTGAAAAGCCTTGCGTGTTTTGGCGGCAAAGAATACAGGCGTGCCCATTTTGGCATATGAGCGCCACCCCCAAGGGGCGAGCACGGCCGCGGTTATCAAAATCAGCAATGCGCTTTCTTTTAGCCCTTCCCAAAATTTTTTGCCGCGGATGGCGAAAATCCCAAACACGGCGGCTACTGAAAAGGCGAGCATGTTGAAACGAATCATTATCCCCGCCGCGAGGCTTGCCCCGAGCGGCAACAGCCAGAGATAGCGCTGTTTTTTGCTTTTCGCAAGGGCGAACATCACCGCCGCGAGCGTAAACATCGCCAACGCCAGCATGGTGGGATATTCGCTCATGAGCATTTTAGGGCTGATGTGTTCCAACATTCCATCGCTGTTGAGGGAATTCACTCCTTGCGCAGTTACAAACCAAGCCGTGACGAAGCCCGCGGTGCGCGAACCGCTCCCTTTCCCCAGCCAGTAGAGCACTACCGGAATTAGAGCGTAAAGCCAAACTTGCGAATTTGCAATTGCGGCGTAGTCCAAGCCCATAAAGGAATGGAGTAGGGCAAGCCAAGCCGAAACGGCTAAATGGTCTGTGCCCGGCAGCGGAGGCAAACCGAGCAAAATCAACCAGCCGTTGGCATCAAGTACGGCCGCGTCAGAGTAAGGGTATGGTTTGTAGGTGGGCGGCATAGGCGCCGGCGAGAAAAATGAGGGCAAGTTTGGCGTAACGAACCACCATATACCGGCGCTCGCAAAAATGAAAAGGCTTACAACCCAATCTTTGTGCTTTATCAAAAACGCGGCCGGTTTTGTAAATGGCGGTGGTAGTTTGAGTAACGCCGTTGTGCATTTTGCATACAGCGGTGGCAAAACAAGGGCTATCAACACGGCGAGAGCCATTTGTGAGCCAAGGATTGGCACCCCGGCTTCGTGCCAGTACCACGGCACAAACCATACCCCCACGCCGGTGGCGGCTATAAACCCTGCAAGCGCCAGCAATATCAAAAAAATGCCCCAAAATATCGGGTTGAGCGTGAATTTTGCCTCATCTATGAAGCGCCGCCATTTAGCATTTTTTAGGTATGTGAGGCCCCCAGCAAGCAGGAAAACTTCGGCCGCGGATACAGCCTCCAAAAGCAACGCCAAGCGAAGCATTACCACTTCGTGCGCAGGCCATTTCCAAAGCCTGAAAGTGTTTACAAAATTCGTGCGGGTGAGCAGGACGAGCCAACTCAGTGCCGCAAACGCAGTAGCCGAGGTTATCTGGAGTATAATGCGGAGGCGGCCGTTCGTAACGGAGGTGCGCCTCGCCGAGTGCCACAACGCTACTGCGCCCGCGAGTGCGGCCATCCCTAAGAGGTATGGAAGTAGGTTCAACACCATAATTACAACGCCGCTCCGATTTGGAGGTAAAGATGCGCGAATTACCCGAGCATGGTTGGTGTTTTGTCTGCGGAAAAGAAAATCCGCACAGCATTGGCGTAAAGTGGTTTGTAGACGATAACGGGACGATTATAACCGATATGCGCTTCACTTTGGCGCAGCAAGGCCCTCCCGGCTATGCTCATGGGGGTGCGTCGGCGGCGGTTATGGATGAGGCAATGGGTATGGCGGTGTGGGTGGCTGGTATAGCGGCGGCATCTGTGAACCTCAATGTGAATTACCATCACCCAATTCCGTTGAACGAAGAGGTGCATGTGGAAGGGCGAATAACCGGCCGCGAGGGGCGGGCGGTTCATACCGAGGGCAAAATCATGCTCGCCGACGGCACAGTAGCCGTAACAGCGTCTGGCATATATGTAGAAGCGGAACATATCTTCAGCGAGGTGCTGGAAAAATGGAAGCGCGGCGGCAGTTAGGACTGCACTTTTTGGGCGCGGTTCGTATAGCCTGTTGAAAATCCGCCTTCGCGGCGGCGAAACCAGCGCAAAATTCGTTCGCGCGAAGTATGGTGAAGGGAAGTGAATGGGAAAAGACGCCTTTCGGCGCTGAAGCAAAAACTGCACAAGGCGCTGTGCGATGAACCTGAAGAGCATCCGCTGCCTGATGTGATCCAAGCCACAGTGGAGAATCCGCAGGAGTTAGGTGAGCACCTGAAAGCGCTGCGGGGGCACTTGCTCCGCGCCGCCATTGCTTGGCTGTTGGCTACCGTTTTTTCTTTCGCTTTTGCAAAACAAGAACTAGAATTCTTAGCCGCTCCGATCGGGGGGATATCGCACTTGCAGGCTATTGAAGTTACAGAGCCGATAGGCATATTCATGCGAGTTGCATTGCTCAGCGGCTTTGCAATCTCGCTTCCTTACATTTACTTGGAGTTGTTTCTATTTGTCGCCCCCGGGCTAAGGCCGCGGGCGCGGCTTTACGGCTTGCTCGGGATGCCATTAGTGCTCCTGTTTTTCCTCGCCGGCGCGGCCTTTGCCTATTTTGTAATGCTCCCACCAGCATTACCTTTTTTGCTCAACTTCATGGGAATGCGCACTGTGCCGCGGCCGGCCTCTTACATAAATTTTGTCACCGCTTTGTTGTTTTGGGTAGGAGTATCGTTTGAATTCCCACTGGTGGTGTACTTGCTGGTGAAAATGAGGATAATAAAGGCCAATGATTTGGTGAAGCATTGGCGTGGAGCAGTAGTGGCAATTGCAGTGTTGGCCGCGGTTATAACACCGACCATTGACCCTGTGAACATGCTCTTGGTCATGCTGCCGCTTTTGGTCCTGTACTTCATCAGCATTTTGCTGGCAAAAGTGGCGGAGCGGGGGAGGAACGCAGAGGCGCAGAGGGGTTAACGCCAAGGTCGCCAAGGGTAACGCAGAGACGCAGAGGAACGCGGAGACGCCAAGGGATTAACGCCAAGGGCGCCAAGGATACAAAGGACGCCAAGGATAAAACACAGATTAGCACAGATTTTTTCTGTGTTCTCTGTAAATTTCCGTGTCTTCTGTGGTGTTTCTGTGTCCTCTGTGGTGTTTCTGTGTCCTCTGTGGTTTTTTTCTTCTTACACGCCCCAATTTATACTTCCGATAACTATCATTACCGAAAGCATATGGTATAATACTCTGGAAAGGAGGTTGTCCATGACGCCGGAAACCGAACAGCAAAAAATGACAATCGCCGAGGCCATTGAGGCATATTTGAGCACTGTGAACCTCTCGCGCAGCCAAAACACGGCGCGCACCTACAAAAATGCCATGCAAGCATTTGCCTCTTCCCTTGAGGTACACGGCAAGCCCCCCACCGAAACCCCTGTGGAGGAATTGCCCGAGGATGCTGTGGCGTGGTTCGCTGCCGATTTGAAGCAGATGGCGCCTGCAACCGAGCGGCTCTACCTCACGGCTGCGACCGGCTTTTACGAATACCTTGCCGCTGAGGAATTGGGAAAGCCAAATTTGCCGCGCGTCCGCCTGCTCATCCGTCAGCGGGCGCGCCGTTTGGGCAGGCGCTTGCCGCAATTCCCCAAGGAAGCCATTGAACAGGTGTTAGACTACGCGAAAACGCTCCCGGAATTGCAATACGAGTCGCCGCAGGAGCGGCTGAGGGCGCTGCGCGACCGCGCCTTCCTCTTTACGCTTGCAGATACGGGCTTGCGCGTTCACGAGGCATGCGCCCTGCGCCGCGGCGACATTGATTGGTACGAGGGCCGCGCCGTCATCATTGGCAAAGGCAATAAGCAGGCCGTTGTGCGCTTTTCGCGGCGCTCTCTCCGCTATCTGCAAGATTACCTGCATGCCCGCTCCGAACTGGACGGCGCTTCGGGCAAGCCGCTCCGCTCCCTCCCCCTCTTTGCGCGGCACGACAAGGGCGCAGGCAAAAAGGTACTCCCCATCACCACTGCCACGGGGCGCAACATCGTGCGGCAGCGCGTGCGCGAGGCATTGGGAGCAGAGGCCGTCGGCACGATAACCCCCCACTCCTTCCGCCATTACTTCGTTACAAATGTGCTCATCGCCAGCGGCGGCAACCTCAAATTGGCGCAAGCGCTTGCCCGCCATAGCAACATTGCCGTCACCGAGCGGTATGCCCACCTCTCGGATAACGAATTAGATAAGTATTATTACCAAATCTTTGAGGAAGAGGAAGAGGAATAGGCAGGCTTACGGCTGATTTTGTGTTGTGTAACCAGAATTTTTAGACTACCGGATGGTTAGGAGAAAGCCCGTGAGGGCGAGCAAAAAGGCAACTACGGTGAGAATGCGCTCGGCGGGTGCGCTCAACAAATCCCCCAAACCAACCGTAGGGAGCGGTTGTGAATTGACGTAACTCGGCGCCCAGCCGCCGAGCAGGGCTTGCCGGAATTTTTCCACACTTTCGGGGCGCTCGTCGGGGTGCAGACGCATTGCCCAAAGGATGGCGCGCTCGGTACGTGGGCTGATGTTGGGGTTGAAGGCGCGCGGCGGCTGAAAAACTTCGGGGTTCAAAAAGCGGTCGCGCGCCGAAGCCGGAGGATGGTTAGTCAAAAGGTGGTAAAGCGTCGCTCCAAAGGCGTAGATGTCGCTGCGGATGTCCGTATGCCCGCTGTCGGCTCCGTATTGCTCTAACGGCGTGTAAACTTCCGTTCCCCTGCCCTGCACCACCGTGATCGTTACTTCCTCCGAAGCAAGCACTTTGACCAGCCCAAAATCCACCAGTTTTATCAGCCCGCTGGGGGTCAACTTGAGATTGCTCGGTTTGATATCGCGGTGCAGGATTGGGGGCGTTTGGCTGTGGAGGTAACTCAGCGCATCCGCCAATTGCGCCGCCCAGGTAAGCACTTGCCGCTCAGGCAAAAACTTGCCCCGTTGCCGGGCTTCTTCAATCATAGAACGCAAGTCTTTGCCCGGGACGAAATCCATCACAAGGTAATCGCTCCTGCCCACAGAGAAAAAGTCAGAAACTTTGGGCAGGTTTGGGTGGTCAAGGCGCGCAAGCACGCTTGCTTCGCGGTAAAACTGCTCACGGGTTTCATCAAGCAAATGCTGAGGCAGGCGCTCTTCATGCTCAACTTCTTTGACCGCGCACTGCCGCCCCGCGAGGCGCGTATCCTCCGCGAGGTAAACGTTTCCCATTCCACCCTGCCCGATTATGCGCAGGATGCGGTAGCGGTTGTGCAGTAGGGTTCCGGGTTTAAGGGGCATGGTTTAGAACGGCAGCAAGCCGCCGAGGCCGCCGCGCAGGCCCGATTTCTTCAGCGTTTTCATCAAGCGGCGCATTTCGCGGTAGCGTTTCATGAGTTGATTCACGTCTTGAACGGTAGTGCCTGAGCCGCGCGCAATCCTCCTCCGGCGGCTGGCATTGAGGATTTCGGGCTTGCGGCGTTCTTCGGGGGTCATGGAATTCAAAATGGCTTCAAAAACCTTGAGTTGCTTTTCAGCTTCTTGGGGCGAAACCTGCCGCGCCGCCGCGCCCAGTTGCCCGGGGAGCATTTCCAACAATTGCCCAAAGGGACCCAATTTGCGGATTTGCCTGAGCGAGTTCGCAAAATCTTCCAGCGTAAACTCGCCTTTAAGCAACCTTTCGGCTTGGCGCGCCGCTTCTTCTTCGTCAAGATTTTCCTCGGCGCGCTCAATCAAGCCAATAATGTCGCCCATCCCCAAAATGCGGCTGGCGAGGCGCGAGGGGTCATAAGCCTCCAGACCGTCCAGTTTTTCGCTTGTGCCCAAAAACTTTATCGGCACACCGGTAACACTTCGGATAGAAATAGCCGCGCCGCCGCGTGCATCGCCGTCCATTTTGGTGAAAATCAAGCCGGTGAGCGGAACGGCGTCGCGAAAACCCTCCGCAACAGCAATCGCCTCTTGGCCTATCATCGCATCCACCACCAAAAGCACTTCGTTGGGGTGGATGCCCTCGGCGATGGCTTTGATTTCATCCATCAGTTCTTGGTCAAGTTGGGAACGGCCTGCTGTGTCAAAGATGAGCACGCTAAAGCCGCCTGCGCGGCCGCGCTCCACCGCTTTGCGTGCCAGTTTGGGCGGCGGGGTGCCTTCTTCGTAGAAAACTGGCACTTTCAACTGCTCGCCCAAGGTTTGCAATTGTTGAACCGCGGCAGGACGGTATGGGTCTGCCCCCACAAGCATCACCCGCTCGCCTTTGCGTTTGAGGTAACGCGCCAGTTTTGCCGCTGTGGTGGTTTTGCCCGAGCCCTGCAAGCCGACCAGCATAATGCTGCGCGGCTTGGGGCCGCTCAGGTCAAGCGGTGCGGGTTCGCCGAGCGTTTTGATGAGTTCTTCGTGGACAATTTTGATGACTTGCTGGGCAGGGTTGAGGGCACGCGAAACCTCATGCCCAACAGCACGCTCGCGGACGCGCGCCACAAAGTCCTTCACCACCTTGTAGTTCACATCCGCCTCAAGCAACGCAAGGCGGACTTCGCGCATGGCTTTATCAACATCGCGCTCCGAAAGTTTGCCCCGACGCTGAAGTTGTGAGAAAACGTCGTTCAAGCGTTCGGTAAGAGTTTCAAACATAAACTTCACCTCGCTTGGCTATGGTGCTGTGATTGTATGCGGAAATGCCAAGGCGGTCAAGTTTGACAAAACCCAAAAAATGGGTAGAATGATAAATAATAGTGCGAATTTGAAGGAGGGTTTTCATGGAGAATTTGTCTTCGTCCTCTGCCGTGCAGAAGGCCGCTTGGGGTTGGGTTTTACTCAACGTGCTGATTTTGGTCGCCGCCGCGGCGGCCGACCTCGCAGGTATGCAAGCCGCACAGTCGGCGCGGAGCACTTTTCACACTCTTGCGTTCGTTACCAAACTCTGGATTTTGGGGCTGTTCGTTGCCGCGCTATGGTTGGGGGCATTTGTGGCGTTCCGCCGCGCTTCAGCCTCTGTCCCGCGCTGGGCGTTTGGCCTCATCGCCCTGCTAACTGGATTGCTCGTGCTGGGAACTTTCCCACCGCTGATGCAACCCCTTTGGAGTATTGCCCCGCTGAGGCCTATCTGGCGCTTTGAACTGCACGCCGGCCCCGCTCACTTTGCCGGGCTTACGCTGGATTTGCTGTTTTTGCTCAACCTGTGGGGTGTCTTGAACAAAGGATGATCCACAGAACGACCCAACGACCAAACGACCCAACGACCCAACGACTTTACCCAACCATGTCCCACCGAACTTTTCTTGCCGGAATTGTTGCCGCGCTGCTGAGCCTGCTCAGCCTGCTGGCGCTGAGCGCGGCGCAGCAGACGGACGCCCTGGCTCAGGGCGACCTTTCGCGCTACTGGCGGCCGGCGTACGACATTTTGGTACGCCCGGCCGGAAGCCACCGTTCCATTGAAGTCAGGCACGGGCTGGTGGCGCCCAACTTTGCGCTGAACCAGGCGGGCGGCATTTCGCCTGCCCAGTTGGCGGCCATCCGCCGGGTGCCCGAAGTGGAAGTGGCCGCGCCCATCGCGCCATTGGGCTATGCGCCGCTTTCTGCCACCGGCAACCTGTTCTACCACTTCAAGGTGACCCGGGCGCAGGCTTACCGGCTTCGCGTGCATCTCTTGCTGGACGATGGCGTCAGGCAATATACTCTGGAACGGAGCACACCTTACCTTTACCTGCCCCGCCCTTCTCCCGTCTCCTTACCGAATATCCGGGCCGGAGCCCCTGAGGGCTTTCTCATAGATGACGTCCTGGTGCCGATATTCATCGCGGGCGTGGACCCGCAGGCCGAAGCCCAACTGGTGGGCCTCAAGCAGGCCATCGTGCTGGGGGATTACCTTTCCCAACAAGTCATTCATCCCATTCCTTTTGAGCGGACGGGAAGCCGAGGCTGTCTGGCCGTGGATGTCCTTTTCCACCGTCAAGGCTTTGCCCGCCTGCAAGAAAGCGCCGTGGCGGAAAAACTGCGCCTGCCGCCCGATTTCCGCCTGGAAGACTGGCGGAACGCTTCGGACGAGGCATGGCGTTCCTTTTTCAAAAGGCTTCCGACCGAAAAGGTGGTGGCCCGCGCCCAGGCAGACGGGGAAACCCTCTACCGTCATCTCTTCATCCCCCTGGAAAAGCCTGAACTGTTCTCCGACGCCAAAACCCAATTTTTACTGGGGGAGATCAACCTCTTTGTAGCTTTGCCGGCGCCGCTGGATTATGAGAAAGTGGCTTCCGGTGGGCAGGAGAATCCTATCCACCTGCGGTTGCACGCCGTGCGCCAGGGGGGCCAAATATGGGGCGGCTACGAGAGTAAAGTGTGGCAATATCGTTCCCTGATGAAACGCAATCTCTCCAAATGCTTTTACCTGAAGCCGGTGGGGGTTTATGACATCGGCCGCCTGCCGCAGCAGGACCAGGCCAACAAGGTGCCCATGGAACTCTACAGCCCGCCGGATGTGCTTTTGGTCGCTGACGCCCAAGGGCGCCCGGTGAACCCGCCCAAGCCCCTCTACCCCACCCTCAACCCCGCGGGCTACCTGCAGCCGCCACCCTTGGCCCTTACCACGGTGGACGCGGTCTGCACCGTGCTCGGCCGCGAGGACTGCATCAGTGCGGTGCGGGTGCGCGTGGCGGGCATTGAATCCATGTCCCCCGCCGCGCAGGCGAAAATTGAAGCCGTGGCCGGGGAAATCCACCGTCGCACGGGGCTGGAAGTGGACATCATGGTGGGCTCCTCGCCCACGCCGGTGCTGGTGGATGTGCCCGATGTGGGCACGGTGCAGGAGTTCTGGATTCGCAAAGGCGTGACCACGGCCTATCAGGAGCGCATCAACTTGGGGCAGTGGCTCTTCCTGGCGCTGTTGGCCGTGGTGGCGGGGCTGTACACGGTGCATCAGGGCTGGCTGATGTTAGCGCGGGAGCAGCAGGCGTTAGCGTTGCGCAAGGCGTTGGGCTGGCGCACGGGCTGGGTGC
>JALVVL010000002.1 GCA_027023425.1 Anaerolineales bacterium
CGGCCTTCACTCTGTGCCGGTCTCAAAGGACCATTTCACTACCGACCTGCCGCACCCGCCCCCTGTCTTTATCATACTATTACACAGATTAGCACAGATTTTTCTGTGTTCTCTGTAAATTTCTGTGCTTTCTGTGGTTTGTTGTGTTTCTCCACCTACGACCCAACGACCTAACGACCCAACGACCCAATCCCTCAGCACCTCAATTCCTCAGTCCCTCTCCCTTTCTGTGTTCTCTGCAAATTTATGTGCTTTCTGTGGTTTTCTCTCTCAATCGGTGTAAATCTGTGTCAATCGGTGGATAATTTTATGGAAGTCCAAATTGCGGTAGCCAAAGTCAAAAAATACGCCACATCCGAAAGCGGCGACACGCTGGAAGTGGTAGAGCGTCCCAACGGGGGTGTTTCGGTCGTGTTGGCGGACGGGCAAAGTTCGGGGCGCGGTGCAAAACACATTTCCAACATGGTGGTGCGCAAGGTAATTTCCTTGCTCGCCGAGGGTGTGCGGGATGGAGCGGCGGCGCGCGCCGCCTCTGACTACCTTTTCACCGAGCGGCAGGGGCGAGTGCAGGCAACCCTCAACATCCTCTCGGCCGACCTTCAAACCAAAACCCTCGTGGTCACCCGCAACAACCCCGCGCCTGTGCTCATTCATTCGCACGGGAAAATTTTGCGGCTTGACGATGCGAGCGTGCCGGTCGGAATTTACCGCGGCACGCGCCCCGTAGTCACCGAACTGCCGCTTGAAACCGGCACCACCGTAGTGACTTTTACCGACGGTATGATACACGCCGGAGCGCGCTACGGCAAGCATCTGGATATTGAAAGCCTGCTGAGCGCACTGCTTTCGCAAGATGATGAAACTTTGCCAACTGCGGAAATGGTCGCCGAAACCCTGCTTCAGGAAGCGCTAAGGCTGGACGCTGGTCGTCCAACTGACGACATCAGCATAGTGGTGTTGCAAGTCATCCAATCGCACGAAGAGCCGCCCATCCGCCGAATGTTGGTGCGCCTGCCTTGGAAGTAATTTTAGAGGGAGTAGCCAATCCGCCACAGTAAGGAGGACTGCCTTGCGCCAGCCTCCGCTGATAGGCATTGTGGGGCCCTGTGCCTCGGGCAAAAGCACCCTGAGCGCCAACTTAAAGCGCCTCGGTTATCGCGCTCGGCCGATCGCCCAAGAGCATTCTTTTGTGCCCAATATGTGGCAAAGGCTCACCAAGCCCGATGTGTTGATCTTTTTGGATGTATCGTTTGCCGAAGCACAACGGCGGCGCAAAATGCAGTGGAGCGAGGAAGATTACCGCGAGCAACACCGCCGCTTAGCCCATGCCCGCGCCCACGCCGACTTTTACCTGTACACCGACGGGCTTACACCGCATGAGGTCGCGGAGCGCGTGATAGCGTTCCTCAACTCAATGGGGGTAAAAGGCCAAATCTCCACCGAATAGCATCTACTTTTTGTAAACCCGAGCGCCGAGAATGGCCGTGCCCACGCGGACAAAAGTCGCTCCTTCCTCCACGGCGACTTCGTAATCGGCGCTCATGCCCATTGACAGGTGCCGCCAATCCGCCTGTGGGAAGTGACGCGCGAGGAAATCGCGCAGGCGGCGCAGTTTTTGGAAGTACGGCCTTGCCTGTTCTGGCTCGGCAACCGGTGGCGGCACGGTCATCACACCCTGCACAGCCAAGTGTGGGTTTTGCAGGATGGCTTCCACCTCGGGCAAAAGGCTCTCCCAAACGGATTCGTCGGCAGCGCGCCAGCCAAATTTGCTTTCCTCGCCGCCCACATTGAACTCCAAAAGCACAGGCAAAACGCGATTGGTCTCAGCGGCGCGGCGCTCCAATCGGACCGCCAAACGCGCGCTGTCAAGCGAATGCACAAAAGCGTAACGCTCAGCCACTAACCGCGCTTTTCGCTTTTGAATGTGCCCAATCATATGCCAACGGAGGTCGGCGCGCCCCAACGCGTCCATCTTTGCAACGCCCTCCTCGGGATAATTCTCACCGAGGTCGCGCGCTCCGGCCTTTACCACCGCCATCACCTTTTCCAACGGCTGGCCTTTGGTGACCACCACCAAACACACATCCTCCGCCCTTCGCCCCGCCCGTTGGGCAGCGCTGGCTATCCGCTCCAACACTTGCTCGTATCGCTCGGCTATCTCCTTAGCGTCCACAATGGCCTCCATTCATCTTTTTCAAGAGCAACGCTATTATAAACCGCAGATCTACGCTGATTGAGAAGTAAAACCACAGAAGACACAGAAAGAAAGAGGGATTTAGGGATTGAGGTACTGAGGGATTGGGTCGTTAGGTCGTTAGGTCGTTGGGTCGTTAGGTCGTTGGGTCGTAGGTGGAGAAACACCACAAACCACAGAAAACACAGAAATTTACAGAGGACACAGAAAAATCTGTGCTAATCTGTGTAATCTGTGGTTTTCATCCTTGGCGTCCTTTGTGCCCTTGGCAACCTTGGCGTCGCTCATCCACCGATTGACACAGATTTACACCGATTTCAGGGGACATTCGCAAATCCTAAATCGCTAATTTTCTCCTCTGTGCTAATCTGTGTAATCTGTGCTTTTCATCCTTGTCGTCCTTTGTGCCCTTGGCAACCTTGGCGTTAACCTCTGCGCCTCTGCTTCCTCTGCGTCTCTGCGTCTCTGCGTTACTTTCTTAGCCTCCTTGTCGTTAACCTTCCTGCGCCTCTGCGTGCCTCTATGCCCCTCGGCGCAAACTTATGTTTACAATTTTGACACCCACCCTAACCTTGTGCTATCCTTAGCAACCAGTACGAGCCCATAAGTGAGGTAAAAAGCATGTTCCAATACGAACGCGTGGCCGAAGGGGTATATTCCTTCCAAAGCGAAAACTATGCTCAAGTCACGGCAGGGCTTGTCGTGGGCGCTAAATGGTCGGTGCTGATAGACACACTGGCATTGCCAGAAGAAACAAAAGCCCTGCAAGCATTCATTGAAGAGCACACTGAGGTACCCATTCGCTACATCGTCAACACCCACTACCACGCAGACCACAGTTGGGGTAATTGCTTCTTCCCAAATGCAGTAATAATTGCCCACAGCCTATGCCGACAATTGATGATAACGCGCGGCCAGCCCGCCTTAGAGCGCGCAAAGCAAAGCGGCCACACTTTTGTAGAAGTGGAGTTAAAATTTCCCAATCTCACCTTCCCCGAAGGGGAAATGAGCCTGAAAATGGGACGCAAGTGCATCCGCATAATCCCCTTGCCGGGGCACAGCCCCGATGGCATTGGCGTGCTGGTGGAAGATGAGCGGGTGCTGTTTGCAGGCGACGCCGTTATGCCAATCCCCTACATTGTAGACGGCAACATTGAGCAAATGGCGGAGACGCTGAAGCGCATCAGCCGCATGAGGCTGGAAAACATAGTGCCGGGGCACGGGGATATTGTGCTGCGTGGCGAAATCAAAACCAAACTGCGCGAAGACCTTGACTATCTCGCCTGCATCCAAAAAGAAGTGAAAAAAGCGCACCGCCGCAAGTTTCCGGGCGACTATCTGGACGAAGTTGACATCGCCCAGTGCGGCAAAAGCCGTGTGCTTCTCGGCGGGCTGGCGGTGGAATTGCACCGCCGCAACCTGCGCGCCCTTTACCGCCAAATGTACGGCGAAGCCCCCGCACGCAGCCCCAAAGAGGAAGAAGTGCCGTGGTAGCCCCCGACAACCTAAACGCCGAAATTTGGCTCTCGCAGGGCGACACCCTGCAAAGCATCGTGGCGCGCGTCATGCGAATTGACGGTATGGTTTGGCAAGACCCGCGGCGCACAGGAATTGTGGCGCGCTTTGAAGGCAAAGTGCTGGGCGATTCCGAAAAAGCCTACGATTACTTGGAAAACGCCCTCAAGCCATACAACCTCACACCGCTTTTCCGCGTTCAGCGGGGCAAGCATGTGGTGCTTCTGGCAGCCGGGGTGCTGAACCCGAAGCCGTCGCGCGCCATCTGGAATGCCGTGCTCTTCGTGCTCACGGTGCTAAGCGTTTTCAGCGCAGGCGTGCTCTATTCCTACCAAGGGCCGGCAGATTTCGGCCACGGCGCCCTGCCCTACCTGCGCCAAGCCCTGCTCGGCGGGCTGGCGTTCACCGTAAGCCTGCTCGCCATTTTGGTTTCGCACGAATTTGGGCACTACCTTGTAGCACGACGGCACGGCACAGCCGTAACCCTGCCCTACTTCATCCCCTTCCCCTTGAGTTTGTTTGGGACTTTGGGGGCTTTCATCAGCCTAAAAGCGCCGCCGCGCAACAAAAAAGTGCTAATGGACATCGGCATAGCCGGGCCGCTGGCAGGGATGGTGGTAGCCTTGCCGGTTTTGGTGCTGGGGCTTGCCCTTTCCCATGTAGAACCGCTGCCAAGCACACTGGCGGGCGGCACAAGCCTGATGCTTGAAGGCAATTCGGTGCTCTACCTCCTGGCGAAATTGGTAGTCTTCGGCAAATTGCTGCCAGCGCCGCCGCACAGCGCGGGCTTTTCAGCGGTGGGCTACTGGGTGCAATACTTCTTCACAGGGCATCCTTTGCCGCTTGGCGGCGAAGATGTGGTTCTGCACCCAATCGCTTGGGCGGGATGGGCAGGCCTGCTCGTGACCGCGCTCAACCTCATCCCCCTCGGCACGCTGGACGGTGGGCATGTGCTGTTTGCCCTGCTCGGCGAAAAGGCACGCAGGCTGTTTTGGCCGTTGCTCAGCCTTTTGTTGCTCTTGGGCTTCGTGTGGAGCGGATGGTGGATTTGGGCATTCCTCCTGCTCTTCCTCGGCAGAATGTACGCCGAGCCTTTAGACCAAATCACGCCGCTGGATAAAAGGCGGCGCGCCATCGCATGGTTTGGTATGGTGCTGTTTTTGCTCGTCTTCACACCTGTGCCACTGCAAATGTTGGGGTAGGAAGGGTTGGTCGTTACGTCGTACAGTCGTGAGCCGTTGCGTCGTAAATTGGAGTGAGAAACGCAGAAAGCACAGAAATACCGCAGAAAACACAGAATTTTTGCGTCTTCTGCGCTAATCTGGGTCATCTGTGGTTTGCTTGACAAAATAGTAACTGTTCAACCCGAATCTGACCAGGCAGATGTCATTACGAGCCGCCGTGGCAATCCCCCGCAAGGTCGCAGTGGAGATTGCTTCGCTTCGCTCGCAATGACAACAAAGCGGACGTTGTTTTTTTCAGCGTTTTTCGCTTAATCGGCGCTAATCTGTGCTAATCTGTGAAATCGGTGGATATTTTTCTGCGGAATCTGCGGTTTTTCTTGGTTGAGGCTGAATAGATACACAAAATCTATCACCCTACTCGGAGGCTACAATGAGCATGATAAGAACCGTTCCGCTGGATGAAAGTATGTACCTGATTCAGGTGCACGACCATCGGAGCAAATACTTTGAAGGGGTATGGGACATCCCCGAAGGCGTAACTTACAACGCCTATGTGTTGAAAACTCCCGATGGAGCGGTAGTTTTTGACACCGTCAAAGCCACGTTCACCGAAGATTACCTAAACGCCCTGTGGGAATTGGTATCGCCGGATGAAATCAAGCATATCGTCATCCACCACATGGAGCCAGACCACAGCGGGTCGCTTCCTGCGCTCATGGAAGCGACCAACGGCAAACCCGAAGTGTGGGGACACGCTTTCACCAAACGCCTGCTGGCAAGCATGTATGGCCTAAACCCCACCTTCCACGCGGTGAAGGACGGCACCGAGTTGAATTTCGGTGGCGAGCGGATGGTGTTTTACTTGACGCCGTGGCTTCACTGGCCTGAAACAATGGTAACTTACCTGCCGGAGCGGCGCTATTTGCTCACCGGCGACATTTTGGGCGGATTTGGCACGCCGCGCGCCATCTTTGACGACAACACCAAAGACGTGGAAATTTTCCGACCGATGGCGCGCAAGTATTTCGCCACCGTGGTCGGGCATTACAAAGAAAATGTGACCAAGCAACTCCCCCGCCTGAAGGAATTTGGAGTGCACCCCAAAATGGTGCTACCAGCGCACGGCTTGCTTTGGCGCAACGACCCCGAACACATTTACGACCGCTATGTGGAATGGGCGCAGGGCATCCCCACGGAAGGTAAGGTCGTGATTGCTTACACTTCCATGTATGGCTACGCCGAGGAAGCAATCGGCTACACAATTGAACTGCTGAAAGAGCACGGCATTTCGCCGATTGTGTTCCGCTATGTGGATGAGCACCACGACGAAGTTTCGGACTTTTTGGGCGAACTACCCGACGCGCAAGCCCTGATCTTAGGAACCGCGACTTACGAAGGCGGCATGTACCTGCCCATGAAGCACTTGATTGAGGAAATCATCCACAAGGCAAACTACAACAAACCGCTGCTGGTGCTCGGGGCATACGGCTGGGCAGGCGCGGCGGGCAAAGAAGCGGCGCGCATGTTTGAAGATAGCGCCTATAACTTGGTAGATGTGGTTGAATTTCGCGGCAAGTTGGACGACAAGGGGCGTGAGAAAATCAAAGAGGGCATTGAGAAACTATTGAGTTCGTAAATCCCTGACAAGTGAGTCGTTACTTCAGCGGTGCGCGAGTGCCACGCCGAAGTAACGACTCACGACCCAACGACCCAACGACCTAACGACCTAACGACCTAACGACCCAACGACGCAACGCCCCCCTACAACTCCTCAAAAATCGTATCCAAATCCTCCTCGGGGACGTCAAAAACCGCGCCGGTCGGCGGGACGGGTTCGCGCGTCATCCACTCCGGCAGGCGGTCGTCGGCGCGCGTAAAGCCAGCAAGGCGGTTGAATTCGCGCTCCAAGCGGATTGTTTGCTTGCCCAATTCGGCGAGGATGTTTTCGTCCACGTCGTCCCAGCCGTAGCGGGCGCGGAGCAGGCGGGCAATCGTGTCTTTGGGCGCGGCGGCAAAGCCAAAGCCCGCAAAAATGCACGCCCCTAAAGTGTCGTAGCCCGCCATGCTGATTTGCACCTTGCGGGAAAGTTCGGCCTGCCCTTCGGGGTTGAGGTGGTCAACTTTAGCGCGGATGGTCAAACCAGCGGTGTGGTCTGCGCCTTGGGGCGAGGTGGCGTAGGTTACGCCGGTGCCTTTGATGACGCGCGGCTCGTAGGCGGGCATAGCCTGTCCTTTCACCGCGGGCACCTGCTCCACTCCGAGCACTTTGCCGGCGATTGCCGCGCCGTTCCCCAAAATGCGCCCCAAAGGCGTGCCGCGGCGAATTTCACCCATCAGCGCGAGCGCCTTCTCGCCATCGCCCCATTTCAGGATGCCAGCGCGCCCGGCCACGCCCAGCGCCGCGCCGGTGTCAATTGTGTCCAGCCCAAGGTCGTTGGCTTCGTGGTTCAGGCGGGCGATAACATCAAGGTCGTCAATGCCGAGGTTAGAGCCCATCAAGCCAATGGTTTCGTATTCCAGCGGCGAGGTGATAATGTTGCCGTTTTCATCGGCATACACATTTGAGCACTGAATCACGCACCCCGCCATGCAAGCATGGGTGGGAGTGCTCGGCTTGCCGCGTTTGAGCAGGACTTCGCGCAGGTGCTCGCCGGTGATTTTTTGCCAACCCTCAAAGTAGCCCTCCGAAAAGCCGCGCGTCGGCAAACTGCCGAAATGGCTGGTCATGGAAGTCATAGCGGCAGTGCCATAATCGTGATAAGTTTTGGTTTGCGGGTGGCTGAGCAGGGCTTTGTCGTAAACCTTTTGGGCTTCGCGGAAGGCGGCAGGGTCGGCGAGCGGCGGCTTTGCCTTTTGCTCGGGCAGGAAAACCACGGCTTTGATGTGTTTAGAGCCCATGACCGCGCCGAGGCCGCCGCGCGCACTTATGCGCGTCGGCATGCCGTCGCGGTCTAAATTTTGGATTCCGGCGGCGCGCATCAGCATTTCGCCTGCAGGGCCAATGAGCGAAATGGCGGCTTGCTTGCCGTAGCGCGAGCGCAGCCGCTCTGCGCTGGCATACACGCCAAGGCCGCGGAGGTCATCGGCAGGCTCAAAGCACACGCCATCGGGGGTAATCACAATGACGCTCCAGCGGTCGTCGTCGGGACGGTCTTCCAGCAAAAGCGCCTTTATTCCCAAGCGGGCAACCGCCAAGCCGGTTGAGCCGCCGGCGTTGGATTCTTTGACGCCGCCGGTGAGCGGGCTTTTGCCGCCAATGGAAATGCGGTCGCACGAAGAAAGCATGTGACCGACCAACAAGCCGGGAGCCCAAATGAGCACGTTTTTGGGGCCAAGCGGGTCGGCAAGCGGCGGGATGGTATCAAGCAAAATGCGGGCAATCAAGCCGCGGCCGCCGAGGCGTTCCCATGAGGGCGGAACGGCCTCGGCGCGAACTTCGCGGGTGCGGGTGTTGATGCGGAGCACGTGCATTTAGTAGCCTCCTGAAGTGCGGAACTTCTAAAGTTTTATAGGCGTCTTAAAACCGCTCCCACACAGGGCGCAGGCAACTTCATTTTACCGGAAAACTGGCTTGATGCACAATTTGGTTTGAAATGGGTATACAATGCTATAAACGCTAAGGAGGCCAAGAGATTAACGCAGAGACGCATGAGGAAACAGAGGCGCGGAGAGAAAACCACAGATTACACAGATTAGCACAGATTTTTCTGTGTTCTCTGTAAATTTCTGTGTTTTCTGTGGTTTGTGGTGTTTCTCCACCTACGACCCAACGACCCAACGACCCAACGGCCCAACGACTCAACGACTCAACGCCCCAATCCCTCAGTACCTAAATCCCTAAACCCCTCTTTCTGTGTCCTCTGTGGTTTTCTTCTTCAATCGGTGCAAATCTGTGCCAATCGGTGGATTGAAACCACCAAACCCCAAAAGGAGGAAGAGATGAAAAACCGCGCACATGCACTCGCCATCCTGCTGGCAATAGCCGGAGTGCTGATTGCCTGCAACTTGCCAATGGCTTCCAAAAAAGCCACGGCTACCCCTACTCCAAAGATAAAAGTATCGCCCATAAGGCTCACCATCATTCCAATAGTTACAACCACGCCCACACCACCCCGTGCTAAACCTACCAACACAGCCAAGCCAAACACCCCAACGGCCACCAAAGCCGCCACTTCCACGCCAGCGCCCACGCTCACACCAACGCGGCCGCCCACCCCCACCAAGCGCCCCACCCCGGCTTGGAAAAAGATAGTGTTCGCCAGAGGCGCAATTTCTTGGAGCGGGGCAGTTCCCCCAAATGGCGGGTTTGTGTTTTTCGCCCTCGGCGGCCAAAGCGCGGAGATATTGGTCACCACCCACGACGGAAAGCCCGCAAACGCCGCGCTTGCCCTTTCGGGCGCAGACGGCTCGGTCTACCAAACCTACAACATCGGCCGCCCCGATTGGCGAGGCATGTTGCCCAAAAGCCAAAACTACTACATCGCAATAGCCGCGCCAAATGGCACTTCTGGCCTGAAACTCACCCTCACCATTTACCCACCAATGCGCCAGCGCGAGGAAGAAAGCAATTCGCAACTCGGCTTCGTAGTGGACTACGACGCAAAAACCGCCAAAAAGGAACTTCCGGGGTACTTTGAAAATGAAATTTTTGGCGTGCGCCTGACCGATAATGCGCTTTACAAAAACACAAACCTGCAAGAAGCCTTTTTTGTAATTTCGCGCGAGAACTTGCGGAGCAGAAACGCCTGCCTAAACACCAGACCGGACGCCGGGGAAGTGGATGACCGCGGAGTTTGGCGGGTGAACGCCATAGACTACCGCTATTACCACACCGAGGAAGGCGCCGCAGGCCATTTCTACAAATCGGAACTCTTCCGCACCTACGTGCGCAACACCTGCCTGACGGTGCGCCTGTTCACCCACGAAACGGACATCGGCAACTATGCCTCAGGCACGGTAAAAGCCTACAACCGCAAACGGGTGCTGGCTGAACTCAAGCGCATTTTCTTCACCTTGCGCTGGCCGTAAGAGCGGGGCACGCCGTTCCTTCGGCGAACGCTCGGGGGCAGGCATGCGGCCTACGCTGTCTGCCCCCACATGCAGCCAAACTCGGCGGCAAAAGTACCCACAAACTCGTCGGCCACGGCTTCAACGGAAAGCGCTTCTCCCAACATCTCCGCCATGCTGGCAACGGCATAGCCCTGCAAACCACAGCCGACTATGCCTTGCCAGTATTCCATTTGCGGCGCAACGTTGATGGCAACACCGTGCTGGGAAATGCCGTTGGAATCCACCCGCACGCCTATGGCAGCGATTTTTGCAGGCTCGCCGCCGGGAAGGCGCACCCACACGCCCGTCATCCCCCCCATGCGAAACGCAAAAATGCCGAATGAGCGCAAAACCGCTATCACCACGCTTTCAAGCCGACGCAAGTAGCCGAGGTAATCCCCCTCGGGGAGGCGAAAACGGCCGTCGGGCAGGCGGCGCGGCTCGCCCAGCCTGAGCAGAGGATAGGCCACCAACTGCCCCGGGCCGTGATAGGTAACATCGCCGCCGCGGTCGCTCCAAACGACTTCAACTCCGCGGCGGCGCAATTCGTTTTTGTCCCAAAGCAAATTTTCCAAATGCCCACTACGGCCAAAGGTGAATGTGTGGGGATGTTGGAGCAAAATCAAAGTTTGAGGATGAGCGCCCTTGGCAATGAGCGCGGCAATCTCCCGTTGGCGCTCCCATGCTTCACGGTACGGCACCGTTCCCCAACGGAAAAGCGCACACTCCATATCCGCTCAAATCCCCACACCTACGCTGTAAACCAACGCGGCCACAATGGTGAAAACGGCTTGAAGCAAGAACAGGAGCAGAGCAATTACGCCCACATAAGCCAAAATACGCCACCAAAGGGTGAAAGTGTGGAGGCGCGGCTTGCGGCCTAACGCCAAGGCTTTGAGGGCGTCGCGTATGCGGTGCGCTTGCGTGGTCGGCGTTTCCGAAGCAACATTGAACCACAACCAACCGCCCGTGGAAGGGGCAGGAACAACCAAACGAGCACCATCAAATTTGTCCAGCCATCCCGCCCACGCGGGCGAAAGCCGGGGCAGTATGCCCCCATCCACCACAACCGCTCTGAAGGCAATCCCTTGCGGCGGCGCTTCCTCAAGAGAGGCAAAGTGCAGGTTCAAGCCCTCCTCTTCAGAAAGCGGCTTTGCCCAAGCCGCATCACCGGCAAGCACCAACACCGGAAATTCCACTTTGAGGCTTTCAGCCTCAGCGCGGCGAAACTCGGTTAGCCAATTCACATGAAGAGCCAGCACACCGGCAGTCCAAACGACCATGCCTAAAGCGTAAGCAAACGGCACGATTTTCCAACTGGGCACGGCCAACACAAGCAAAAGAAGGCGGTAAAGCACCACCGTGCTGTAAATCATCACCCCCAACGCCGCTGCGAAAATCACCGCATACAAATAAATTCGGTAGGTAGTATGCCGAAAAGACAACCGGTCGGCCAGCATTTCGCGCCTCATGGCCTGCCAAGGGATCCCCCACAACGGCAAACCGATGAGCACCAAAGTAATTCCGGAGGCAAAGCGCCCAAGAGAACTGCCCAATCCCCACAAGTTAGCAACCAACTGAGTGATAAGCGCCGAAATGCCGATTGTGAGCACCACCAATCCGATCGCAGAAAGGATGCTTAGTTCCAAACGGTAGACGGAAGAACGAAACTCGTCATCGCGGCTTTCCAAAAACCTGCGCAATCCGTATTGGGCGAAAAGCCAAAACGCGAGCCACGGCACGCCAACCGAAACAGTCTGCCTAAGGGCGGAATTCAAAGCCGAGGGCACATGAGAGCCTAAAATGTAGTCAAGTACCCCGCACACCCCAACACCGAGGGCGTTTAGGCCGATAGAGAGGCCAAGCAGAGCCCATGTGAGGTAAAAAAAGGCTGCTATTTCGGGATGCTCATTTTTGGACTTTAGGGTTTCATTCCACCAGCGCCGCCCCCAAACCACAAGCACAAACAATCCGCCAAGCGCCAGCATAACGCCTCTTGCTAAGGCCGAACCAGCGCCGGTAGCGCCGCGGCCAAAATCGGCCAGCATGCGCAAAAGCGTTGTGCTACCCAAGATCAGCCACAAAAAAGCATACGAAAGCCACGTGTAGCGGTACACTAAGCGGATTTGGATGCCGATCTCATCCAACGGAATGCTTTGACGGACGCGCTCAAAATAAAGGCCAACCGCCGAGTTTAGGAGCAAACCCGATATTAGGGCAGTCCAACTGCTATCGGCGAAGAAGATGTGCACGCGGCGGTAGTGGAATGCAAGCCCAATGACCTTGCCCAACAAACCAAAACCGGCGTGAAAGGCCGCGCCCCATGTGAGCAACAAGGCAAGGTACACTGCCGCAACCCGCAGCGGGGCAGTGTTTTCCTCGGTGGAGAGGTGCGCTTCGCGCTGCGCCCAACTCCAATGCAACCAAAAAACCACTCCACCCGCCAGCAAAGCGGCAAGCGGCAATGCAATCTCTTCTTTGGAAGGATGGTGGGCGGTCTTGATTATCAGCCAATCAAGCCCCCAAAGCGCCATTTCCAAAGAAAACAGCGCCATTGCATAGGTGTAAAGTCTCCTAAGAGTAGACATTAGTCACCTCCAGCGCCAAAGTGCCAAGGGCACTGCGAGGGAGGCAGGCCCAACGGTGGGAACGGAAGCCCTGCCGGCAGTTTCGTTATCTTCCAGCCTGCCGGTGTGCGTACCAACTCAACCGTGCCGACAACGCCCGGCCCCGAGCGTTCCAAGAACAAATTGGGGCCGCCCCAAGAAGTTTCCAAATACACTTTGAGTTCGGCCTTGTCGCCATTGACCTTCACTTGTCTGATTTCAACGTCGGTAAAAGTGAGATAGCCGCCCAGCATTTCGCGAAAGTCGCGGAATGAAGGCTTGCAAGTGGTATCGCCCAAAAGCGAGTATGCCTTGCCGTAGTCTCCACGGTTGATTGCGAGGATGAAATTGCGAAAAGCGGCGCGCGGCGTATCGGCGGTTTCGTAGTTGATGCTGCGATACGCCCTAAAAGCAACAAAGAAAGCCGCCACCACCAGCAAAACAGCCAGAGCAACAAGTCCCCAGAATACGCGCTCATCACCTTTGTTCATGTCCGCATCCCTCCCAAGCATAAAAACTCGTAAACTTGCTTTTTTATCATTTTACACCAAACTGTAAGCGTTTAGTCTGAATGCAATGATCTGTGTAAACCTAAGTGAACGTGGGGACACCAACGCCAAACTTCGGGCTAAAGACCAGGGTTGGCCCCGCTTTCAATCTCCTAACTTGGTAGGATCGCGCTGTTCATAGGCTGGATCCCAGCATGGAGCCTGAGAGCGCGTTACAGAACGCACAGATTTCTTTGAAAGGTCAAAAACCCATATGTAGGGTTCGGCGTCTTTTCGTTTCGCACGCCCGGCCACAACTACAAAAGGCTTGCATACCATAACAATATCCAACCGCGCGAGTGGTAACGGCCTATCTGCTAAAGGCACAATTTCCAAGAACATTCTTTGAGAATTAGGCCACCACACCAATAGTCCGGCTTTGCCCCGACTAATCCCAGATTCTCCTATCAAACCAACCTGAACTATCGTGAGATTTCCCTGCCATATAAGCCGCCAACTTATAGGAAAGGGTGCAAATTCATCCGAATGAACCGTAGGAACAGGTATAGTTGGATAAGGGCCTTCGTAATCTGGAGGGAACAAGGGAAAAGGATGCGGCGCGTGCGTAGCCTCTCCGGCAATCTGGGTTTTATGAAAAGCAATGGTAGTAGCACGCTGATTTTCAGACATTGGCGTATATTCCGAAAAGCGCTTTAGGCATTCAGACCTCTCTTTCTCCAAAAAACGCAATGAAGCGCCTTTATGTCTTAGCAAAGCCTCTCGTTCCGTTGAATTGGCGCGGGCAATTTGATCCTTCAATGCTAAATACTCCGGGTCATCGCAAGGGGTCCGAGGGCCTGTGCTAATGCGGTTAGTACGGGGCAAGAGCCATACAATCAATCCTACAAGGATCAACATCGGCACGAAAACCGATATTTGCTTTTTCATGGATTTCCTCTGCAACAATTCACAGCGATTAAGGACAAAAGAGAAAGAGGTGGAGCCGCGCCCGCTGACTGCAAGGTTACGAATTTTTATGCTGCGTGTTCCCTCAAAATGCGCTTTTTTCTTCTCTGCCCTTGACACTGTCGTTAATCAGTGGGCTGCCTAAAACAGGTTGTGCCCCACAATACTTTTTATAAACTTGCAACTTGAGAAATACTTACTTGAAACACAAATGCATAGGCACACTCCCCGGTGGAGGAAAAATGCGGGTTAAGATAACGTAAAAGTTACGAGTAGAACATAATGGCTCCCAGCCTTCTTGCGCCCACGCTATCAGCCGCTTGCGGCAAGCATCGTCGTTGAGCCATTGCTGCCCGTCGGAAAACACCGCCGCGTCCATTTTGGGAAAAACTTGCGGCGAGAAAGTCGCGGGAGCAACGGGAATGTGTTTCAACCCTGGAAGATAGACCTCCACGTCGCCGTCCCATTCTTGTGGTACGCCTATCATCTTCACCCCCGCTCGCTGCAGCACGCGGAGCGTCCGCAGGCTTTCCCGCACGCCTAAAATGGGCTGGTAGCCGAAATGTTCTGTGGCAGGGGGCGTGGTGGCAGTCAGAAGGGCAGCCACGGCGATTACCTCCCAGAACCGGCGGCGGGAAGGCAACGGGGCAGGCGCAGGGCGCGTGGGGGGAGCAAAGACCAGTACAGCCCATGCAAACCACACCAGCAGCGTCAGGCCGAGCAGGTAATGCAGCCGGGGGTAAATGAAGAGCACGCTGCCGACGATAGGCAGTGCGAGGGCGGCTTCCACCAGCAAAAGATGGCTGTAGCCCTTCCAGAAATCCTTCTGCTGCCGTTTGCGCCATGCCTGCCAACCTGCCAGCCCCGCAAAGAGGAGCGCCCAGAGGATGCCTTCCCAGAAAGAGTGGTGCTTGAGAATGTATGGCGTGTGAGAAAACAGCAGTTTGCCCCAGCGGGAAACGGCATCCACGGCATTGGCGTGGATGTGTGCGAGCACCTTTTGCGGGTTGGTGCGGAATAGCCCGGCCACGGTGTGAACATCGGGGCCGAAAGCCTTGTCTACGGCCGTGCGCCAGTGGTTCCACGGCGTGCCGTTGGGTAGGTATTCCTTTTGCCAGCGAAAAGCGAAATGCTGGCCGAAAGCCTCAAACAGGCGGTTCTTTTCGTTGGGCGAGCCGAACAGTATGCCCGCCAGAAGGCCAAAGAGGAGCACGCCCGCAACAACTTTGTGCAGGTCGGCCTTGTGGCGGCGGCGATGCCACACCGCGAAGGCGATCAGCAGAGCGAAGGCCAACATCATCTCGGGGCGAGCATACATGCTTAGCCCGGTGAGGATGAGCAGCCCCGCCCAGCCCTTCCAATCTTCCGGAAAGCGGCGCTGCCACCCTATCCCTGCCAGAAGCAAAATCCAGGCGAATGCGCTCACCCGCGGCCAGGGTTCCAGGTTAGCGTCGCTCAGCAGCCACGCCCAAGCCATCACGAAGGCAGCCGCCGGCGAAAGCCCGGCCCAAACCAGCGCCAAAAAGAGGCTAAGGGGCAAGAGGATGATTTGCAGCCGCAGATTTAGGTCGTAAAGCGCCATGGGGTCGTGGACGAACAGTGCCAACCCCCGATACCACAGGGCGTAAAGCGGTGCGCGCATGGTGTGCAGGCCATGCCATGAAAGTTTTAGCCCTTCCCTCAGGTAAAGGGTTTCATCGGCAAAGCCGATATCCAGCACTTTGTCAACGGGAGCGGCGTAATGCCAACCCGCAACGACCAACAATGCAAACAGCACTAACGTCGTTACGCGAGAACGATCGATTATTCGCATATAGCAAACATTCCAGACATTTAGGGTACCTTATAACAAAGCATTCACCACGAGGCTCATTACTAACTACACGCCCAACGATTGCATCAGCGGCACGCCCAGAAGCATTGTCGGCGACGCTACCTCGCCTTCAAACCGCCAACGTTGCCCCACGGCGAAGCCGTGTCCGCTGAACGCTGGGTTGGGCCGAGGGTTTCCATACCCAGGCCAATCTTTCCCCTATGGCTGTGGTGTACCGCTGGGCATGGGCGTCCCTCGCTGAGCATCCTCAGCACCCAGGAGTAGCGCCTCCACCTCACTTACTCGCATCCCGGCCAACTGCTCCCAGGGTATACGTTGCATCTCATGCACTGCTGCCGCCCGCAACGATGGCTCGCCTCGCTCTGCCAATAACCCCAGCAAATGTTGCAACGCGGCCACTTGCTCCCGGCTCAGACGCACATCCTCTCCCTGCACCCAGGCCCGCAACACAGGTTGCCAGTCCCGAAGCGTCTCGCCCAAGACTCGCCGAACTTCCGCATCCTTTTGCATCAACCTAATGAGCGCCGGACTATACCGATAATACATTTCCACATACCGCTGGCCGGCAGGACTCCGCCTCAATCGGAATTGTCCACAGCACCGAACCCTGTGTACGGGGACGGTTCTCCGGACGGTCGGTATCGCTGAAAGGTTGAGCGTCGCCAGAAGCCTCACCATAAATCTGCACTTCCATGGGCACATCATAAGGACCATCTACGGTGAATTCAATGTATGCTTCCAAAATTTGTGCACCTTTGGGCACAGGTACATTTCCAAAACGAAAGCCGCTGGTGATAAGAGAACCCTCACTACATTCTCCAAAGTAAATTTCATTCCACGATATCTTGTAATCACAACCCGACGGTTTTGGCCCAGCATCTTCAGCACCAGAAGCAATTTGAAGTTCTACTTTAACCACATTAGAGGGGGTGGGGGTTATTGTGGGAGAAATAGTAGACGTATAAGGTAGGAGTAGGAGTTGGTGCCAGATGCTCCAAGATGAAATCAGTGGGGTCAGTATATTCCCACTCGTCGGCATGCACATCTGGAGGCGTATATCCTCGTCCCGCTTTGTCTCCAAGCGCACATTGCAAATACTCATGTTCAAAATACACCTGGTTAGCATCGGCAAAATAGCGAATTTCAAAGTGTAAGTGCGAATCATCGGCGGAATGATACTCTGGGTAGTTGCCTTTGTACTCCTGATGCTCTACATAACCGATAGTTTGCCCTCTTAGAACGTTATCCCCCTCTTGCACTTGAACATCCCGCAAGTGCATGTAGACGGAGTACACATGGGCACCATCCGAAAAGATATGCTCAATGACAACAGCCTTACCCGGATAATTGAATCTATTACTTAAATTACTGTCCCATCTGCGACAGCCACAACTTCAGCCCCCCAATAGGGTCTTGCCCATTGAGGTAAAGATCCTCACCAGCATGATGAAGCTGCCGCATGGGCGGACCAAAACAAGAAGAGGGCTCTCTCAAATCAGGATTCTGGGCGTCAAAGTCGGTGTTTTCAATGAGATTTCCTCGGTTGTCTTACATGATGCGCGGGGCATACGTTTGACCATCGTTATGCCCCAATGGGAAGATGAAGATGTCCGCATCAGCAGCCATTCCTCGCACCCGAGGTAAGAACCCCATCCAAACGAACAGAAAAACTACAGTTAGCCCGATAAACCTCTTGCGCATCGTTACCTCCCCTCGTCTTCCACCAACGTGAAGGTGGACGCAATCTTGAAAAACATCTCTCGTGCACCGGAGGTGGGCGGTAGGCCGGAAAGCATGTCCGCATGAAGGGCAAGGAAATATACTTTATCTTGGTGGAAGATGTAAATTCCCGGCAGGAACGGGGAAACTTCAATCTGAAAGGCGTCATTCTTGCCAAGTTTTATCTCTGATTGGTTATTCGGCTCTTTTGCCCTCCCATAACCCCGAAACACCTGTTGCAAATCCTGGGCGATGAATTGAGTTGGAGGCAATCGTCTGGGGTTGCTAAGTACCACAATAGTCATCCCTTGATTGCCGCGTCCCGTTGAGGGCGGCAAAATCAAACCTACCGTCGGAAATTCTAAAGGCTTGTCCCGAGAAATGGTAAACCAGATGTCAGGGGGATAAGAGATCGCATATCCGGCCGCGTGGTCGGTATAACGGTGCCAACCATTGGGGAGAATCTCTGGTGTGGGCGATGGTTGAAGCCCGGGCAAAGAATGGGCCTGAGCAAGGCGAGAAAAGTGCCAGTTCCCCAAAAGTCCTACAAGGGCTATGCTAAGGATAAGAAAGGACAAAAATGTGACTTTTTTCATGATTTCACCTCCTGCATGTCACGTGCGTAAACCGCCCAACGATTGCGTCAGCGGCACAGCGTGTCTTCCCAGAAACATTGTTGGCGACGCTACTCCGCCTTCAAACCGCCAACGTTGCCCCACGGCGTAGCCGTGTCCACTGAACGCTGGGTTGGGCCAAACCCAACGCCTAAGCGAACACACCTCAAAAGCCAACCAGCGAAAGCCTAACGGCGCTTTGGGCTTGGCAAGCAACTGCGCCGAGAAGCCCCACCAACATTTTACAAGCACCTCCCTCAGAAAACAAGCACTTTGCCGACCTGTGAAAGTTCACACCACGGAGCGGCTCGCAACCCAGCCGCTCTCGGCCTCACCACTGCCCACTTGCAGCCACTTGAAGCAATCAGCCCGTGCGCCCCAAAAGCCCACCACCGCTCCACCAGCACCACAGACTTTGGCCAACCGCAAACCCGCGCAAACCCCGCTTGACCTCAAACCACCACGGCCACAAGAAGCCGCGCCGCCCTTTTTCACCGCCAACAGAGCACCTTGCACTGCCAAGCCCCTCGGCCAAACGGCTCAACTGCCCCAACGCGGGCGCCACGGCTGCGGGAAAGGCGGCGATCACCTCACCGCGCCCCAGCCGCAACCCAGCCCCCGCCCGATTTTCAAAGTCCTTCGCTCTTCCAACTGCCACGCCGCCCAACTCAGTTGCAACGGTTCAGCCAGCCGCTTTCTCCACCTCAAAATCATGCGTCCTCGCCGCTTCCGCTTTCTCTTTTCGCCCTCAGCGCACTTCCTTCCCCTTCCCCTACCCAACGATGGCGTCAGCGGCACGGCGTTGCCGTCCAATCACCACAACAGGCGACGCTACTTCGCCCGACCAACCACCACGGCGAGCCCACGGCGAAGCCGTGTCCGCTGCACGCGGGGTTGGGCTAAACAAGTTTTTCTAAATAGGAATGGCGCAAGACAAAACCAACCATGTCGCTGAGAACATAAGGCGGAATTGAGGCCTGCATTTTACAACCACTCAAAGAGGCAGAATCCAACAGAGGTATCGACACTCCTACATAATTAGCCTCGGATGACAAAATGCCTTCATGCAAGTATTTAGAACGCTGTGAGTAAAATTGGTCAACGAGAGGTTTGTAAGGCTCTGCAAATCTTTTCACTAAATCAAGTACCCGTTGTCTGATTTTATATATAGGTTGTCCACAAACTGAGCAGTGAGATCGCTCAAATGGGTACAAGTTGGTAGCCACTTCCAAAGCAGATACAAGTAGGACTGTGGCGACCTCATTTAGCACGCGATCGCGAGCCGACATCGACCGTAATAGTTGTTGAGCAGCATGGAAATGATAGCTTGCCCTTAGAAAAGGGTGGTCTAAAGGCACCTCATTAGCGAGGATCTTATCTATAAATACCTTCTGATTCTCCCATAAGATAAACCTGCCTTCCTCATCAGTCGGATAGTCCGCCCACCAATCAAAATCATTAGAGAATAGAGGGGGAATTTCCTCTTCCAACTTTGAAGGAATTCCCTCTTCTACTTTTACCTCTTCCACAATAAGCGCAGAGTTTGAACTTACAGATAGAAAGTCCAGAACAGCATTTAGAAATTTTATACCTTCCGCTTCAGCGTCCACTCTATCAAATCCCCGAACTTGAAAAGCAAATAAGCCTCTCCTCTCTTGCAAAGATTTAACCGCAAAGGATTCGCCTTTATAAAAGCGAATAGAGAAAGCAGTACGAAATTGACCGTATAGGGTGTACGTCTCAGCTTCCTTTTCAACAGCCCGTCGCACAACCCGCTCAAGCTCTGACATCACAGAGTCATCAATATCGCTGCCCTCAGGCTCCGAGAAAATTATCTTACGCGCAACCCCTCGTTTTTGATATAAGATTGAAACCCCGACTACACCCACACCAATATTAGCAAACCCCAGATGAATTAAATGCCTCTGCCCCTCCCTATGAGGTATATATTGCCATGCACACTTACCAAAAGCCCGTCGGCATTCTGCCCAAATCGCTCGAAGCAGTTCGTTGGATTCTTCCGCCGAAGAACAATCAACCTCTACAACCACCATAAATCTCTCCCGAAGACCACTATCTGCTTCTGCCCAACGATTGCGTCAGCGGCACGGCGTGTCTTCCCAGAAACATTGTTGGCGACGCTACTCCGCTTTCAAACCGCCTACGTTGCCCCACGGCGTAGCCGTGTCCGCTGCGCGCGGGGTTAGCAAAGGGTTTGCTCGCCCATATCCCTCAACATTTGACATACCACCTGCTTCAGCACGGGCACATCCCGCTT
>JALVVL010000003.1 GCA_027023425.1 Anaerolineales bacterium
CAGTTTCCCCGACATTGCCGACAACTGGGCAGCCGACTGGATTGAGGAAGCCCATCAAGAAGGCATTGTCAACGGGTACTCGGATGGTAACTACCACCCGGCGGATCCCGTGAACCGTGCTCAGATGGCCGTCTTCCTTGCACGAGGCTTTGACCTGACGGTGCCTACTTTACTAAAGTAGGTTACTGTTAATGCAAGAGGCTCGCGATGGGCTTGCCTGTCGCGAGCCTCTTTTTTGTTTCATGCCGGGCTCCGAAGAATTAGGGTGGTGATGTCATTGCAAGACCCCCTCGCGGCGCTTGGCTCAGGCTCCGAGGCGAGTCCAGTCTTCTGGTTGCCTGCGCGTGTTGTTGTGAGCCGCCGAAGGAGCCGAAGCAACTCTCTTTTTAGCCGCAGGAGATCGCTTCGGTGGCTATGCCGTCTTGCAGTGACCCGTCTGTGAGGAATTTTTGGATAGGTTTTACTCTTTCTGAACTACCAAATATTTGGTTTGTGCACTAAGTCCCCGTTGTAAGACCTTGTAAAAGAGGCTCCTGCGTCTTTTGGGATGCAGGAGCCTCTAATTTTGCCGTCGGGGATGAGTTTATGATCCATAATTTTGCTACGTCTGTACTCGTAGAAAAGGTATAATACTGCTCTGAATGAAGTGAGGTTCTCTATTACCGAGCAGGCTGGGATAACCGCCGTGAAACGAGTTTTCCGAATCAGTCACTTCGTAGCGGCAAAATTCTTTGTAGATCTGTTGCTTTGGCTCGCGGCCGCCCCTTTAGCGTTTGCTTTGCGGGTTGATAACATCGCGAAGTATGCTCCTGCTATTTATTTTTACACCTTGGCCTCGGCGCCGATAAAGTTGGGCTTGCTTTGGCTCAATGACCTTCATAAGCAGGCTTGGCGCAGGGTGGGCATGTATGACTTTTATGCCCTTCTGCGGGCGGTGGGGGTCTACAGTGCCATAATGATTTCGCTGGCTTGGCTTTGGCGCATTTTTCACGTTAGCCGCTCTTCGCTTGCAATGCCCCGAAGCGTTCCCTTCATTGAGGCGTTGTTGAGCATTTTGCTTTTGGGGGGAGTGCGTTTCTTGGGGCGTTGGTGGAATGAAACCCGTGCCCGCTGGGACGCTCGGCGGCGGCCATTGCGTAGGGTGCTTTTAGTCGGCGCGGGCGAGGCTGGCGCCATGATGGCGAGGGAAATGCGGCGCCATCCCGAAATGGGACTCTCGCCAATTGCATTTTTGGATGACGATCCGACGAAGCGCGGCACAAAAATCCTCGGCGTTCCGGTTGTGGGTGCTTTGGGTGATCTGCCCAAAGCCGTGCGCGATCTCAAGCCCGATGAGGTCTTGATTTGTATGCCTTCTGCCTCGGGCGATACCATTCGCCGCATTATTGAATCTTGCCAGAAGGAGGGAGTGGCTTACCGGACAATACCGGCGTTGTATGAAATACTTTCCGGTGAAGTGCTCATTCAGCAGATTCGTGAAGTGCGGCTTGAAGATTTGTTGCGCCGTGAGCCTGTGCGTTTGGATTTGGATTCAATAGCCTCTTACTTGGGCGGGAAAACCGTTTTGGTTACCGGCGCTGGTGGATCTATTGGCTCGGAAATTGTGCGGCAGGTTATCAAATTCCGCCCCCGTTTGCTGGTTTTGTTGGGACGGGGGGAGAACAGCCTGTATCAGATTGAAAAAGAGATAAAGTTTGAATGGCCTGAGTTGAATTATCGCGTGGTTGTGGCCGATGTGCGCGATTATGAGCGTTTGCGGCTTGTGTTTCGGCGCCTAAAGCCGCAAATTGTTTTCCACGCCGCGGCTCATAAGCATGTGCCGCTGATGGAGATAAACCCCGAGGAGGCCGTGATCAACAACATTTTCGGCACGCGCAACGTGGTGCGCGTTGCTGAGGAGTTCGGTGTGGAGCGGTTGGTCAACATTTCCACCGACAAGGCCGTTAACCCCACCTCGGTTATGGGCGCTTCTAAACGGGCGGCAGAGTTTGTGGTGCAGGCGGCTGCGGCGCGGGCGAGCGATGGACGGGCGTTTGTCTCAGTGCGATTTGGCAACGTGCTCGGCAGTCGCGGCAGCGTGGTGCCTCTTTTCCAAGAGCAGATCCGCCGCGGCGGCCCCGTCACCGTTACCCACCCGGAAATCAGGCGCTACTTTATGACCATACCTGAAGCGGCTCAGTTGGTGCTACAGGCTGGCGGGCTGGGCGATAATGGCGCGGTGTATGTGCTGGATATGGGTGAGCCGATCAAAATTGCAGATTTAGCGCGGGATTTGATAAGGCTTTCCGGCTTTTCCGAAGACGAAATCCCGATAGTTTTTACCCGCCTGCGCCCGGGCGAAAAGTTGTATGAAGAACTGTTGACCGCCGAAGAAGGTGTGGTGCTGAGCCGCCATGAGAAAATTTTTGTGGCGCGCACCGCACCGGTTGATGAGAAGTGGCTTGAGGAGCACCTTGAACTTTTATATCAGGCCGCACGTAGCGGTGACGGCAGGCGCATTCGCGAAATTTTGCAGTTGATGATCCCCACTTATCACCCTTGGATGCCCGGAGTGTCCGAAGAATAATTTTGTGTTCGCCCTTTGCGTTGCTATCCACCGATTGAAAACCACAGAAGACACAGAAATTTACAGAGAACACAGAAAGCGGGAGATATTGAGGTAATGAGGTAATGAGGTAATGAGGGATTGAGGGATTGTGACCCTCTGCGCCTCTGCGTTAACTCCTTGGCCTCCTTGGCGCTACTATCCACCGATTGACACAGATTTACACCGATTGAAGAAAAGACCACAGAAAACACAGAAACACCACAGAAAACACAGAAATTTTTTCCTTTGCGCCCTCTGCTTTCTCTGCGTCTCTGCGTTACTTCCTTGGCGTCCTTCGTGTACTTGGCGCCCTTGGCGTCCCTATCCACAGATTGACACAGATTTACACCGATTGAAGGAGAAAACCACAGAAAACACAGAAATTTGCAGAAGACACGCAAAAAATCTGTGCTAATCTGTGTAATCTGTGGTTTTTTATCCTTGGTGTCAACCTCTTTGCGCTTTTTTAGGATTGCTTGATGGAGAGTAATTACCTACGCTGGCGCGGGTGCAATATGCCATTTTGGGGATCGCTCTTACCAAAAAGTCGCCGTAGGGGGACTTCGCAAACGGTAGGTGCAGTTTCAACTGCCGCCGCTTGTGCCCTGCGACTAAAGTCGCGGGCTACAAGCGGCGAAGTCCACCTGCGTGGACTTCTGCTCACGCCGCACCGAAGTGTTTGCCCCCGCTTACAGGACGGGTAGGCAGTTACGATGGAAAAACACAGGGTTTTATTTGTTTTCGGTACACGGCCGGAGGCCATAAAGTTGGCGCCGCTTATCCACCAAATGCGGAAAGAAGTGGAGTTTGACGTCCGCGTTTGCTCCACTGCCCAGCACCGCGAGATGACGGATCAAGTCGTCCGCTTTTTTGGCTTGCCGGTGGATTATGATTTGGACCTGATGCGTCCGGGACAATCTTTGCCTTCGCTGACGGCGCGGTTGTTTTCTGCGCTGGCGCCGGTGCTTGCCGATGTTACGCCCGATTTGTTGATTGTGCAGGGGGATACGACTACGGCCTTTGCCGCGGCAATGAGCGGTTTTTACTCGCGAGCGCGAATAGCGCACATAGAAGCCGGCTTGAGGAGCCATAACAAATTCGCTCCTTTTCCTGAGGAGGTGAACCGCACTTTGATTTCCCACTTGGCGGATTTCCATTTCGCTCCAACCGCTCAGGCCGAGCGCAATTTGAGGGAAGAGGGCATAAAGGAAAACGTGTGGGTGGTGGGCAACACGGTGATAGACGCTTTGTTTTTGGCTTTGGATTTGCTTGAGCGGAATGAACATGTCTGGGTAAGGGAAGAATTGCTTTCCCTTGATTTTTCAAAGCGGATTTTGCTGGTCACTGCCCATCGGCGCGAGAATTTGGGTGGACCTTTGCGGGAAATTTGCCTTGCTGTTCAAGATATAGTCGGCGCTTTTCCCGATGTTGAGGTTGTATTTCCCGTGCACCCTAACCCGCGGGTGCAAGAGGTTGTGCAGAAAATGCTTGGCGGCGTGCGGCGCGTTCACCTTTTGCCGCCCTTGACTTACCCCGAATTTGTCTGGATTATGCGCCGCTCCTACCTCATCCTTACCGATTCTGGCGGTGTGCAGGAAGAAGCCCCTGCCTTGGGCAAACCAGTTCTGGTGATGCGCGAAGTGACCGAACGGCAGGAGGGGATAGAAGCCGGTGTGGCTCGTCTTGTAGGCACTGACCGTGGGAGGATTTTCCGAGAAACGGCTTCTTTGCTCACAAACCCAGAGGCCTATGCTGCTATGGCGCACGCCGAAAACCCCTATGGCAACGGTGATAGTTGTGCTAAAATAATTGGCGTTTTGAAGCAGGTCTTTAGCGGTAAAACTTAGGCGCTGTGCAGGGAATGTGACCCATGGGCTTTTCCAAATTACCCCCCGAAGACGAATACTTTATTGACTTTCGTCAATTTATAGCCTTGCTGTGGCGGGGAAAGTGGCTGCTTTTGGCTTTCCTCGTTGTTTTTTCTGTAGGGGCGTGGGTGATTTCGGCTAAATTTTTGCACCCGCGCTACCGCGCTGAGGCTACAGTGAGTGTCAACTTCGCGCGAGTGCCTGCTGGGATCTCCGCGCGACTCCCTACTTTGTACTACGTGCCCGATATTCGCACTTTTGCTGAGGCCCTTAGGCAGGAAAGTGTATTGCAAAAAGTGGTGGAAGGGGAGGGAATATCGGCGGAAGAAATGCGCGCCCATGCCCGCGTTGAAGTGCTTGGGCGCGACAGCCTCCGCCTCACCGTTGCCGCCAACAACCCGGAACTCGCCGCTCGCCTCGTGAATAAATGGGCAGATATGGTTGACGATGAGGCGCGCGCTCTTTACAATTTGGATGCCTTAGAAAAGCAGTGGCAAAGCCTTATCCAATCTGATTGGCAAAAATACCAAAAATTTTCTGAGCAGGTGCACAACTTTTGGGCGGATAAAAACTTGGATCTGCTCTCTGCCAATCTCAGTAAGATAAAAAGCGATTACGCGTGCGCCCTGCGGCGGCAAGAAGCACTCACCATAGCCCAAGGAGAAATTACCCATTTCAAGAGCATGCTTTCTTCTCTGCCGCAGGATCAACCTGTCTCACCGGAGGACGCCCCTCACATTTGGCAGTTGGTGATTTCTGATTGGAAAAACCCCACTTGCGACTCGGTTTTAGCCCCCGGTGGGGCGCTTGTTTCCGTCACCCCGCCGGAGGGGCTGACCGCGGGCGAAGCGCTGAAAGCGCTGGATAGAGCCGAGCAAAACGTCGCCGACGCCCAAAAGCAAACCGATGAGCGAGTTCTTTCACTAAAGTCTAAGTTGCAAAGTTCCGCTTTGGAATTGAAGGAGTTGAACGACGAACTCGGCCAGTTGAACAATCTGCGCGCTTCCGCTTTTTCCGAGTACAAAAGTTTCAAAAGCCAAGCGGTCTGGTTTAAGTATATGAAGCGTAAAGGGGCAATTGCTCGCGTTCTGCAAAAGGCCACTCCGCCCCCAGCCCCATATTCGCCGCGGGTGGCTTTGAATGTTGCCCTTGCCGCCTTCACGGGTTTGGCGCTTGGCGTTATTTTGCTGTTCATAAAGGATTGGTGGGAGCGCTCCAGCAAAGAAGGAGGTGAGTAAAGTGTCCTCTCAGCCGCAAGGCGATTTGAAGCAGCAACTGTTAGAGCGTATTTCCGAGCACACGGCCCGCGTCGGCGTCGTTGGGCTGGGCTATGTGGGCTTGCCGTTTGCCTTGGAGGCGGCGCAGGCCGATTTTCGCGTCCTCGGCATTGAGCGCAACCCCGAGCGTGTTGCTATGGTGAATCGGGGTGAAAACTACGTGGACGATATCCGCGAAGAAGACCTTCGTGCCGCTGTCCAATCGGGGAACTTGCGCGCTCAAGTTTCTTTTGACGGCGCAGAAGATCTGGACGTGATAGTGATAGCAGTCCCTACGCCTCTAACGCGCCACCTTACCCCGGATTTGCAGTATGTGCGCGGCGTTACTCAGTCCCTGAGCGAGCACATACGCCCGGGACAACTCGTGAGTTTGGAATCCACCACCTACCCGGGCACCACCGAGGAGGTGATGAAGCCCATTTTGGAGCAAAGCGGCTTCAAGGCTGAGCAGGATTTCTTCCTCGCCCACTCGCCCGAGCGGGTAGACCCCGGCAACAAGCGTTGGAAAACCAAAAACACTACCAAAGTGGTGGGCGGCGTAGGCCCTCGCTCCTTAGAGGTTGCACAGGCCTTTTACGGCCAAATCATTGAAAAGGTGGTGCCGGTTTCTTCGGCGCGTGCGGCCGAACTTGTCAAAGTGTTTGAAAACACCTTCCGCGCTGTCAACATTGCCTTGGTGAACGAACTGGCCTTGATGTGCGACCGCATGGGGCTAAATGTGTGGGAAGTGCTGGACGCCGCTTTCACCAAGCCCTTTGGCATTATGCCTTTCTACCCCGGCCCCGGCGTGGGCGGGCACTGCATTCCGCTTGACCCGCATTACCTTGAATGGAAGGCGCGCGAATACAACTTCCGCACCCGCTTCATCGGCTTGGCGGGCGAAATCAACCGCAGTATGCCGCACTTTGTGCGCGAAAAAGCGTGGCGTCTGCTCAACGAAGTCGGCAAAGCGCCTTCCCGTTCCCGCATTCTCGTGCTTGGCATTGCTTACAAAAACGATATCAGTGACTGGCGCGAATCGCCGGCGCTGGACGTGATTCGCCTGTTGCAACAAGACGGCGCTGAGGTGCTTTACCACGATCCCTACATCCCCAGCGCCAAACGCGCCGGCTTGGATATGGAAAGCGTGCCGCTCACGGCGGAACTTTTGGAGGGGGTGGATCTGGTGATTATCACGACCGGACACCGCGTGGTGGACTACCGCTTTGTGGTGGAGCACGCTCCACGCGTTTTAGATACTCGGTATGCCACCCGCGGCATTTCAAGCCCTAAAGTGGAGTTGCTATGAAAAAGTTTGCGCTTACCGGTTTAGCCGGTTATATTGCCCCGCGCCACCTGCGCGCCATCCGCGACACCGGCAACACCCTCGTGGCGGCGTTGGATGTTTCCGATTCAGTGGGGATTATTGATTCCTTTTTCCCCGATGCCGAATTTTTCACCGAGCCTGAGGCTTTTGAAGCCTTTTTGGAAGCCGAGCGATACCGCGGCGAGGGAATAGACTACCTTTCCATTTGCACCCCGAACTACCTCCACGCTCCTCACATCCGCATGGCGTTCCGCTTGGGCGCGGATGCCATTTGCGAAAAGCCGCTGGTGCTCACCACGGCAGAAATTGACGCTCTGCGCGAAATGGAGGAGCGCACCGGCAAGCGCGTCTGGACGATTTTGCAATTGCGGGTGCACCCGGCCCTGTTGGCGCTCCGCGAACGCATGGCCGCCCGCAAGGATGAGGCCGATGTGCTTCTCACCTACATCACCGGCCGCGGCAAGTGGTATCATCGCAGTTGGAAAGTGCGCGAAGACCTCAGCGGTGGGCTGGCGGCAAACATCGGCGTCCACTTTTTTGATATGCTTTCGTGGTTCTTTGGCCCTGCTCAGTACATGGAAGTGCACCTGCGCGAACAAACCCGCATGGCGGGTTTTATGCAACTGGAGCGTGCGCGCGTCCGCTGGTTCCTTTCCATCAATTTGGACGACGTGCCCGAAAAAGTCCGAGCGCAAGGCCAGCGCACTTACCGCTCCATCACCATTGAAGGCGAAGAAGTGGAATTTTCGGGCGGTTTCACCGACTTGCACACCACCGTTTACCAGCGCACCCTCGACGGGCAGGGCTTTGGCTTGGACGATGCGGCTGAGGCGATCCGCATTACCGAATACCTGCGGCGCGCCGAGGTTGTGAGTGCCGAGCCGGCGCGGCGGCATCCTTTCCTCAAGGAGTGATTCGTGGCCGAATCTTGGTGGAAGCACGAAAGCGCCTATGTGGACGAAGGGGCTGAAATAGGCGCGGGCACAAAAATTTGGCATTTTTCGCACGTGATGGCCGGCGCGGAAATCGGCGAGCACTGCACGCTTGGGCAAAATGTGTTCGTCGCCCGCAGGGTAAAAATTGGCAATCACTGCAAAATTCAAAACAACGTTTCGGTGTACGAAGGGGTAATTCTGGAAGATTACGTCTTTTGTGGCCCGAGCATGGTGTTTACCAATGTGAAGACGCCGCGCTCGGCCTTTCCGCGCAACACGGCCGAGGATTACCTCACCACGCTTGTCAAGCGCGGCGCGAGCATAGGCGCAAACGCCACGGTGGTTTGCGGGGTCACCATTGGGGAATGGGCTTTTGTGGCCGCCGGTGCGGTAGTGACAAAAGACGTGCCCGATTACGCCTTGGTGGCTGGCGTTCCCGCCCGCATTATCGGCTGGGCTTGCCGTTGCGGTGTGCCCCTGCATTTTGAAGGCGATGAAGCCGTTTGTCGCGAATGTGGGCGGCGCTACCGCCGCGTTTCCGAGACCCAAATTGAATACCTGCACAACTTGCCGGATGAGCCGCTATGAGCCAAATACGGATTCCAATTTACGACCCTCGCCCTGAGGTAGAAGCCCTGTGGGACGAACTGCACGATGCCATAGACGGGGTGCTTCGTTCCGGGCGCTTCATTTTGGGCCCCGAAGTGGAAGCGTTTGAGCGTGAAGCGGCCGAATATCTTGGCGTGCGCTATGCTGTGGGTGTCAATTCGGGCACTGACGCGCTTGTGATCGCGCTGCGTGCTTTGGGCATTGGCCCGGGCGATCAGGTTATCACCACGCCTTTCACTTTTTTCGCCACTGCCGAGGCCATAAGCGCGGTCGGTGCGACGCCTGTGTTTGTGGATATTGACCCCGACACCTTCAACATATCCCCGGCGGCCGTTGAAAAGGCGATAACGCCGCGCACGAAAGCCGTTCTGCCGGTGCATCTTTACGGCCAAGCGGCGGATATGGAGCCGATTTTGGAACTTGCCCGCGCTCACGGCTTGAAGGTGTTGGAAGACGTCGCTCAGGCTTTTGGCGGCGAGTACAAAGGCCGCAAACTCGGCGCGTTGGGCGATGCGGGCGCTTTTTCGTTCTTCCCGACCAAAAATTTGGGCGGTTTTGGCGATGGCGGGCTTGTTGCCACCGATGATCCCGAGGTGGCGGAGGCGGCGCGGGTGCTGCGGGCGCATGGCGCGCGTAAGAAATACCACAACGAAGTGTTGGGCTACAATTCGCGGCTGGATGCCCTGCAGGCGGCGGCTTTGCGCGTCAAACTGCGCTACATTGACGAGTGGAATGCGCGGCGGCGGGCTGTGGCGGCGCGTTACAACGAAGCCCTTGCCGACCTGGATGGCTTGGTGACGCCTGTTGAGGCGGATTACGCCCGCCATGTTTACCACCAGTACACCGTGCGGGTGAAGCGCGGCCGCCGAGATGCTCTGCGCAGGCGCTTGACCGAAGCGGGAATTGGCACGATGGTGTATTACCCCGTGCCGGTGCATCGCTTGCCCGTTTACGCCTGGCCTGAAGGCTCGCTGCCGCAAGCCGAGGCCGCCGCGGCGGAGGTGCTTTCCTTGCCGATGAGTCCTTTCCTTCCCCCTGATGCCCAAGATGAGGTCGTGAGGCACATCAAAGATTTGCTCAGCAACATTACCTGAAACCGCCCCGAGGTGCTGTCGGCCTTTGTGGGATAGGCGGCTGGAGATTTTATGAAGATTGAGCGTTGGCGGCGTTGGCTCTGGACGCGCCTATTCGGAAAAGACCGAGAAAAGAGTTTTGTCTTTCACGTAACCCTGCTCACGGGGGGAACTTTGGTTGGGCAGGGTTTGCTTGTTTTGCTTTCTCCTGTGCTAAGCAGGCTATACACCCCTTCTGCCTTTGGGGTGTTTGGGGAGTTCATTTCCGTAGCCGGTGTGCTTGCCGCCGTTGCCACATTTCGCTATGAGTTGGCAATCCCCTTGCCTTCTGAAGAGGAAGATGCCTTTTCTTTGGCTTGGGGAGGGGCGCTTGTTTCAGGTGCGTTTAGCCTTTTGCTGTTCGTGCTGGTTTTGTTAGCAGGGGAACGTGCGCTTGTTTTGTTCAATATCCACCTAAAAACCTTAGAACACCAACGCCTTTTGTTGTGGGCTTTGCCGTTTGGGGTGTGGTTTCAGGCGTTGTATCAGGTAATTACTTTTTTGCTAATTCGCTATAAGCGTTACAGGGCTTTGGCTGGTAGCAAAGTGGCCGCCGGAGGAGCGGCAGGCTTTGCGCAAGTTGGGTTTGGGCTGTTCTCTTCGGGGGGATGGGGGCTGATTTTTGGTTGGATGATAGGCCGTTTAGGCGCAGTTGGTGTGGGCGTTGTGGCCGAGAGGGGCAAGGGTAATGAGGCGGGCTCACGCCGTGTTTTCCCAAGGCTAAATTCTGTAGTGCGGGAGATGAAGCGCTATATTCGTTTTCCCCTTTTGGCTATGCCTGCTGGCTTGATGAACAAATTGGCTATGGAACTGCCGATGTTGCTGAGCGCACCCTTTTTTGGTCTGCAGGTTGCAGGTTGGTTCTCGTTTGCGCGCCGCGCCATCTATTCGCCGATGGGGTTGTTGGGGCGTTCAATTTCCCAAGTTTATGTTGGCTCGCTCGGGGAGGCGATTAGCAAGCGCGATAAATCGGCCGTTGTGCTTTTTGACCGCCTTTCTCGCCGTTTGTTTTTGGCATCGGTTATACCTTTTGCTGTCTTAGGAATTACTGCGCCGTTCCTGTTTGCCCTAATCTTCGGTAAACCTTGGCGCACTTCTGGCATTTTGGTCCAATACCTCACTCCTGCTTACCTCGCACAGTTTGTTATGGTGCCGTTATCGCAAACGCTGAACATGCTGGAAAAGCAAGATTGGCAGGTCGCGTGGGATGGAATGCGGTTGGTTTTGGTTGGCGGGTTGTTCTTTTTAGCGAAGATGCTGGCATGGGATTTCCGTAGGACTTTTTTGCTTTATAGCGCTGTCTTGACGATCATGTACTTTGTGCTTTACTTGCTGATGCGGCGGGCTTTGGTGCGATGGGCGGCATCTCGGCCTGCGGGTGGTGAGTGACCGATGTGTGGTATTGCTGGGTTGGTGCTTGAACGTCCTTTGCCACGGGGTGAATATTTGCTTGCCCTGGCGCGTTCTCTCCACCATCGCGGCCCCGACGATAATGGCTTTCTTACTATGCGCCGGGATAATGTGCGCGTTGCCCGAAGTTTGCCGTTGGAAGAGGCTTTTGAGGTTGGCTTCGTTCACCGCAGGCTCGCGATTTTGGATCTCACCGACACCGGTTGGCAGCCTATGGCTTCTAACTCAGGACGGTATTATCTTATCCACAACGGCGAAGTGTACAACTTTTTGGAACTCAGGGAAACTTTAGAGCAAAAGGGCTATCGCTTTCGCGGCTATTCAGATACCGAAGTGGTGCTAAACGCTTGGGAGGAATGGGGGGCTCAGGCGCTTTCTAAATTTGTTGGCATGTTTGCTTTTGCGCTGTTGGACGTCGTAGAACGCAGGCTCTACTTGGTGCGCGATTTTTTCGGCATCAAGCCGCTATATTTCGCCCAGTATAAGGATGGGCTTGCTTTTGCCTCTGAAATTCCCCCTTTGCTGGATCTGCCGGGGGTCTCCAGAAAGGCCTTTGCCGATAAAGTGTATGCTTACTTAGTTTTTGGAATGAGCGACGATGGCGAGCGGACCATGTTCGCCGATGTGCACCAATTGCCCGCGGCGCACTATGCCGTGGTGAACTTAGACGCCCCTCGGCAGGTAAACTTGGTGAAGTATTGGGAATGGGATCTACCGCGGCCATTAGATATTGGCTTTGAAGAGGCCGCGCGGCGGCTTCGTGAGATGTTCTTAGAAAGTGTTAGCATTCATATGCGCAGCGATGTTCCGGTCGGCTCGGCGCTTTCGGGAGGGATAGATTCCTCCGCAATAGTGATGGGGATGAGGCGTTTGAAGCCCGTCAAGGAAATTCACGCTTTTGGTTTTGTGGCCGATGATGCGCGGTTTTCGGAAGAGCGTTTTATGGAGGTGGTAAGTAAAGCGGCAAATGTGGTGTTTCACAAGGTCATGGTTGCCCCGCAAGAACTATTAGACGATTTGGGGCGGCTAATACGAATTCAAGGCGAGCCTTTTGGTAGCATGAGCACATATGCCCAGTACAGGGTTTTCCGGGCCGCTAAAGAAAATGGGATCAAAGTGATGTTGGATGGACAAGGTGCGGATGAGTTATTTGGGGGCTATGTTTACTACAAGGCTTCGCGGGCGCTTTCTTTGCTTGAAAAGGGAAATTTGAAGGGGTTTTTATCTTTTCTGTTCCGCCTAAGGCAATATCCCAATTATTCAGAAGTGTTATTGTATTTGGCCAATGATCTTTTCCCAAAGAATAGACAAATTCGCAGGTTGTTAGGAAAAATTTTAGGTCGCAGTTCTATGCCCTCTTGGCTGCGGGACGAATGGTTCAAGGGGCGCATAACTACTGCTCGCCCACGGGAAGCCAAGGCAAGCAGGGGAAACAGGTTGCGCGCTAAACTGTTGAGCACAATGACTCAAACTACCTTGCCCCGCTTGCTGCGGTACGAGGACAGAAATTCTATGGCTCATTCGGTGGAAAGTCGCCTGCCTTTTCTTAATCCCTCTGTTGCCAAATTTGCCCTTTCTTTGCCCGAGGAATTTATAATTTCTCCTATCGGCACCAGCAAAGCGGTGTTTCGTGAGGCAATGCGAGGCATTGTGCCTGATGTTATTTTGGGGCGGAAGGACAAGATGGGGTTTATCGCGCCTCAACGAAAGTGGTGGCGAGAAACCGCGCCTTATTTTGAAGACTTGCTTTCGGTGGGCGAGGCGAACAATTTGCTACCTTTTGTGGATTTCGGCCGGATGCGGCGCGAATGGAATGCCGTGTTGGCTGGAGAGGGGTTGCCTGTTTTTAGGATGTGGCGAGGTATGAACCTGCTGGCGTGGACCGTCACGTTCGGAGTGGAGTATGAGTGAGTGGTGTGCTTGGCTTAGTGCATAATCAACCCAGATGTTGGGTTTAGCCTCTTCGGCAATGCCCAGTCGCCTGGCTTAATCTCTCCCTACCCTCGCTACGGCGAGGCCTCGCTTCCGCTCAGCCCGCCGTAGCCGCCCCCTTCCCTCCCTTACCAAGGGAGGGAAGGGGGCAGATGAGCCGAGCGCCAGCGAGGCTCAGCGGGGGATGGGTGAGATCTTGCCACCAAGAAGGCAGATGGCGCCTTCCGTAATGACCAAAATCTTGTTTGAGAATGCATTAGGTGCCGCGTTTAGTGCCCATATGTTACCGGAGGTTGGAATTGAGTTTCCCTTTGGTTTTAGCCGCTCGTGAGACGCTGGAGTCGTTCAAAGGCTTTATACTTGGGAACGATAAGTTTTCCTTTTTGGAGCCTTCTCTGGATTCTTGGCTTTACCCCATAGACTTGGAATTTACTCTAAAAAAGGACTTGTACTACTTTCCCCGAGATTCCCGCGGCTTGCCGATGCGTCGCTTTATGTCGGTAGGCGATCAATATGTACCTACCCGCATTGCTTCTTATGCACTTGCCCACCATAACCGTTATCTCCTCACCGGTGACGAACACTCTCGGCAGCGCTTTTTCGCGGCGGTGGAATGGTTTATGAGCTTTCCGGAAGGCGTTTGGTATTACAACTTTTCTCGGTATGGCTTGAAGCCCCCTTGGGTTTCGGCAATGGCGCAAGGGGAAGGCATAAGTGTTTTGGTTCGCGCTTGGAAATTGTCGCAGGATTCGGCTTACCTTTCCCAAGCCCAGAAGGCTCTTAAGCCTTTGCTCCTCCCTCTTGAGCGAGGCGGGGTTCGCTCCGAGTTGCCGGACGGCTCTCCCTTCTTGGAAGAATATCCCACCAATCCTCCTTTGCATGTTTTGAACGGTTTTATGTACACCCTCATAGGCTTGGTGGACCTTGGGCGGGTATCCAAAGAGTTAGTTGCGCCGGTTGGCCTTGACGATTTGCTGGATTCGCTTGATAAAAATATAAGCCTGTGGGATTTTGGGTCCTGGTCTTTGTATGATTTAGGGCATTTGCACGATGCCTTGCCGCATGTTGCGAGTATGCGCTATCACAATCTACACATTTCGCAGTTGACTTTTTTGGGTAGATTTACGCATCGGCAGGGATTGTTAGAAGCGGCACGCCGTTGGAAAGAGTATGCTCGCTCGCCTTGGAACCGCTGGCGTGCTTTCTTCCAAAAAGTGCGCTACCGCTTGAAGGCTTTAGGGGAAGCACGATGAACAAAATCGGTATGAGCCTTTCGCGTTTGTGGCTGCTTGTTTTTGGGGGAATTTACCTATTGGTTTTTGTCTGGACTTACGCGGAGTTCATAGTGCCGCGCTTTTCGTGGCAACATTTTACTTATTCTCCGGTGCCAGAACGCAACGCTCTGGCCTTGGCACTTAGCCTGTTGCCGCTGCTATGGATGCCGCTTTACATTGATCGTCCTTCTGTTTTGGCTGTATGGGTGTTGTATTTTTTGGTGTATGTTCCTTCCGTAGTAGTTGGGTTTCATGTTTTATCTGTTTCAAACTCAATTCCTCTTTTCTTTTGGGTGTTACTGGGGAGTATGTTGCTTTTGTCGTTGCTTCCGCTGATGCCAAGAGTGTTGTTGCCGAGGGTGTACGTGCCGCGAGATTGGGTTATAACAGGTGTTATGGGAATTTGGGGTGGTGGGTATTTGTATCTGCTCAAGATTTTTGGCCTCCGCAGTTTACCCACATTGAGCAGAATATACGCTGTGCGTTTGGCAGCGCGCTCTGTACTTTCTTCGCATGCGGGCATTATCGGCTACTTAATGAGATGGCTGAACAACGCGTTCAATCCGTTTTTCATGGCTATAGGCATTCAAAAGAGAAAATGGATATTTCTCGGTCTTGGTATTTTAGGCGAACTACTCATTTTTTCTTTTGACGCTACCAAGTCAACGCTGATGTCGGTGTTTTATCTGTTGGGGCTGTATGCTGTTCTCCGCTGGAAACGTTGGCGTTTCCCAGCCGTTTTGCTGTTTGTGGGCGCTATTGCGCTCTTTGGGCTCGCTCTGGCCGTGGATCTTGGATTTCATTCTTTCGTAATGCGGACTTATCTCCTCCGCCGTGTCTTCTACATGCCGGGGTTGCTTAGCGCACTTTACTACGAGTATTTTTCTTCTCACCCTCATTGGTATTGGGCACATACTGCCTTTGGAAGGATACTTGGCTTGTTGCCTCCGCCCGGAGAGGTGGCGAAAACCCCTTCTTTCCTCATAGGAGAGTTTTACTTCCACAATCCCGCTGGCAACGCCAATGTCAATGTTTGGGGCGATGCTTTCGCAAATATGGGTAACTACGGGGTCGTTTTAGTAACATTTGGGTTATTTTTGTTGTTGTGGCTTTATGATAGTGTTTCGTTAGACCATGACCCCGCTCTGGTTTATTTTTTGGCCGGTATGCCCATTTTCGCGTTGACAAATTCTGCTTTTTTGACGGTAATTTTGACGCATGGTTGGCTTGCGGCAATCCTGTTGTTGTGGCTTTGGCCGCCTGAAAAGTTTGTTGCAAAGCGCTATGTCCAAGAGGGAGGTGAGGGAACAGAGGTTGATGGCTTGCCGCATTTGATTGGCGATGGTTGAAGATGATAACTTTTGGAGCGTGAGTATGCCCCGTGTCTGCATTCTAACGACGGTTCATGACCCTTTTGATGTGCGTGTTTTCCACAAAGAAGCGCGCTCGCTTGCTCATGCCGGTTATGATGTTTGTTTGTTGGCGCCTGCTGAAAAGGCGGAGCGCGTTGACGGCGTTGATATTGTGCCCATAGGCGGAGACAAGAAAGGGAGATTGCATCGCACCACTGTGTTGTGGTGGCGGGCTTTGCGCAAGGCTGTCGCCGCGCAGGCGGATGTTTATCATTTCCACGACCCCGAACTCATCCCCTTGGGTTTGCTTTTGAAGGTTTTCACTCGGGCGCGGGTAGTTTATGATATACATGAAGATTATCCCCAACAAATTCTCTCCAAGGCTTGGATCCCTACCGGTTTTCACAGGCCTGTGGCGGCAGGGATGGCGTTGCTGGAGCGGCTGGCCGCAGGTGTGTTTGATGGTTTAGCCGCGGCTACGCCCGATATCGCTTCTCGTTTTCCACCTTCAAAAACTATGACTGTGCACAATTTCCCTCGTTTGGAAGAATTGGCTATTAGTGGGGGTGATGTCCTGCCTTACGCTGAGCGTCCAAATCGCGTGGTTTACTTGGGGGGGATTAGCACAATTCGCGGTGCTTTTGAAATGGTGAAGGCTGTGGAACTGACGAAATTTCCCGTGGAGTTGATGGTGGCCGGTAAGTTTGAGTCTGAAAAGTTAAAAAATGAACTTTCTGCTTTCCCGGGGTGGAAACGGACGCGGTTTTTGGGTTGGTTGAATCGTTCTGAAGTAAGGGAGGTGCTGGGGCAATCGCGGCTTGGCTTGGTGCTCTTGCACCCTCTTTTAAGGCATAAAAGGTCTTTGCCCAATAAACTCTTTGAATACATGGCCGCTGGCATCCCATTTGTTGCCTCGGATTTCCCTCTTTGGCGCGAGTTGGGAGAGGGGGCAGGGTTGTTTGTTGACCCGCTTGATCCTCAAGCCATTGCCGAGGCTATAGACTGGCTTCTTGCTCACCCTGATGAAGCCGAGGCGATGGGGCGGCGCGGCCGTGAATTGGTTTCAAAAAAGTACAATTGGGATTTGGAAGCCCATAAACTCTTACAACTCTACGAGAGGCTTTTATCATGAAAATTCTATCGGTAGTGGGCGCTCGCCCTCAATTCGTCAAAGCGGCGGTGGTTTCGCGCGCGCTGCGTTCCACCGCTGGCATTTCTGAAGTGTTGTTGCACACCGGCCAGCACTACGACGCCAACATGAGCCAAGTTTTCTTTGATGAACTGCACATCCCCCGCCCCGACTACAATTTGGGCATAGGCGGCGGCACGCACGCCCAAAACACCGGCCGGATGCTGGAGGCGATTGAGGCGGTTTTGTTTGATGAAAAGCCGGATTGGGTGTTGGTCTACGGCGATACCGATAGCACCCTTGCCGGCGCGCTTGCCGCCGTGAAAATCCATGTGCCGGTAGCGCACGTGGAAGCCGGCCTGCGCTCGTTCAACCGCCGTATGCCCGAGGAAATCAACCGCGTGCTCACCGACCACGCCGCCGATTTGCTCTTTGCCCCTACCGAGACGGCTGTTGCCAACCTTCGCCGCGAAGGCGTGCCCGATGAGCGCATTGCTCTTGTGGGGGATGTCATGTACGATGCCGCCATTTTTTACGCTTCTATGGCAGAAGAGCGCTCTTCCATTTTGGAAACGCTTGGTTTGAACCCGCGCGAGTACATCTTAGCCACCGTGCACCGCGCCGAGAACACCGATTCCCCCGCAAGGCTCAAAGCAATTTTTACGGCCTTATCGCAGGTGGCCGAAACTCTGCCTGTGGTGTTGCCACTTCACCCCCGCACGCGCAAGGCGCTGACCGCCAACAATCTGTGGGAACTTGCCCAAGGGGTGCGCTTGATAGACCCCGTGGGCTATTTGGATATGGTGATGCTTGAAAAGAACGCCGCCCTTGTCGTTACCGATTCTGGCGGGGTGCAGAAGGAGGCCTTTTTTCACCATGTGCCTTGTGTGACTCTGCGCACTGAAACCGAATGGGTGGAATTGGTAGAGGCTGGTTGGAACGTGCTCGCGCCACCTTTTTCCCATGAAGAAATTTACAACAAGATTTTGGAGAGCATAGGCCGCTCCGGCTTGGATTTGCCGCTTTACGGCGATGGGCGCGCCGCTCAAAAAATTGTTGCTCGCTTGCTTTTAGCCCCCGCTCTTTCTGAGTAAGCAAGGTTTTCTTATGAAAACTTACAAAGTGCTTGTGCTCCACGGCCCTAATTTGAACCTGCTCGGCGTCCGCGAGCCCGAGATTTACGGCACTATGACCCTTTCGGAACTCAACGCTCGGCTTGAAGAAATTGCTTCGGCGCTGGGCGCGGCGCTCCGTTTTTTTCAGAGTAACTGCGAGGGAGAATTGGTGGATGCTTTGCACGAAGCGCGCACATGGGCTGATGGGGTGATTTTCAACCCGGCCGCGTACACCCACACCTCAGTGGCATTGCGGGATGCCATTTCTGCTATTGGTTTGCCCGTGGTTGAGGTTCATCTTTCAAACGTGCACGCCCGCGAAGAATTTCGCCGCCGCTCGTTGATCGCACCGGTTTGCATTGGCCGCGTGAGCGGGTTTGGCTGGCAAAGTTATGCGCTTGCCTTGCGGGGACTGCTGGGTTATCTTGCCGACCGTGACGCCGCGGCATGAGTTCCGAGGACGTCGTTTACCCTGTCCCTGCCCGTGAAGTGCGCCGCGAGCACGTGGTGCTCAATTCCCGCTTTATTGCTCTCCTTGCGCCAGCGGACACCCCTGAGCAGGCGCGGGCCTTTTTTGCCCGTGTGCGGCGAGAGTTTCCCGATGCTACTCACCATGTACCCGCTTACATAATCGGCCACGGTGGGGGTGCCGCGGCCTACGCTTCCGATGCCGGTGAGCCCGCCGGTTCGGCTGGCAGGCCGATACTTGCTGTGCTGCGCGGCCGCGGCTTGGGCGATGCGGCGTTGGTGGTTGTGCGCTATTTCGGCGGCACCAAACTCGGCGTGGGCGGTTTGGTGCGTGCTTACACCCGCTCTGCTCAAATCGTGGTAGATGCCGCGCCCATTGCTTGCAAAACTCTCGTTCATACCGCCATGCTGGGAATCCCTTACGCGTGGCTGGAGCAGGCACGCAGGCTGATCAAAAAGCACGGCGGCGTTGTGCTTGATGAAGCCTACGCCGCCGAGGTGACGCTCACTTTCCAACTGCCTGTGGGTGGGTTTGATGAATTTCAAACCGATTTGCGGGGCGTTTCTGCTGGCGCTTTGGAGGCGCTTATCCTTGAAACCGCTCTCGCGCGTTGGCCGCGCTGTCCAGCCAGCATAAGGCGATGAGGCATTGCAACGGCGCAAACACCGGCAGGGATGCCCCCGCCGGTGTTCCTCCGCATAGGAATTTTGCGTTGTTTACGGAGCGTCGTTGTTGTAGAACCAGTTGTAGGCGTAGTAGCCGGAATTGGGGCTTTCCAGCCTGATGGCGATACGGTAACTGCCAGCGAGTGTGGCCGGGATGTTGAAGGTGGTTTTGCTGAGGTTGCCGTCGGCGTCGGTAGTGACGGTATCCACCACATAGCCATTGATGCCGTAGGTGCCGTATGCGCCCATCCTCACCACAAATTTGTCGTTGGGCGGGAAGTGGCGCGGGTCAATAGTGACAGAGGTGTTGCGCTTGACGGCGGAGATGAAGAAATAGGGATAGCCGGT
>JALVVL010000004.1 GCA_027023425.1 Anaerolineales bacterium
CCCCTACCCAAACCCCTTCGCCCACCCCGCGGCCAACCCCCACGCCGACGCCGCCGCCTAAGCCGCTCCCTTCAGGCATTACCGGCCTTCCCCCCGGCGTTGGGATGAACGACAAATGGATTGACATCAACCTCAGCCGTCAGCGCCTCTATGCCTATGTGGGAACGCGCCTTGTGCGGCAGTTTTTGATTTCCAGCGGCGTAGCCGCACACCCAACCGTGCTCGGCACTTATCACATTTACGTCAAATATGTTTCAACTTTGATGGTAGGCCCCGGTTATTACCTGCCAAATGTGCCTTACACGATGTATTTTTACCGCGGTTACGGCATTCACGGCACGTATTGGCACCACAATTTTGGTACGCCCATGAGCCACGGCTGTATCAACATGGAAACCAATGACGCGCGCTGGCTGTTTTACTGGGCACCTCTGGGAACCGTGGTGAACATTCACTATTGAGCGACGAGTCCTCCTGCTACCGCAAGTGCCATGTCCGATTTCACCGATGCTTTGCCCTCACGCTTGACGCGCCGCGATGTGTTGAAACTCGCGGGCGTTGGTTTGCTGGGGCTTGTGCTGAGCGCGTTTGGGCGCGCTGATGCCGAATTTCCGGCCGACCAGCGCGGCCGGGTGGCCTATGAACGAATTGGCCTTTATGCCAAGCCTTCGTTTGGCTCGCGCCGCCTGAAAACCCTTTGGCGGGATGAAGTTTTTCCGATTGCGGCGGCAGTGATCGGCGATGAAAAGCCTGCCTACAACCGCGTGTGGTATTTCATCCCCCATCGCGGCTATGTGCATTCGGGCGGCGTCCAGCCTGTGCGCGTGCAACTCAACCCTCCGCAGGAAAGCATTCCCGAAAACGGCATCCTTGCCGAAGTTACCGTGCCCTACACCGACGCTTTCCGCCAGCCGCGCCGCCACGGTGCGCCCGAATACCGCCTCTACTACGCTACCACCCACTGGGTTGTTGCCGCTACCAAAGACCCCTACGGCGAGGTTTGGTATCGGATGCAGGACGATAAGTGGGATGGCTATGCTTACTTTGCCCCGGCGCGCCACATCCGCCTTTTGACCCCGCGCGACGTCGCTCCCATTTCCCCAGATGTGCCTTTCACCGAAAAGTTGCTCCGTGTGGATTTGACCCACCAGATAGTGACCGCTTACGAAGGCAAGCAAGCGGTTTTTGCCGCCAAAGCCGCAACAGGCATGGGCTATTTCAGCACTCCTGTTGGCGTTTTTAGCACCTTCCACAAGCGCCCTTACCGCCACATGGCGGCTGGAAACCCCGCTGCGCCCGAATATGATCTCCCCGGTGTGCCGTGGGTCTGCTACATAACCGAGAGCGGCATTTCCTTTCACGGCACTTATTGGCACAACGATTTCGGCAAACCGCGCTCGCACGGCTGTATCAACCTCAGCCCCACCGCGGCGCACTGGGTTTACCGCTGGAGCACCCCCTTCGTGCCTTTTAATAAACAGTGGTATTATAAAAAACACTTAGCGACGCGCGTGGAGGTGCATCAATGAGGCGCAAGCCTTTGTTTGCCGGTTTGGTGTTTGATGAGGATGGTAAGCCGGTAGAAACCGCCTACATCGGCGATGAGCCGTTTTATGTGGTGGACGACGCGGGCTTTAGGCGCCACGTGCCTTCCGAAGAAGTTGACCGCTTCGTGCTCCGTGAATTGTTTGGCTTAATGGAGGGACATGAGGACTTGCTCGCCGAGCAGGCGGCGAAAATGCTCGGTCAGGACGACCCTTTCAGCAAGGCCGCTCTTGAAGTGCAGTTGAAAAATTTGGATCAGCACATTGACGAGGTGTTGATGGTTGGCATTCCCGAAGAGCATGTTGCGTACTTGGGAATGATGGGTTTCCGCATTCGCATCAACCATCACGGCGAAGTGGTGGAAATAAACTGGCCCGGTTCCCCGGAGCCGGACGAAGATTTGTGATCCCCTGCATCCTTTTTTTTTTGTTTGGAGATGAACATGGCCGAATTACCCCAAACAGCCGAAATTGTCATCGTTGGCGGCGGGGTGATGGGCGCGAGCATCGCCTATCACCTCGCGGCGCGCGGCCAGAAGGGCGTCGTCTTGCTGGAAAAAGAGTCCTTCTTCGGCCTTGGCGCAACCGGACGCTGCGCTGGCGGAGTCCGTTACCAGTTCGCTACTGAAATCAACATCCGCCTTTCGCTGGAAAGCCTGCCGATGTTGGAGCGCTTCCCTGAGGAAATCGGCTACCCCATTGACTACCGCAAAATCGGCTACCTTTTCGTTCTCACCAACGAGCAAGACGTTGCTGCTTTCCGCGATGTCGTGGCTTTGCAGCACCGCTTGGGTGTGGACACCGAATGGTGGGATGGCGACGCGGTGCGCAAACGTCTGCCCATGATGAACTGGGACGATGCCTTAGCCGCCACCTTCAACCCCAAGGATGGACTGGTTGACCCTAACGGCGTGGTGATGGGCTACACCCAGCGCGCCCGCCAATTGGGTGCGAAAACCCTCACCGATGTTGAAGTCACGGGCATCCGAGTGGAAGGCGGCAGGGTGGTGGGCGTAGAGACCAACCGCGGCACCATCGCCGCGCCGGTGGTCGTCAACGCTGCCGGGCCGTGGGCGGGGCTGGTCGGCAAAATGGCAGGCGTGGACGTGCCCATCCAGCCCATCCGCCGCCAATGGCTCACCACCACCCCGCTGGAACTGCCGCCCGACTTCCCTTTTGTGATTGACTTTGCCCAAAGCCTCTACTTCCACCCCGAAGGCGAAGGGTTGCTGACGGGCATGTCCAACCCCAATGAAAAGCCCGGCTTCAACCAAAATGTTGACCCCGAATGGGAACTGGTGCACATGGAAGCCGCCATCGCCCGCTTCCCCGCGCTTGAGCGCGCGGGCGTAGTTTCGCGCGTCGCCGGCCTTTACGAAGTCACCCCCGACGCCCACCCCATCTTCGGCAAAACGCCGGTGGAGGGCTTTTACCTCTGCGCGGGCTTCTCCGGCCACGGCTTCATGCACGGGCCCATTGCCGGCAAACTCACTGCCGAAATCATCCTTGACGGCAAAGCCACTACGGTAGACGTTTCTTCGCTGGATCTGGCGCGCTTTGCCGAAGGTCGGCTCATCAAGGAGTACAATGTGGTGTAGTCCCGAAACTACAATCCACAGATTACACAGATTTGCGCCGATTAGATTTGGGATAAACCGCAGATTACGCAGATTCCGCAGAAAAAATCTGTGAGAATCTGTGTAATCTGTGGATTCTTCTCACCAAGGAAATGCTATGCCCTCTGCTGAAATCATCACCATCGGCACCGAACTGCTGTTGGGCGAAATTGTGGACACCAACAGCCGCTACATTGCCCGCCGCTTGCGCGACGCGGGCATTGACCTTTACCGCACCACCACCGTGGGCGACAACGCGGGGCGCATCGCGCAGGCCGTGCGCGAAGCCCTCCGCCGCGCCGACATCGTCATCACCACCGGCGGCCTCGGCCCCACCGTGGACGACCCCACCCGCAAAGCCATCGCCGACGCGGTGGGCGTGCCGCTGGAATTCCGCCCCGACCTGTGGGAAGACATCCAAAAACGCTTTGCCCAGTATGGGCGCAAGCCCACCGAAAACAACCGGCGGCAGGCGTTCATCCCGCAGGGCGCGACGGCCATCCATAACCCCGTGGGCACTGCGCCCGCCTTCATCGTGGAAACCGACGACGGCGTGGTCATCTCCCTCCCCGGCGTGCCCCGCGAGATGGAATACCTTTTCACCCACGAGGTGCTGCCCTACCTGCAGCGGCGCTTCAACCTGCACGGCGTGATTCTGGCGCGCGTGCTCCACACCGCCGGAATGCCCGAATCGGCAATTGACGAGCAGATTGCTGACCTGGAGCGCCTCAGCAACCCCACCGTGGGCTTGCTCGCGCACCCCGGCCAGGTGGACATCCGTATCACGGCCAAAGCCGAAAACGAAGAGGCCGCCGCAGCCATGATTGCCGAGGTGGAAGCCGAAATCCGACGCCGCTTGGGCACGCGCATTTACGGCGCGGACGGCGAAACGCTGGAAGGCGTGGTTTCGGCCATGATGGAAGCGCGCGGCATCACATTCACCGCTTTAGAAGCCGGCCTTGAAGGGCGTTTGCTCCAGCGGTTGGGGCGCGTGGCGGGCTTCTTGGGCGGCAAGATGGAAGCCAAGCCCATCCCGGCCGAGGAACTGCTTGAGCGCACGCGCACCTGCTGCGACAACCGCCAAGCGGACTGGGCGTTAGGCGTCAGCCTTTTCGCCGCCGAAGGTGCAAATCGGTGCTACGTGGTGCTCATCCGCCCCGAAGAGGAGGAAGTGCGCGAGTTTCACTACGGCGGCCCGCCGCAAATGGCGCCCGACTGGGCGACCAACATGGCGCTCACCCTCCTCCGCCGTCGCTTGCTAACGCAGGCATCCACAGAGTTCACCGAATAAAACCACAGATTACGCAGATTTCACAGATTTTTTCTGCGCAATCTGTGAAATCTGTAGTTTTTGAATAGGAGTTCCCCATGACCGCGAAAATCATCGTTGGCAAAGCCATCGCCGAGCGCCTGCGGGCGCAAATCGCCGCGGAGGTGCAACAACGCGTAGACGCTGGCTTGCCCCGCCCCGGCCTCGCCACCGTGCTGGTTGGCGACAACCCGGCCTCGCAAATCTACGTCCGCATGAAGCACAAAGCCTGCGAGCAGGTGGGCATTCAGTCCTTCAGCCGCACCCTCCCCGCCGATGCCTCGCAGGCCGAAGTGGAAGCGGTGGTGGACGAACTGAACGCCGACCCGCGCGTCCACGGCATCTTGGTGCAACTTCCCCTGCCCCCCGGGCTGGACGAGGAGCGGGTGTTGGGGCGCATCCGCTTGGAAAAGGACGTGGACGGCTTCCACCCCCTCAACATTGGCCGCCTCGCGCAAAAAGGGCGCGAGCCGCTTTTCGTGCCCTGCACGCCCGCGGGCATCATGGTGCTGCTGGAAGAAGCAGGCGCGAATCTGGAAGGCGCGCGCGCGGTGGTGCTGGGGCGCTCCAACATCGTGGGGATGCCGGTGGCGCTGCTCCTGCTGCGCCGCAACGCCACGGTGACGGTGTGCCATTCCCGCACGCGCGATCTGCCTGCGGTGACGCGCGAGGCCGATGTGCTCATCGCAGCGGTGGGCCGCGCCGAAATGGTGCGCGGCGACTGGGTAAAGCCCGGCGCGGTGGTGATTGACGTCGGCGTCAACCGAGTAGAAGACCCCACCGCCAAAAAGGGCTACCGCTTGGTGGGCGACGTGGCGTTTGACGAGGTGAAAGAAGTTGCCTCAGCGATTACCCCCGTTCCCGGCGGTGTGGGGCCGATGACCATTGCCATGTTGCTCAAAAACACCCTGCGCGCGGCAAAACTTGCCGATTGAATCTACGCTTCCAAGCGCCAATTGCGGACTGCGTTTATGCCGATTGCCAACCTTTTCCCCACTTGCCTTGCCGACACCTTCCGCAAAAGGATTGTGGAAGCCACGGCAGAGGTTTTACGCCGCGCCGGCGCCGAGGTGCGCTTTCCGAAAGGGCTGACCTGCTGTGGTCAGCCCGCCTTCAACGCCGGTATGCGCCGCGAAGCCCGTCGCATGGCAGAGCACACCATCCGCACTTTGGAGCGCTACGAGGGGGCGGTGGTTTTGCCCGCGGGCTCCTGCGCGGCGATGATACGCAACAACTATGCCGAACTTTTTGCCGACGATGCCGAATGGCGGCGGCGCGCCGATGCCCTTGCCGCTCGCACCTACGAGTTTTCCGAATATCTGGTTGATGTGCTTGGCGTTACCGACCTCGGCGTTCATTTTCCCTACCGCATTACTTACCATCCATCTTGCCACATGCTCCGCGCGCTCGGGGTTGACCGCCAGCCGCGCGCTTTGCTCTATGCCCTGCACGGCGCGGTTTTTGTAGAATTGCCCGACGCGGATGAGTGCTGTGGCTTTGGAGGCGTCTTCACCGCCGAACAACCCGAAATTTCCCGATCAATGCTTGAGCGAAAGGTTGCCAACATTGCCAAAACCGGCGCTGATGTGTGTGTCACCGCCGACCCGAGTTGCCTTTTGCACATTCAAGGCGGTCTCAACCGCGCCGGCGTGCGTACCCGCATGATGCACATTGCTGAAGTTTTGGCCTTTCACCCTACCACTTGACACTGGAGCACCTGACACCGGAGCACTCTCCTCATGCCCATTCGCCCTAAGGACGCCATCAAATCGGCACTGAGCGACCCCGCCCTGCGCGAGGCGCTGACGGCAAACGCCGCGCGGCGGAAGGCGGCGCGGGCGCGGGCGTATTCCACCTTGCCCGAGCCGTGGGAGGTGATGCGCGAGCGCGCCGCTGAGGTGCGCGCCGCCGTGCTTGCGAATTGGGATGAGGTTTTCCAACGTTTTGTGGAAAATGCCCGCCGCAACGGCTACCACATCCACTTGGTTACCACTGCGAAGGAAGCGCGACAGGAGGCGCTTCGCATAGTCTCCGTAGAGGCGCGGCGCTTGGGCAAGGAATCGCTCCTGATTGCCAAATCCAAGTCCATGGTTTCGGAAGAAATCGGGCTAAACAAGGCGCTTGAAGCGGCGGGGCACAGGGTTGTAGAAACCGACTTGGGCGAATACATCATCCAACTGCGCGGCGAGCGCCCGGCGCACATCATCACGCCCGCGGTTCACCTGCGGCGGCAGGATGTTGGGCGCACATTTCACGAAAAACTCGGCGTGCCTTACACCGAAGACGTGGCCGAAATGACCGCCACGGCGCGGCGGGTTTTGCGCGATGTTTTCCTCCGCGCCGATGTGGGGGTGAGCGGGGCGAATTTCGGCATTGCCGAGACCGGCGGCATTTGCATTGTGACCAACGAGGGCAACGGTCGCATGGTTACCACCCTGCCGCGGGTGCATATTGCGCTGATGGGCGCGGAGCGGCTTGTGCGCGACATGCACGATTTGGCGCTGATGTTGGAACTGCTCCCCCGCTCGGCGACGGGACAGCAGTTGACGGTGTACGTTTCGCTGTTGAACGGGCCGCGGCGCGCCGGCGAAGACGCCCCCGAAGAGCGGCACCTGATAATTGTGGATGACGGGCGTCGTCGCATGGCTTCCACGCCGCTGGTGGACGGCTTGCGGTGCATTCGTTGCGGCGCTTGCCTGAATGCCTGTCCTGTTTTCCGGGAAATCGGCGGGCACGCTTACCTTGGCGTTCATGGCACGCCCACGCCTTACCCGGGCCCGATTGGGCTTGTGGTCAGCCCGGCGCTGTTCGGCGCGGATGAATTTGGGAGCATGGCGCAGTTGTGCACGCTTTGCGGAGCGTGCGCCGAGGCCTGCCCGGTAGAAGTGCCCCTGCCCGAACTGATTTTGCGCGTGCGCGCGGGCTACGCCCCGCCTAGCCCGCCGCGCCCCGGTGAGCCGCTGCCGCCGCCGCGCTCCAAGCCTGCCCCGGGAGTGCCGTGGCATTTGCGGTTTTTCCTGAGCGTTTACAGCCGTGTTGCCTCCGTGCCTGCGCTTTACAAAATTGCTCAGCGGCTTGCCGCCCCGGTGATGCGCGCCGCGGCTCCGTTGACTCCTGTGCCGTTCCTGTGGGGCGCGCGCTCCAAGCCCGTGCCGCCGGAGCCAGTCCCCACGCCTCAAGCGCCGCCCGAGCCGCAAAAGCCCGCCGCGCAGGAGCAAAAGCGTTCGCGCGGGCTTGTGGAGGGCTTTGCCGCCGCGTTGCAAGCCTTGGGCGGTGAAGTGCGCCGATGCTCGGCGGCGGAATTGCCCGAATGCGTGCTTGCGGAGTTGCGCAACCGCGGCGCAACCGCCGTGTGCGCATGGGCGGATGATGAACTGCCCGCCGGCCTTGCCAAGGCTTTGCGAGCGGCTGGTGTGCGCTTTACCCAAAATTGCGCCGAAGCCGCCGTGGGGATAACCGGCGCGCTCGCGGGCATTGCCGCCAGCGGCACAGTTGTGGTGACTGCCGCGGCAGGCAAGCCCCTCAGGGTGTCTTTGCTCCCCAAGGCGCATTTTGCCGTGTTGCCCGAAAGCAAACTCGTTGCGGATTTGGAAAGCGCCTTGGCGCTGCCGGAGTTGAAGCAGACGAGCACCGCGGTGCTGATAAGTGGCCCTTCGCGCACCGCGGATATTGAAATGACGTTGACCATCGGCGTCCATGGGCCGGAGGAGGTGGTTGTTTTTCTCGTAAGCGGCTAACCGCTCCGCCAGCGCCCCGTTCTGCCGAGTTTTGCGTTTACCGAGCGGCAGGCGAAGCGGATTTTTGTTATACTTTTTCAGTAACCATTCGGCCGCAAGAAATAGGTCAACGCAGAGACGCAGAGGTTAACGCCAAGGGCGCCAAGATTAACGCAGAGACGCGGAGGAAGCAGAGGCGCAGAGGACACCAAGGTTAACGCAAAGGCGCAGAGGAAACAGAGACGCAGAGAGCGCAGAGACGCCAAGGACGCCAAGGAAAAATTTCTGTGTTCTCTGTAAATTTCTGTGTCCTCTGTGGTTTTCTTACTCAATCGGTGAAAATCTGTGTCAATCTGTGGATAAGAACCACAGATTAACACAGATTACGACCCTACGACCTGACGACCTAACGACTCAACGACCCTACGACCTAACGACTCAACGACCTAACTCCCCAATCCCTCACTCCCTCAATTTCCTCAAGGTCGGCAATGTTCACAAAAATCAAGCGTTTCCTTTCTCACCCGCACAACAAGCCGGCGGTAACGTTATCCCTCGGTTTTGCAATTTATTTGTACCTTGCGCTTAGGTACGCTGGCTTTGTTGGACACTCCCCAGACCCGAGGCTTGCTCATGCTCCTCTTTGGGTGCGCCTGAGTTTTGTGGGGCTGGGGGCCATCGTATTGGCGCTGTTGTGGGGGTTTTTCTTTGCCCAGTTCGTTTTTCCATCTGAGTATCTTTGGGAACGCGGAAAAATTTTTGAGTTGATAATATCGCATGTGTTGTTTGGCTATGGTCGGGCGCTTTCAATGCGAAATGGCAGGCTTATTAGTCGGAAAGGGGAACTGCGCAAATTTGCCCCCGGCGTCATGGCGCTGGATACGGCAAGCGCCGCCGTTTTGCGCACAGCGACGAATTTTACCCGCGCTGTTGGCCCCACCAAGGCTTTTTTAGGCCTTGCAGAGTTTGTAGATACTGCTTTTGATCTAAGGTTGCATAGCCGCACCCTTGGCCCTTATGAGGGCGAAGATCCGTTTCTACCGCAAGCCGAGGGCGAAAGCGATGAGCAGTATGAAGAGCGCCAAAACCGCCGTTGGAGCACAAGTGCGAAGACGCGCGATGGCGTAGAGGTTGTGGCGCGCATCACCGTCATTTTCCATCTTGATGATCACCCAGACGGCATTTCCGAAGCGGATGAAAAAGGCCGTTTCCGCACTGAATTGCACGGGCACGCTGTTTCGGCTTGGCGGGCGGCCATTAGCAGGCCAATTGATATGGAAGGAGCGGAGGCCGGAGAGCAAGGTCGGCTTTTGAACTGGGGCTGGATTCCGCCCTACATTGCAGTTGACATTTGGCGGGAAAGCCTTCAGCGCTTTTCTTTGGAGGAACTTTTCCGCCTGAAGCCGCGCGATGGCATGGAAGAGGAAGCGACCGCGCTTGAGGTAATTAGCAAGGCTATCAATGAGCGCTTGACCAAACCGAAATACCACCCGCTTGCGGCCGAGGACGGCTTTTTGCCAGAGGAACTGGAAAGCCGCGAATACCGCATTTTGCAAGAGCACGGCATAAGGGTAAAAAAGGTGGTGCTGGCAGACGTATTCTTTCCGCCGGCGGTTGAGAGGGAATTGGTGGAGCGTTGGGCGGCAGATTGGCTGACGCGCGCCCGCAACGAGCGCGAAACCGTGGAGAAGCAGCGCCGGTTGGCCGCCAAAGAGGGCGAAGAGCAAGCCGTGAGGGATTTGGGCCAGTTGGTGATAAGCCGCGCCTGCGATGGCGTTGACATTTCCTCCATCACCCCGCGCGAATGCGCCGTTAGATTGGTTGAATACACTGCTAAACTGCTGCACGACAACCCAGAATTGTTTTCTTTTGACCACGGCGAGGTCGCGGAACTTGAAAGAATTGCTGTCTACCTGAGGGAGGATAACGGTGGCTAAAAAGGGCATTTCCCTCGCCGATAAGATTCTGGACACTGTGTTTGAGAGAACCTTGCACATTGGGCGGCATCGCGCCAAATTGCGCGCGTTGTACTTTACGCTGTTCTTTGCCCTTGTCCTTTGGTGGGCAAGACCTGCTCTGCATTCCTTGTTTATTTTGCATACTGATGTGAAAAAGTCGCTTGTGGATTTGGCTTTCTCGTTGGCGTTTTGGCTTTTGCTCGGTTATTTGCCCTATGCTTTTGGGAAATACTTGGCGGCGCGGTACGTGGAGGATATTTACGAGTTGAGTTTAGCCTTCCGCGAATGCTACGATTGGGGCGAGAAGGGTTTTTACCGCGCAAGCGAGGAAAAGAAATTGCTGGAGAAGGGGATAGAAGCGGCATATAAGTTTTTGGATGAAGCCGCTTTTGCCTGTGGGTATCAGAAGGGAATGCTTCGCAAAATCGGCCTTGGGGGCACTCCGCGATTTATAGATTTGTCGGATGTTTTGTTTATCAATGGTGGGGAAGTCCACCCTGGGTACAGATGTTCATCTTTACTTTGGGTGGGTGGCCCCGGATATTTGTTCATCGGGACGGATAGTGCGGCGTTGTTTGAACTTCCCGACGGCTCTTGGCGGGTTTTTGGCCCCACGCGGGGCTTACAACCTTTGCAGGGTTTTGAGCGCTTGCGCCGCGTGGTCAGTCTTAGGCCACACACTTCGCGGTTTGAGGTGCATGCCCGCACCCGCGACGGAATTAGGCTCACCGCACGCGACATCCGCGTCCTTTACCGTATTTACAGCGGCAGTCGGCCTTCTACCCACGCAATGCCTTATCCCTTTATGTCGGAGGCGGTCAGGGCTTTGGTTTTGAACGAAATGGCTGTAGAATACGAGCACGAGGGAAAAATTGCCAGCAGTTTGACGCTTGCTTCTACCATGGAAAGGATAGCTAAAAGCGAGATTAAGCGCTTCATCCAGTCGCAAACTTTGGTGCAGTTGCTCACCAGCATCCTGCCGCCCAAGCCCGAAATGTTGGAGGATATTTCCCAAGAGGAGAAGAACCGAATTGCCTCCGAAGCGCCTTTGCCGGCAGAAGGGGAAGATCTTGGCCTCAAGGCTTTGCGGCCTTCGGACCTTTTCCCGCACACTGCCATTGCGGAGAGGTTCAACGAATTGGTGAACGGGGTTGATGGCGAAATTGCCCGCAGGCGCGGTGTTGGAATAAAGTGGATAGGGGTGGGCACGTTTGACCCGCCTATTGAGCGCATCCCCGAACGGCACTTTGAGGCTTGGCGCCTTAGCGTGGAAAACATGATGCGCCAAAGCCCGGTTGTCTTGGAAAGGCTAAAGCACCGCCGTTGGGCTGGCACGCTTTTCAGGGAAGTGCGAGAATTGATTAGGGCTTTTCAAACGAAAAGGGCTGCCGAGGGAACTGCGGCGGGTGTGAGGGCGGTGTTGGAGCATTACCGGATGGTGCTTTATCGGGCAATTGAGGTTTCGGATTCTGCCGAGGAGCGCGAGCGCTTGAGAAAAGCGCTTGAGGTTTTCAAAATCCTATTCCCACACAGTGTTGAACATTCCCCGGAGCAGGCAGATGATTGATTGGGAAACGCGAGACCCTGAAAGCCCCGTGATAGCCGTTGGAAGCGCCGCGGTAGACACCATTGCCCGCCCCACCGCCGGCCTTGAAGCCGGTGTTGCTGTGCCTGCCGAAATGCGCACAGCCTTTGGCGGCGTTGCCCGCAATGTAGCCGAGAATTTGGCGCGCCTTGAGCAGCCGGTTGTGTTTTTGTCGGTTGTGGGCAAGGATGAGGCGGGCGATGATTTGCTTGCCCATCTTGCCGAGGTTGGGGTTGACGTGAGCGCCGTGTTGCGCGCCGACAATTTCCCCACCGGCCGCTATGTGGGCATTTTGCATGAGGAAGGCGGGCTACAGTACGGTCTTCACGATATGCGCATTAGCGAATTGCTCACGCCGGAGTATTTGCGCGAGCATGAAAGCATTTTCGCCAAGGCTTCGGCGGTTGTGCTGGATGCCAACCTCCCTCGGCGCACTTTGCGCACCCTCTTTTCGCTCACACGGCGGCATAGGGTGCCCGTTGTGGCCGATCCGACCTCGCCGCGGCTTGCGGAGCGTCTGCGCCGTTACTTGCCCCGCATTGCCGTAATCACGCCAGATCATCACGAGGCCGCGGCTTTGTTGGAGCGTCCCATTTCCCCGGATGATTTTGAGGATGTCATACTGGCCGCGCGCCAACTGGTCGCCCGTGGGGTAGATTTGGCCGTGGTCACACTCGCTGAATTTGGCCTTTGTTATGCCACTTCAGAGGTGAGTGGCCATTTGCCTGCCCTGAGAACCGAAATTGTTGACCCAACCGGCGCAGGCGATGCTTTCACGGCGGCGCTCCTTTACGGCTTGTTGCATGGCTTTCCGGTAGATGATGCCATATGGCTTGGAATTTCGGCGGCGGCTTTGGCGTTGAACAGCGAGGGCAACGTTTCCCGTGAACTTTCGCTTGAGCGTTTGTACGACCAGTTGACGTTCTAAATTTGCTTGCCAAGGCGGTTTCTGCGCCTCTGCGTTACCATCCACCGATTGAAGAAAAAACACAGAAGGCACAGAAATTTTGCAGAGAACACAGAAATTTTTTTGCGCTTTTTGCATTTCTCTGCGTCTCTGCGTTAACTTGGCGTCTTTTGTGTCCTTGGCGCCTTTGGCGTGTTTATCCACCGATTGACACAGATTTACGCCGATTGAAGGAGAAAACCACAGAGGACACAGAAATTTACAGAGAACACAGAAAATTTGTCTTGGAGCCCTTTGTGCCCTTGGCGTCTCTGCGTTCCTCTGCGCCTCTGCGTTACCTCCTTGGCACCCTTGGCGTTAACCTCTGTGCTAATCTGTATAATCTGTGGTTTTCATCCACCGATTGACACAGATTTACACCGATTGCTGGGAAACCGCAGATTTCGCAGATTCTGCAGAAGAATTTGTGAGAATCTGTGTAATCTGTGGTTTTTATCCACTGATTGACACAGATTTGCACCGATTTCAGGGGACACCCGCAAATCCTAAATCGCTAATCTTCTCCCCTGTGCTAATCTGCGTAATCTGTGGTTTTCATCCACTGGTTTTTCCGGAGGATTGAGATGTTGAACGGTTTGCCAAAGTTTTTTCGCATAGCCCCTGCGGTTGCGCGCGCTTTGGAACTGCAAATGCCCGTTGTGGCGTTGGAATCCACGGTTATCACGCATGGGTTGCCTCGGCCGGACAACCTTTCCTTGGCGCACGATATGGAAGACGCAGTGCGTGATTCCGGCGCTGTGCCCGCAACCGTTGGGGTGTTGGGCGGGCAAGTTGTGGTTGGCTTGAGCGGCGCGGAGTTGGAATATTTGGCTTTGAACGCAAATGCGCGTAAAATCAGCGCCCGCGATTACGCGGCGGCCATTGCTCAGCAGGCCGATGGCGGCACGACTGTGGCGGGCACACTAATTGCGGCGCTCACTGTGGGAATACGAGTTTTCGCTACCGGCGGCATAGGTGGCGTTCACCGCTGGCCGCCTTACGATGTTTCTGCCGATTTGCCCACTTTGGCGCAAAGCCCGGTGATTGTGGTTTGCGCCGGCGCAAAAGCCATTTTGGATTTGCCTGCCACGCTGGAAATGTTGGAAACGCTTTCTGTGCCGGTTGTTGGCTATCAAACCGATGAATTCCCTTCGTTTTACTCGCGCGAGAGCGGGCTAAGGGTTTCGGCGCGCGCCGAGAATGCCGAAGAAGTTGCCAAAATTGCACAGGCACATTGGGCGCTTGGCTTGAACAGCGCGGTGCTGGTTGTTGTGCCACCTCCGGCGTCTGTGGCTTTGCCCAGATCTGTGGTGGAAAGGGCCGTGGCCGAGGCCGTGGCCGAGGCCGAAAGGCTTGGCATCCGCGGGCAGGAAAGTACGCCGTTTTTGCTGAACAAGGTGAGCGAACTGACCGGCCATTCCAGCCTAAAAGCCAATTTGGCGCTGTTGCTCAACAACGCGCGCGTCGCCGGCGAAATAGCGCGGGCGCTTTTCCCGCTATCGCCGCACCGGTTTGAGGTTTAGTTGCATGCAGGGCAAGCCTTTTCGTGAGGATAGGAAGTGGTGGCGCGGTATGTTGGTTGCCGCGCTTTTCGTTGCCGCCGTGCCTTATTTGGTGGTGTGGCTTGCCGCGGGCCGCGGCCACGTTTACACGGGGTTGCTTTTCAACCCTTACGATGGCTACACCTACCTCGCCAAAATGCGGGAAGGCTGGATGGGGGCATGGCGGTTCACTTTACCCTACACGCCGCACCCGGGCAATGGGGCTTACCTTTACTTGTTTCACCTTGCGTTAGGGCATTTAGCGCACCTTTTGCACCTTTCGGTGCCGTTGGTCTACAACCTTGCCCGCGTGGCGGGGGCGGTATTGCTTGTGGCGGCATTGGGTTGGTATTTTGCTCTGCTTTTTCCGCACGATGCTTTTGCCCGCCGCTTTGCTTGGGCGGTGGCCTCGTTTGGCTTGGGGATGGGGTGGGTGATTTTGCCGTGGGCGCGCCAAATGCCCCCAGCCGATTTTTGGGTGAGCGAGGCTTACCCATTGCTTTCCATGCTTACTAATGCTCACTTCCCTTGGGCTTTGGCTGCCTTTTTGGTGCTCATTCGCCCCGGGCCTGCTCGTTGGTGGGATGTGCTTGCTGCTTTGGGCTTGGCGTTGCTTTCTCCTTTTGGCGTTGTGTTGGTTGGCTTTCTGCTCGCTTTGCAGTTTGTGGTGGAGTATACCTTTCCCGAAAATGCCGAGCATGGCCGCAACTCGCAACTCGCAACTCGCAATTCGCGATTCGCAACTCGCAATTCTTTCCCCATTCACTTACCGTTTCCTCCCGCGGCTTCTCAAACCTTTTGCCGAGGCCTGTTGGTGGCGTTGGGAGGGTTGCCTTACACGGCCTATGTTTATTGGGTTACCCACCACGACCCGATTTTGGCGCAGTGGACGGCGCAAAATCGCACTTTGCTCCCGCCGTGGTGGAACTTGCTGGCGGCGTTTTCGCCGTGGGCGGTGGTGGCGGTGGTGGCTTTGTGGCGGCGTCACTCTGCGGTGCGGCGGCTGGCGCTTTGGGCTTTGGCCGCTTTTGGATTGGCGGCCTTGCCCAGCGCGCTGCAACGCCGGTTTTTGCTCGGGGTTTACGTTCCACTGGTTGGGCTTGCGGCAATTTGGGTGGCTTCGCGTCCACACCGCTTGAGGTGGGCTAAGGCTTTGGTTTTGCTTGTGCTCCCCGGCGCGCTGGTAATGCTGTTGTTGCCGTTGAAGGGAGCCATTCAGAAAGAGCCTATTTGGTATCTTTCGCGCGATGAATACCATGCCCTCGTTTGGCTTCGTGAAAATACGCCGCGCGACGCGATTGTGCTTGCTTCGCCGGACATGGGCGCAATCATTCCCGCGTGGAGCGGGCGGCGTGTGCTGTATGGGCATCCGATGGAGACTGTTGACGGGCCGCGCTACAAAGAATTGGTCGGCGATTTCTTCCGCAGGTGTTTGAAAGGCGCGGCGGCGTGGAAGTTTTTGCGCGACGAGGGGGTAGATTATATTTTCCTCGGCCCCCGCGAGCGGAAGTTGGGCGGTTTGCCGGTTTTTATGCCGCCGCAGGCGGTTGCGGCGCGGTTCGGGAGTGTGACGATCTACCGCGTGCCTGAGGAGGGTGGGCGGTGAAGGAGCGGGGCAATGTAAGCGGCATTTGGCCGCGCCCGTTCGCTGTGGCAGTGATAGCGGGAGTGTTGGCGGTGCTGCTCCTTCCCCATGCCGGTATGTTGCCGGGCGGGGTGTATTCGGACATCGGTGTCGCGCATTTGCCGCAGATTTTTTACCTGCGGCGGGCGCTGTTGCGCTGGCACACCGTTCCGCTTTGGTCGCCGACTTATTACAGCGGCTATCCTTTCTACGCAGATCCACTTGCCGGGATTTGGTATCCGCCGGGGTGGTTGACGGTGCTTTTGCCTTTGCCGTGGGGGTTGTGGATTGCGCTCGGCCTGCATTTGTTTTGGAGCGCGCTTGGCATGTTTGCGCTTTTGCGGGTTTGGGTGCGCACGCGTTCTTCCGCTTTGTTCGGCGCTTTGGCGTGGGTGCTTTTGCCTAAGATTTGGGCTCATTGGGGGGCGGGGCATATTTCGCTTTTGTTTGCCGTTTCTTGGACGCCGTGGCTTTTGCTCGCCGTGGAGCGCCGCGGTCGCTGGCTGAACCCCGCGGCGGTTTTGGCGCTCATTTTCCTTGCCGACCCACGCTGGGCGGCTTACGCGGGCATCTTGTGGTTGCTTTGGGAGGTGAAAAGGGTACCAAGAGCGCCAAGAGCGCCAAGGACACAAAGGACGCCAAGAGCACCAAAGAAATCCCTAATCCCTCATTTCCTAATTCCTTACTCCCTAATTCCTTTTTTACTCGCTTCCCCTCTCGCCATCCCGCTTCTCCATTACTCTCACCTGAGCACCCGCGCTGCGATGAGGCCTCAAGATGTGCTCCGCTTTTCGCTTGCGCCTTGGAGGCTGGTGGGGCTGGTTTTGCCGCCAGTGAATTGGTTTCACGAATGGGTGATTTACCTCGGCGCGGCTTTGATTTTGCTCGCGTTGCTGGGGTGGGCGTGGGGTGGAGGGCGCGTTTGGCTCTGGGTGGCGCTGGCTTCGGCGGCTTGGTCGCTGGGGGGGCATTTGCCCGGCATGGCGCTGGTCGCCCGTTTGCCGTTTGTGAATTTGCTCCGCGTGCCGCCGCGGGCAATGTTCCTTTGCGGCTTTGCATTCGTTGTGGCGGCCGCGGAGGGCTTGGATGTGTTTTTGCGCGCCGGCAAAAATTCCCTCGGGGCGCGTGCGCGGCTCCTTTTCTTCCTCCTCGCCGCCGGCGCGGCCTTTTTGGGCTTTGCTTTGCTTTTCGCCGCTGGAATGCGGCGCGGGGCGGTGCTCGTCTTGGCGATTTGGTTCGGGGCTTTTGCGTTGCTCGTGGCCGATTTCCCAAAAAGTTGGCGCGCCCCTTTGTGGATTTTTCTCCTGTTGGCCGACCTCCTCGTTATGGACGCGCGCCTTGTGCCGGTGAGCCCGTTTTCGGATGCTTTTGCCGTTCCCGCGGCGGTTGAAATGGCGGCTGAGGATGTCCGCTCACCGTTTCGGATTTACAGCCCGTCCTACAGCGTGCCGCAGCAGGCGGCGGCCGCTCGCGGCTGGGAACTTGCCAACGGCGTTGACCCGCTGGTGCTGGCGTCTTACGCCGATTTTATGGAGAAGGCGAGCGGTGTGCCCGATGAGGGGTATTCGGTCGTCATTCCGCCTTTGAAGGACGGCTACCGCATGGCAAACGCTGGCTATTCCCCCGATGCGGCGCTGTTGGGGCTGCTGAATGTTTGGCTTGTGGTCGCGCATTTCCCGATTAGGGCTGAGGGTTTGGAATTGGCGGCGCGCGATGCTGAAGTGTGGGTTTACCGCAACCGGCGCGCCAAGCCGCGCGTTTGGCTGGAAGGCGGGGATGGGGTTACCGACGGCGCGGCGCATTTGGATTGTTGGTGTCCAAACCGGCTGCGCGCCCACGCTGTTGGGGAAGGGTTGCTTGTGTTTTCGGAGGTGGCCTATCCGGGCTGGCAGGCTTTTGTAGATGGCAAGCGCGCTCCATTGCAAACGGCGCACGGCATTTTGCGCGCCGTCCCCCTTCCGCCGGGCGAACACACGGTTGAACTGCGCTTCCGCCCGTGGGATTTGGCGTTGGGGTTGTTGCTTGGGGTGTTTGGTTTGCTCGGGTGGTTGTTTGACGCCAAGGGTAACGCAAAGACGCAGAGGAAACAGAGGCGCAGAGGAACGCAGAGACGCCAATGTCGCCAAGGACACAGAGGACGCCAAGGATAAAAACCACAGATTACACAGATTAGCACAGAGGAGAAGATTAGCGATTTAGGATTTGCGGGTGTTCCTTGAAATCGGTGCAAATCTGTGTCAATCGGTGGATAAGAATGCCAATGTCGCCAAGGGCACAAAGGGCGCCAAGGATAAAAACCACAGATTACACAGATTAGCACAGATTTGTTCTGCGGAATCTGTGGTTTTCAACCATTCAATCGGTGTAAATCTGTGTCAATCGGTGGATGAGAACCACAGATTAACGCGGATTACGACCCTACGACCTAACGACCTAACGACTCAACGACCTAACTCCCCAATCCCTCAGTACCTCAATCCCTCTCTCTTTCTGTGCTCTCTGTAAATTTCTGTGTTTTCTGTGGTTTTCAATCGGCGTAAATCTGTGTCAATCGGTGGATGCTTCTTCCTGTAGGAGCAGGTGATGCGGTCGTATTTACACTCCCGAAAATGGGCATTGGGCTACGGTGCTTTGCTGGCCGTGTTGCTCTTGCTCCCCTACGCCGCGGCATGGCAGGCGCAGGGCGAGGCGTGGCGCTTTAGCGGCTTCCTGCTCGGCGTGGAAGACGGCAATTCTTACATTGCCAAAATGCTGACCGGCACGGCGGGAGCGTGGCTTTTTCACCCGCCTTACACTACGCAAAACGTGCCGCCGTTGCCGCTTTTTGGATTTTACATCCTCGCCGGTAAGTTGGCCGCGCCACCCGCTTTGCACCTGCAATTGGCGGTCGGTTACCATTTGCTCCGCGCCTTGGGCGTGGTGGCGCTCGCGTTGGCTACCTATGATTTCGCGGCGCTTTTCCTGCCTGCCGAGCGCTGGCGGCGCTGGGCAGTGGTGCTGGCGACCGCGGGCGCAGGCTTGGGCTGGCTGCTCGCGCCTTGGGCGCACTTGAGTTGGGCCGGCCCGCTGTGCTTCTATTCGCCCGAAACCTACGGCTTTTTGGGTGCGCTTTTGCTGGCGCATTGGACATGGGCGCGCTCTGCCCTTTTGTGGGTGCTGGTTCTCATTTTGGGGAACGGGCGGCATCCCGCCCGCAGGCGTTGGGGCGCGCTCGGCTTGATTTTTCTGCTGCCGTTGGTTCAGCCGCTGGAACTGGCGGTGCTAACGGCTGTGTTGGGCGTTTGGGGTGCAGTGCCGCTTGGCGTGATGGCAATCCGCCGCCGCCCAAAAGCCATGTGCGACTTTTGGCGCTTTTGGCGCAGGCGCGCGGCATTGCCGTTTGCCGCAGCCTCTGCGCTGGCTCTCTGCTACGCCTTGTTAGCCCGCTTTCACCCTTACCTTCGGCTTTGGTCGGCGCAAAGCCCGCTTCCCTCGCCGCCGTTGTGGCAGTATGGCTTGGCTTACGGCTGGTTGATTTTGCTTGCGCTTCCGGCGTGGCGCGGCTGGCAGAGCGCAGGATGGCGCAAAGCCTTGCCGTGGCTTTGGGCGGCACTTGCGCCTTTGCTGGTGTATTTGCCGTTGTTGTCGGCGCAGCGACGTTTGGTTGACGGGGTCTGGGCCGCGCTGGCGGTGCTCGCCGCGGCCGGAATCGCGGCCTTGCCGCGGCACTGGGCTTGGCGGCGTGATGCGCTCGCTTATGGCGTGCTGGCGCTTGCCCTTGCCCCGAATTTCTTCATTTGGGGGAACGCTTTTAGGATTGCCCTCAAACCTGCCCGTCCGGCGTTTTTGCCCGCGGCAGAAGTCGCCGCGTTTCGCAAACTTGCCGCTGAGGCAAGCGTGGGCGATGGCGTGCTTGCCGCCTTTCCAACGGCAAATGCCTTGCCCGCGTGGGCGCCAGTTCGGGTGATTGACGGCTTGGGCACCGAAAGCCCTCACTTCCACGAGGCCATGCGCGAGGTGAAAAAGTTTTACAGCGCAAGCGCGAGCGATGGCTGGCGGCGCGCCTTTCTGGAGCGTAACCACCTGCACTGGGTGTTTTGGGGAGATACCGAGCGCACCCTCGGCGATTGGGACCCCCACGAAGCCGATTTTCTGTGCTTGCGCTACGAGAAGGGCGGTTACTCATTTTGGCAGGTGTGCGTTGATAAGCCGTAACTTTTCTTTTGCCCTTTCCCGTTTATGGTATAATCTGCCCGCTGACTTAGACCGAGCCTTGGCTTCGGCTGGGACTCTGGAGACTTGCACAAAAGGAGATGCATGGTCATGTCGCTTGATAAAAGCACCAAAACGGAGATTATCCAACAGTTTCACCGTCATGAGCAGGATACGGGCTCTGCGGAGGTGCAGATTGCCATCCTCACCGCCCGCATCAAGCAACTCACCGAGCACCTAAAGGTGCACAAACACGATGAGTCTTCGCGCCGCGGCTTGCTGAAAATGGTAGGCCGTCGCCGTCGCTTGCTGAACTACCTCCGCCGAACCAATTACCCCCGCTACTTGGAAATCACCGAGCGGCTGGGCATCCGGCGGAAGGCGTAGCCACAGCCCCCGAGCGCGTAGGTTAGCCCTCCTACGCGCTTTTTTCTAATTTGACAGGACTTACGCAGTTGCCCGTAGAAGTGCTTGTTTTCAAGTCATGGCGAGCCGCCGTAGGCGGCGAAGCCATCCCCCAGGCGCTGGGGGAGGCCGCTTCGGCGGTCTACGACCACCTCGCGGTGACACAAAGCAGGTGAACCGCGTAACTCCTGTAATTTGAGCAGGGGAAACCGCGTTCAAAGCCTCACCTCACCCTATCAGCCGCAGGGAAAACCCTGCGAAAATCTGCCCTCCGGTTGGGAATTGGAGCATGGGCGTCAGCGGGCGTCGTGCTCGCGCCGCGCGCGCTCCAGTCCCTAACCGCGAGGGCGTAGTTTGGAGGACTGTATGAAACCCGAAAGCCATGTTTACGAAGTGGATGTTGCCGGTAAGAAAATAATTTTTGAAACCGGCAAACTGGCCGGTCAGGCAAACGGCGCCGTGACCGCCCGCATGGGCGACACAATGGTCTTTGCCGCGGCCACAATGAGCAAAGAGCCCCGCGAGGGCATTGATTTCTTCCCCTTGCGTGTGGACTACGAAGAGCGCATGTACGCTGGCGGCCGCATTCCGGGCTCGTTTTTCCGCCGTGAAGGCCGCCCTTCCGAGGAAGCAATCCTCACTGCCCGCTTGGTTGACCGCCCCCTGCGCCCGCTCTTTCCCGAAGGGATGCGCAACGACGTGCAGGTGGTGCTCTATTCCTTTTCCGCCGACGAACTTCACCCGATAGACATTTTAGCCATCAACGCGGCGTCGGCGGCGTTGATGGTTTCCGACATCCCTTGGGATGGGCCGGTTGCCGCGGTGCGCATTGGCCGCATAAACGGCGAATTTGTGGTCAACCCCACCTTCCCCGAAATTGAAGAATCGGAACTTGACCTGCGGATTGCGGGCTCGCGCGACGCCATCCTCATGGTGGAAGCGGGCGCAAAAGAAGTGCCTGAAGAGGTAATGGTTGAGGCGCTGGCGTTTGGGCATCAGGCGCTCCAGCCGATTATTGACATCCAAGAGAAAATGCGCGCTGAGGTCGGCAAGCCCAAAGCCGAAATCACGCCGTTTGTGGTTGAAGATGAACTCAAAGCGCAGGTGGAAGATTTGGTGAAGGAAAGGTTGGAGCAATTGCTCGCCGCGCCGCACACCAAATCCGAACTTTATGACGGCATTGATGCCGTGCGCGATGAAACGATTGAGCAGTTGGGCGTGAGCGACGACGCCGAAGCCGCGCTGAAGGTGAAGATGGCGTTTGAAGATGTGCTCAAGAAAGTAGTGCGCAGCCGCATCCTCAACCAAGGTATCCGCCCCGATGGGCGTGGTTACACCGACATCCGCCCCGTATGGTGCGAAGTGGACATCAGCCCGCGCGCCCACGGCTCCGGCTTGTTCACCCGCGGCGAAACCCAAGTCCTCACGCTGGCGACGCTCGGCACGCCGCGCGAAGCGCAGGAAATTGACGGCCTCACGCCGGTGGAAAGCAAGCGCTACATCCACCACTACAACTTCCCCCCGTTCTGCACAGGCGAAGTGCGCCCGATGCGCGGCGCTTCGCGGCGTGAAATCGGGCACGGAGCGCTTGCCGAGCGTGCCCTTTTGCCCGTCATCCCGCCCGAAGACCAATTCCCCTACACCTTGCGCCTTGTCTCCGAAGTGCTTTCTTCCAACGGCTCTTCCTCAATGGCGTCGGTCTGCGGCTCTACGCTGGCGCTGATGGATACCGGCGTGCCCATCAAAGCGCCCGTTGCCGGTGTGGCAATGGGCTTGATAAAGGAAGGCGATGAATACGCCATCCTGACCGACATTCAAGGCATGGAAGACCACCTCGGCGATATGGACTTCAAGGTCGCGGGCACCGAAAAGGGCATCACCGCCTTGCAGATGGACATCAAAATTGCGGGTATCACCAAAGAAATCATGCACAAGGCGCTGAAGCAGGCGCGTGAAGCCCGCATGTTCATCCTCGGCAAAATGCTGGAAGTGATACCGGAGCCGCGCCCCGAACTGAAGCCGCACGCCCCGCGGATGATTGTGGTGCGCATTCCGGTTGATAAAATCGGCGCGGTCATCGGCCCGGGCGGCAAAACCATCCGCGCCATTCAAGAAGAAACCGGCACCAAGATTGACATTATGGAAGACGGGCTGGTTTACATTGCCTCTTCCAACGGCGAAGCCGCCAGTGACGCGCGTGAACGCATTGAAGCCCTGACCGAAACCCCGCAAATCGGGCGCATTTACACCGGCAAAGTGGTGCGCGTAACCGACTTCGGTGCGTTTGTGGAAATTTTGCCCAACACCGACGGCATGGTGCACATTTCGCAGTTGGATACCGAGCCGGTGAGGCGCGTTGAGGATGTGGTAAAGGTGGGCGATGAGATTACCGTGATGGTGACGGACATTGACCCGCTTGGGCGCATACGGCTTTCGCGGCAGGCGGTGTTGGAAGGTTGGACGGCTGAGGAGGCGCAAGCGCACGACAAGGCAAACCGCGAGCGCCGCAACAGCCGCCGCAACAGCCGCGGCGGGCGTAGCGGCGAGCGCCGCGGCGGCAACCGCCGCGACAACAAACCGCGCCGATAAAATCGCACCCTCCCCAAAGCATCCACAAATAAGTAGGGGCGACGCATGCGTCGCCCCTATCCTTTTGGCATCCTTCGTAACTGAGCGTGTGTGTAGTTTGATAATGTCATATTTTCGTATAGACCATAACGGAATGGTTCTAAGTTCTTGGTTTATATAAAAACGCATGCTCAACCAACGGATCCGCTTTGTATTCACGTTACGCAGCGGTGATTGACAGGCAACAATTTCACCCTATTGCATAATCAACCTTGATAGTTGGTTTAGACCTTTTGCAACTTAGCGCCCAAATTTTTGATCTCTCCCTACCCCCGCTCCGGCGAGGTTTCGCCTTCGCTCAGCCTGCCGGCGCCGCCCCCTTCCCTCCCTTAGTAAGGGAGGGAAGGGGGCTGGTGAGCCGAGCGTTAGCGAGGCTCAGCGGGGGATGGGTGAGATCTTGCCACAGGCGCGATAGATCGCACCTTTTGCAATAACCAAAATCTTGCTTGAAAATGCACTATGAAACTGTTGAACTTTCGGTTTCTTCGCCCTCACCACTCCCCCAGAGCCTTGCTCCGCGGCGGCTCAGCCCCCTCTCCTCTCCCATTGGGAGAGGAGAGGGGGCGCGCAGCGGGGGTAAGGTGAGGGCGCTTAGTATGCTGGTGCTCAATTGCGCAACATGAGTCATTAGAACAAATGTCTAATGTGACATTGTCAAGGTAGCCGCCTTTTCTACTTTTCCCCAATACCCCAATCCCTCAATTTGTTATAATCCCCACCATGCCAAAACGCCTTGCTTTGATTTTCGCCATGTTGCTCACGGCGTCGGTCATTGTGGCGTGCGGAAGGGAGCGCGTCCAAACACCAACTGCGGTGCCGTCGCGCGCCATCACGCCCACAGTCACGCTCACCGCACTGCCGCCATCGCCCACAGCCGTGCCGATGGCCGCTGTGGTCAACGGCACCCCCATTCCCCTGAGCGAATTTCAGGCGGAGGAGGCGCGGGCTCGTGCCGCCGCCGCGACACTTGGCACAGAAATAGCACCCAACCCTTCCCAAATAGCCAAAACCGTGCTCGCCGACATGGTGGATACCGCTCTGCTCGCCCAAGCCGCTTACGCCAGCGGCTACAAGCCGTCCAAAGACGAAGAACTGTGGAAGCAAGCCGTTTCGGAAGCCGGGGGCGAACAAGCCTTGCAGGCTTTCCTGCGGAAAAACGGCTACACCCGCCAAGCCTTCCTCCGTTCGTTGCGCAAACAGCGCGCCGCGGCGTGGATGGCACGGCGGATCGCGGCGCAGGTGCCGCGCTCGGCCGAGCAGGTGCGCTTGAGACAGATTTTGGTATATAATCAAAAAGACGCTGAGGCTGTGCTTGCCCGCCTAAAGCACGGGGAGGATTTTGCCAAGTTGGCATGGCAGTATGACCCTTACACCGGCGGCGACCTTGGGTGGGCGCCGCGGGGTTATTTGCTTCAGCCAGCGGTGGAAAAGGCCGCGTTTTCCTTGAAAGTTGGAGAGGTGAGTGGCATCATCAAGACGCCGCTTGGCTACCACATTATCAAAGTTGAAGACCGCGCTGTCCGGCCGCTTGATCCGCTTGCCTTGCAAGTGCTTCAACACAAAGCGCTGGAGGATTGGCTTCGCCGACAGCGCGCAAACGCTTCAATCAGAATCTTTGTTACACCAATGCCTTGACCTGTAGGCAAATTTACGGAGGGCATCATGTCGTTAGGTTTTATAGACGAGGATAAACGCCGCAAGCGGAAGAATCCGGGCGCAATTTGGAATGTGTTGGCCTTGTTAGTCTTCCTGCTGACTTTGTGCATGTTGAGCGGCTTCTTGCTGATATTTATCAACCCCTATGTGCCGTTTAACCCGTTCCCGCCGCCCACGCTGCCGCCAACTTTGGCGTGGCCTACGCCGTCTCCGACTTTGCCGGTGGTTACTCTGCCGCCCACTTGGACCCCATCCCCCACCGTAACGCCTTCCCCGACCGTCACCCCTCCTCCAACATTCACGCCGGTGCCCTCACCCACGCCGGTGCCTTCGCCGACGCTTTCTCCAACGCCGTTCCCGTTTGAACTTCAGCCGGGGACGCCGACTTACACAACCAGCAAAGTTTTCCACGCCGACGCAAACTGCAACTGGCTCAGCGTGGCGGGGCAGGTGCTTGACACTTCGGGGCAGCCGATTGTGGTGAATGTGGTGGTGCGCGGGGTGGTTGATGGCAAACAAATTGACCGCACCACAATCAGCGGCACAGCGACCAATTTTGGGCCGGGCGGCTACGAAATTCAACTTGCCGACCATCCGGCGGCGAGCAACCACACGCTGTACGTGCAACTTTTAGACCCTAATGGCCTGCCGATTTCGCCGCCGGTTTATTTTGACACCCAAAATTCGTGTGACCAAAACATCACGCTGATTAACTTCCGCCGCCGACCGTAGGCTGGAATGGAACCACAGATTACACAGATTGGCACAGAGGCTAACGCCAAGGGTACCAAAGACACAAAGGACGCCAAGGAAGTAACGCAGAGGCGCAGAGTAGGGGCGAGGCATCGCCTCGCCCAGAGACGCTCAATCGGTGTAAATCTGTGTAATCTGTGGATAAAAACCACAGATTACACAGATTAGCGCAGATTTTTCTGTGGAATCTGCGAAATCTGTGGTTTTTCTACCTACACCGCGGCGAAGTGCTCCTTTTCAACTGCTTCCCATGAGCCTGCGGGGAGATTTAGGAAAGCGGCAAGCGTAGGATGCACAGCGGCAATTTCCTCTGCCATGCGGTAAGCCAGCCTGCGCATGGAAAAGTGGGCGTTTGGTGCGGCGCGCAACCTCAAGAAGTGAAATGCTTCGCGCAAATTGAGCACCGCGAGCACCCGTCGCTTGAACGCATTGGGCACAACATACGCCGCGGCGTCTGCGCTCACTTCGGCTATGGCTTCGTAAGCCCTTGCCGCCGCATCCATCGCCGCGCGGTATTCCCCCTCCAACCCGGCCTCAACCGCCAGCCGCGGCACGGCGTAGCCCAGCCCAACGCCTAAAGCCTGCGGGGTCTGGGTCATCATCCGGTGGCGCTTGAATTCGTAATACCCCCCTTGGTCAATCACAATATCAAAAGTGTAGGCGGTGTATTCCAACTCCCGCGGCGGAACATCGCGCTCGCCGAGCACTCCCAGCACCTCTTGGGCAATGGTCTTGCGCTCTTCGCGGGGCAAGCCGCGCACGTAGGCGAGGTAATCGGTGTATGGGCGGTTGCCGTAGCGGTAAAGCATTGCCGCGAGCACGCGCTCCTCGCCGCGCGGCTCCCACGAGACCAAATGGCACCAATCCTCGGCATACGTGCCGCCGCCGCGGAAATTGGCGGCGCGCGCACGCAACGCTTCTGCCCCTTTCTGCCAGCCCTCCACCTCGCCGACATACTTCAACAGCGTGGGGACTTCCTCTTTCGCAACAGAAAGGATTTGCTCTGCAATTTGCCGCACCTCGGCAAGCGGGTGCGAAAGCATTTTGCGGAGCGTGTGGGCGAGCAAGCGGGCGTTCATCGTCAGGCCGAGGTTGGTGCGCACCCCCATTGGCAGCAAAAAGCGGCACACGTCGGCATAGCGGCTGCGGATGCGCGCATCCCACCGCTTTTCGGATTCGCCCTCGCGGGGCGGCTCAGTGCGCCTGACCTGCTCGCGCACCGCCGCAACACAGCGCCCGTAAGCGCCGAAAAGCGTCTCCACTGCCTCGCGGTAGGCTTTTTCCGCGGCCTTGCCCGCGATTTCGGGCGGAATTACCACTTCCTCTGGCGTAAAGCGCTGGTAGCGACTTGATTTTTCGGTGAAAGAGCCGAGCCGCGCCGATTCCAACGCTTCGGCGGCGACGCGCGAAATCCCCTCAACCGCCACATGCACTACAGCGTGCTCAGCGACCGAGGCATGCCCATAGCCGATAACCCACTTTTCGTGAAACTTGGCGCTCTGCTCGGCGCTCAGTTCTTCCGCTGTGCGGTCAAACGGCTTGGGTGAGCGCGAGGTCTTCGCAAATGCAACCGCTATCACCTCGGGCGAGTATTTGCTTGTGGGGAGGAGGTAAACGCGAGGCATGGCGTTCTCCGAGAACAAAATATAAACCACAGATTAGCACAGATTAGCGCAGAGGTTAACGCCAAGGTCGCCAAGGAGGTAACGCAGAGGCGCAGAGGAAGCAGAGGCGCAGAGGAGCGCAGAGACGCCAAGGGCGCAAAGGGTGCCAAGGGCGCCAAGGACACAGAGGACGCCAAGAAAAAGTTTTTCTGTGCTCTCTGTAAATTTCTGTGTTTTCTGTGGTTTTCAATCGGTGAAAATCTGTGTCAATCTGTGGATGATAACGCAGAGACGCAGAGGAAACAGAGACGCAGAGAGCGCAAAGAGAAAAACCACAGATTACACAGATTAGCACAGAAAACACAGAAACTTCAAAATTTTTCTGTGCTTTCTGTGGCCTTCGGTGTTCTCTGTGTTTCTTTCTTCAATCGGTGAAAATCTATGTCAATCAGTGGATAGAATCTCTCTTGCCTGAGCCACATCGTGCTCAATTTGGGCGCGGAGCGCTTCGGCTGAGGGGAATTTGCGTTCCGCGCGCAGGCGTTTCACAAACTCCAGCGTCAATTTTTCGCCGTAAAGGTTGCCGCTGTAGCCGAGGAGGTGGGCTTCAACGCGGGGTGCGGCGCGCTCCTCAAACGTTGGGCGGACGCCGATGTTGACCACTGCAGGGTAAACCTTGTCGCCCACGCGAGCAAACGCGGCATAAACACCGCTTGCGGGCACCATCCGCTTTTCCCAAACCGCTAAGTTTGCCGTGGGAAAGCCTAAGCCGCGCCCGCGTCCATCTCCGCGCACTACCTCGCCCGGGACGGAGTAAAACCGCCCCAGCAGGCGCGCCGCTTTTTCTACATCGCCATCGGCTAAAGCCCGCCGTATGCGGCTTGAGGAGACAATCTCCCCTTCTACCGCATACGGCGGGAAGACAACTAAGGTATAGCCCATGCGCTCGCCGATTTGTTTGAGGGTGGCGATATTGCCCTCGCGGTTGCGCCCCAAGGCGAAATCGTAGCCAACCCACAGCCGCCGCAGGCCGAGATGGCGGCGCACCCTTTCCATAAATTCTTCGGCAGAAAGGCGCGCCACATCTCGGTTGAACGGGTGGGTCACCACCACATCCACGCCCAGATCAGCCATCAAGGCAGCCTTTTCTTCGGGCGTAGAGAGGTAAAACGGCTCACGCACCTTTCCCAGCACCTCAGCGGGGTGGGGGTAGAAGGTGATGACAACCGCGGGGGCACCGGCTTCGCGTGCCTCGGCGACAAATTCGCTCAGCAAGCGCCGGTGCCCAAGGTGAACGCCGTCAAAAGAGCCGATTGTGACCCAAGCGCCCTTAAGCCTCAGCGGGCTTAAGTCGTAAACGTGTTCCATGAGAGCGGCTACGATGCAAAGAAGACTTTCTTGGGTTGAAGTTCTCCCTCTTCGCCGAGGTAAATCATCACCGCGGCGAGGTCGCCTTGTTCGGTGACGGCGCGCACCATCTGCCCGTCGGTCAATTCCATGCCCTCGTGCGGCTTGATGCGGTGGCCGTGGCGCACCAATTCCACCTCGTCGGGGTCAAGTTCAATCAGCGGCCAATCCTCGGGCAGGGCTTCCACAGCGGGGATGAGGTAGCGATACCACTCGCCTTTGTGGAAGGCTTCTTCCAGCCGCCGCAGGGGGACGGCGTCGCGCAGGGTGAAACGGCCGCTTTGCGTGCGGCGCAGGCCGACCAGATGCGCGCCGCATCCCAACGCTTTGCCGATGTCGTTTGCCAGCGAGCGAACGTAAGTGCCCGATGAGCAATGCACATCCACCACCACTTCGGGCGGCGCCCATTCCAGCAGTTCAAGGCTGTAGACTTTGATTTTGCGCGGCTTTAGTTCCACCGGTTTGCCTTCGCGGGCGAGGTTGTAAGCGCGTTTGCCTTTCACCCGCACGGCGGAATAGGGCGGCGGCACTTGCTCAATTTCGCCTTCAAATTGCTTGAGGATTCTTTCAAACTCTTCCTCGGTCACGTTTTCCCAAGGGGCGGTGGCGGTGGTGCGTCCTTCGGCGTCGTAAGTGTCGGTGGAAGCGCCCAAGCGGATGGTCGCCATGTAGCGCTTGTCGGAAGCGGACACCCATTCGCTCAAGCGCACAGCGGGCCCAATGAGCACCACCAACACGCCCGAAGCGCGCGGGTCTAATGTGCCTGTGTGGCCAGCGCGGCGTATGCCCGTGCCGCGGCGAATCAGTTGCACTACTTGGTGGGAGGTCATACCGACCGGTTTGTCCACCACTAATACACCCGATACAACATCGCGAATTACACTTGTTTCGTCCATAATTTGCTCCCTCTTTGTAAGAATTTGGAATGTGCAGGAGGCTCTGCATTTGCGCAAAGGCGCGTTTGCCACTCTGGGCGAGGCGCGCCTTATGGCCGAATTTAGCCGTTTTGTAGCAGTTTCAAGGTTGCGCCGATTACCCGCTCTACAGCAGATTGAAGGGGACCTGCGACGGTAGCGCCTGCGGCAGGGGCGTGGCCGCCGCCGCCAAATGAAACCGCCAGTTTGGAAACATCCCAGCCGGGTTTAGCCCGCCAACTGACTTTGACCGCGCCGTCGGGTTGCTCAATCAGCACGACGGCAATTTGCGCTTCGCGGATTGTAGCCAGTTCGTTCACCAAATCGGCGTCGTCGCTGCCGGTGTAGCCCGCTATGCGGCGGTCTTCAGCCGTGAGGTATGTCCAAACCACGCCGTCCTTTCGTTTGAGTCGGCTTAGCCCTTGTCCCCAGTAGCGCAAGGCCTCAAACGATGTTTCCACCAATGCTTTGTAGTAAAGTTCGCTGATAGGGGCGCCCCTATCCACCAAATCGGCCGCGATGCGGAGGGCTTTGGAGTTCATGTTGGAGGTGCGGAAGCCGATTGTGTCGGTGATCGTGCCGGTGAGCAGGGCAGAGGCGGCTTCGGGGGTAATTTCAAAACCCCATTGCGGCAAAAGTTCGGCAATCAGCGCAGCGGCGGCGACGGCTTCGCCGTCAACCACGTTGATTTCGGCGTAGTGTGTGTTGGTGATGTGGTGGTCAATGTTGATGTGGACGGGGGCGTCTTCTTTCCATGCATCGCCGACGCGTTCGCGGTCGGCGCTATCCACGAATACCACGGTGTCGGCTTCGTAGTCGCCCACGGGTTGCACTTCTGCCGCGCCGGGGAGGTGCTGGAAGGAGCGCGGCACGCCGTCCGCCAACGCCACGGTGACGGTTTTGCCCGCGGCGCGCAGTGCCGCCGCCAAGCCCAACGCCGAGCCGACCGCATCGCCATCGGGGCGGATGTGGGAAACGATTGTGAGGCGGCGCGCTCGGTGCAGGCGCTCGCCCGCGGCGGCTATGGATTCGGCGTCAGGCTTCATCGTTTTTGCCTTCCTCGGCGGCGCTTGGCGTTTCACCCTCTTCGGCGGCTTCCTTTTGCTCCCGCTCTTGGGCAATTTGCTTGAGCAGTTGCTCAATGCGCTCGGCGCGCTCGGGCGTTGGGTCCCAGTGAAAGCGCAAGCGGGGCATTTGGCGGATTTCCACCCGCGCTGCTAACTGGCTCCGCAAAAAGCCGCGGGCATGCTCCAGCCCTGCAAGGATTTCGTCCTTGCGTTCCGAGCCTTCCACTGCCGAAACGAAAATGTCGGCATAGGCAAGTTCGCGGTCTACGGAAACGTCGGTCACGGTAACGCCTTGCAGGCGCGGGTCGGCGACTTCGTAGAGCAGCATGGTTGCCAGTTCTTCTTTCATCCGCTCATTGATACGACGCAGTCGCAGTTTGGAGACCATTTTTACCACCCGCTTTCTTGGGCTTCGGTGCGGCTTTTGGTGAAGCATTCAATTGTGTCGCCCACCTGAAAATCTTGGAAGCCCTTGAGCGCGATGCCGCATTCGTAGCCGGCGCGGATTTCGCGCACATCCTCTTTGCCGTGCTTCAGCGAGGCGAGGGGGCCTTCAAACAGCACTTCGCCGTTGCGGATGACGCGCGCCAGTGCGTTGCGTCGCACCACGCCTTCGCGCACGCGGCAACCGGCCACTTTGCCCACCTTGGGCACTTTGAAGATGGCGAGCACTTCGGCTTTGCCGATGACGGTTTCCTCTTCCTTGCCGCCCAGCATACCGGCGAGCGCCTTTTCTAAGTCCTCGGTGAGGCGGTAGATGATGTTGTAGGTGCGGATGGAGACGCCAAGGCTTTCGGCAAGTTTGCGTGCGGCGGCGTCGGGGCGCACATTGAAGCCTATCACCACGGCTTTTGAAGCCGCGGCGAGGTTCACATCGTTTTCGCTGATGTGCCCCACGTCCGCATGCAAAATGCGCACTTTGATGTCGCTCTTTGAGGCGACTTCTTCAATGGAGTTGACCACCGGCTCAAGCGAGCCGTGCACATCCACCTTGACCACAAGGCGCAGTTCGTTGATTTCGCCTGCTTGCACTTGGTTGAACAGGTCTTCAAGCGAAACTCGGCGTTGTTCCTTGAGTTGGCGCTCTTTGATTTCCTCCAAGCGCTTTTCTACGATTTGGCGGGCGACTTTTTCGTCTTTCACCACTTGGAAGAGTTCGCCCGCGGCGGGCACATCATTGAAGCCGGTAACTTGCACGGGTTTGGAAGGTTCGGCGGCGCGCACCGGGCGGCCGCGGTCATCGGTCATAGCGCGGATTTTGGCGTAGGTCGTTCCCGCCACAATAACCTGCCGAAGTTTGAGCGTGCCGTTTTGGACGAGCAACGTGGCAACCACGCCGCGCCCTTTTTCACGGCTGGCTTCAATCACCGTGCCGATGACTTTGCCGTTGGGGTTGGCGCGGATGTTCATGCTTTCGGCAACGAGCAAAATCGCCTCAAGCAGGTCGTCAATGCCCTCACCGAGTTTGGCCGAAACCGGCACGACCATTGTGTCGCCGCCCCATTCATCGGGCACAAGCCCCACGTCGGCAAGTTGGCGCTTGACGCGCTCGGGGTTGGCGTTTGGGCGGTCAATTTTGTTGAGGGCGACGATGATGGGTACATGCGCGGCTTTGGCGTGGGCAATTGCTTCTTTGGTTTGCGGCATTACGCCGTCGTCCGCGGCGACCACGAGCACCACAATATCCGCGCCCTGAGCGCCGCGGGCGCGCATTGAGGTGAACGCCGCATGGCCGGGGGTATCCAAAAATGTGATTTTTTGCCCGTTGTGCTCAACTTGGTACGCGCCGATGTGCTGGGTGATGCCGCCGGCTTCGCGCTCCGCCACGTTTGTATGGCGGATGGCGTCAAGCAGGGTGGTCTTGCCGTGGTCAACGTGCCCAAGCACGGCAACAACCGGCGGGCGCGGCTGCAGCGCCTCTTCCGGTTCATTGGCTATCAACTGCCGCCAAAGCGGAATTTCAGCCTCGGCTTCGGTTTGAAGTTCCTCTTCTTCTTCCTCCGGCACGACCTCGTAGCCCATTTCGGTGGCTACGATTTCGGCGGTTTCAAAGTCTATCGTCTGGTTGATGGAAGCCATCACGCCGTTTGCCATCAGGGTTTTGATAACCGTGATGGGGCTGGCGTGCAGCGCGGTCGCCAGATCGCGCACAGTGAGGCTGGAGGGAAGTTTTATCGGCTCCTGCCCGTTATCGCTCATGTGTACCTCCTCAAGTGTATGCGCCGCGCGCTACACCTAATAGCCTCAAAACGAGAGGCAGGGGAATGAAGGCTCTTGGGAGGCCTTCGTGGTGTTATTTGTCCGCGTTTTCTTCGTCTGTGTCGTTGGGGAGCATTTCCATGAACGCGCGCATCCGTGCTATGTCGTCTTCAGTAAGGGTAACGCGCAGGGCGCGCGCAAGGGTGCCTTTTTTCAAGGCTTGCTCCCAGCAAGAACGGCGGTCGTGTAAATAAGCGCCGCGCCCGGGTAACCGACCGGTCAAGTCCACCCTGAGACCTTCGGGTGTGTAAACCAGCCGCACCAATTGGCGTTTTGCCAAAGTGCGGTGGCAACCCACACACGTCCGTTGAGGGGTGTGCTTACCGCGCTTCTTTGCCACTCCAACACCTCAGTAACAGGATCTGCGCAGTTCCCCTGCTTTGTGTCGCCGCGAGGCGGTCGTAGACCGCCGAAGCGGTCTCCTCCATCATCTGGGGGATGGCTTCGCCGCCTACGGCGGCTCGCCATGACATGAAAGCAAGCGCTTCTACGAGCAACTGCGTAAGTCCTGTCAGTAATCCCATTCATCCTCCCAATCATCGCGCTTATGGCGTTTGAGGGGGATGAGGTCTTCCTCGTTTTCACCGTAAGCCATTTCAACAAAGCGGCTGCCTTTTTTCTTTTTCTTCTTTTTCTTTTTGGCCTTGCTGGTTTCTACTTCTTCCTCTTCTTCCACCTCGGGGATGTCTCCCGTAATTTCAACTTGTGAGAAAAGTTCTTCCAGCGAAGGTTCTTCTTCTTTTTCTTCGGGCTCTTCGGGTTGTCCCTCAGTGGGAGGTTCTTCGGTGGTTTTTTCTTCCGTAGGCTGGGTTTCAGTTTCTACCGGCGCGGGAGGCTCTTCGGCTTTCGGCTCTTTTTCCGCTTCGGGGGATGTGGGGGTTTCGGCCTGCTCGGCAGGTTGTTCCTCGGCGGGCGCTTGTTCTTCTTCAAACAGTGCCAATGTGGATTGGATTTGCTCCATTGACTTCGGACCAATTCCCTCAAGTGCCAAAATTTCATCGGGGTTGAGTTTCATTTGGAGCATCAGGTCGCCGATGGAGTTGTAGCCTGCGTTGGTGAGGGTGATTATGAGGCGCGGCGAAAGGCCAAGCACGTCCAGCGGCAGTTCAAAGGCATCGTCGGGGATGGTGGCGCGGATTTCGGCGCGCTTTTGAGCTTCTTCGGAAAGAGCGGCCTCGCGCTGCGCTATCCAGCCGCGCTCAACGCGTTCCACAAACTGGATGAGCAGGCGATATTCTTCGGGGGCAATCAGGCGGCCTTCGGCTTTCTTGGCGAGCACGGCTTCCACTTTTTCCATTGTTTCGGCTTCCGCCTGAGCCATTTCGGCATATTCGGGGTCGGTTTGGAGTTTGTGGAGGGCGTCGGCGGCGGCCTCGGGCAGGCTCTTGATGTCAATGCGCCAAGCGGTCAGTTTGGCCGCGAGGCGCGCGTTTTGCCCCTGCCGCCCGATGGCGAGGCTCAGTTGGTCTTCTGGCACCACAACTGTAGCGGTGCGGATTTCCGCTTTTTCGTCCAAGTACACGCCGAGCACCTGCGCCGGGCTTAGGGCTTTGGCGATGAACACGTGGGGGTCTGGGTCCCACTGGATGACGTCAATTTTTTCGCCGTGGAGTTCGCGCATGATGGCTTGGATGCGGACGCCGCGCAGGCCAACGCACGCCCCCACGGGGTCTATGTTGGGTGCAATGGCCGAGACGGCGACCTTGGAGCGCTTTCCGGCTTCGCGAGCGATGGCGCGAATTTCCACCTCGCCGCGGTAAATTTCGGGCACTTCTTCTTCAAGCAGGCGGCGCAGGTAGTTTTTGTGGGCGCGCGAAAGCACAATTTGAGGTCCTTTGTTCCCCGGCTTCACTTCCAGCAAAAGGGCGCGCAGGCGGTCATGCACCCTAAAGCGCTCGCCCGGAATTTGCTCTTTGCGCGGCAAAATCGCTTCGGCGTTCTTTTCCAACCCTACGATCAGCCCGTTGGGGCGCACGGCTTGGACGATGCCGCCGATTATTTCGCCCACCATTTTGCTGAAATACTCGTACTGGATTTCGCGCTCCACTTCGCGCAGCCGCTGTTGCAGGACTTGACGCGCTGTTTGCGCGGCAACCCGCCCCAAAGTCGGCGGCGTTACCTCCACCATCACGACATCGCCAAGCGTAACCTCGGGGTCTATTTGTTCCGCTTCTTCAAGTGAAATTTCGGTGGCCGGATTTTCCACCTGAGAGACCACTTCTTTTTCCGCCCAGAGGCGGTAAGTGCCTTTTTCTAAATCAAGTTCTACATCAACGCGCTGTGAACCCGGCGCGCCCACTTCTTTGCGATAAGCCGCGGCAAGGGCGCGTTTAATCACGTCCATCACCGCTTCTTCCGGCAACTGCCGCGCTCCCAGCAGTTCGTTGAATGCCAGTAGTAGTTCGCTTTTTGCCATTTTTCTGTTTTCTCCACGGTCAAGCAGTATGGGGGCGTCCGTGGTGTCGGAGGTAACTTCCCATAAATACACAGAAAAGTGGGGAAAACCCACTTTTCAGCCAGCAACCACGGCCTTCCCCCGAGTGCAATTTTAGCACAGTAGGGGGTGCGAGGCAAGGATTTTTGAAATTAGCCCCCTGCCGACCGGTTGGTAAGTGTTGGGCGCCCGGGAATGGCATTGTAATTTGGCGGCCAAGATGGCGTCAAAGGCAGTATAATCTTGGTAAACCTCCGTAGCACTTTGCCCTGTAGGAGTTTTGCAATGAGTGTACCGCTTTCTTTGCTAAATAACCCCATTTTGCTTTTCATACTCATCATTATCGGCATAGCGCTGGTGGTGGGTTTGTTCAAGTTTGTGATAAAAACCGTGTGGCACTTGGTGTTTTGGTGCTGTTTTGTGGCGGTTTTAGTCGGAATTGGAGTCGTGATAGGCAAGTACTTTTTGCATTAGTAGCCGTTCGGCCTCGGCAAGGAGGGACCACGGATTACGCAGATTGAAATAGAAAAACCACAGAAGACACAGAAACGCCACAGAAAACACAGAAATTTTCTCTCTGCATCTCTGCGTTATCATCCACAGATTGGCACAGATTTACACCGATTAGATTTGGAGTAAACCGCAGATTTCGCAGATTACGCAGAACAATCTGCGCTAATCTGTGTAATCTGTGGTTTTTCTCTCTGCGCCTCTGTGTTCCTCTGCGTCTCTGCGTTATCATCCACCGATTGGCACAGATTTACACCGATTAGATTTGGGGTAAACCGCAGATTACACAGATTACGCAGAACAATCCGTGCTAATCTGTGTAATCTGTGGTTTTTCTCTCTGCGCCTCTGTGTTCCTCTGCGTCTCTGCGTTATCATCCACAGATTGGCACAGATTTACACCGATTAGATTTGGGGTAAACCGCAGATTTCGCAGATTACGCAGAACAATCTGCGCTAATCTGTGTAATCTGTGGTTTTTCTCTCTGCGCCTCTGTGTTCCTCTGCGCCTTTGCGTTACCCTTGGCGTTAATCACGGTTACCGCCCTAATGCCGCCGATGGTTTGAAAGCCGAAACGGAGAGGTTATGAAACCAATTACGATAAACGAAGCCCGTCAATGGTACGATGACGACCCTACGCACGGCTTTGGGCACGTCTTGCGTGTGTTGCGCTTGGCGGAGTTTTTAGCCGAGCGAGAAGGGGCGGATGCTGAAATCGTGCGCGCCGCCGCCCTTTTGCACGACGCCCACGGTGCGGCCGACTCCGCTCATGGGGATGAGCGGGCCTCCCACCACCTTGCCTCGGCGGAATTTGCCCGCCGCGTGCTTGTGGCCAAGGGATGGCCTGAGGAGAAAATTGCCGCCGTTGTGGAGGCGATCCGCTCGCACCGCTTTCGCGCGGGCGCTGAGCCGCAGAGCATTGAAGCCAAAGTGCTTTACGATGCTGATAAATTGGACGCCATAGGAGCGGTGGGGGCGGCGCGCGCGGTCGCTTATGCGGCTACGCACGGCCAGCCAGTTTATGCTTGCCCATCCGAGCATTTCATAGCAACCGGTGAAACCGAGCCGGATGAGCCTCACAGCGCCTACCACGAATTTTTGTTCAAACTGCGCCGCATTCGCGACCGCCTGCATACGCCCACGGCGCGCTCAATCGCCGTCCGCCGCGATGAGGTGATGCGGGCTTATTTCCAAGCCCTTGCCGATGAAATGGAAGGCCGCGATTTCGCCGCCGATGAGTTCGCGGCGCCTGAGGCGTTGCTCGCCCCATTGCTGGTGGAGCGCGGTTGGCGGCTCGCGACCGCCGAATCTTGCACTGGTGGCCTAATCGGAAGCCGCATTACCGACATCCCCGGCTCGTCTGCTTACTTTGCCGGCGGCATAATTGCCTATGCTTACGATGCCAAGGTGCGGCTTTTGGGGGTGCCGTGGTCGGTGCTGGAAGCGCACGGTGCGGTCAGCGAGCCTGTGGTGCGCTACATGGCCGAGGGAGCGCGGCGGGCACTCGCGGCCGAAGTCGGGGTCGCGGTCAGCGGCATTGCTGGCCCGGGCGGTGGGAGCCCGACCAAGCCGGTCGGCACAACTTGGATTGCCCTTAGCACGCCTCAAGACACGTGGGCACGCCGCTTTGTTTGGCCTCACGATCGCATTGGCAACAAAAAAGCCACCGCTGAACGGGCGCTGCGGTGGCTTGTGGAAGTTTTGAGCGCATAGCGGGGACTATTTCAGCCGCGCCAGCAAAATTTTGCGGATTTGCTCTTGGATTTCCGCGCGCGGGAGCGTGCCGTCAATTCGCACCCAGCGTTGCGGTTCGGCCGCGGCAAGGCGCTTGTAGCCTTCGCGCACGCGTCTGTGGAAAGTGAGGGCTTCGCTGTCAAGCCGGTTTTTGCTGTCCAGCCGCGCCAGCCCCTCCTCAACCGGCAAATCCAGCCAAAAAGTGAGGTCAGGCCAAAGCCCGCCGGTGGCGTAGTCAATCAAGCGCCGCAGTTCGGACACGTCTTCGCCGCGGGCGTAGCCCTGATATGCCAATGTGGAATCCGCATAGCGGTCGCAAAGCACCACTTTGCCCGCTTTGAGCGCTGGGCGGATCAGTTCCTCCACGTGCTGGGCGCGCGAGGCAAGGAAAAGGAGTACCTCGGTGCGCGGGTGCATTTCATCGTTGGCGTGGTCAAGCAAAATCCGCCGCACTTGGTCGCCGATGGGCGTGCCGCCGGGCTCACGGGTGAGCACCACGCTGTAGCCTTGTTCGCGCAAAAATTCGGCTAAAGCGCGTATTTGCGTGCTTTTGCCGCTTCCTTCGGTGCCTTCAAAGGTGACGAACAGTCCCCTCATTCCCCCTCCCGATAAATCCGCACACGGCGGAAGGGCTCGCGCCCGTGGGAGCGCGAGGTCAGGTGCGCTTCTTCGGCGAGCCGGTGTTGCATCCGGCGGATGTCGGAAGGGGCGGGCGTGAGGTCAACCCATTCCGCGCCGGCAAGTACTGCCTCTATCGCCGCTTGCGTTTCGGCGATGATTTGGTCAATGGTCATGTTTTCGGCTCGCGGCTCAAGGTGAAACAGTCCTTCAAGGAAGGATTCCATCTGCGCCACCGTGTTTGAGCGCAGGACGTGGATGGGCATGCCGCGGTTTTCGGCGTCTATGATGATGCGCGGGCGCTTGCGGTAGTAGGAGCGCAGGGTGACCAGCACCTCGGCGTCGCGCAGGTTATCCACCACCCGCGCGGGCACGTGCAGGTATTGGGCGGCTTTGCGCAGGCGGTTGCGCGCCACGCCGTGTGGGTAAATGCGGATGGGTTGCAGGCCGCGCCCGCCGGTGCGCCCGCGCTGGTTGGTGGGTGCTTCTTCGGGTTGCTCTTCGTTGAATGATTGCGTGCCCATGCGCTTTGGGCCGCGGCGGTCGCGGGCGTTTTCCTGTTTCAGTGTCACTTCCTCAATGTGAATTTCGCCGTTTTCGTCGCGATAGCGCAGTTCGGCGTGGAGCGGCGCTCCGCGGAGCAACGCGTCCACCGCTTCGGCGACATCTTTGTGCACCAACATGCGGTCGCGGTCTTGGATTTCAACCAAAATGTCAAACGTGGGTGGCGAGCGGCGCTCAAGCACGGTTTTTTGCGTGCCGCGGCGGCGGGCTTCTTCGTCCGAAAGCGTAACCGACTCAATGCCGCCGACCAAATCCGAAAGCGTGGGGTTGAGGAGCAGGTTTTCCAGCGCGTTGCCGTGGGCGGTGGCGATGAGTTGCACGCCGCGCTCGGCAATGGTGCGCGCCGCCAGTGCCTCCAGTTCACGCCCGATTTCGTCAATCACGATGACTTCGGGGTTGTGGTTCTCCACCGCCTCAATCATCACCTCGTGCTGAAGCGAGGGCATCGGCACCTGCATACGACGGGCGCGCCCAACGGCGGGATGAGGCACATCGCCATCGCCGCCGATTTCGTTGGAAGTGTCCACAATCACCACGCGCTTTTTCTCGGCTAAGATGCGCGCGGCTTCGCGCAAAAGGGTGGTTTTGCCTACGCCCGGGCGGCCGAGCAACAGCACGCTTTTGCCGCTTTCAATCAGGTCTTGGATGATGTCCACCGTGCCGTAAACGGCGCGACCGACGCGGCAGGTTAGCCCCACCACGGCGCCGCGGCGGTTGCGGATTGCCGCGATGCGGTGCAGGGTGCGCTCAATGCCGGCGCGGTTATCTTCGTCAAAAGCGCCGACGCGCGCCACTACATAGTCAATTTCTTCGCGCGTAACCTCGCGGTCGCGCAACACAATTTCGCCGTGCGTAAAGCGCGCCGTCGGCACCCGCCCAAGGTCTAAAATCACTTCCAGCAGGTTGTCGGTGTCGTCCGCTTTTTCTACCGCTTGGGCGATTTCGGGTGGCAGAACTGCGAGAAGTGCGTGAAGGTCGTCGGTAATTTTGCGTTTGGTCATGGGAATTATGAATTGCGAATTGCGAATTAGGAGTTGCGAGTTAGGTTGGTTGTTAGGTCGTATATTCGTTGGGTCGGGTGCACTATCCACCGATTGGCACAGATTTACACTGATTGAAGAAAGAAACACAGAGAACACAGAGAACACAGAAAGAGAGAGGGATTGAGGTGCTGAGGGATTGGGGAGTTAGGTCGTTGAGTCGTTAGGTCGTAGGGTCGTAGGGTCGTAATCTGCGTTAATCTATGGTTCTCATCCACCGATTGACACAGATTTACACCGATTGAAGAAAAACCACAGAGGACACAGAAATTTACAGAAAACACAGAAATTTTTCCTTTGTGTTCTCTGCGCCTCTGCGTTTCTCTGCGTCTTTGCATTAATCTTGGCGTCCTTTGTGTCCTTGGCGCCCTTGGCGTTAACCTCTTTGCGCTCTCTGTGTCTCTGTTTCCTCTGCGTCTTTGCGTTAACCTTGGCGCCCTTGGCGGCTCAAAGTCAAAGTAACCCAATCTTTCTGCTGGAGGCGGTTTGTGAGGGTGAGGCCGGCGTGGTGGGCGGCGGAGAGTACATCCTCGGCCTGGTAGTCCAAAATGCCGCTGAGCACAAGATGCCCGTGCGGGGCGAGCAGGTCGGCAAGCCTTTCTTCGTCCAGCAAGCGCACCAAAATCGGCGCGAGGATGTTGGCGAGCACAATGGGCGCGCGGCGCAGGCTTTTGTCTGCGCGCCGGATTGCCTCCACCGAGCCGACGGCAAGGCGCAGACGGTCTGCCACGTCGTTGCGGCGGGCGTTTTCACGCGCCACCTCCACTGCCTGCGGGTCGGTATCCACCCCAAAAGCCGCCGCCGCGCCCAGTTTCAGCGCCGCGATGCTCAAAATGCCGCTGCCACAGCCCACATCAAGCACAAGTTCGCCGCCACGCACCAGCCGTTCCACCTCTTGCAGGCACATTTGGGTTGTGGGATGGGTGCCGGTGCCAAAAGCAGTGCTCGGGTCTATGAAAATCGGGGTGCGGTCGGGGCGGGGATTTTCCATCCACGCGGGCACAATTATCAGCCGCTTGCCGATTGGGATGGGGTGGTAGTTGCGCTTCCAAGCCTCTGCCCAGTTTTCCTCTTCAACGATGCGCCACTCGGCTTTGGGCAAAGGGCTGATGATGCCCAAATGCCACAGCGCCTGCTCAATTGCCGCGCGGGTCTCGTCCAGTTTCTCATCCACAGGCAAATAGGCGACAACGCGCACTGGGCCGGTCGGCACGCCCTCGCCATCGGGCTGGTCGGCTATCGTGGTAGATTCTACCACCACCTTGCCCGGCGCAAAGCGGGAAAGCACATCGGCAACTGCCTCGGCAAGTTCGCCGTCAAGTGTGAGTGAAACTTCCATCCAGCGCATGGGCTACCCGAGCAGGTCTTTCAGGCGGTCTAACAAACTGCGACTTTGGGGGCGCACCTCGGTTCCGAGGCTTTTTGCCAGTTCTTCAAGCAGTTCACGCTGATGGGCGTTCAAGCGGCGGGGCACTTCCACGTTGATAATCACAATTTGGTCGCCGCGGCCGGGGCGTTGCAGGTGCGGCACGCCCTTGCCGCGCAGGCGGAAAATCTGCCCGGGCTGGGTGCCGGCGGGGATGTTCAACTCCTCCTCGCCGTCAACCGTGGGGACTTTGACCGTTGCGCCCAGCGCGGCTTGGGCGATGTTGATGTTTAGCGTGAGCACAATGTCGTCGCCGCGGCGCTGGAAGAATTTGTGCGGCTTGACGCGGATTTTGATGTAGAGGTCGCCGCGCGGCCCGCCGTTTTCGCCCAGTTCGCCCTCGCCCGCAATGCGGATTTGCGTGCCCGTGTCCACGCCCGCGGGGATGGACACCTTCTTGCGGATGGTTTTAGAGACCGCGCCGCGCCCGTGGCAGGTTGGGCAGGGGTTAGTGATGACCTCGCCCGTGCCTTGACAGGTGGGGCAGACGGTCTCCTGAACCATTGTGCCGAAGAAAGTGGAGCGCGTTTGCCGCACCACGCCGCTTCCGTGGCAGGTTGGGCAGGTTTGCGGGCGGGTGCCGGGCGCGGCTCCGGTGCCGTGGCAGGTTGGGCAGACTTCTTGACGCGTGAATTGCACCTCTTTTTCCGCGCCAAAGACGGCTTCTTCAAAATTGAGCGTGAGGGTGATTTGGATGTCGCGGCCGCGGCGGGGGCGCTTTGTCGTGGAGCGACTGCGCCACGCGCGCCCAAATCCGCCCATCCCAAACAGTTCTTCAAACAGGTCGGCAAAATCGCCAAAGCCGAAATCGCGCGCTCCACCAAAGCCGGAGCCGACGTCGCCTCGGCCAACTCCGGCGTGCCCGAAGCGGTCGTAGGCGGCGCGCTTCTGCGGGTCAGAAAGCACGGCGTAGGCTTCGTTGATTTCTTTGAAACGCTCTTCGGCGTCGGGATGCTTGCTGACGTCGGGGTGGTATTCGCGCGCCAGCCGCCTGAACGCCGCTTTGATTTCCTCTTGCGTCGCCGTGCGAGAAACGCCTAAAATTTCGTAGTAGTCACGCGGCATTTGGGACTCCCGAAGGGGGTGTCAGGTGATTTAGTGATGCAGTGATGCCCTGATGCCCTGATGCAGTGTTCCAGTGTTCCGGTGTTTCGGTGCTACGGTGTTCCGGTCAGGCGGTGGGGTTGAGGGCGCGGAGGGCGGCGTAAAGTTCGTTGAGCGCGGCACGGATTTGCTCGGCATCGGCGTTTTCGTCTTCGGCAAGCGACCTCACGGCTTGCATTTTCTCCTCAACTGCCGAGCGCGCCTCCGCACTCGCCCCCTCGCCCACGGCTTCCAGCGCCTTTTCAGCCTGAAAAACCGCCTGCTCCGCTTCGTTGACGGCTTCAATGCGCTCTTTACGCCGCCGGTCTTCTTCGGCGTGCTTTGCCGCTTCTTTTTGCATTTGCTTGATTTCGTCCTCGCTCAGTCCCGAAGAAGCCGTGATGGTGATGTGCTGGGCGCGCCCCGTGCTTTGGTCTTTTGCCGTCACTTTGAGGATGCCGTTTGCGTCCACGTCAAACGTAACCTCAATGCGGGGCACGCCGCGCGGCGCAGGCGGAATCCCATCCAAAATGAAGCGCCCAAGGGATTTGTTGTCCTTTGCCAGCGGGCGTTCGCCCTGCACGATGTGGATTTCAACCTGAGTTTGGTTGTCGGTGGCGGTGGAAAAGACTTGGCTTTGGCGGGTCGGAATTGTGGTGTTGCGTGGGATGATGGGCGTGGCAATGCCGCCCAAGGTTTCAATTGAGAGCGTCAGCGGGATAACGTCCAAAAGCAAAATGTCGGTAACTTCGCCCGCAAGCACGCCAGCCTGCACCGCGGCGCCCATCGCCACTACTTCGTCGGGGTTCACGCCTTTGTGCGGCTCTTTGCCGAAAAATTGGGCGACCGCGCGCTGAATGGCTGGCATCCGCGTCATGCCGCCCACCAAAATCACTTGGTCAACCTGTTCGGCTTTGAGACCGGCATCCTTCAGCGCCTCGCGCACCGGCCCAAGTGTGCGCTCAATCAGGTCGGCGGTGAGTTGCTCCAGTTTGGCGCGGGTGATGGTGATTGCCAAATGCTTCGGCCCGGAGGGTGTGATGGTGATGTAAGGCAGGTTGATTTCGGTCTGGGCAAGGGTAGAAAGTTCCTTTTTGGCTTTTTCGGCGGCGTCTTTCAGGCGTTGCAGGGCTTGGCGGTCTTCGCGCAGGTCAATGCCCTCGGCTTTGCGAAATTCCTCCAGCAGGTATTCCATCAGGCGGCGGTCAAAGTCATCGCCGCCCAAGAAAGTATCGCCGCTGGTGGAAATGACCTTGAAAATGCCCTCACCGGCTTCCAGAATGGAAATGTCAAACGTGCCGCCGCCGAGGTCGTAAACGGCAATGATTTCGTTAGCGTTGCGGTCAAGCCCGTAGGCCAAAGCAGAGGCGGTTGGCTCGTTGATGATGCGGAGCACTTCTAAGCCGGCGATGCGCCCCGCGTCTTTGGTGGCGTTGCGTTGAGCGTCGTTGAAGTAGGCGGGCACGGTAATCACTGCCTGCGTAACCGGCTCGCCGAGGTAAGCCTCCGCGTCGGCTTTGATTTTTTGCAAAATCATCGCCGAGATTTCGGGCGGGGCGTATTCCCTTCCGCCCATGAGCACGCGCACATCGCCGTTTGGGGCGGCAGTGATTTTGTAGGGGATGTGCTCGCGGGCGCGCTGGACTTCGGGGTCGTCGTATTTGCGCCCCATAAAGCGCTTGACTGAGAAAATGGTGTTTTCGGGGTTGATGATGGCTTGGTTGCGCGCCACGCGCCCCACCAGCCGCTCGCCGTTTTTGATTGCCACAACCGAGGGCACAAGGCGCTCGCCTTCCGCCGAAGGGATGACGGTCGGCTCGCCGCCTGCCATCACCGCCGCCACCGAGTTGGTCGTGCCCAAGTCAATGCCGATGACTTTGCTCATTACCGCCGCCTTCCTTTTTTAGGACTTACGCAGTTGCCCGTAGAAGCGCTTGTTTTCGTGTCATGGCGAGCCGCCGTAGGCGGCGAAGCCATCCCCCAGATGATCGGGGAGGCCGCTTCGGCGGTCGTAGACCGCCGGAGCGGCGACAAAAGGGGGAGAACTGCGTAACTCTTACTTTTTTATTGCGCCACCCGCACCAACGCGGGGCGGATTACCTGATCGCCAATCATGTAGCCGCGGCGAAGCACCTCAATGATTTGCTCGCTTTCGTGCTCGTCGTGCGGCTCGTGCGAAATGGCTTCGTGGTAGCGCGGGTCAAACTGCATCCCCGGCTCTGCCGGTATTGGCTTGATGCCCTCCGATTCCAAAATGTTGAGCATTTTGCGGTAAATCAGTTCAATGCCTTTAGCCCATTCCGCACCCGCGCCCTCGGTCGGTTTGTTTTTGAGGGCGAGTTCCAAATCATCCAGCACTTCAAGGTAACGCTTGATGATGCTGATGAGGAGTTCGCGGCGGGTTTGCTCGCGCTGTTGCTCCACGCGGCGGCGGTAATTGTCAAAGGCGGCGCGCTCGCGTTGCCATCCTTCAAGGTATTCCTGCGCCTGCGAACGCGATTCGTCCAATGCTTTTTGCAATTCTTCCACCGTAATTTCCTCCTCGGTGGATTCGGCGCTTTGGGCTTCGGCCTCAGCCGCCTCTTCTGCGGCTTGGATTTCAACCTCCGCGGCTTCCGCCTGCGCCTCTTCATCCACCGTAATTTTTATTTCTTTTGGCTCTTTGCCGTTGTTGTTTGCCTTTTTGCGTGCCATTGCGTTTCCTCCTTTTCGGTTGTTGAAACCGCAGATTTCATAGAAAGTATCCACAGATTACACAGATTTGCACCGATTGAAGAAAAGAAACCACAGAAAACACAGAAACACCACAGAGAACACAGAAAAATTTCCTTTGCGCTCTTTGCGCCTTTGCTTTCTCTACGTCTCTGCGTTACCCTTGGCGTCCTTTGCGTTACCCTTGGCGCCCTTGGCGTCAACCTCTTTGTGTTCTCTGCGCCTTTGTGTTTCTCTGCGTCTCTGCGTTACCATCCACCGATTGACACAGATTTGCACCGATTTCAAGGAACACCCGCAAATCCTAAATCGCTAATCTTCTCCTCTGTGCTAATCTGTGTAATCTGTGGTTTTTATCCTTGGCGTCCTTTGGGTTTCTTGGCGCCCTTGGCGTCCTTATCATCCACCGATTGACACAGATTTACACCGATTGAAGAAAAAACCACAGAGAACGCAGAAATTTACAGAGAACACAGAAAAAATCTGCGCTAATCTGTGTAATCTGTGGTTTTCATCACTCCGCCAAGGTTTCGGTAACCAAGTCGCTCAGCAAGCGCGCCACGAAGCGCACGGTGGGGATGGCGCGGCTGTAAGCCATCCGCATTGGGCCAACGACGCCCAGCACGCCGGTTGCCAGCCCCTGAGCGCCGTAGCGCGCCAGCACAACCGAGCAGTCGCGCAATTCTTCCATTTCGCCGCCGCCCACAAGCACCTGCACGCTCCCCACCTCGGCGTTGGCGATCACATTAGTGAGCAGGCGCTCAAGCAGTTGGCGCTCTTCAAGCACACGCAGGGCGCGCCGCGCCGCCGGTGAATTGGCAAACTCTGGCTCGCTGAGCACCTGAGTGATGCCAGCGCGGTACACCTCTTCGGCGATGCTACCCGCAGTTGCCCGCAACTCATCCTGTACAACATCAAGCACCAAAGCCTCCAACCCATCCTCGGGTTTGGGAATGGCGGCGAGTTGGTCGGCGGTTTTGCCTGCGCAAAGGCGGTTGATTTTATCGGCAACTGCGCTAAGCCGCTCCTGCGAAACCGCCGTTTCCAGATGGAGCACCCGCTCACGGATTTCGCCGCCCACCAGCACCAGCACAAAAAGCGCCTGACGGCTGCGCAGGCTGAGCAGTTCCAAATGCTTGTAGCGCGCCTGTTCGGGATGGGGAGAAGTGACAAGCGCCGCGCTTCGCGCCTGACGGGCTAACACTGAAGCCGCGAGGCGCATCCATTGGTCAATGTCGTCCTGCGCTTGGTAAAACTGGTGGGCGATGGTGTGGCGCACCGCGGGCGGAAGTTCGGCATTGCCAATGAGGCGGCTCACGAAATAGCGGTAGCCCTTTTCGGTGGGGACGCGCCCGGCAGAGGTGTGCGGCTGTTGCAAATAGCCCAACCGCATGAGCGCCGCGAGTTCATTCCGCACGGTGGCCGCGCTAAAGCCAAGGTTGTACCGCTCAACCAGCCGCCGCGAGGCAACCGGCTGCGCGGTGTCAACATATTCCCGCACAGCCAGCGCGAGGATAAATTTTTGGCGCTCGGTGAGTTCTTCACCGGGCGGGGGGGTGTTTTTCCTGCGCGGCGACATTTCCTCTCCAGATATTTTAGCACTCTCGGCCAGCGAGTGCTAACATTTGCGCTTCTATCATACCACATCTGTCAAGGGGGCGTCAACAAAATCCGGCGCTTCCTTGACACCACAGCCCACCTCAATTAAAATCGGCGTGCTCGTAAATAGGGGCCTGTAGCGCAGTTGGGAGCGCGCTTCAATCGCACTGAAGAGGTCGCGGGTTCGAATCCCGCCAGGTCCACTTGGTGGACAAATCCGCCCAGGGATGATAAAATTCACCAAAACTAATGGGCCCATGGCGCAGTTGGGAGCGCGTCTCAATGGCATTGAGAAGGTCGAGGGTTCGAGTCCCTCTGGGTCCACCTCCAAGCACCCGGTCCCTGCGCCGGGTGTTCTGTTCGTAGCAGAAGTGCGATCTGTGGCCTTCATCCACCGTTTGAAAAACACAGAAGCCACAGAAACTTACAGAAAACACAGAATTTTTCCAATCTGCGTAATCTGTGGTTTTTTCTTAGCAGGAGTAGTAAGCCATCGGCACAGCGAGCCGGGGAGGGTGTGAGCCCGGCGCAGGTGCCCTTGCCGAGCGCCACAAGGCTGAACTCGCCTGCGGCCTCTCCGTTGGAGGGGCTTCCCCGCCGGTGAACCGCGAGGCTAATCGGCGGCGGGTGCGCCCGTTATCGCGCCCCCGAGGGGCCGCGCACAGCCGCGCGGCAATCAGGGTGGTACCGCGGAGGTCAAGCCTTCGTCCCTGTTGGGGCGAAGGCTTTTTCTTTTTGGGAGTTACGCAGTTCGCCTCCTTCATGTCGCCGCGAGGTGGTTGTAGACCGCCGAAGCGGTCTCCCCCATCATCTGGGGGATGGCTTCGCCGTCTACGGCGGCTCGCCATGACATGAAAACGGGCGCTTCTACGAGTAACTGCGTAAGCCCTACTTCTTTCAAAAGCACCGAAACACTGACTCGCCTAACCACAAAAACCGGAGGTCGCCATGCCCAAACCGTATAACCCCGCCGAAATAGAACCCAAATGGCAAGCAAAATGGGAAGCCGACAAAATCTACGAAGCAAACATTGACCCAAGCCGTCCCAAGCACTACGCTCTCACTATGTTCCCCTACCCCTCGGGGAACCTGCACATCGGGCACTGGTATGCGATGACGCCCTCTGACGCGCGCGCCCGCTTTATGCGCATGAAGGGCTACAATGTGCTTTTCCCAATGGGCTTTGACGCCTTCGGCTTGCCTGCCGAGAACGCCGCCATCACGCGCAACATTCACCCGCGCGAATGGACTTATGCCAACATTGAAAACATGCGTCGGCAACTCCGCCGTATGGGCGCAATTTTTGACTGGCGGCGCGAAGTTGTCACTTGCGACCCCGAATACTACCGCTGGAATCAGTGGTTCTTCATCCAGTTTTACAAGCATGGGCTGGCATACCGCAAGAAGGCGCCGGTTGATTGGTGCCCAAGGTGCAACACTACCCTCGCGCGCGAGCAAGTAATCGGCGAAGATCGCGTCTGTGAGCGCTGCGGCACGCCTGTTATCAAGAAAAATTTGGAACAGTGGTTTTTCCGCATCACCGACTACGCCGAAGAACTCAAGCGCTTTGACGGCTTAGACTGGCCTGAGCGCATCAAAACCGCCCAGCGCAATTGGATTGGCGACCGCTCAGAAGGCGCTAACGTTTTCTTCAAAACTGAGCAAGGGCACACTTTGGAGATTTTCACTACTCGCCCCGATACCCTGTGGGGCGTAACCTTCATGGTGCTCGCCCCCGAGCACCCCGTGATTGATGAAATCACCCCGCCGGAATATCGCCCTGCGGTGGACAAATACCGTTTCCAAGCCGCGCGCTTCTCCGACACCGAGCGGCAAGCCGCCGAACGCGAAAAAACCGGCGTCTTCACCGGCGCTTACGCCATCAACCCCGTCAACGGCGAAAAAGTGCCCATCTGGATTGCCGACTATGTGCTCATGTCCTACGGCAGCGGCGCGATCATGGCCGTGCCCGCCCATGACCAGCGCGACTACGAATTTGCCAAAAAATACGGCTTGGAAATCCGCCCCGTTATTTTCCCCGTGGATGAAAACGGCAACCCCATCCCCTTAGATGCCGCTACGATGGAAGAGGCTTACCCCGGCCCGGGCGTTATGGCAAACAGCGGCCCGTTGACCGGAACGCGCATCGTCAAAGCCAAAGGCTGGGACGACCCCGGCATTATGAAAGTGATTGAATGGCTGGAAGAAAAAGGCATCGGTGAGCGCGCTGTCAACTACCGCCTGCGCGACTGGCTGATTTCCCGCCAGCGTTACTGGGGCACCCCAATCCCCATGGTTTACTGCGAAAAGTGCGGCTGGAACCCCGTGCCCGAAGACCAACTGCCGGTTGAACTGCCCGACGATGTGGAGTGGAAACCCACCGGTGAAAGCCCGCTCAAATTCCACCCAACTTGGAAGCACACCACCTGCCCTGTCTGCGGTGGCCCGGCGATCCGCGAAACCGACACGATGGATACCTTCATGGATTCTTCGTGGTATCACCTCGCCTACCTGAGCCTGCACGGGCACGAAGAGGCGCCGTTTGAGCGTGAAGAGTACGAATACTGGTTCCCCGTAGATACCTACACCGGCGGCGCGGAACACGCCACCATGCACCTGCTCTACGTCCGCTTCTTCCACAAGGCGTTGCGCGACCTCGGCATTGTGGATGGCGATGAGCCGATGATTCAACTGCGCAACCAAGGCGTGGTGCTGGGCGAGCCGCGCGACGGGCATTTTGTCACCATCACTGGCCATTGGGAAGGAAACGCCTTCCACGCTGAGCGCATCGTTGCCCTGCCGTGGGGAACTCCCCGCAGCGAATGGCCTGATTTCTTCCAAGGCGAAACCGAAATCCGCGGTGAAGTCTACGCCCGCGACGAAGCCACCGTCAAAGTGCGCGTCAACCCCTACATTGAAGGCGAAGACCCGATAAAAACCGCCCGCTTGGTGGTGGTTCACGTGGATGAAAGCACGGTGGTTGAAATTCCCGAAAAGCCCAGCGCCCGCCACTTGGATTTGGTCTATCACTTGGAAGCGGAGAAAATGTCCAAATCCAAGTTCAACGTGGTTGACCCCGACGATTTGGTGGATCAGTACGGGGCAGACACAGTGCGGGCTTACCTGATGTTCTTCGCCCGCTGGGATTTAGGCGGCCCGTGGAACAGCAAAGGCATCGGCGGGGTGGTGCGCTGGCTGCGCCGCGTGTGGAATTTGGTGAATGAGACCGCCCGCGCCAATCCTCCGGCCAAGCCCAATGCCGAAGCCGTGCGCTCACTGCGCCGCAAGGTGCATCAAACGCTGAAAAATGTCACGCGCGATTTTGAAAACTTTGAATTCAACACCATTGTCGCCGCGCTGATGGAATTGCTCAACGAAATGCAACGCCTGCGCGACCAGACTGCGGGCACCGAGGCTTGGCAAGAAGCGCTTGACATTTACCTGCGGATGATGGCGCCCGTTACCCCCTTCATTGCCGAGGAACTGTGGGTTGAAGTGCTGGGCAAGCCCTACTCCATCCACAACCAAACTTGGCCTGAGGTGGATGAGGAAGCCATCAAAGAAGACACCATCACGCTGGTGGTGCAGGTAAACGGTAAAGTGCGCGACCGCCTGCAAGTGCCGGTAGGCATCGCGGCCGAAGAGGCCAAAGCAATGGCGTTAGCCAGCGAGGCTGTCCAGCGCCACCTAAAAGGCAAAGAGCCGCGCAAGGTGATTTACGTCCCCGGCAGGTTGGTGAATATAGTGGTTTGAATGGGAGCGTTGGGGCGTTGGGTCGTTAGGTCGTTAGGCCGTAGGTGGAGAAACACCACAAACCACAGAAAACACGAAATTTACAGAGAACACTAATCTGTGGTTTTCATCCACCGATTGACACAGATTTACACCGATTTAAAAACACAGAAATTTACAGAGAGCACAGAAATTTTCTCTCTGCGTCTCTGGGCGAGGCGATGCCTCGCACCTACTCTGCGCCTCTGTTTCCTCTGCGTCTCTGCATTACTTTCTTGGCGTCCTCTGTGTCCTTGGCGACCTTGGCGTCTCTGCGCCTCTGCGTTAACCTCTCAGCGCGCGCACCAAGGTATCCACCATGCGCGCGGTCGCGCCCCAAATCACTTCGCCCTCGTAAGGGCGGTAAAACCATGACCGCACGCGCCCGTAATGCGGAATTTCGTATTCGCGGAGCGTGCGGTTTTCTGTTGCGGCAAGCCAGCGCAGGGGCACGGTGAAGGCGCGCACAACCTCCCCTTCCGAAAGGCGCAGCGGGTAAGGCCAAGGGATTTTGCCCACCACTGGTGTAATGCAGTAGCCCGTTACGGTGCAGTGGCGCGGCAAGACGCCCAATACCTGCACGGCTTTTGCCGGAACTCCGATTTCCTCTTCGGCTTCGCGGCAGGCGGTGGCGATGTGGTCGCGGTCGCCGTTTTCGCGGCTCCCGCCGGGGAAGGAAACCTGACCGCTGTGTGGGTCGTGCTGGTTTGCCGTGCGGTGGATGAACAGCAAGCGCCACTCGCCCTCGGCGCGCAACATGGGCACTAAAACCGCCGCATCGCGCTTTTCTTCCAACCCGTAGGGGTTAATTTCCCCCTCGCCGCTCAGCGCGGCAAGCCGGCGGCTTATCTCTTCGGGGGTGAGGCTTTCCCAAAAGTCCATGCTATTCCGGCGGCTCTTGCGGCAAAGTTGGGCGCGCAAACACCAAATAGCCCGTGTGCGCCACCATCCGGTCGGTCGGGCGAAGCCGCTCCGGCACTGGCTTGTAATACCGCAGCAGTATTTCGCAAACGTCAATAAAAGCAAAATCGTGCTCTTGCAAAGCCGCAATCAGGCGGGAAACTTGGTTGGTGGTCGGGAGCAGGCTGCCAAAAAATCCGCCTGAGCGGAGCGTTTGCCGCACTTGCGGGATGTAATCTTCGGGATTGGGCACGTCCAAAAATAGCGCGGGCACACCCCTTTCATCAAACCCCTCGGCAATGTCGCGAAGTTTGAACTCAACGCGGTGTTCAAGCCCAAGCCGCTTGAGGTTGCGGCGGGCGAGTGCCTGCATTTCGGGGCGGCGCTCGTATGAAATCACCTTTCCGGTTTCGCCCACGGCAAAGGCAAAGGCAGTGGTGAGCGCCCCTGAGCCTGTGCCCGCTTCCACAACCGTTTGACCGGGGCCAATGCTCATGGAAACCAGCACAAAGCCGATGTCTTTCGGGAACATGATTTGCGTGTTGCGGCGGGTTTCGCGGAGCAAGTCTGCCAGCGACGGCGTGAGCAGGTAAAACGGCTCGCCGAGGTGCGAATAAACCTGCGTTCCCCACGGCAGGCCGATTAGGTCGTCGTGGCGGATGACGCCTTTGTGGGTGTGCAGTTCAGCGCCCGCTTGCAGGCGCACTAAGAAGAAGCGGTGAGACGTGCTGAGCAGTTGGGCTAAATCGCCCTCTTGGGCTGTGGCTTTTTCGGGTGTAAAAGGCATTTTTGCGTCCATTGGGTTTTGGGCTCTCCGAGGTTCATCGCAATTTTGTGTGCGATGGCAAAGTGTTGGCAGCGGTGAGGACGGCTTGCAGGAATTCGGGCGTGGCGAGCAGGGCGCGCGTTTCTTCAATTTCGGGCGCCCACCACGCATCGCCGGGCTGGTAGGGGACGCGCTCGCGGATCAGCCGATGCGCCGTCGCCGTTCCTCGCCCAAGGCGCGCCTCCGGCATTTGCCGCAGGCGCAGGTCAATGGCGCGCGCCGCAGTGTATGCTTCAATCGCGAGCACGTGCGCTGTGTTGCGCACCACCGCCCGCGCGTGCCGCGCCGCGGTCATGGCATTGGCGTTGTGGTCTTCCTGCTCGCCCGAAGTGGGCAGCGAGCGGGTGCTGTCGGGGCTTGAAAGGGTTTGATTTTCCAGTACCAACGACGCGGCGGTGTATTGCGGCATCATCAAGCCGGAGTTCAGCCCCGCGGCTTCGGGCGTATCTGCCAGCATGGAGGGCAAGCCGTAGTTCAGTTTGCCGTCGGTGAGGCGGAAAATGCGCCGCTCGGCAATTGCAGCGACTTCACTCATGGCAATTGCGAGGAAATCCGCCGCCATTGCTACCGGTTCGCCGTGGAAATTGCCGCCGGAAAGGGCTTCGGTGGGGCTGAAAATCAGCGGGTTGTCGGTCACGGCGTTGATTTCGCGGCGGGCGACTTCGGAGACGAAAGCCCATGTATCCCGCGCCGCGCCTTGCACCTGCGGGGCGGTGCGAAGCGAGTAGGCGTCTTGGACGCGCCCGCCGGCATCAATCAGCGTGCTTTCGGCGGTGAGTTCGCGCACGCGGCGTGCCACCGCAATTTGCCCGGGGTGGCGGCGCGCACGGTGTATCCGCTCGTCAAACGCGTTTGAAGCGCCCAAAAGCGCTTCAAGGCTCATGCTCAGAGCAATTTCGGCAATGTCAAGCCAATGGGCAGAATCGTAAACCGCAAGCGCCAGAACCGCTGCGGAAAAGGTCGCGCCGTTGGTAATTGCCAGCCCCTCTTTGGGACCAAGCACCACGCGGCGGATGCCGGCGGCGCGCATTGCCTCGCATCCGTGCATACGCTTGCCGCGGTAGGTAGCCCAGCCGCAGTAATTTTCGCTCGCGTTGGGCGGCGGGGCGGTGAGCACCAACCCCAAGTGCGCCAGCGGCGCTAAATCGCCCGATGAACCCATTGAGCCCTGAGACGGCACTTCGGGCGTTACGCCGCGGTTCAGCATTTCAATCAGGGTTTCCACCACCACCGGGCGCACGCCCGAAACGCCAAGGGCTAAGGTGTTGGCGCGGATGAGCATCGCGGCGCGCACCACCTCTTCCGGCAGCGGATCGCCCGTGCCGACGGCGTGGCTCAGGATGAGGTTGCGGCTGAGTTGCGCGGCTTGCTCTGGCGAAATACGGCGGTCGGCAAATATGCCAAAGCCGGTATTGATTCCGTAAACGGCTTTGCCTGTGTGCAAAATTTGCTCCACCCAGTGGTGTGAGCGGAGCATTCGTTCGCGGGAGGCGTCGGCGAGGCGCACGGGTTCGTGCTCGCGCGCCACCGCCGCTACTTCTGCAATGGTCAGGTGATGTCCGTCAATTGTGAGCATAGGAAAGGTGTTAGGTCGTTAGGTCGTTGGGTCGTTAGGTCGTTGGGTCGTTGAGTCGTGAAGTCGTTGCGTCGTAGGTGGAGCAACATCACAAGCCGCAGAAAGCGTAATTACCTACGCGGGTGCGGGTGCAATATGGCATTTTGGGGATCGCTCTTTCCAAAAAGTCGCCGTAGGGCGACTTCGCAAGCGGTAGGTGCAGTTTCAACTGCCGCCGCTTGTGCCCTGTGACTAAAGTCACGGGCTACAAGTTGCGAAGTCCACCTGCGTGGACTTCTGCTCACACCGCGCCGAAGTGTTTGCCCCCGCTCACAGAGCGGGTAGGCAGTTACCAGAAAACACAGAAATTTACAGCGAACACAGAAAAAATCTGTGCTAATCTGTGTTTTTTCTTTGCGTTACTATCCACCGATTGACACAGATTTACACCGATTGAGTAAGAAAACCACAGAGGACACAGAAACTTACAGAGAACACAGAAATTTTTTTCTTTGCGTCCTTTGCGCTTCTCTGCGCCTCTGCGTTACTTTCTTGGCGTCCTTTGTGCCCTTGGCGCTCTTGGCGTCTCTGCGCTCTCTGCGCCTCTGCTTTCTCTGTGTCTCTGCGTTACTTTACGAACCGCCGGTAGGCTTCCCAAACTTTGGGGGCGTAGGCGCGGGCTTCGGCGGCTATGCGCTCCTCGTCCAAGGTCAAAAGTTCACGGTCTTTCATCAGAACCTTTCCCGCGACGATGGTTGCCGTGATCATGCGCTCATAAGCGCCAAAAACGATGTGCCACGGCAGGTTGCCCGCCGTTACCGGCGTGTGGGGGTTGAATTCTACCAAAATCAAGTCGGCCGCGGCGCCCTTTTTCACCACGCCGAGCGGAGCGGCGGGGAAGTAGAGGTTAGCGAGACGGCGGTTGTTTTCCACCGCGATTTGCATTACCTTGTCGGCGCCCATGCGACGCGGGTCGCGGGCTTCCAATTTGTGCTGGAGGTAGGCAAAGCGCATTTCCTCCCACATCGCGTGGGGGAAGCCGTCGGTGCCGAGCACAACCTTTACGCCGAGCCGCATCATTTCCTCAATGCGCGCCGTGCCGACAGCGTTGTTCATGTTGGAGCGCGGCTGGTGGCTCAGCCATGTGCCGGTTTCGGCGAGGATTTGCATTTCGCGGGCGTCAATGTGAACTCCGTGGGCAACTATGGTGCGCTCGCCCAAAATACCGTGTTTTTGCAAGCGCTCAACTGTGCGCAAGCCAGTGCGGCGCAGACTGTCGTCTTCGTCCACCTGATGCTCGGCAACGTGGATGTGGAAGCCGATTTCGGGCGGGCAGGCGCTTGCGGCGGCGTCTAAGGTGTCTTCGTCCAGCGTGAGGCTGGCATGCAAGCCAAAAGTCGCCGCGAGGCGCTGGGCGGGCGTGCCGTATTCGGGGAATGTGCGCACCGCCTCGGCGAACCGCACATTCTCGGCGATGGAAGCGCGGGCGCTTTCTTTGCCGTAGCGGTCGGTAACCTCATAGGCGAGCGCGGCGCGCACACCTGCCCTTTGCACCGCCTCGGCTATCACATCCAACGAATTTTCCAGCGCGTTGGGCGAGGCGTGGTGGTCAAACAGCGTGGTCACGCCGTTGCGGATGGCATCCACCAGCATCACCTCTGCCGAAAGCCGCACGGCGGTTTCGTCCAGCGCTTGGTCAAGCGGCCACCAAAGCCGTTCCAAAATTTCGGGGAAGGCTTTGGGCGCTTCGCCGGGGATTGCCATGCCGCGGGCAAACGCGCCGTAGAAGTGCGTGTGGGCGCAGATGTTGCCGGGCATGAGCCATTGGCCGCGCGCATCCCACTTTTCGGCCTTGGTGTAGCGCTTTTCCATTTCGGTGGATGTGCCAAGGTCGGCAATCACGCCGTTCTCAATCAAAACTGCATGGTCGGGCAGGATGCGGTGTTCTTCATCCCATGTTACCAGCGTGGCGTTGGTGATGAGCATAGAGACCTCCGATGGGCGGTGTTTGCTTGACCGACAAAACGCTTATCTCCTCACACAGAGGGCACGGAGTGGAAAGAGAAAAGTCTCCGTGCCCCCTGTGTTCCCCGTGTGAAAGGGGCGAGGATTTCAGTTGAACGGCTTCACTGTTCGTCGGGCGTTGATTTTTTGATTCCGATGACGACGTTTTTGACAGCAGTGCTGACGAAGGCGTCATCGGGTGGGGCGGCGGCGGTCATTTCCACCGCCAGAGTTTCGCCCATGATGTAGTTGCGGTAGGCTTCCACTGCTTTGGCAATTTCATCGGGCGCTTGGTAGTAGAGGTGGATGCGGTCGGAAAGTTCCAGCCCCGCCTCTTTGCGGGCGTTTTGCACCCAGCGGACGAAGTCGCGGGCGATGCCTTCCTGCTTCAGTTCGGGGGTAATCTCGGTGTTGAGCGCCGCCAAATACGCTCCTTCGGAAGCCACGGTCAGGCCGGGGTGGGCGCTCACGATGACTTCCACCTCATCGGGCTGGATGGCGTATTCCTCGCCGTCAACGGTCACGGTTACGGGCTCGCCGGCGAGCAGGCGTTCGCCCGCTTCTTGCGGGTCAAGCGCCAAAATTGCCTGCCGAATTTTCGGGAAAAGCGATTTGTATTTCTGCCCCAGTTGCTTGGGGAGCGGCTTGAGGGAGTAGGAAACGGCTTCGCCGCGCCCGCCGAGCAAGCGTACCCTCTTCACATTCAACTCATCGGCGAGCAAGTCGGCGTAACGGGTGACCACATCCTGCTCAAAGGCACGCCCAACCGCAAATGCGATTTCCTGCAAGGGCTGGCGTACCTTGATTCCGGCTTTGTTCCGCGCCGCGTGGCCGAGCGAAGCGAGTTTGATGACGAGTTCCATGTCGCGGTTGAGTTTTTCGTCAATCGCCGCTTCGTCATATTCAGGCCAGTCGGCGAGGTGCACCGATTCGGCGGCGGATGGGTCGGTGGCGCGCACCAAATTCTGGTAAATTTCCTCGGCAATGAACGGTGTGGACGGGGCGAGCAACTTGCTCAGCGTGGTCAGCGCCTCGTAGAGCGTGCTGTAGGCGGCGTGCTTGTCGGCATCGGAGCCGCTCTTCCAGAAACGGCGGCGGCTGCGGCGCAGATACCAGTTTGAAAGCCGCTCAACAAATTCCTCAATCGGACGGGTCGCGCCGAGAGCGTCGTAGTTTTCGTAAGCCTCGGTCACCCGTTTGACCAGCGAGTGGAGTTCCGAGCGGAGCCAGCGGTCAAGTTCATTGTACTCCGGTTTAGTTTCGGAATTGGGTTGCCAGCCGTCCAGCGCGGCGTAGGTGGTGAAGAAGGAGTACACATTCCACAGGGTGAGCAAGAAATTGCGCACCACCTCGCCGACCAAGTTCACCGAAAAGCGGCGGTTGTCTCCGGGGGGGCTTGCGGTGTAGAGATACCAGCGTAGGGCGTCAGTGCCGTGCACGTTGATAACATCCCACGGGTCAACCACATTGCCGCGGGATTTGGACATTTTCTGCCCATTCTCGTCCAAAATCAAGCCGAGGCACACCACATTCTTGAAGGCGATGTCGTCAAACAACAGCGTGCTGATGGCGTGCAATGAGTAGAACCAGCCGCGTGTTTGGTCAACGGCTTCGCAGATGTAATCGGCAGGGTGCTGTTTCTTGAAAATTTCTTGGTTTTCAAAGGGGTAATGCCACTGGGCAACTTGCATTGCGCCCGAATCAAACCACACGTCAATCAGTTCGGGGACGCGGTGCATTTTGCCGCCGCACTTGGGGCAGGTCAGTTCCACTTCGTCCACATAGGGGCGGTGCAGGTCAAGGCCGCTGAGGTCGCGCCCCGCCATTTCGGAAAGTTCGGCAACCGAGCCGACAGCGTGTTGATAGCCGCATTCATCGCACTGCCAAACCGGCAACGGCGTGCCCCAGTAGCGCTCGCGCCCCAAAGCCCAGTCAATGTTGTTTTCAAGCCAGTTGCCAAAGCGCCCGTGTTTGATGTGGGGTGGCACCCAGTTGATTTTTTCGTTGAGGGCGACAAGGCGGTCTTTCTTGGCAGTGGTGCGGATGTACCATGTGGGGCGGGCGTAATAGAGCAGAGGCGTGCCGCACCGCCAGCAGAATGGGTAGGTGTGGGTGTATTTGCCGGAGCGGAAGAGTAGGCCGCGCTTTTGCAGGTCTTCAATGATGTAGGGGTCGGCGTCTTTGAAAAACATGCCTGCCCACGGGCGCACTGCTGAGACCAGCGTGCCGTCGGGCTTGACCGTGCTGATGATGGGCAGGTCGTATTTGCGCGCCATCTCCATATCGTCTTCGCCGAAGGCGGGCGCCATGTGCACTAACCCTGTGCCGTCTTCGGTCGTGACAAAATCGGCAAGCACTACAAAGTAAGCCGGTTTGTCGGGCACAACGAAGGTGTAGAGCGGCTGATAGCGTTTGCCCTTCAGCGCTTTGCCGGGGAACTCGGCAACAATTTCCACTTTCTCATCGCCGAAGACTTTTTCAACTAACGGTTTGGCGACGATGAGGTATTCGTGTTCGCCGTTGGGCAGTTGGCGTTTCACCTTGACGTAAGTCACTTTGGGATGGGCGGCGACCGCGACGTTTGCGGGCAAAGTCCACGGCGTGGTGGTCCACACCAGCAGGGCGGTGTCGGGGTCGTCCATCAGGGGCAAGCGGACGTAAACCGAGGGGTCTTCGGTTTCTTTGTAGCCGAGGGCGACCTCATGGTCGGCAAGGGGCGTGCCGCAGCGCGGGCAGTAGGGCACGACTTTGTGCCCGCGGTAAATCAACCCTTGTTCCCAAAATTGCTTCAAAATCCACCATTCGCTTTCAATGTATTCGTTGTGGTAGGTGACGTAAGCGTTCTCAAGGTCAACCCAAAAGGCAATGCGCTCGGTGAGTTTTTCCCAATCTTGGATGTATTCAAAGACGGACTGGCGGCAGAGTTTGTTGAACTCGGCGACGCCGAATTCCTCAATTTGGCGTTTGCTGGTGAAGCCGAGTTTTTTCTCAACTTCAATTTCCACAGGCAAGCCGTGAGTATCCCAGCCGCCGCGGCGGATGATGTGATAGCCGCGCATGACCCGGTAGCGCAGGAAGATGTCCTTGAACGAGCGAGAAAGGACGTGGTGCACGCCGGGGCGTCCGTTGGCGGTAGGAGGGCCTTCGTAAAAGACAAATTCGGGGCCGCCGCGGCGCGTCTCCTCGGTTTTGTGGAAAATGTCGTGCTTTTTCCAAAATTCCAAGTGCCGCTCTTCCATTTTGGGGAGCGTCACCTTCGGCGGAACTGGTTTGAAGGGTGACTGGGACATGATTACCTCCGAAAAATTGGGCTTTTGCAGGGGGCGTACAGCGCCGCAATTCGCAACTCGCAATTCGCAACTCGCAATTAACCACAAACGCTCCCGCCCCGAGTAGGGACGAGAGCGCGCAACTCCCGCGGTACCACCCTGATTCCCACCCGCGCGGGTGGGCTCTCAGCAGGGCACGGCCTTTGCAGGCTTATGCCCCCGCCCCGATAACGGTGGGCGCAACCGGCGCACCTACTTGGGTTTTCCCGTTCGGCTTGCGGCTCCGGAGGGATTTTCAGCCCGCTGTGGCTGTTCGGCTTTCACCATCCCGAACTCGCTGTGAGCCCGCGGCGGGCTTACTCGTCTCCATCAACGCCTTTGAGTATGGGTAGGCGAATTATGCCACAAATCGGCGGTGGGGTCAAATCTTGGGCTTGGTTCTATCGTTTGAAGCGAAAGCCTTGCTCTTCGGTGTTGAGAATCCATGCCACCAGTTCGCCTATGCGGATGCTGAGGTCGTCGGGGTTCCATTCGCGGGCGCTGGGGTAGATGCGGTCATAGCGCGAGGAAGTGTCGCCTGAGGTTTGCTCGCGGATTTCATCCCACAACTGGCGGAGGCGCTTTTGCCACAGGGCAAGGTTTTGCGGCGTGAGGTCAACCCATCCTTGAGCCGCCGTGTCGGCTTTGATTTCGGGGCCGCGCAACATCCGCTCGCCATCGGAGAGCAAAATCGGGATGCCAATGGAAATTATCTTTTGCCGCAGCGAGGTGTCGGTGGCGATCAAGTTTTCTAATGCCTTGGCGGCTTCCTCGGCGGTTGGTTTCAGGGCGTTGTCAATGGTTCCGTAGACCCGTTTGAGCAAATATGCTTCAAACAGGAGTTTGGAAAGCCGCGGCGGCCCTAAAATTTCAAATGCAACCGATTCGCCGTGCTCGGCTTCTAAACGGCGGAGCAGTTTGAGCGCCGAGCCGCGCAGGTAAGCGGCGCGGTAGGTGGGACCCATTGTGGAAGCGTCCAACGCGGCAATCACATCTTTGCCGGTATTGCTTCCCAAAATTTCCAGCACCACGTTTTGGGCAATTTCCTCGGCTGTGACCGATTCCATTTGTCCAAGGGCGGTGATCATGGCAAATTCGCCCGCGGCAAACAGGCCGTTTTCGCCTGTGTTGATGTAAACCGCCTCAAGGAAGCCCTCGGCGCGCTTCCCAAATTTGCCTTTGCGCGCCAGATTTGCCGGATCTTTCACCGAAACGGCATCCTCGGGCAGGCAGTCGTAAAGTTCGTATGGCTTGCCGTGCCGTTTGATTTGCCCATAGCCGATTTGCTTCCAGCCTATCATCGCCGTGGGTTTGATTTCTTTGGCGGCGATGGGGTAGCCCGGCGTGCGCGCCAGCAAAAATGTGAGCAGGGTTTGCGCTCCCGCCACTGCCGCTTTGGACATCAGCACGCGCGACGGCTTTTCTTCGCCATGCGTGTAGGGGATGTTTAGTCCCATGCCGCCGGTGCCGCTGGTGCCCACTTTCGCGTAGGCCTCTGTGCCCGCAGTTTGCATCGCGGCATGCAAAATTTGTATGTGCCGCACCAACTGCGGTATGTAGAGCGAGGCCAGCAGGCGCTCAACTTCATCTGCCCAATCTACCTCTTCTTGTGGCTTTTCCATTTGCCTTTTGAGGTGGCGGGCGGTTTGGTAAACATTTTGGTATGCTACGACCGTAGCCGTATTCATGCAGTCTACAACTATGTGAGCGGGCATTCCGCCTAAGTTCCCCCAAGTTCCCATGATGAGTTGGTAGAGCAGTGAGGAAGTGAGGATGTCCTCGTCCAGCGGTTCAAGGATGTCGTCAATGAGGCGGCGGCGCGTGGTCGGCTTGGCGAGGATGGCGGACCTGAGCGAGCCATCGTCCTTTTGCCATTCGGCTCGGAGAAAAACATCGCCCCACGCCGGTAAAATTTGCGTGGGGCTGTCGGGGAATTCATCCTTGAGTTGCTCAACGGCGCTTTCGGCCTCAAACTTGCGAAGCGAGGCGATGACCAAGCGCGCCGGTTTGTGGGGGAGGATGGCGCGCGCTACGGCGCTCCCTACCAAGCCGTAGCCTCCTAAAATCAGCACGTTTTTGCCTTGAATGTCCATTGTGCTCTCCTTGTGTGAGAATTGGCGTGAATTTTGCAATGCACGCCGTAGTTACCCTTTCCCTTTCGTTGTGCTTTCGCCAATAGGATACCCTAAAAGCAAGGCACAATCAAGCGGCAACCGTTTTTGTAGTTTTATACTGCGTTATAATTGTAGCGCATTTCAACCCAAGAGGATGGACGCGCCTTCGGGCGCGTTTTGTTATGGCTGTTACCCATGAACACGAAGGCGAAAAACCTCACCCCTCAAGAGATAAATCGGCGGCTTGAGCGCATCCTGCCCACCGTGACCCGCCCGGGGCGCTACACCGGCGGCGAGTTGAATCAGGTGGTGAAGGATTGGGCGCGCATTCCGGTGAAGGTTGCGCTGGCTTTCCCCGATATTTACGATATTGGCATGTCCAACCTCGGCTTGGCGATTTTGTACGACATCATCAACCGCCGCGCCGACGCCCTCGCCGAGCGCGTTTACGCCCCGTGGATGGACATGGAAGCCGCTATGCGCGCCGCTCACCTGCCGCTTTATTCGCTTGAAACCCATCACCCCCTCCGCGATTTTGACATCATCGGCTTCACCCTGCCTTCCGAAACGCTTTACACCAACTTGCTGAACATGCTGGCGCTCGCGGGCATCCCCCTGCGAGCGGAGGAGCGGAGCGCTGATGAGCCGCTTATCATCGCCGGCGGGCACGCCGTCTTCAACCCCGAGCCGATAGCGCCCTTCGTTGATGCCTTTGCCATTGGCGAGGGCGAGGATGTGATAAACGAAATCATTGACACCTATCGCGCTTGGAAGCGCGCCGGCACTTCGCGCCGCGATCTGTGGGAACGGCTGGCGCGGGTTTGGGGTGTGTATGTGCCTGCGCTGTACGAGCCGGTTTACGAAAGGGGGCGTTTCCTCAAAATTGAACGCCTGAGCGAAGCCGCGCCGCCGCAGGTGCTCAAACGCATCGTCCCCGTCCTGCCGCCGCCGCCCACGAAGTTGGTCGTTCCTTACATTGATACCGTCCACAATCGGCTGGCAATTGAAATTATGCGCGGTTGCACGCGCGGCTGCCGATACTGCCAAGCGGGCATGATTACCCGCCCCGTGCGCGAGCGGCCGGTTGAGGAAATCATCGCCGCAATAGAAGAAGGCTTGCGCGCCACCGGCTACGAGGAAGTTGGCTTGCTTTCACTTTCGTCAACCGATTATTCGCACGCTTTGGAACTGGTGCGCGAGGTCAACCGCCGCTTTGGCAAAAGCGGGGTCAGCATTTCATTGCCGTCATCGCGCATTGAAACCTTCACCGTTGAACTGATGGACGCGCTGGAAGTAACGCGGCGGAGCGGCTTCACGCTTGCCCCCGAGGCCGGAAGCGAGCGAATGCGCCGCATCATCAACAAGCCGATTTCCAGCGAGCAGTTGCTCCAAATTGCCGGTGAAATTTACGCGCGCGGCTGGACCACCATCAAACTTTATTTCATGATTGGCTTGCCGCATGAGCGGATGGAGGACGTGCAGGCAATTGCTGATTTAGCGCACGCCGTGCTCCGCGAGGGGCGAAAGCGCATCGGCAAGCGCGCCAAAGTTCACCTCGGCGTCAGCACTTTCGTGCCCAAGGTGGATACGCCGTTCCAATGGGCACCTGCTGATACGGTTGAATCCATCCGCCAAAAGCAAAAACTGCTGCGGGATTCTCTGCGCGGGCGCGGCTTCAAACTCAGCCTCAACCGCCCCGAGGAGACCATGCTGGAGGCATGGCTTTCGCGCGGCGACCGCCGCATGGCAGACGCCGTCCAGCGCGCATGGGAACTCGGCGCGCACTTTGACGCTTGGCGCGAGGGTTTTGAATACGACCTTTGGCTTCAGGCGTTCCGCGATGTTGGGCTTGACCCGTGGGATTATATTCACCGCCAGCGCAGTTTAGACGAGCCCCTGCCGTGGGAGCACATCAGCCCCGCGGTCAGCAAGCGCTTTTTAGCGCTGGACTACCGCTGGAGCGAAGCCGAGCGCATCCGCCCCGATTGCCGCAATCAGTGCTATGCCTGCGGCATTCTGCCGACGTTCCGCGATATCCGCCGCGCCCATCCGGGCGATGTGTGGAAGTGCCCTGAGGTGAGATGACCGTTTGCATTTTATTCCCCACAACGCGGCGAGCCGGTGTGGGTGGCGAAGCCATTCCCCAAATGGCGGGGAAGACCGCTTTGCGGTGACATAAAGCGGGAGAACTCACGCCTCCTCCCGCCTTAATTGCGCCGTATATTGCCTCCCTGAGAAAAAATTAGGGACGCAATACCTTCGCTTTTCCCTTCGCCGTTTCTACAATTTCCGCCGCCAAGTCGTAGCGCTGGAATTGCGGCATCACATACACGCCCTGCGCCCATGAGCGGATGGCTTCCACCAGTTCCTGCGCGATGCGCACGCCTTCCTGCGGGGCGCGCTCGCCAGCCTGCTCAATGCGCCGCATCACCTCCGGCGGAATTTCAATGCCCGGCACCTCATTGTGCAGGAAGGCGGCGTGGCGGCGGCTGTAAAGGGGCATCACCCCCACCAGCACGGGGATTTCCAGTTTCCCAAACTCACGTTCGTAATCTTCCAGAAAGCGGCGGGCTTTTTCGGGATCAAACACCGGCTGGGTAAGGGCGAAATCCGCGCCGGCGCGGATTTTGCGGCGCAGCACCTTCATCTCCCGGGCCGGGTTTTTGGGGTTGAGGTTGAGGGCACAGCCCACAAAGAAGGAAGTCGGCTGGCCGATGGTGCTACCCGCGTGGTCAACCCCGGCGTTGAATTTCTGCTTGATGAGTTTGATCAGGCCGGAGGGCACCAGGTCGTAGTTGTCCATCGCTTCGGGGTAATCGCCGATGGAGGTGGGGTCGCCCATCACCACGAAGACGTTGCGGATGCCCAAGGCGTGCGCGGCGAGCAAATCGCCCTGCACCCGCAACAGGTTGCGCCCGCGAGTGGGGAAGTGGAGGGTGGTCTCAATGCCTACTTCCTGCTGGATGAGGTGGCACACCGCCCACGGGCTCATGCGCATCCGTGCCATGGGGCTGTCGGCCACATCCAGCACGTCTGCGCCCACATCGGCCAGCAGGCGAGCGGCGGCAAGCACCTTGTGCGCCGAAAAGCCCCGCGGCGGGTGCACTTCCACCGCCACCACAAATTCGCCCGCGGCCAACTTCTGCGCCAGTTCGCTGGGGGCTTCTTCCGGCATGGGAGATTGCTCTTCGGATGGGGCGGCTGGCGTCACGATTTCCGGCGAAAGGATGGGCGGCATTTCTGCGAGACGGCGGTGCATCGCGGCGATGTGTTCCGGCGTGGTGCCGCAGCAGCCGCCCACCAACGAAGCGCCGCCTTCGGCAAAAAAGCGGGCGTATTCGCCGAAATACTCCGCCCCCGCAGGGTAGGCGATGCGCCCGTCGGGCAGGCGTTCCGGCCAGCCCGCGTTGGGCTTGATCCAAAAGCGGGCGTCGGGTGCAACTTTGCGCATCCGCCGCAAAATGCGGAGCAACTGGGCAGGCCCGCCGGAGCAGTTTGCGCCCAGCACGTCCACGCCGTAGGAAAGCAGCGCCTCGGCCACCTTCTCGGGCGGGTCGCCTAAGAGGGTGACGTCGTCGCGGGTGAAGGTGAGGGAAGCCACCACGGGCAGGTCGGGGGCAACTTCGCGGGCCGCGGCCACGGCTTCCCGCACTTCGTAGAGGTCGCTCATGGTCTCAATCACGATGAGGTCGGCGCCCGCCTCGGCAAGCGCGGCGATTTGCTCGCGGAAGGCGGCGCGGGCTTCTTCGGGCTGGACGCGCCCGAAGGGGGCGAGGCGCACGCCCAAGGGGCCGACATCACCGGCCACCAGCACATCCTTGAAGGAAGCCAGCGCCACCCGGCGGGCGAGTTCCACGCCAGCGCGGTTGATTTCGGCGACTTTGTCTTCCAGCCCGTGCTCGGCGAGGCGGTAGCGGTTCGCGCCGAAAGTGTTGGTGAGGATGATTTGCGCGCCGGCTTCAATGTAGCGGTGGTGGATCTCGGCGATCAGCGCGGGGTTGGTCAGGTTGAGGGCGTCAAAGCACTCATCAAAACTGATGCCGTGCTCATGCAAAAGCGTGCCCATCGCGCCGTCAAGCAAAATGGGCTTGTCGGCGTTTTCAAGGAGTTGGAAGAGGCGTTCGCGGGGAGTGGGCATGGTGGGGTGGGGTGGGG
>JALVVL010000005.1 GCA_027023425.1 Anaerolineales bacterium
AGTTCAGGGGCGGACACCAGCCCCTGAAAACACCATTTTTTGGAGTGCGGTGCCTCGGCACCGCTTTGGAAAGCGGCGACTTGTCGCCGCACTCCAAAAGAACATCCTCCGAAAAAGCAAGTATTAGCGATAAGATTGGGAAATTTAGGCGTCTGCCTCACTTTACCAAATTACCTTATCAGCGCTAAAAGTGCAACTTTTCGCTTCTTCCGTCTTTGGAGGGGGTAGGACAGGGGTTTGATAAACCCCTGTCCGCCCTTGAAGTAGGAGAGGAGAGGGGGCGCGCAGCGGGGGTAAGGTGAGGGCGCTTAGATATGTTGATGCTAAATTGCGTAACACGAGTGAGGAAAACACAATGGCAAACAAAATCATCCAGTCCGTGAAGGGAACTCGCGATTTTTACCCCGAACAAATGGCGGTGCGCACTTGGCTTTACAACCAAATGCGCGCCTCCTCAGAAGCATTTGGCTACCAAGAATACGATGGGCCGTTTTTGGAGCCGCTCGCGCTGTATGCCGCCAAATCGGGCGAGGAATTGGTCAAAGAACAAGCCTTTGTATTCCCCGACCGCGGCGGCGACTTGATCACCCTGCGCCCCGAACTCACCCCAACACTGGCGCGCATGGTCGCTCGCCGACAAAACCAGTTGGCCTTCCCCGTGCGCTGGTGGTCTTTTGGGCCTTTTTGGCGCTACGAAAAGCCGCAAAAAGGCCGCGCAAGGGAATTTTTCCAATGGAACATTGACATGATCGGCGTGAACAGCCCCGAAGCCGATGCCGAACTCGCCGCTGTGGGAGCCAACTTTTTGAAACGCGTCGGCCTTTCACCAAGCGAAGTGAAAATCCTTGTCAACAACCGCCGCTTGATGGATGAGCAGTTAGATTCTATCGGCGTAGCGCCGGAGCGGCGTAAGGCGGTCTTTAGGCTGATAGACCGCCGCGACAAACTTTCCCCTTCGGCTTGGGAAGAATACGCCGCCGAGATAGGCCTTTCGGCGGCGCAAGTGAGCGGACTACGCGAAATGCTGGCGGCCGAAAATCTGTGGGAGCAATCTGAGGAACTGGTGCGCTTTTTTGAAGCCGCAGAGGCGTTAGAAGCGCGCGAATACCTGAAATACGCCCCTTACATCATCCGCGGGCTGGATTACTACACCGGCACAGTATTTGAGGCGCGCGACGCCGAAGGGGAGTTTCGCGCCATTTTAGGCGGCGGCCGCTACGACAACCTTGTGGCCGACGTCGGCGGCAAGCCGGTTGCAGGTGTGGGCTTTGCCATGGGCGACATGGTGATCACCTTAGTGCTGGAAAAATACGGCCGCCTGCCAGCGCTCAACCCCCAACCGGCCAAAGTGCTGGTGGCTGTATTTGACGCTGACCACCTGCTTGACGCATACCGCCTCGCCTCCGAAGTGCGGGGCTTTGGCTTCCCAACCGCCACCTACCCCGAGCCTGCCAAACTCGGCAAGCAATTCAAGTATGCAGACAAAATCGGAGCGCGCGTAGTGCTACTTTTAGGCCCCGATGAAATTGCCCAAAACACGGTGGCCGTCAAAAACCTGAGCACTCGCGAGCAAACGAGCGTGCCGCGCCCGCAACTGCGCTCCGTCCTTGCCGAATTAGTCTCTTAGCGCCGCTTAAACCGCCTCTGCAAACCTAAAACGCAAGGCCAAACGCAAATAGCCATGTTAGAAGAACTCCACATCCGCGATTTCGCTATCATAGATGAACTCACCCTCACCTTTGGCGAGGGAATGACAGCCTTGACCGGCGAAACCGGCGCAGGCAAATCCATAATCGTGGATGCGTTGGCGGTGGCGCTCGGGGGGCGCGCCGAGGGCACAATGGTACGCACGGGGGCAAAGCGCGCGGTCATAGAAGCCACTTTCCGCCTCTCAGAGCCGCTGCGTGAGGCCATCAAGCCCATCCTTGAAGAACAAGAACTTTGGGACGACGAAAACTACATCACCTTGGGGCGGGAAATCCGCGCCGCAGGCCGCCACACGGCGCGCATCAACGGCTCTGCGGTTGGCCTCGCACTGCTCAGGCGCATCGGCGAAATGCTTGCCGACATACACAGCCAAGCCGAGCACATTTCCTTGCTGCGGGTGAGCACTCACCGCCGTTTGTTGGATAAATTTGCAGGCATAGAGGCCGACCTTGCCGCCTATCAAGCCCTCTACCGACGCTTGCAGGCCATCCGCAAGCAAATTGCCCAACTGCAAGCCTCGGCAGAAGCGAACGCTCGGCGCGCCGACCTGTTGCAATACCAAATCGGCGAAATTGAGGAAGCCGCCCCACAGAAAGATGAAGACCGCCTTCTGGAAGAAGAGCGCCAACGCCTCGTTCATGCCGAAACCCTTGCCGAACAGGCCAACCGCGCACTCATGCTCTTGGACGAAGGCACGCCCGAAGCCCCAGCAATCACCGATCTTTTCGGCGAAGTGAGCGCCGCTTTGCAATCAATCGCCCATACGGACAAGGCACAGGCGGAATTTGCCGAAGAGGCCATTGCCCTTGAAGAATCGCTTGCCGAGTTGGCGCGCAAAATCCGCCGTTATGCCGAATCGTTGGAATTTGACCCAAACCGCCTTGCCGAGGTGGAAGAGCGCCTTGCCCTGTTGGACGACTTGAAACGCAAATACGGCGGTTCGCTGGAAAAGGTGTTAGAATATATCATTCGCGCTCGCGCCGAACTTGAAACAATTACCAACACGGCCGAACAAATGGACGCACTCGGCCAAGAAGCCGAGCAATTAGAAGCAGAACTGGCGCGCCAAGCGGCCATCCTTTCCCAAAAAAGGCACAAAGCGGCCGCAAAACTGGCAAACGCCATTGAGGCGGAACTGGCAGACCTGCGGATGCAGGCAAAGTTTCGGGTTCATTTCAGCACCACGCCCGACCCCAACGGCCTGCCAATGCCAAACGGCGAGCGGGTGGCTTACGACGCCTTTGGCACCGAGCGCGTGGAATTTCTGCTTGCGCCCAACCCGGGCGAGGATTTCAAGCCGCTCGCCAAAGTGGCCTCCGGCGGTGAAACGGCGCGCCTGATGCTGGCAATAAAGCGCGTCCTCACAGCCGAAGACCCCACTCCAACCCTGATCTTTGACGAAATAGATCAGGGAATAGGCGGCAGGCTCGGAGCAGTAGTGGGCAAAAAACTACGCGAACTTGCCCGCCGCCACCAAGTTTTAGTCATCACCCACCTGCCGCAACTTGCGGCGTTTGCCGATGCGCATTATCGCGTCAGCAAACAGTTCATGCACGGGCACACCAGCACCACGGTCACTTTGCTAAAAGGAGAGGACCGCGTGCGCGAACTGGCACAAATGCTCGGCGGCAACACCAAAAGCGCACTGCAATCGGCGCGAGAATTGCTGGAATCAGCCCGTGCCGACGGCCCACCGCTCACTTGAAGGAGGTGACCTATGGCGGACCAACCATTGATTGACCTGAACCACGCCACGGCAGAGGAACTCCAATCCCTGCCCGGCATCGGCGAAGTGCTCGCCGAAAGGATAATTGCCGCGCGGCCATTAAACTCGGTTGACGACCTTGCCGAAATTGACGGCATCCGCCCGGCGTTGGTGGAGCAATTGCGCCCGCTCGTGACCGTAACCCCAATTGAGGCCGAAGCGGCGGAAAAAGCCGAAAGCACCGAAGAGGAAGCCGAAGAAATGAGCCCTGCCGAGCCGACCGAAGCCCCCGTTGTGGAAGAGACCTCTGAGGCTGAGGCGGGCGAAGCCGCGGAAGAAGAGCCCACTTCCCCCGAAGCAGAAGGCGAACACGCCGCGGAAACCCAAGCCGAGGAGCAACCCGAAGAGCCCCCGGCGCCGCCATCCGCCGAGGAAGAAGCCAAACCCACCGCGAAGCCCGAGCCAAAGTACATAACCCGCCGCGAAGCATGGCTGATGACCTTGGTGACAAGCGCCGTAGCGTTCTTCCTCGCCATCCTGCTGACTTTGGGCGTGCTTCAGAGCATAAACGGCACAATTCACTACGGCTCGGCAGTTTCGCAGCAGGGCATGAACCGCCAAATTTCGGTTATCCAATCCGAGATCGGGCAAATTCAACAGAGCATAGATGCCCTCCAAGGGCAAGTTGCTGACCTGCAAAACGTGGCGCAAAAGGTGAACGAACTTTCGGACAATCAGCAAGCGCTTCAACAGCAGATAGACGAAATGAACGACACGATTGCGCAAATAAAAGCCGAAACCCAAACTGTTTCCAAGTTTTTAGTTGGGATGCGTGATCTGCTAAACGGCCTTATGCCGCCCCCAACGCCAACAGTCACGCCTACACCGTCCTCCACAGAAACGCCCGAGGCGTCCGCGACGCCTACCGCAACCCCACAACCCTAAAGCGCCCAAACCCTAAAAGCGAGGTGGAAAATGGAAGGAAACGGCCAAACCTCAGAAAAGAAAACCTTTGGGCAGAAACTCAGCGCGGCTTGGAGGGCGTTTTGGCGCTTCATGTTGCGCCTTTTCATCGCCGTGGTGATAATCGGTGGTTTAGGCGCGGCCGCGTACTTTGGCATTCCGTACCTTTACCGCACTTACGTGCAGCCGTTGCAAGACCTGCAAGCGGAGGTAACCGCGCTCAAGCAAGAAACCGCCGACCGCGCCACGCAAGTCAACCAACGGATTTTGGCCATCCAAGACGACATCCAAAGCCTGCGCTCAGAGCAATCCCAACTGGCGGACAAAATTGACGCCCAAGAACAAGCCATCCAAACCCTCCAAAGCAAGACCGATGAGTTGGCAAAGGGACAAGCCGCCCTGCAATTGCAAATTGAGGATCTGAGCAAGAAGATAGACGAGGCAACCGCGACGGCCAACGACGCGCAGACAGCAGGCGAGGCTTTGCGCGCTTCGTGGGATGAATGGAAGGCCAGCCTTGAGCAAATGCGCGAGCAAATTTACGTGATGCAGGTTATGGAAACACTGCTCAGGGCGCGGGTATTGCTGGGGCAACACGACCTTGGCGCCGCGCAGAAAGAACTTTCCCAAGCAAGCGCGGCATTGCAATGGCTGGCCGAAAACACCGCCAACACCGAAGCCCCCTACGCAACTGCTCGCGAGCAAATTGTGCTTGCCCAAAAGGCCTTGCCGCAATCCCCTGAAGTGGCTGTTCAAGACATAGAAGCGGCATGGCAGTTGCTGAGCACCCTCACCCCCAAGCCCGCCTCACAGGCAGAGGCCACCCCAAGCGCAACGCCGTCGGAAACCCCAACTGCTTCTTCCCCCACACCAACACCAACGCCCAAACCGTAAAATTGCAATTGGGAGTGAAGCAATGCTCCCCTTGCCCGAACTGCACATAGGCGACCGAGTGCGCCTGCGAAAGCCTCACGCGTGTGGCGGCAACGAATGGGTAGTAGTGCGCTTGGGAGCCGACATCGGCCTTGAATGCACCACTTGCGGCAAACGCATCTTGCTGGAACGGCGCAAATTAGCCCGCCGCCTGAAAACCGTTTTGCCGCAAGTGGAAGAAGGCAAAACTTAGAATCTATCCGAAAATTATCCATAGGCGTGTCACTGCGAGGCGGCTGTGCCGCCGAAGCAGTCTCCTGACCAAGTAAAGGGGATTGCTTCGCCCCTTCGGGGCTCGCAATGACATTATGGCATTTTTCGGATAGAGCCTTAGTCCAAAAGCAAAGCGCAGGTCGTTAGCCCTGCGCTTTTTCGTCCGAAACAGTTGGCGAAGTTATGGCCTCGTCAAGAGTAACCCCTTCTTTTCTCACCCCCGGCGTCGGGGTGCCGCAATAAGGACAAATATTCCACGAAAGCGCCATCAACCTGCCGCAGTGGTGGCACACTTTTTTCAATTTTGTATGGCAATAAGGGCAAACAATCCAATCGGGTTGCACTTTACGGCCGCAGCCGGGGCAGCGCTCGCTTTCTTCAAGGGTTTCAAGCAGGGCTTCTTCCTCCAAAGCGCGCTGATATTCCTCCTCAAGCGTGCGAGGTGGGCGTAAAATTAGGTAGATCAACAAGCCGGGGAAGGAAAGCACCGCGACCAACAACGCCGCCAAGATAGGTGCGAGGCTGTCGCGGCCGCGTGCGCGCATATCCCGATAAGTCCAAAACACGGCCGCCAACCACATGGCGGCTACAAATGCCCCCCCCCAAGCAGCCAAAATCAAAAACAGGTTGTGCAGCGTTGTAGGATTGAAACCCATTCCAAACTCCCAAAAAATCTGGAGGCATTATAGCACATCAAAAGCCCGAAAACTTGTGCGGCACAGATGGGAGGTGAAAAATGTACACAATTCGTGAATGGGCGGCAGATGAACGGCCTCGCGAGCGGCTTGAAAAACTGGGCGCTCAAAGCCTGAGCACTGCAGAATTGATAGCAATTTTGCTACGCGTTGGCAGGCGTGGCGAAACGGCGGTTGCATTGGCAAGAAGGCTACTCCAGCAATTCGGCGGACTGGAAGGCCTGCATCGCGCCCCGTTTTCAGAGGTGAAATCCGTAAAAGGCATTGGCACCGCAAAGGCGGCGCAAATAAAAGCCGCTCTGGAACTCGGGCGGCGGCTACAATTGGCTTCGCGCGGCGAGCGCCCCCGCATTTCCGGGCCGGAAGATGCCGCGGCGCTGGTACAATACGAAATGAGCGCTTTGGAGCAAGAACACCTGCGCGTGCTTTTGCTGGACACCCGCAATCAAGTGCTCGCGATTCACGAGGTGGTGCGCGGCTCGGTCAACACGGCGCAAGTCCGAATGGCCGAGGTGTTCCGCGAAGCCATACGCCGCAACGCCACTGCCATAATTTTGGTGCACAACCACCCCAGCGGCGACCCAACCCCCAGCGCCGACGATATTGCCCTAACCCGCCAAGCCCAGCAAGCCGGCTCGTTGCTTGACATTGAAGTTTTAGACCACATAGTCATAGGCGACAACAAATTCGTTTCGCTGAAAGCGCGCGGCCTTGTTTGATTTTCTGTAATCGTCCCGCTTCAACAAATAGAAACCGCAGATTGAAGTTCGTGAGTCGTTGAGTCGTAAAATCGTTGCGTCGGGCGTTGTCGGGTGGTTATTATCCACCGATTGACACAGATTTACACCGATTGAAGGAAAAACCACAGAAAGCACAGAAGTTTACAGAGAACACAGAAAAAATCTGCGCTAATCTGTGTAATCTGTGGTTTATTTCGTCCACCGATTGACACAGATTTACACCGATTGAGTAAGGAAACCACAGAGGACACAGAAATTTACAGAGAACACAGAAAAAATCTGCGCTAATCTGTGTAATCTGTGGTTTATTTCATCCACCGATTAACACAGATTTACACCGATTGGATGGTTGGGACCGCAGATTTCGCAGATTCCGCAGAAAAATCTGTGCTAATCTGTGTAATCTGTGGTTTCCCCTTTGCGCTCTCTGCGCCTCTGCTTCCTCTGCGTCTCTGCGTTAATCTTGGCGTCCTTATAGTTGCTTTTTGCATCAGGAGGCTAAAAATGCACATAGCAATTACCGGTGCCAGCGGGCTAATAGGCCGTGCCCTTATCGGCATTTTGAGAGAGGAAGGGCACACCATAACAGCCTTTAGCCGAAAGCCGGATATTCACAAAGCCCAATTCCCGCAAGTGCGATGGGTGCGCTGGAATCCAAACGACACAGTAGGCATGGCGCGCGTGCTCAAAGAAGCCGACGCCGTGGTCAACCTCATGGGCGAAAACATCGCCTCCGGCCGCTGGACGGAAAAACGCAAGAAGGCACTTTACGAAAGCCGCGTGGCAAACGGCAAAGCCCTTGCCTCGGCCTTGCGCGCCGCAGAGCCTCGCCCGTCAGTGCTCATACAAGCCTCGGCCGTGGGATATTACGGTGCGCGCGGCGATGAGCCCGTAGATGAAAACACGCCACCCGGAGATGATTTCCTCGCCCGCCTTTGCGTGGATTGGGAAGCAAGCACGGCGTTAGTGGAAGAATTGGGAATGCGCCGGGCTATAATCCGCACCGGCATTGTGCTGAGCACACAAGGCGGCGCTTTGCCGAGACTAATGCTCCCCATAAAACTGGGCGTGGGCGGCCCATTGGGTAACGGCAAACAGTGGATGCCGTGGATTCACATCACCGATGAGGTAAAAGCCATTGCTTTTTTGATAGCAAACGAAAACGCAAGCGGCCCATTCAACCTAACAGCCCCAAAGCCGGTGACCAACGCTGAATTCACCAAAACCTTAGCGCGGAAACTGCACCGCCCGGCCTTCATGAAGGTGCCCGGAGCGGCCCTAAAAATCCTCCTCGGCGAGATGGCCGAAATGCTCCTCACCGGCCAACGGGCGCTCCCAAGCCGCCTGTTGGAATTGGGCCACAAATTCTCCTACCTAAACCTTGAAGACGCTTTGGATAACCTCCTGTTTTTGTAAAAACTGCGGGCAGAGAAGCCCCTGGTGAGCGATTTCGCTTGCAAAACTTGCATTGTTGTGCTAATGTGTATCTAAACACACCTTCCCAAAGCCAAGGGCTGATGGGCTGAAAGTTGAGAGGCTTTTATGGGCGTAGTGAGGGCTTTTATAGCGATTGACTTACCTAACGATGTGCTGGAGAACATTGAAAACGTTTCGCGTCGGCTACAAACCCAATTGCGGCACTATCCCATCAAGTGGGTGCCCACCGAAAACATCCATCTCACCCTAAAGTTTTTGGGTGATGTTTCGGAAAGCAACCTACCGCTGATAGAGGATATGCTCGCGGGTGAAGTGAGCGACCACAAACCATTTGAATTTGGGGTCGGTCGCTTGGGGGCTTTCCCCGACATGAAACGGCCAAGGGTGATTTGGGTAGGCGTTGAGGCGCCTGAGGAATTGCTCGCCCTCCAGCGCGGCGTTGAAAGCGTTATGCAAAGGCTTGGCTACCCTCGCGAACAGCGCCCGTTTCAGCCACACCTGACTTTGGCGCGCATAGCCCGCAGGGCAACCACAAACGAAGTGTATGCCATTGGCCGCACACTTCGCGAAATCAGCGTTAGTTTTTTAGGCAGCGCTCGCGTGACAGAAGTGCATCTATACAAAAGCGACCTCCACCCCACAGGCGCCGTCTACACCCGCCTTTTCACCACCACTTTGAACGCAAGCGCTCCCCCCGCAGTGGCATAAACCATTTTGGGTTTTGTTCCCCTAAGACTTTGCCCGAAAAAAACATGGCAACGTCCTTGCGAACCCTGAAAGGGCAAAGCAAGCCTACAACTTTTCTCAAGGAGGTGAACTCTGGACGCTCTACAACTTGCTCGTACAATTGTGAACGCCTTGGAAGAACACAAGGGGGAAGACATCCTGCTTTTGGACGTGCGCTCTTTAGCACCCTTCACCGACTATTTCGTAATATGCTCCGGCAATACAGACAGGCTACTTGATGCCTTGGCCGATAGCGCCCGTGAGGCGGCAAGGAAGCAATATCACGTCGGCGCGCGCACCGAGGGCACGCCGCAATCAGGCTGGATTTTGTTGGATTTCGGTGACGTGGTGGTGCATCTTTTCTCCCCCGATTTGCGCGATTACTACCGCTTAGAAGACCTTTGGGCAGACGGCAAAGTAGTGTTGCACCTGCAATAGCCCCTTAGCGGCGGGCTTGGCTTCCCTTTGGTGGAAAGTGGCGGTAGCGCCATTTTAGCCGCCAGACGCCAAGCGCGGCCTCTATTTGGATTGGGAACGACATCTTTGATTTCCCAAACCGGCGGTCGGCAAAATAGATCGGAATTTCCGTCATCTTGAGGCCAAGCCGATACGCGAGGTAGGCCATTTCCACCTGAAAAATGTAGCCGCTTGACCTAACTTGTTCAAGCGGCAGGGCTTTCAGCGCGTTGGCGCGCCACAGCCGGTAGCCGCCGGTAACATCCCGCAAAGGGATGCGCAAAATGGAGCGCGCATACAAATTCCCAAAAGCAGAAAGCCCCTTGCGCCAAAGCGGCCAGCGCTCATCCAATTCACCGCCCGGAACGTAGCGCGAGCCGACCACCAAATCCGCCCCATCCTCCAAAGCAACCGCCATCACCGGCAAAACTTTGGGGTCGTGCGAAAAATCGGCGTCCATTTGGCAAATCGCGTCGCTCTCTGGGGAATTCAGTGCCTGCCTAAAACCTGCCACATAGGCCGGCCCCAATCCCCCTTTTGCCTTGCGATGCAAAACATCCAAGCGCCCCTTGTATTTGCGTTTCAGCCTCTCGGCGATCTCGCCTGTGCCATCGGGGCTGTTATCATCAACTACGAGCACTTTCAAATTGAGCGGCAAACTGAAGAGCGCCTCCATAAGCCGAGGCAGATTTTCTGCCTCGTTGTAGGTGGGGATAACCACGGTGATCAGCATTTCACTTGCCCAAAACGCTAAACCTGAGGTCTGCCGCTGTTTTGTGTTCGCCGGGAGAAAGGTGGATTTCGCGGAGATTAAGGCTTAGTTTGCGCTCTCCAAAGTTGCCGCTTAGCCTGTCCTTGAGCGGGTAAAAGTAATCCAACGCCTGAGCAATGCGTTTTTGGACTTGGCGCTTCACTGCCGGAATTTGCTCCGGCGAAGCGATAACCAAAAAATCGGTGTTGGAAAGATGCCCTAAAAAGGCGCCCTGCCCCCCAACATCGCGCACAATGTTTTGAAGCATGAGGCCGACAGCACGCAGCACATCGTCCGAAGTCACAAAGCCATAACGCCCTCTAAAAGCGTCCAAATTCACCAACGACACCAAAAGCGCCCCCCACTCTTCGCCCGAATCAAGTTTTTCTTGAACAACGTCGTTTACCAAAACGCCTTCCGGTAAATGAGTAACGGCGTTTTGGATGGGACCAGCAGAAGCGCGGCGCAAAACATTCCGCACCCGCAGCCTCAGTTCCTGCAGGTCAAACGGTTTGGAAATGTAATCATCCGCGCCAAGTTCTAAGCCTTTAATCAACGAACTGCGGCGTTTGCGCTCGGTGAGGAAAATGATGGGAATTCGCGCCGTGCGCAGGTTGCCCCTCAGGCGCCGAGCGACTTCGTATCCGTCTATGTCGGGCAATCTGATGTCCAAAATCACCAAATCAGGCGGCGAAACTTGACAAGCGCGCAGGCCATCCTCCCCCCAATTTGCGGTTTGCACCTCGTAGCCTTGCTCACGAAAGTAGGATGTGAGCATATCGGCCACGTCCAAATCGTCCTCTATTATCAAAATGCGGTGCCGTCTCTCTGCCACGGTTCAGATCCAAAGAGTAAAGAAAAGAGGCGGGAGGTTTACCAGCAAAGCGTGAATTGTTCTTTGCGAATAAGGAGGAAGGGCATCACTTAGCCATGAGGCTAAAATTGGCCTTCGTGGCTAAGTTACATGAGTTACGCGGTTCCCATGCTTCATGTCACCGCGAGGCGGCCGCAGGCCGCCGAAGCGGTCTCCCCCACCGTCTGGGGGATGGCTTCGCCGCCCACAGCGGCTCGCCATGACATGAAAACCAGCGCCCCTACGGGCAACTGCGTAAGTCCTGTAGGTGGAAATTTGCCCATCAACCCAAAGGCGTTTTTTGAATGATAAATTCGCACACTTCATCGCCTTTGGCGATGCACTTAGATTCGTCCACGCGGAATTCGCTGCCGCCCGAAACCCATTTCAGGCCTTCTTGCAACAATCCTGTTGCCATGTAGCATACCGGCTTATCGGTTGTCCCTGCACGCCCCCAGCACACCGGACAGCGGTGAATTGTGTAAACAAAGACGTGCTCTTTCTCTTCTACGCTGGTGACTTGATCGCTCAATTGGCTAAAGATTTTAGCCATGGCAGGCAAACCTATGCGCAGTTTAGCGCTCAGAGGCAACACCTTGAAGGCTAAATCGCCGACGCCTGCCAGAGCGCCAAAATTGCGCAAGCCTTCGGCAAATGCCGCCCTGCCAGCGCGCAAAGCTAACGCCCGCCCTCCGCGCGGCCCGTACATCTCCTCCAGCGCCAAGTTGATAGAAGAGAGGTAAGCAAAATCAAATTCTTTCGCCAAATTGTCGGGCGGCGGATTGTCAATTAAATGCGAAAGATGGGCTAAGTTGAGAATGGCATTCAAGCCATTGGTGCCCATCACGTCTTCCAAGGCGTGCAAAATGATGCGCGCTATTTTGTTGGGATAGTAATATCCGCTCTCGGGAATTGGGTCCATGATGAAGCCTCTTCTTAGATAAGCTTAGCAATGTCTTCCGCGGCCCGACGCATATCCAAGAAAATAAGACCGAGTTTGGCTTTTTCGCGGGCCAACGCGGTCAGTACGGCCTCTTCGCCGATAGACATCAGCACCACGTAGCCGTTTTCACCCTTGATGTAAACCTGCTCTAAACCTCCTCGTCCCAATTCGGCCGCTATGCGCTCGCCAAGTGAGAGCATAGCCGCAGACATAGCCGAAACGCGATCTTCTTCTATCCCCTGAGGTAGGGCTGAGGCGATACTCAGGCCGTCAACGCTCACAATGGCGGACGCTTCAATATCTGGGGAAGATGCTTGGAGCTCCCGCAGTCGCTCCACAAGCAGTTGGTTGCGAGATTTTGCCATTTATAGCCTCCTTCTGGAGAGAAATAACAATTTCAAAACTGCCTCTGTTACAAAGGTTAGCACAACGGCAATAGCATGTCAAGCCGCTCCAAACGGTAATGCTTGATTTTCCCCGTTGCTACCGTCCGGAACGGTGAAAGCATTTTTGTGCCATCGGTGATGAATGCCCCCACCGCGACTCGAACGCGGGTCTTCGGCTCCGGAGGCCGACGCTCTATCCACTGAGCTATGGGGGCAAGCGCTCTCATTATACCATGAGCACGGTTTTAGCCCTCGCCCTCGTCCCCAGCCTCAGCGTTTTCCTCCTTTGGCGGGACGACTTCCTCTTCGGAAAGCCGCTGTAGCACCTGAATACCTTTGTTGGCCTCGGCAAGCAGGTGTTCCAACCGAGCGCTCAATTCCTGCAGGGTGCGCAAGGCGTATTCATCGGCTTCGCGGCGGATTGCAACGGCTTCAGCATAGGCTTCAGCCCTTATGCGTTCAGCCTCGGCCATGGCGTCGTGCACTATGGCATGATCTTGCACTATTTTCTTGCGCTCTTCTTGCGCCAATTGGATGGTGCGCTGGGCTTCCTCTTTAGCGCGGGCTAAGATGCGGTCACGTTGGTTGAGCACTTCTCGCGCCTGCTTCACTTCCTCAGGGATAGTAACGCGCATCTGGTCTATGATGTCCAACATGCGGTCTTCGTCAACTATCACGCTGTGAGTGAAAGGCACGGCGCGGCTTTCGTTGAAGAGTTCTTCCAAACGGTCAACCAATTCCAAAATGTCCATTTTTCTCTCCCTTGCTGATGAACAACCGGTGCGCTAAGCCGTGCAATTTTTGAGCCGAGCGGCGCAATTTTCAATCTCTAAGCGACGTCACCTGCTCCAAGTGCTGGCTTTCGCTCATTTGAGCAAAGCGCCTTTTCAGCGCATTTGCCACGTGCGGCGGCACCATCGTGCTCACATCGCCGCCAAGCGAGGCAATTTCGCGCACGGTGGTTGAGGAAAGGAAGGTATGCTCCTCGCGCGTTATCAGCGCCACCACCTCAATTTCGGGCGCAAGGCGGTTGTTTGCCAGCGCCATGCGGAATTCGCTTTCAAAATCCGAAAAAACGCGCAACCCGCGCACAATCACCTGTGCGCCCACGCGACGGCAAAATTCCACCGTAAGCCCGCTGTAGCCTGTGACCGTTATGTTCGGCTGGTCGGCAAACGCTTCAGCCACCAACGCGATGCGTTCCTCTGGGCTAAAAATCAGGTTTTTCAGCGGACGGTCGTAAACCGCAACTACCAATTCATCAAACAACCGCGCCGCCCGCAATGCAATGTCAATGTGCCCGTAGTGAATCGGGTCAAAACTACCCGGAAAGACGGCTTTTATGCTCAACTCATCTCTCCTTGTCCGTTGCTCCAAAATTGCTCCAAGCGCTCGGCTAAAAGCCTGTGCTCGGGCAACCGGAGTTCGGGGTCGGCTTCAACCACGCGCTGCGAGAGGGCGCGCGCCTTCTCAATCAAATGCACGTTCAGCATATTTGCCATTTGCAGGCGCATTGCCCCAAAGCCGTACCCCGATTGTCGCGTGCCGAAAAATTCGCCCGGTCCGCGCTGTTGCAGGTCTTTTTCGGCGAGCACAAAGCCGTCGTTGGTTTCGGTCAGGGCTTTGAGGCGCTCGTTTTCCTCAACGGCGTTTTCGGTTTCGGGTATGAGCAGGCAATAGGCGCGCTGCCCGCCGCGCCCAACCCGCCCGCGGAATTGGTGCAACTGCGCTAAGCCAAAGCGGTTCGCGCCTTCAATCAGCATCACGGTCGCATTCGGCACATCCACGCCCACTTCCACAACAGCAGTAGAAACCAAAATATGATACTCGCCGTCGCGGAAGCGCCGCATCACTTCATCCTTTTCATCCGCTTTCATTTTACCGTGCAACAAGCCCACCTTGAAGTCGGGGAAGACCTCTTCCTGCAAAATGCGGTGGGCTTTGACCGCGGCGGGCGTGTTTTCCAGCGCTTCGCTTTCTTCCACCAAGGGGTAAATCACAAACGCCTGATGGCCGCGCTCCACCTCGCGGCGGATGAGGGTGTAGGCGCGTTCACGCTCGCGCGGCATCAGCAGGTAAGTTTCCACCGGCTTGCGCCCGGGCGGCATTTCATCCATCACGCTGATATCCAAATCGCCGTAAATCGTGAGCGCCAAAGTGCGGGGGATGGGCGTTGCCGTCATTACCAGCATGTGCGGGTTATCGCCCTTGGCGCGCAACGCCGCACGCTGGCGCACGCCAAAGCGGTGCTGTTCATCAATCACCACAAATTGCAAATCGGCGAACTGAACGGGGTCTTCAATGAGGGCGTGCGTGCCCACCAAGACCTTCACCGTGCCGCTACGCAAGCCTTCCAGAATTTCGCGGCGCTCAGATGCAGGCGTGTTGCCCACCAGAAGGCGAATTTGCTCGGGTGCGACCACACCTTCCTCATCGGCAAGGAAGCGTTGCAGGTTGCGGAAATGCTGTTCGGCTAAAATGGCGGTCGGCGCCATCAGCGCGCCCTGCGCCCCGCCTGCGAGCACAATCGCCATGCCTAACGCCGCCACCACCGTTTTGCCGCTGCCCACATCGCCCTGAAGCAAGCGGTTGAGCGGAGCACCAGAGGCCAAATCGCGGCGGATTTCCTCCAACGCCCGCCTTTGCGCCCCTGTAAGCGTGAACGGAAGCCGCCTCAGCCGCTCCTCCAGCCAATCATCGCTCACCTCAAAGCGGCGGGCTCTTTGGCTTTTGCGCCTGTGCCTTTGCTGAAGCAAGCCCAATTGCAGGTAAAACACCTCGTCAAAGGCAAGGCGGTTGCGCGCTTTGGTCACATCATCCCAATTTTCCGGGAAATGCACCTTCTGCAGCGCGCTCGGCAGTGGGAGCAAGCCGCTTTCTTCACGCAGGGCAGCGGGCAATGGGTCGGGGACGCGCGGCGCCCAAGTGTCCACCGCCTCTTTCATCACCCGACGCATCCAACGCTGGGTGATTTTGGCGGTCAGCGGGTAAACCGGCACAATCCGCCCCGTGCTCAACTGCTCTTTATCCACCGGCTCCCATTCGGGGTTGACGAGCACAAGCCGTCCGAGGAATTGGTCAACCTTTCCGGCAAGCGCAATAGCCATGCCCTTGCGGAGGCGGTCGGCAATCCAAGTTTGGTTGAACCAGCGGGCGCGGATTTTGCCGCTTCCATCCGAGACCAGCACATCCACCAGTTTGTGCTTGGTGTGGTACTGGCGCACCTGCACGCTTTCCACCGTGCCGAGCACCGTCACCTCATCGCCGTAGCGCAGTTGGCGGATTGGCTTGACGGTGGAATAGTCGTCATAGCGGCGGGGGAAGTGGTAGAGCAAATCCTGCAGGGTGCGGATTCCGAGGCGCTCCAAAGTTTTTGCCCGCCGGGGGCCAATGTTGGGCACGGCAGTAACGGGGGCGCGCAGTTCCTTCAGGCTGATGGGCTGAACGCTTGGCCGAGCGGCAGGGGCGCTTGGCTTTGGCTTCTCGCGTTGGGAGACTGGCGGGCGCGCGGCGGGCTTTTCTTTGCCCACGGCGGGGGGCTTTTGGGGCGCCGGGCGGCCGTTTGCAGGCGTTTCAAGCGTCATTTCTTCCGGAAGTTGCAAAGAGCGCTGAATGCGTTGCCAAAGCCCGCGCAACATTTCGGCGCGCGACTGCGGCTTAAGCCTGCCGTAATCTTGCAAACGGGCACGGATCACCTGAATCAACGGCTCGGGGACGCCCTCAGCGCGTGCCTCGCCCTCCCACGAATCCAAAACGCGCGTCAAGCCGCCCACTACCGCGCGGTTATCGTACCCCCGCTCGGCCTCAAGCGCGAAAAACTTATGCAGTTTCACGATGCTGGGTTTGGTTTCCATATTGCTCAATTTTACCATGCAGGTAGGGAATCACAGATTACACAGAAAGACGCAGAGGAAACAGAGGCGCAGAGAGCGCAAAGAGGTTGACGCCAAGGTCGCCAAGGACACAGAGGACGCCAAGGAAAGTAACGCAGATACGCAGAGGAAACAAAGACGCAGAGAGCGCAAAGAGGTTGACGCCAAGGTCGCCAAGGGCACAGAGGACGCCAAGGGTAACGCAGAAACGCAGAGGGAACAGAGACGCAGAGAGCGCAAAGAGGTTAACGCCAAGGGCGCCAAGGACAGAAAGAACGCCAAGGAAAGTAACGCAGAAACGCAGAGGAAACAAAGACGCAGAGAGCGCAAAGAAAAAATTTCTGTGTTTTCTGTGGTGATTCTGTGTCTTCTGTGGTTTTTTTCTTCAATCGGTGAAAATCTGTGCCAATCGGTGGATGCGCCAAGGGCGCCAAGGACATAAAGGACGCCAAGGATAAAATCCACAGATTACGCAGATTAGTACAGATTTTTTTCTGCGGAATTTGCGGATAGTAACGCCAAGGTTGCTAAGAAAGGCTGCTAAGAGAGGTATCCGGACACCCAATCCCCAATCCCTCAGTACCTAAATCCCTAAACCCCTCTTTCTGTGTTCTCTGTAAATTTCTGCGTCCTCTGTGGTTTTCTTGCTCAATCAGTGCAAATCTGTGCCAATCGGTGGATTGAAACCTAATCCACCTCCTCGCCATCGCCGCCGAAGAGGCGCAACAGTTCATCAACCTCCTCCGGCGGGGGAGATTCGGGCTTTTCGGCGTCGTAAGAGTCGCCGGTGGGGACACAGAGCAGGCGTGCGAACTCCTCCGACGGCATCACCTTTGCGCCCGCCCAGCGCGCCGCGCGCTGCACCTCATGGTCGGAAGAAACCACCGTCCAATTGCGCGCCGTGCGCCCCAGCCTTTGCAAGTGAGCGGCAATAGCCTCATCGGCAGTTCGCCCCTCACGCACAAAAACCGCGCTCACGGCGCCGTAAGAGCGCCTGCCCGCAAAGCCCGGCGCGGCTCGGTCAAAATAAACCACAACGCGGGCGCGGCGGCGCGCACAAAACGCCGCCAGCAGTTACAGCAGGCGCTCCTCATCGTCTGCTTGGCGCAGGCTAAGCCCCACCACGCGCGGAATCAAGTTGTGCCCGTCTATCAGGTAAGGCATGGGGAAATGATGCTCTGGGGAAAACGGTCATTTCCGCGGTGGGCGCTCAAGGAGCACCTCATCGCGGCGGATGAAGAAATGGTCAAAGTCGCGCGCGACAAAAGTGTTTGGGAAGACTTCGCGCGCCTCTTGCAAAATTTCGCGCTCGCGGTGGCGGCGGGAAATGTGGGTCAAAATCAAATAGCGCACTCCGGCTTCGGCGGCGAGTTCGGCGGCTTGGCGGGCGGTGAGATGGGCAAATTTGCGCGCAAGGTCGGCTTCTGAATGCAGATAAGTGGCCTCGCTCACAAGCACATCGGCGCCGCGGCACACCTCCACCAAATCCTCGGTGCGCCCCACATCGCCAGTGTGGACGTAGCGCGCCCCGCGCCGCGGCGGGCCAAGCACGTCGTCCGGGCGCACCACGCGCCCATCGGCAAGCACAATCGTTTCGCCCTCAACCAAACGGCGGCGCTCAGGGCCTGCAGGCACGCCCAAAGCCTCGGCTTTTTCGGGCAAAAACGGGCGGCGGCTCCGCTCTTCAAAAACATAGCCATAGCAATCCGGACCGCGGTGGTAAACGGGGAACGCGCTCACGGTGAAGTCGGTAAATTCCAAAACCTCGCCTTCGCGCACTGGATGGAACGCGATGGGAACGGGCGGGCGCGCGCCGCCAAACACCACGTCCTCAAGCAAAATGCGGATCCGCTCCAGCGCCCAGCGCCCAGCGTAAATATCCAACTCCTCAATGCTTTCCCAGCGCACCAACGTTGAAATCAGCCCACCCAAGCCCAAAATGTGGTCTAAATGCCCGTGCGTTATCAAAACGCGGGTCAAATGCTTGAAGCCAAGCCCCGAGCGCAAAATTTGGCGCTGAGTGCCCTCGCCGCAATCCAGCAAAAAGCGGTATTGGTCGTGCTGAACGATATGCGCCGAAAGCCCGCGCTGAACCGAGGGTGCAGACGCCGACGTGCCCAAAAAAGTCAGTTCAAACAAGAGAACCTCCCGAAACTGCTAAAGACAAAAAGAGAAAAAACCACAGATTACACAGATTACACAGATTAGCACAGAAAACACAGAGGAAAAACAAATCTTTCTTTGTGTTTTCTGTGGGCTTTCTGTGCTTTTTGTGTTCTTTGCCCAATTTGCGGAATCTGCAAATTTCTGTGTCTTCTGTGTTTTTTATCCAATCGGTGTAAATCTGTGTAATCGGTAGATAGTAACGCCAAGGGGAACGCAAAGGCGCAGAGAAAGCAGAGGCGCAGAGACGCCAAGGATGCCAAGGGCACGCAGGGCCCAAGGATAAAATCCACAGATTACACAGATTAGCACAGATTTTTTTGCGGAATCTGTAAATTTCTGTGGTGCTTCTGTGCTTTCTGTGTTTTTCCTTTCAATCGGTGTAAATCTGTGTCAATCGGTGGATGAGAACGCCAAGAGTGCCAAAAACACAAAGGACGCCAAGGTTAACGCAGAGACGCAGAGAAATACAAAGGACGCAAAGAAAATTTTTTCTGTGTTCTCTGCAAATTTCTGTGTCTTCTGTGTTTTTTATCTAATCGGTGTAAATCTGTGTCAATCGGTGGATGAGAACCACAGATTACACAGATTGGCACAGATTTTTTCGGCGGAATCTACAGTTTCTACCATCTTGAATCATCCCGCCGCTTTGGACTGGCGCTCTTCCTTTTCCAACTCGGTGAGGCTCAGCCCCTCGCGGGTGAAGTAATATGCGCCCAGCAGGGTAATCGGGAGCCAGAGGGCAATGTGCAGGACAATGGTGTAGCCGGTGGCAATTCCCTTAGGGACGCCGTAAGCGGTGAGCACGGCAATACCCGGCGTGTCAAAGGTGCCCACATAGCCCGGCGCAGAAGGCAAGGTGGTGGCAAGGTTGACCACGCCGTTCATCAGCATCAGCGCGAAAAAACTCACATGGAACGGGAAAGCGTGCATCACCAGCCAATACTTACCGGTCTCCAAAAGCCAAATCAACAACGACGTGAAGAACACCATCACCGCCTCGGTGGGGGAACTGAGTGCCTCCAACCCCGAGAGGAATTTCAAGCCAATGCCAAGAGTGGCTTCGCGGAAGCGAGCAGGCACAAACCGAATGCCCCAGCGGAGCAGGCGCTCAGTTTGCCGCGGGAACATCGCGGCGAGCAAGAAAACCGCTAAAGCGCCAATAAACGCCACCGCGCCCCAAATTGCAAGGCTTTGGATGCTCCCCATGAAGCCCGAATGCGCGCTCAGTCGCGACACTTCGGGCAGATTGAGGAAGACAAACGCCAGCATCACCACGCCGTCGTACACGCGCTCCACCAAAATTGTGCTGAGCGAGGCAGAAATGGGCACACCAGCCCGCCGCTTGAGGATGGCAGCGCGCAGAAGTTCGCCGGCGCGCGCAGGGTAAATGTTGTTCCCCATGTAGCCAATCGCCACAATCGGGAACATTACCCGTAGCGGCACGCGCTTTATCGGGCGCACAAGGTAGTGCCACCGCCAAGTGCGCACCCCAACTGCCACAAAATACACTGCCACCGCGGGGATGAGCCACCAATAATTGGCGTGCTTCAGCGCGCGCCAAAACGTCCCCCACTCCAGCCCTTTGAGGGCAAAGTAGAGGAAAAACGCGCTTATCGCAAAGCCTAAAACCAAATGCCAACGTTTCATGGCATACGATTGTACCATCGGTAAAGGCCATCAGGGGGCGTTTCGCAGCGCGCCAATGGCACCGTGAGCAGTCAAAGTTTTACAGAAAAAGTTCAACATCTCCTCCCGGCCTTGCACCTTTGCCCACCCCGCCCCTTCGCGCCACTCTCTCTTTTGAGGTAGAATTGGGGAAAGCCGTTTCCGGCCACTTCCCAAGATTGAGGCTACGCAAGCAAAAAATTGCCGCTTGGGAAACGGGAACGGCACTCTCACCCCAATTTGCACTCTGTGCATTCTGCAAGGAATGCCTCACAAGCGAGGTGAATTATGAGCGAACAGAATTCTGGGCAACAGCCTGCACACCCCCCTTCACAAGAGCCGAAATCCTCTCACAATGAATCATCCCATGTGACTCCTCCGCCTTCCCCTTTGCCGCCACCAAAGGCCAAGCAGGCGTGGGTGCCGTTTTTACTCGGCGCGCTCTCGGTGGTTTTCCTCGTGGTTGGTGTGGTGTTGGTCATTGCTTTTATGAGCAACGGTGAAGGAGTTCCTTTGCTCAGCAAGCCTACCGCCACTTTCACCCCCACCATCACGGCCTCGCCGACGCCCACAGCCACGCCTACGGCAACCTCTACCCTCACCCCAACGATCACGCCTACCCCTACGGAGACGCCGGTCCCAACCCCCTCCGGCCCTTTTGAGTACACCGTGCAGGAAGGCGATACCCTTTACACCATTGCCAACAAATTCAAAGTAGACTTTGTGACTTTGATGCTGATAAACGGCATGAACTACAAATCTCCGCTGTATGTGGGGCGGAAGATAAAAATTCCGGGGCCGAACACCAAACGTCCCACCCCAACCCCATTACCCAAGTATCTGCCTAAGGGCTTCAAAATCAAATACTTTGTGATGCCAAACGACACTTTGGCGTCAATAGCGGCAAAGTTCAACTCAACGGTTGAAGAGATCGTAAAAGCCAACGACACATTGAAGGATGCGGGCTCTCCGCTTTATGTTGGTGAAGTACTGATAGTGCCGGTGAACTTGGTAACGCCGACACCAACGGTCACGCCAAATCCAGCAACTTTGACCGCGACGGCGTTGCCGCCTACCGAAACCCCCTTCCCGCCACCAACGCCCACTTCTAAACCCTAAACGATTTGTTTGCTGGACGGAAGGTGCTTTTCTCTGCGAAAACACGGACACCACAGAAACTGTAGATTTCGTAGAAAACATCCACAGATTGACACGGATTTACACCGATTGAAGGAGCAAACCACAGAGGACACAGAAATTTACAGAGAACACAGAAAAAATCTGTGCTAATCTGTGTAATCTGTGGTTTTAGTCCACCGATTGGCACAGATTTACACCGATTGGATGATTGAAACCGCAGATTTCACAGAAAAAATCTGTGCTAATCTGTGTAATCTGTGGTTTTTATCTTTGGCGGCCTTGGCGTCTTAGGACTTGCCAAAGTTTAGGTGATGGCGGTATAATGCTGGCGCAGTTCGGGGCGTGGCTCAGCCCGGCTAGAGCGCACGGTTCGGGTCCGTGAGGTCGGCGGTTCAAATCCGCCCGCCCCGACAGCACAGCGGGGGCCGGCGTTGGCCCTCGCTCACTTTTTAACGCCAAGCGTAGCCCGGGTGCTCGTATGCCTGCTCAACGACGCAAATTTTATGTAGTCTGGAAAGGGCGAAAACCCGGAATCTACCCCTCTTGGGAAGAAGCGAAGCGGCAGGTTGAAGGCTTCCCAAATGCCCGCTATCGCTCTTTTGATTCACTTGAAGAAGCGCGCCGTGCCTTTGCGCGCGATGCCGATGAATACACAGGCAAGCCTTCTTCTATGGGCAAATGGCGGTATGCCGCCCGGCGGCCGGTCTTGCCAAGCGTAGTGGTGGACGCCGCCGCCTCAGGCCCAAACGGACCGATGGAGTACCGCGGCGTAAGGCTTAACACCAACGAAGTGCTTTTCGCTCAGGGGCCCTTTCCGCTCGGCACAGTCAACATTGGCGAATTTCTGGCAATAGTGCACGCCCTTGCATGGCTGGCCGAGCGCGGGCTGAACTGGCCGGTGTATTCAGATTCGCAAGTAGCGCGGCTTTGGGTTGAACGGGGCAAGTGCAAAAGCCGCCTTCGCATGGATGAGCGCCTTGCAGATCTGGTAAAGCGCGCCGAAAAATGGCTCGCCTCCCATCCCAAGCACGCACCGGTGCTCGCGTGGGACACCAGAGAATGGGGTGAAATCCCCGCCGATTTTGGGAGGAAGTGACGCCCTTGGAATCCATCCGAAAATATCGTGGCGGCGTCATTGCGAGCCCCTTAAGGGCGAAGCAATCCCCCTTTTGCTGGTCGGGAGACTGCGCATGCCCCAATGGCCGCCAAGCCAATTTTAGGAGTTCTACATGGGTCGTGTGATTCAAACCGAAGGCGTGGGAAAACGCCGCCAACACCTCCTGCGCCTCATAGGCACTGCACTGCGCCGCTTGATGGTGCAAACCAGCCCTGATGAGCGCACTTTAGATCTCGCCGCTTTTATCGCCCTCGCTTTGCGAGATGTGGTCGCAACTGTGGAAGAGGCCACCCGCGCATGGGAAAAGCGCGATTATTGGGTCAAAGCCGACCGTTTCCGCATGGAGTGGAATTGGGCAGAAAGCCTCGGCAAGGCTTTAGAAAAAGCAGTTATGGCAAAAGATTGGGATGAAATTGCCCGCTTGGCAGGCAAAATTTTTGTGCATGTCGGGAACGTAAAAATCCCAAAGCGCTTCAAAGCCGGTGAACCGTGGGAAGGGGCCTACCGCAATTTGGTTGAGCGCTTTGGGGAGGATGACCACGTCGGGGGAAAGAAAGACTGATTTGCCTCAGCGTGAGCGTTGATAGGCTTCTATAACCTCTTGGGGAAGGTGTTGCAATTCAATGCGATTGGTGTCGCAAAAGAGCATGGCGCGCTCCAGCGCATTTCTCAGTTCACGGATGTTGCCGGGCCAATCGTAGGCTTTTAGCGCGGCCATCGCCTGAGGCGAAATATCGGTTATCTGCTTCCCCATTTGGGGATTTAGACGGCGGATAAAGTGCCCTATCAGCGCGGGGATGTCGTCTTTGCGCTCGCGCAGGGGCGGCAGGTGCAGGTCAACCACTTTCAGGCGATAGTACAAATCTTCCCGAAAACGACCTTCTTCTATCATCTTTTTGAGTGGACGGTTGGTGGCGGCGAGAATTTGTATATCCACTTTTATCCACTTTGTCCCCCCCATGCGGCGGATGGTGCGTTCTTCCAAAGCACGCAGCAGTTTTGCTTGCATGTCCAAGGGCAATGAAGAAATTTCGTCCAAAAACAGTATGCCGCCGTCAGCAATTTCCATCAAGCCGGGCTTGCGCTTTGTGGCGCCGGTGAAGGCGCCTGCCTCGTAACCGAAAAGTTCGGCTTCCAGCATGGTGTCTTGCACGGCCGCGCAGTTCACCGGAATGAATGGCTTGTTTGAGCGTGGCCCGGATTTGTGGATGTAGCGCGCCAACACTTCCTTGCCCGTGCCGGTCTCACCGGTTATCAGCACCGATGCCGAAACTTGTGCCGCCCTTTTGGCTTGCTCCAGCACCATTTGCATTGCTTCACTGCTACCGGCGATAAAATCCAAATTTTGCTGTTGCTGCCGCCATACAGCGAGTTCGCGCCGCATCGCTATGATTTCTTCCAGCCTTTTTAGGGCATTCAACAAGCGCGGGAACTTCACCGGCTTTTGCAAAAAGTCGTAAGCCCCTTTCTTCATCGCCTCAACAGCGGTGTCAATGCTTCCATAGCCTGTGATCACTATCATCGGAGGTTGGTTGGGCCAATTGGCCGTTTCATCCAGCAACGTGAGGCCGTGGCCGTCCGGCAGTTGGACATCCAGCAAAACAATATCACCAAGTCCTTGTCGGAGCGATTTTATAGCATCGGCATAAGTGGGTGCTTCCGTTACCTCGTAGCCTTCCTTCTGCAAAAAGGCCGCCAATATTTGGCGCGCGGGTTCTTCATCTTCTACAATTAGCACATTATAGGCCATGCTTCTCTCCTACCGCTCGGAGTTTTACCCGGAAAATCGTCCCTCCCGGGTAACTCTCCGCTTCTATACTCCCTTGGTGCGAAGTGATTATCTGCTTAGTGATGGCCAAACCAAGGCCAGTACCATCCTCGCGGGTGGTGAAGAATGGCTGGAACAGTTTTTTCCGGGTTTCTTCTGTAAAGCCGGGGCCGGTATCCATAACATCAACTTCTACCCACTGAATGCCCTCACCAGAACGGAAGGGTTTTATGCGTACCGCGATAAAGCGTTCATCATTTTGCTCCGCCAAGGCCTTGATAGCGTTATCCAGCAGATTGACAAAAACCCGTTCTAACATGAGCCTATCGCCCTTCACCATGGGCACTTTGCCTTCTACGCGAAGTTCGGTTTGGATTTTGTATTTATCAAAGCGCGGCTTAAGCCTGCGCATCACCTGTTTCAGAAGTTCTACAACATCAAGTGACCTGAATTGCATCTGGCGGGCACGGGTGTAATCCAAAAGATTGTTGACCAGATGGGTTATCTGCTCCACGTCTTTTTGTAGCGAGGTCATCCATTTATGCTCCGGCGCTCCCGGCTCCAAGTTCATAGCAAGCCATTGAATGCCCATGCTAATATTGTTGAGAGGATTGCGTATCTCATGGGCAAAACTCGCCATTACATCACCCAGCGCCGCTCGCCTTTCTAACTGCGCCGTGTGTTTGCGATACATGATGCTTTCGCTTAGGTCGTTCATTACCACAAGCAGCCCCTCCGGGCGTTCACCATCGGCGAGGCTGTAAGGCACAAATTTCACATGACAGGGCAGGTCATCGCCGTCGGTTTTTAGGATTTTGGCTGCCGTTTCTTGAGGCTGACAACGCAGAAGCGCCACTCGGGCAAGCGGTTCTAAGGGAACATTAGAAGGTAGCACGTCTCCCAGCGAAAACCCTTTTGCCACACCCTGCTTATAGCCAAGCATCTCCTCGGCAGCCGCGTTCATCTCCACCAGCTTTAAACTGCGATCAAAAAGCATTACCCCCTCTTCAAGGCCGTTGAAGAGGGATTTGTTTATGCTTTGCAGTTCTTGTAGCAATGCCTGCTGTTTTGAAAATTCTTCCCTCTGGCGCAGAAAATCCATAACTATTGAACAGTATTCTGATGCGCGTCGTGCATGTTCTACAACTTGCGAATTTGGAGGATGGTAATAACCCAGCACCGTAACTCCGAGCATACCGGAAACGCTCTTACCCTTTAGCGGGATGGAGAGAAAATAGGGAGTAGGGGTTGAGCGCACCGCCGCTCTGAGCGGGGTTGTAATATCTCTGGCGGGACGATGCACTAATACTTTGTCCAAATTTTCCATGAGCAGTGAGGACATTTCTGCAGGCAAGCGCGGAGGTGCGTTTCTGGCCGTCAACAGCCTAAGTTTTGAATCTTCCACAAAATAGACCGCTCCCCATTCTGCGCTAAGGAGGTCAATTATCCCTTCAAGCAATGAACCCACCGACTCTTGTATGCTCGTGGCCTCCAACGCCGATACAAATTTTTCCCACCTCATCGGGCATTCTTGCCCTGAGGGGCCGTGCAACAGGCTGACCTTGCCAGTACCGGCCCTTACAGGCTCTTGGAAAGTAACAAGCCAATAATGGGATCCCTCCCCCAAAGGCGTAGCCTGCCAAAGCACTTGCTGAATTGGCCGGTTGAGAGGCTGGAAGAGTGTGAACACGTTTTTGGGGAGGCTAAATTCGGCAGTGTTCCAGCGCTGTATTTCGGGGAAGATGAGGGTGAGAGGCTTGCCGCGCGCGCTTTCTTTTGATAACCCACTGCTTTGCAGAGCGGCAAGGTTTGCCGCAACAATTTCCTTTCGCACGGCGTTAGCGATTATTGCGGGCGCTTGCACGTGCTCAAGCAACGCCTCCATAGCCGATAGCAAATCGCCGTCCGAGCGGTCAGAAATTGGATTTGTGCTCATAAGCGGCTTCCTGCCATTTGCTTTTGCCGTCGGCGCTCATACGCCGAAGGTATGTTTTCTAAGGCACGATATTTTGCTACCGTGCGCCTCGCCACGTGGTATCCCATTTCTCGCAAGCGCTTGACCAATTCCGCATCGCTGTAGGGGCGTTTTTCTTGGGAAATTATCTTCCGCAGGGCAGCGCGCACCGGCAAGTTTGATTCAAAGAACCGTGCCAGAGGCACGATTTTGCGCGAGGGCAGTTGCACCAGTTTGCCTGCCACGGCGCGCGAAACGGTAGATTCGCTCACGCCGAGCATTTGGGCAATTTGGGCGCGCGTCATCGGCTTTAGGTGCTCCTCGCCGTGCAAGATGAAGCGGCGCTGTTCTTTTACCACAACCTTCATCAAACGGATGAGAGTATTTTCGCGCTGACGCAGACTCTTGACAAGGGTTGCCGCCTTTTCAACCTCCTCGCGCAGCGCCTCGCTGGCCCCGCGCGCGGCTTTCCGAATTGTGGGGTTGACCCGCAAAATCCCGTTTAGCGGGGCTATTACCTCCACCACCAGCGGGGCTTCGGGGTCGTTGTTGTGGAACGAAATGATAATGTCGGGGCTTTGGGGTGGAGTTGGAGGAGTCGGCTTGCCAAGCCTCAATCCTCCCCATGCGGCTCGGGCAGGGTATGGGTTGAGGTTGCGGGCGATGAAATCCTTTGCCGCTTCAATTTCTTCCTTGCTAACGCCCAACAGCGCGGCCGCCCGCGCTGTGTGGCCGCCCGCCAAAAGTTTCAGACCTTCGCCGTGGGAAAGCAATGGAATAACCGCCTTGGGAATGGGGCGCGTTTCGGCGAGATGGCGCGCCTGCGCCAAGAGAGCACTTTGCGGGTCGGGAGAGCCAACGCCAATGGGGTCAGCGCTTTGGATTATGTGTAGCACCTCTTCTACTGCATCAGGCGGAACGCGCAGAGCAAATGCCGCCTCAAGAGGCGAAATTTCCAGCAGGCCGTCATCGTTGAGGTTGGCAAGCAAGTAAGCGGCAATCCGTTTCTGAGCGTGGTCGCGCAAGTCGGGGGCAATTTGCCGCCCCACATAAGTTGCCAAGTCCACCGACTGGGCTAAAAGGGTTTCTTCGGGGTCAGGGGAATCCTCATCTTGCCACGGCAGCGGGCGGGCATGGTCGGAGCGCGGCGAGGAAAACACGATCGGCTCAGAAGGGTTTGTCGTTTTAGGCGCCGAGCATCGCGGGCAAACTCCATCCACCAGCGGAGCGCCGCACCGCGGGCATCGTTTAGGTCGCACCAATTCCAAAGCAGGGTTTGAGTTTAACGCGTTGCGCAGTTCCTCCTCCAGCGCATCCACCGGTTGGAGCAATAGGTGCATTGTTTGCGCCAGCACGGCATTTACTTGCGGCGCGTGGACGTGTTGGAACGCGGCTTGCAACTGAGGCATTTTCGCACCTGCGTGTCGGGAGATGCGCGTTGGGTTGCAATTTTTGTGCCAACCCCGAGCAATAAAGATTGCCCCTCGCCCAAACAACAAGGGGCAACGCCCTTTTTGCCTTCAGCCCTTCAGACCGCTGCGGGCGATGCTTTCGGTGAATTGCCGCTGGGTGAGGAAGTAAATCAGCAAAATAGGGATGATGGTGATCACCGCTCCAGCCATTTGCAAGTTTAGTTCGGAGCCCGCTTCATCCACGAACTGGAAGAGCCCGACGGCGATTGGGCGCCAGCGCGGGGAATTTGTTACCAGCAAAGGCCATGCAAGCGCATTCCACGAGCCGATGAACGAAAGCACCGTGATCACCAAAATCGGCGCTTTGGAAAGCGGCACAACCACCATCCGCAAAAATTGCCAATGGCTTGCGCCATCTATCTGCGCGGCGTCAAACAAATCATCGGGAATTTGTGCAAAAAACTGCCTCAGCAGGAAAATGCTGAATACGTTGCCCATAAACGGTATCGTCAGGGCTGGCCAGTTGTTTATCCACTTTATCGGGCCAACACGCCCAAGCCAAGTGACCGTCAAGAAATTGGGGATTATCAGCACCATGCCCGGGATCATCATCGTGCTCAGCATTATGCCGAAAATCAAATTCTTGCCGGGGAATTTCATGCGGGCGAAAGCATAAGCGGCCAAAATGCTAAAAGTGAGTTCGCCGGCGAGGGTTATCAACGAAATTTCAAGCGAGTTGAAGAAGTAAAGAGAGAAATTAGCCTCGCGCCACGCCGTGATGTAATTTTCCCAATGCGGGGTAGAGGGCAGCAGCGCGCCGGAGATGGCCTCTCCCAAGTCCATCAACGAAGTGGAAAGCATCCACAAAAACGGCAAGATGGCTATGAACGCGCCTATGATGAGCACCGTGTAGAGAATTGTGTTGCCAATAAGCCGACGAATTCGGTATTTTTTTGAAATGTCTTTCTTTGTAGTGGCACTCATTGCACACCTCTATTGATAAAACACTCGCGAGCCCTGCACTTTGTTGTTCACATAGGTAAGGGCTAATATAATTGCGAACAGCACAAATGCCAAAGCCGAAGCATAGCCATAGCGGGTATCGGTGAAGAAGGTGTCAAATATGACCACGCTGAAGGTGTTGACCGTTTTCAATGCCTCCGGCTGGCGCATAACATAGATGTGGTTGAAGGCTTTGAAAGTGCCGATCACCGCTATCAGCGAGAGGAAGTAGGTCGTCGGCGAAAGCAGCGGGAGGGTAATGTAGCGGAAGATTTGCCAGCCGTTTGCCCCATCAATTTCAGCGGCCTCGTTGACTTCATTGGGGATGTTGCCCAAGCCAGCAAGGTAAATTACCGTGTCATAGCCCACGTAAGTCCAAATTGAGTAAATTATTATCACCACAAGCGCGAGGCTTGGGCCGCCAGCCCACGAAGGCAGGGAAATTCCGAGGCTGTCTGCTATCATGCTGAAGATGCCGCGCGGCTCCCACAGCCAATTTAGAGTCGGCAAGCCGAAAAGGTGGAAAATGCGGTTCACCAGCCCCGAGGGGTTGTTGAGGAACAGCAAGCGGAAGACCGCAGCGCTTGCCACCGTCGGCGTGATGTAGGGCATGAAATACAGCACGCGGAAAAGTTCGCGCCCCTTGATGTTTTGGAAAAGGAAATACGCCAGCACTATCGCGATCCCCAATTGGAACGGGATTGTGCCCACGGCGTAATAAACGGTGACCACCAAGCCGCGCCACATATCCGGATCGCCAGCGGCAATCACGGGCGGCAATTCAGCAATCAAAATCCAGCCGCCGACTATGAGCAAGAGCGCCCCCAAACCTTTGAGCGCAAAGCCCTTGTCGGAATCGGTATGCACGGCGTTATCCCACAATTTCCACGCAATGAACAACAAAATAACACCGGCCGCGATGAGAACTACTTGCACTCCCATCTTGGCCGGTTCGCCATTCTGCACTGCTTGTTTTATGGCTTTTTGCAATTGGTCGTAGGTGAAAATTGCTGTTATTACTCCCCCAAGCGCCAAGAAAGTGCCGGTGCTCCATTCAAGCATATAAACGGCGTGTTGCTCCGAGGGCTTTTTTGCCATCATAAAGCCCCATAGCCCGAGGCCAACCACCGTTGCCAACAGGGCAACCTTCATCGCAGCCAGCACAGGCGGCTCGGTTAGGGCTTCCCAAAGCCATACGCGGAACATATGGGCATTACGCCTGTGCCCAATGGCCTTATCGGCAATTTTGAGCACAAACGGTAGCAAAATCACCCCATACCTCACCCAGAGCAATTCAGCAACGCCCAAAATCACCCCGGGAATAGCCCACAGCCACGGGTTGTCTTCAGAGTCTCTGCCCTTTGTGAAAGCGCTCTTTACGCTTTTCCATCCCAAAAAGAGGAAAGCGGCGGCCACAGCAAAGAACAGAAGATAGGCTAAACTATCAATTGCACGGACATAGTTTTTCAACCCTATGAATTTCCCCATGCGGATTCGCCATCGGTGCAGGCTGACATAGACCGCAAACATTACTGGAAAGATGCCAAAGGTAAAGACCAAAATGGATGCTGGCGCTATCATCAGGTAGGCGGTAAAATACTCTCTCCACTGCCTGCCTTTTTTGCTGCGCCACATTTTATTGATGGCTTTGAGCATTGCCACCTCCCGTTGGCGTTTGGTGAGTATGGGTAGATTATACCCCACCTGAGGAGCACAAAGATGCCAAATTTGGCCTCTGAAATAATGCCGTTTTTGGAAGCAAATACTTTTGAGGCTTTGCCGTTGGGGGATGGGCAAATTGCCCCGCGCTACGACGGTTACAGCATTTTGAACGTGCCCATTAGCGTGTGCAAGTTGCTCGGCGTGCCCGGCCCTTCGCCCCATCCGCCGCTGGCCGACGCGATTATGGCGCATATTGCCCCCGCCGATCGTGTCATCCTCATCGTTGTGGACGGTATGCGCTGGGATTTGCTCCTGACCGCGCTGGAAAAAGGCTTGCTGCCGGAATGGCAGCGCTTGGCAGAGGAAGGCATTTTAGCGCCAATAACGTCGGTTTCGCCGAGTACTACCTCTGCCGCGCTTTCCACCTTTTGGACCGGACGCTCCCCCACCGAGCACGGCGTGATGGGCTATGAAATGTGGATGCGCCGTTACGGCATTATGGCAAACACCATCTTTCAGCAACCTTCCAGTTACCGCAGTGCAGGCGGCTCGCTCACCCTTGCCGGTTTCAAGCCGCAGGAATTCCTCCCATTCCGCACCTTGGGTGTGCATTTGGCCGAGCATGGCGTCAAAGCCTTTGCGCTTCAACATTGCACAATTGCCCACAGTTCTTTTTCTCAAACTTTGCTTCAGGGCGCGGAAACCAAAAGTTTTTCCACGCATGTGGAATCGTGGTTCAACTTGCGCGAACTGCTGCGCTCCGAAAAGGGCAAACTTTTTGCCGGAATCTACTGGTCAAGGGTGGACGAGTTTGAACACAAGTACAGCCCTCAGGATGAGCGCGTGCTTGCAGAACTGCATTCCTTTGGCTGGAACATGGAGGAATATTTTTTGAAGCGCCTCACGCCCGAGGAGCGCCGCCGCACCGCGATTTTGATCACTGCCGACCACGGGCAAATTCACACGCCCGACAACCCAGATTTTTACCTACGCAACCACCCCGGTTTGATGGAAACCATGCACCTGCTCCCGGGCGGTGAGCATCGGCTGATGTACCTCTACCCGCGCCCCGGGCACGAACAGAAAATGCTGAAATACTTTGAGGAACACTGGCCGGGGCTGTTCAACATTGCGCCGAGCGAGCAGGTTTTGCGCTCGGGCTTGTTTGGACCGGGCGAGCCACACCCAGATTTGCGGCACCGCGTGGGCGATTTTGTGGCAATTGCCCAACGCAATGCCTACATTTGGTGGCCCGAAAAGCGCAATCACCTTTTAGGCAGGCACGGCGGGCTGGCGCGCGAGGAAATGCTTGTGCCCCTGCTTGCGGCAAACTTGGGCTAATGGTAATTACCTGTGCGAGGGTGAGTGCAACGCCATTTTGAGGCTCGCTCTTCCCCAAAAGTGGCCATAAGGCGACTTCGCAGGTAGTAGGTGCAGTTTCAACTGCCGGTGCTTGCATCCGGCGACTAAAGTCACTGGCTACAAGTTACGAAGTCCACGCAGGTGGACTTCTGCTTGCCCCGCGCCAAAGAATTTATCCTCGCTTGCGAGGCTGGTAGGCAGTTACGACTAACAGCCCCACACGGCAAACCCTCGGCCACGACACAAAACCAAAACCAAAAAGCAAACCGCCCCGCGAATTTTGCGGGGCGGTTTCGTTTCTACGGCCGGTATGCCTAAAACATCAAGTCGTTCACCGTTTGCATTGTGTCGGGCGAGGGGCGCAGGCGCTCTTGGGGCATCCTGTTGAAAGGAACATCGGTGGGTAGGTCGTAAAGGTCAGGGAGCGCCGGGCGATCGGGTTCAATGTAGAGCAAGCCAGTGAGCAGAATGTGTTTCTGCTTGGCTTCTTCCAGCGCGCGGATAGCGGCGAAGCGGTCGGTGGGGTCGTAGTCGCGGTCAACGCGCTTCAACACAATCGCCGAGCCGTCGTGCAGGGTAACTTCGCGCACCTCGCCGGGCTCCATTTCACCCTCAAGCATAATCTCTTTGGCATTGGGCAGGAACTGCATGTCGTGCAAAATCACCTCATGCTTTTTGCCCCATTCGTAGGAATGAGTAGCGTTGGGCTGATTGTTGAACGAAACGCACGGGCTGATGATGTCCAAAATTGCAGTCCCACGGTGGTGCATGGCGGCTTTGATGAGCGTTTTCACCTGCTTGGGGTCGCCAGCAAAGGAGCGGGCAACAAAAGTGGCGTTGGAAGCGAGGGCTTCCATGCAGATATCCACCGGCTCAAAGGGGTTGACGCCCTGCTTCTTGAGTTTCAAGCCACGGTCGGAGGTCGGTGAGAACTGCCCTTTGGTCAGGCCGTAAACGCCGTTGTTGGCAACAATGTAAACCAGCGGCATGTTGCGGCGGATGATGTGCTTGAATTGCCCCATGCCGATTGCGGCAGAGTCGCCGTCGCCGCTCATGCCGATACCGATTAGCGAAAGGTCGCCAAACAGCGCGCCGGTGGCAAGCGAGGGCATACGCCCGTGCAAGCCGTTGAAGCCAAATGAGCGACCGAGCATGTAGGTCGGTGCTTTGGAGGAGCACCCGATGCCGCTGAATTTGACCACGGACTCGGGCGGTAGGTTTTCTTCAAAGACAGCCGAGATGATTTGGCTGATGATGGAGTTATGGCCGCACCCTTGGCAAAGCGTGGTGGGCGCACCTTTGTAGTCGGCAATTGTCAAACCGATGGCATTTGTCTTAGCCATGATTTTACTCCTCTTCCATTTCCAAAATGGTGTTCATAATCCAGCGGGCAGTGAGGGGCAGGCCATCGCCCTTGGCAACCGAAATCAGCCGGTCTGCCATATCGGGCACAAATAGTTGCAGAAGTTGGCGCATTTGGCCGTCGCGGTTCATCTCAACCACATAGATTTTTTCGTGGTCGGCGATGAAATCCCTCACCTCATCGGCAAACGGATACGCCCGCAGGCGCAGGTAGTCGGTTGCGATGCCCTTTTCTTCTTTGAGGTAGTGGCGGGCTTCCTGAATTGCCGGATGCGTAGAGCCGAAGGAAATGATGCCAAAGGGCGCGCCCTCGGCGCTTTCCAGCACCGGCTTGGGCAGGATGTGACGGGCGGTTTCGTATTTTTTCTTGATGCGCTTGAGCACCCGCACCCACACTTCGGGGTCTTCGCTGTAGCGGGCGAACTCATCATGGCCGGTGCCGCGGGTGAAGTATGCCGCTTTGGGGTGCTTGTTGCCGATGACGGTGCGGTAGGGGATGCCGTCGCCGTCAACATCCAAGTAGCGTCCCCAAACTTTGCCCTCTTTTTCCCACTGCTCAAGGTCTTCTTCCCAAAGGATTTTGCCGCGGTCCATCGGCTCATCGGGGTATTCAAACGGCTTGACCATCCACTGATTTTGCCCGATGTCCAAATCGCTCATCACAAAAACGGGGGCTTGGAGGCGCTCAGCGTAGTCAAAAGCCCGCCAGCCGAATTCAAAAGCCTCTTGCGCATCGCGCGGGAAGAGCATGATGCTGTCGGTGTCGCCTTGGCTGATGAAGGCAACTTGGGTAATATCGCCCTGCATGGTGCGGGTGGGCAAGCCGGTGCTCGGCGAGCCGCGCTGCACATCCCAAACCACAATCGGCACCTCGGCGTAGTAGGCAAGCCCGAAGAATTCGCTCATCAGGCTGATGCCCGCGCCCGAAGTGGAGGTCATGGCGCGCAAGCCAGCCCATCCCGCGCCGATAGCCATGCCGCTCGCCGCGAGTTCGTCCTCCGCCTGCACGACCACCACGGTGTTTTTGCCGGTTTTCGGGTCTTTGCGCAGTTTGGGGATGTATTGGTTCATGGTCTCCACAAGGCTGGAGGCAGGCGTGATGGGATACCAAGCCACGAACTGCACGCCGCCGTAAAGAGCGCCCAGAGCGGCGGCGGTGTTGCCATCCGCCATGATGTAGCCCTTGGTGGCATCCATCGGTTCAAGGATGTAGGGGTCTTTCTTTTCAAGGTTTTCCTTCGCCCACTCGGCGGCGGCTTCAATCACGCCCATGTTCAAGTTGATAGGCGATTCTTTGCCCTTGAAGTGGAAATCAAGGGCGGCGCGGATTTTATCCATGTCAATGCCGATCATCTGCGCCAGCACGCCCACGTAAACCATGTTGGCGACATAGTCGCGCAGTTTGGCGGGCGCACCCGATTGCCGCGCCAGTTTTTTGACCGGCATCGGGTAGGTGGTGATGTCGTCGCGTTCAATCGGCAGTTTGATGTGGTCGGCGTAAAACAGCGCGCCGCCGGGCACCACCTTTTCCATGTCCTCTTTGACGGTGGCGGGGTTCATTGCGATGACGATTTCGTGCTCCTCGCGGCGGGCAAGCCAACCATCTTTGTTGATGCGGATGGTGTACCATGTGGGCAAGCCCTGAATGTTGGAGGGAAAGATGTTCTTCCCCTGCACGGGGATGCCCATCTTGAAAATGGCGCGCAGGATAGTCAGGTTTGAAGTCTGACTTCCCGTGCCGTTTACGGTGCCAACGGTGATTGAAAAATCGTTCACCACGGTACCGGAGGAGGTTGGTGATTGTGTGCTCATAACCTCTTTCTCCTTGTGTTCCGAAAAAATTTACCCCGTGACAGGGCGATTTGCCAAAAGTTTGGTGTGCTCAATGAGGGCTTGATAAGCGGCGTCGTAGTCGCCGCTCACTATTCCTTCCACAATGCGGGAATGATATTCCCACACCTCGCTCAAGTATTCAAAACTGCTGTAGCGGCTTAGCCCCACAATTTCGTAGGCGTTCCAATAGGCCTCAAGCAAGCCATTTACGAAGGTGTTATCCAGCCGTTTGTAGATTGTGAGGTGCAGTTCGCGGTGCTCTTCATGTGGAATGAGCGGCGGTTGGCGGTGGAGTTTATCCCAAGCCGAAGCGACAAGTTGCTGAAGGTGGTGTTTATCCTCTTCGGTGAGCAACTTGGCGGCATCGTGGAAATAAGCGGCCTCCACTCGTCGGCGCAGGTCGGCGAATTGTCCGAAATACTTTTGCTGGTCTACCATCAAGGCATATTTCAGGCTTAGCCACGCGGCGGGCGCAAATCGGTAAGGCAAATGCCGCAAACCAACCCGCGGTTTTGCTTCCACAACCCCCAAGGCTTTTGCCACAGCGAGTTCTTCGCGCACACGGGTCATGCTCCAGCCCATTAGTTGGGCAACCTCTTGCAAAGAGGGCAAATGCTCACTTCCTTGGAGAGCCTGCTCAGCAAAGAAACGCAAAAGCGGATAGTCTTCTTTAGTGGTCACAGCGGTTCCTTCTAACAATTAGATTATTAGGAACAATCGCAATAATCAAACGGGATTGTACCCGCTCATTTGACGAAAGTCAAGGATGGCTCTGAGCAAAACTTCTTGACATTCATTCAGGCATCTCGTATAATGCCGCCAACAAAGCGAATAGGAGTTACGCAGTTCTCCTGCTTCATGTCACCGCGAGGCGGTCTATGACCGCCGAAGTAGTTTCTCCCACTGTCTGGGGGATGGCTTCGCCGCCTACGGCGGCTCGCCATGACATGAAAACGAGCGCTTCTACCAGCAACTGCGTAAGTCCTAAGTGAGATAAGCCGCCGCTCTCGGAGGAGTAGGCGGAGCACGGGCTGACAGGGAAGATGCGGTCACCGACTGAAAGCCGCCGCAGTGCCGCCCCGCCGAAGGTCGCCGAGAGGAGCATGCCGAAGAAAGCCGCCAAGCGGTGAGTAGACCGGCACGGGTGCGCCCGTTACAGCGTCTCCCCAATCGGCTTTGTGCCCGTTGGGGGCTGAGCGCGCCGTAGCCGCAAGGCACGGCGAAGTGAGGTGGTACCGCGGATTCCCCCTTCCGTCCTCATGAGCGGAGGGGGTTCATTGTTTAAATTGCGAGTTATGAGTTGCGAATTATGATTGCGAGAGAAGAAGATAGGCTATCACCAGAGCACTTGACACCGGATCACCTGACACTGGATCACCTGACACTGGATCACCTGACACCAGAACACTTTTTTGGAGGCCACTATGAGCACTTATGAACTTCCCTCTACCTTCAATTTCCGTGAACTTGAGCCCAAAATTTACCAAGAATGGGAAAACCGCGGCTATTTTCGCCCCACCAACGACCCCAACGAGCCCGGGCACGACCCCACAAAAAAGCCTTTTGTGATTTCCATGCCACCACCCAACGTCACCGGCAAACTGCATTTAGGCCATGCTATGTTCGTTTCCCTCGAAGACCTGATGACCCGCTACCACCGCATGAAGGGCGAGCCAACCCTTTGGGTGCCCGGCACCGACCATGCCGGCATCGCCACCCAACTCATGGTGGAGCGCGACCTCGCCGCCAAAGGCATTGACCGCAAGGAAATCGGACGCGAAGAATTCCTCAAACACGCCTGGGCATGGAAAGAACGCTACCATGACCGCATTGTAGGGCAAATTCGCCGTCTTGGGGCGTCATGCGATTGGACACGCGAGCGCTTCACGCTTGACCCGGGCCTCTCGCGCGCCGTCCGCGAAGCCTTTGTGCGCCTCTGGAAGAAAGGGCTAATCTACCGCGGCCCGCGCCTCATCAACTGGGACCCAAACCTCAAAACCGCCGTTTCCGACCTTGAGGTGGAATACCGCGAACAGCAGGGCAAACTTTACTACTTCAAGTACATGCTCGCCGACGGCAGCGGCTACATCCCCGTAGCGACCACCCGCCCCGAGACCATTTTGGGCGACACCGCGGTAGCCGTCCACCCCGACGACGACCGCTACAAGCAGTTTGTGGGCAAAGAAGTGGTGGTGCCGATTTTGGGTAGGCGCATTCCCGTAATTGCCGATGAATACGTTGACCCCGAATTCGGCACTGGCGCACTCAAAATTACCCCCGGCCACGACCCCAACGACTACGAAATCGGCATGCGCCACAACCTCCCCATCATCAATATTTTTGACAAAGAAGGGCGCATCAACGAAAATGGCGGCCCCTACGCGGGGCTTGACCGCTTTGAAGCCCGCAAAAAACTGTGGGAAGACATGCGCGCTGCCGGTCTGGTTATCAAAGAAGAGCCCTACGTGCACCAAGTGCCCGTTTCAGAGCGCGGCGGCACGCTCATTGAGCCGATGATTTCCACCCAATGGTTTGTGAAAATCAAGCCGCTTGCCGAAGCCGCCCTCCAAGCCGTGCGCGAAGGCAAAATCCGCATCATCCCCGAGCGCTTTGAGAAAGTGTATTTCCACTGGCTGGAGAACATCAAAGACTGGTGCATCAGCCGCCAATTGTGGTGGGGGCACCGCATTCCGGCGTGGTATGGCCCCGACGGCGAGATTTTCGTAGCCCACGACGAGCAAGAAGCCCACGCGCAAGCCGAAAAGCACTACGGGCATCCGGTTGAACTGACCCAAGACCCCGACGTGCTTGACACTTGGTTCTCTTCGGGGCTGTGGCCGTTCTCCACTTTGGGCTGGCCTGAAGAAACGCCCGATTACCGCTATTTTTATCCAACCAGCGTGATGGAAACGGGCTACGACATCCTTTTCTTCTGGGTTGCCCGGATGATCATGATGGGGCTGGAATTTACCGGCAAAGAGCCCTTCCACACCGTTTATTTGCACGGCTTGGTGCGCGATGAGCACGGGCAGAAAATGTCCAAAACCAAAGGCAATGTGATTGACCCGTTGGTGGTGATGGACGAACTCGGCACCGACGCACTCCGTTTCACCCTGCTGGTCGGCTCCAGCCCCGGCAACGACATAAACATTAGCCTCAAGAAGGTGGAAGCCAATCGCAATTTTGCCAACAAGGTGTGGAACGCGGGGCGCTTCGTAATCGGCGCGCTGGAAAAAGCCCCCGACCGCCGCGAAAATGAGGTGGACTGGACTTTAGCCGATTCATGGATTTGGGCGCGCCTGCAAGACCTAATCCGCCGCGTCAACCGCCTTTTTGACGCCTACCAGTTCGGCGAAGCCGGACGGCAGATTTACGACTTCTTCTGGAGCGAATTTGCCGACTGGTATGTGGAAATCGCCAAACTCCAACTGGCGGAAGGCGGCGACCGCGCCTTCACCACCGCGCAGACCTTGGTCAAAGTGCTGGATGCCAGCCTGCGCCTGCTACATCCCTTCACGCCGTTTGTGACCGAGGCGCTGTGGGGGCATCTGAAACAAGCGGTGGCGCAGCGCTATGGCGCCGAGCACCCCGATTTCACACCCGCGGGCGGCTGGCCCGAGGCGCTCATTGTTGCCCCTTGGCCTGAAAGCCACGCTCCCGAGGGCTGGGAGGAAGGCAAAGTCGCCGAGTTCAGCGTTTTCCAAAACGTGGTGCGCGCAATCCGCAACTTGCGCGCCGAAAAGAAAGTGAAACCCGGCGTGAAAATTGGCGCAACCATAGCGGCAGGCGCGCACGCACCCGCCCTCCAAAGCCTTGCCAAGCCATTGGCGGCGCTGGCGCGACTTGACCCGGCTCACCTCACCATCGCCGAAAGCCTGTCCAGCCGCCCAGCCGATAGCGTGGCGCTGGTTGCCGATACGGTGGAAATTTTCCTCCCGCTTGCCGACTTGGTGGATGTTGAAGAAGAGCGCGCCCGCTTGCAAAAAGAACTTGCCCAAACCGAAGCACAAATTGAGCGATTGGAAAAACTGCTTGCCAGCCCGTTTTCCGAAAAAGCGCCGCCGCCCGTGGTGCAAAAAGAGCGCGACAAACTCGCTCGCGCCAAAGCCCAAGCCGAAAAACTGCGCAAGCAGTTGCAAGAACTCGGCTGAGGCAATAGCCTGCCCAACTTCAAAGCGCCCCGTTTTGCTGGGGCGCTTTTGTGTTTATAGGTTTCATCCACAGATTGAAGGAAAAAACACAGAGGACACAGAAACACCACAGAAAACACAGAAACTTTCTCTTTGCGTCCTTTGCGCCTCTGTTCCCTCTGCGTCTCTGCGTTACCATCCACCGATTGACACAGATTTGCACCGACCGAAGAAAAACCACAGAAATTTGCGGAGAACCCAGAAAAAATCTGTGCTAATCTGTGTAATCTGTGGTTTTCTCTCTGTGTCTCTGTGTTATGGCAGTGGCCAAATGGTTGCCTACGGTCTATAATTTCCGGTGCTCTTTTTCGGCGCTTTGGTCGCCGCGGAGCAGTTTGACCGCGTGGGGCAGCACGGGGGCGATGACGGCGAAATTTTCCACCGCGGCTTTGGGGCTGCCGGGCAGGTTGACGATGAGGGTTTGGCCGCGGATGCCCGCCACCGCGCGGGAAAGCATGGCGTGCGCCGTGATTTGCAGGCTGGCGGCGCGCATGGCTTCGCTCAGGCCGGGGGCAAGGCGTTCCACCACCGCGCGGGTGGCTTCGGGGGTGACGTCGCGCGGCGCAAAGCCCGTGCCGCCGGTGGTCAGGATGACGTCGTAGGCGTCGCTGTCGGCCCAGCGGGCTAAGGTGTCGCGCAGGGTCGGCAGGTCGTCGGGCAGGATGGCGGTGTGTGCGACTTCCCAGCCGTTGGCGCGCACCGCGTCGGCCAAGGCGGGGCCGGAGCGGTCTTCCCGCTCGCCGCGGGCCGAACGGTCAGAGACGGTAAGGATGGCAAAACGGAGCATGGGCAATTTGCGTAGAGGGGAAACCGCAGATTACACAGATGAGCACAGAGGAGAAGATTGGCGATTTAGGATTTGCAGAAGGACGCCAAGGATAAAAAACCACAGATTACGCAGATTAGCACAGATTTTTTCTGCGAAATCTGCGGTTTCAATCATCCAATCGGTGTAAATCTGTGTCAATCGGTGGATGAAACAAACCACAGATCGCACAGATTAGCGCAGATTTTTTCTGTGTTCTCTGTAAATTTCTGTGTCCTCTGTGGTTTCCTTCTTCAATTGGTGAAAATCTGTGTCAATCGATGGATGAAACAAACCACAGATTGCACAGATTGGCACAGATTTTTTCTGTGTTCTCTGTAAATTTCTGTGTCCTCTGTGGTTTCCTTCTTCAATTGGTGAAAATCTGTGTCAATCGGTGGATGAAACAAACCACAGATTGCACAGATTAGCACGGATTTTTTCTGTGTCCTCTGCAAATTTCTGTGTCCTCTGTGGCTTCCTTCTTCAATCGGCAGATCGTTCTCTCGGCTGGACAAGGTTTTTGGCGAGGGTGATGACGGGCATTTCTTCCCAGCCGCGCTTATGGTAAAAGGCAAGGACTTCTTCTTCGCCGGGGACGACCATCAGGTAGGCGCGCAGGCAACCTTTGGCGCGCAGGCGCCCCTCAATTTCATCCATCAATGCCGAGCCGATGCCGTGTTTGCGGTAAGGAGCGGCCACGGCAAGGTGATAAATCAGCCCGCGCCGCCCATCAAAGCCGGCCATCACCGCGCCGACGATTTCGCCGCGCTCGTTTTCGGCCACGATGAACAAATCGGGGTCGTGGGCGACCTTTTTGGCAATTTCTTCGGGCTCGTCGGAAACGCGCAGTTGGATGCCGGAACCCGCGTGCGCCCAAAGGTCGTACACCGCGGGGTAATCTTCAGGGAAGCGGAAGGTGCGGATGGTGAAGTTCATGAGGTTGGTTTGGTTCCCGAAAGGTGTGTTACAATGTGCTTACAGAGTAAGACGAAGGAGGCTGGCATGCCCAAGAGTGTTACGCTTTCGGTGCGGATGGACCCTGAGTTGAAGCAGAAGGCCGACGAAGTCTTCCGGCGGCTTGGTTTGACTGCTTCGCAAGCCATTGTATTGTTCTACAAGCAGGTTGAACTGCAGCAGGGATTGCCCTTCGCCGTGCGGCTGCCCAATGCTACCACGCGTAAGGCGTTAGAAGAAGCACAAGAGCGGCGCAATCTTAAAGATTTTGAGAACGTGGATGACCTGTTTGAGGATCTGGAGCATTGAGCAGAATCATCAGGCGCACCACGCAGTTCAAGCGTGACTACAAGCGCATGAAAAGGCGCGGCAAGCGGTTGGAGCGACTGCGCGAAGTGGTGCAACAATTGGCGGCGGGGCAGCCGTTGGAAGACCGCTATCGTGACCATCCGCTGCTGGGAGGGTATCGTGGCACTCGCGAGTGCCACATTGAACCGGACTGGCTCCTGATTTATGAAGTAACCGAGGAGGAACTTGTCCTTATCCGCACGGGTAGCCATGCGGATTTGTTTGGGTGACTTTTCATTCCTCCAGCCCCACCACCGGCTTCCAGGGGTCGGTGAGGCCTTCTTCGGTGACGCCGAAGAAGTAGCGGTTGCCTTCAGGGGTGCGTTGCACCAAGTCAAAGTGCCAGCGTTTGCCTTGTTTGTATTTGCGCATCACGCCGCGGTCGCCTTCCCAGTGCACGCCGCGCATTTTGCTGATGTCCGCGGGCAGTTTGTCGTATTGGCTGATGGCGTAATGCCACAGCCGCCGCGCCGACGAAGTAGTCACGTTTTTCACCACGTTGCCGTTGCGCAGGTCGCGCAGGGTGTAGTAGCGCGTGCCCTCGCGCTCGGTGACCGAAATGACTTCTACGCCGGTGCGCGGCGCATCTTTGGGCAACGGCGGCACCCCTTCCGAAACCGGTTCAATTAGGGCTTTGGCCTTTGCCGCGCCGCCGGAGGTGGTCTTGGCCGCGGTTTTGCCCTTCAGCCCGCGCAGCACCAGTTCCACAATCTCGTCACGCACCGCGAGGCCGGTTTCGCTTTCCGAGCGGATGTAGATTTTGCTGCCGTCCACCGCGTAGGGCGGCTCATCGCCCCGCGGCACCAGCACCCGCAGCACCTTTTTGCCCCGCGTTTCCTGCACGTCAATGGTCACGTCCAGCGGCGGGATAATGCGCTCGGAAACCTGCTGGGCAAGTTCGGCGATAGCGCGCTCGGGGTTGTCAATGCCCGCAGGGGGCTTTTTGGGGTCTTTGCTCACGCCGATGTAGAGCGTGCCGCCGTTGGTGTTGGCAAAGGCGCAAATATCGGCGATGATGGCGTACAGCCGCCCGCCGCGCACGGTCATCTTTTCGTGGAAGTCCTGAATCAGGTTCGCGCCTTCTTCCCGCGCCTGCTGGATGAAATCGTCCTGTGCGGTGGCCTTGGGGCGATGGGGGCGGTGGCGGGCGAAGTCGTTGCTCAGGAAAAGTTCCTTCAGCGACTGAAAACTCACTTCGGGAAGGAGCACCTCGGTGGCGCGGTCGCCCACGCCCAAATTGCGCCCCTCGCCCACCAAGCGGTGCGCATCCGAGCCTTGGATGCAGTGCATCCGCCGCGGGTATTCGGGCTTGGTGCCGTTGAAAAACGCAGCGGTGGTGTGCCGTCCCTTTTTCTCCAGATCGGTGACTTCTAAAGCGTGCAGGTGCGGGTCTTGGGTGTAGGAAATTTTGGTCTGCCCCGGCACGTTGCGCGCGGCCACCCCGTTGCTGGAATTAGCGTGCGCGGCAATCACCAGCCCCCCGGCTTCGTCAATCAGCCGGTACGCGGTGAGCACGTCGCTGGTCGCACCCACGGTAGCCGAGCCCTGATCAAGTTTTTCGGGAGGGATGTTGAGGGTGAGCAGCAGGTGCTCAATTTCCCGCACCGGCTTTTCGGGCGGGAAGATGCCCAAAATGTGAAAGCCCAAGGTGGCCGTAAATTCAAAGCCGGGCAACACCAGAATTTTGTTCAACAGGCGGCGGTATTCCTCCAGCCGTTCTTTTTCTTCGGGCAGCAGGCGGTTCAGGCTTTCCAGCAGTTCCAGTTGGCGGATTTCTTCTTGCATGTGGCGGTAGCCCGCCACGGTGTTGTGGTCGGTAAAGGCGATGATGTCCAAACCGCGGGCTTCGGCCCGGCGGAGGATGTCCAAGTAAGTTGCTTCGGGCTGTTGGTAGTCGCTGGATGCGGGGGTGTGAAGGTGCAAATCCATCACGTACCAACGCCGTTTAGGCGAATGTTTTCGTGCCACGGGATTCCCTCTCTGTGTCGGTGGTGCGGTGTAGCCAAGAAGCAAGTGCCCATCCTTGGCCTAACGAGGGCGCACGACGGCCTCTCAATTTTTCTTTTCCGGTGGGAGTACCTCGCGCACCAGGTTTAGCAAGTCATCAATCATGTAAGGTTTTTGCAAGAAACCATCTGCCCCGGCGGCAAGGGCATCCTGCTCATAGTTCATCCCCGAAATCAGGATGACCCGCGCATGGGCAATTTCTTCATCCGAGCGTATTTCTTTGAGGAGGTCAATGCCGTTGATTTCGCCCGCAAGGTGCACGTCCATCAAAATCAAATCCGGTTTTTGACGACGCAAATCGTCAATCAAAGTATCGGTATTCCCCGAACCCAACGCCACTTCAAAGCCCTCCATCTCCAACAGAGTCTGGAGGAGGGAACGCATAGTGGAGTCGTCCTCCATTAACATCACTTTAGCCATCGGAATGCTCCTTATCTTGAGAAGCAGAATCAGTTTGAAAATTAGCCGTCTTCCGGACGGCAGGCTCATTTTGGCCTTTGGCCTGAGCAGGGGGCAAAGCGGCGTTGAGCACGTCGTCCACCGTTTCGGCAAAGACAAAATGGATAGCCTCGCGCACTTCGTCGGGCAGGTCTTCCAAATCGGCCTCATTTTCTTTGGGCATGATGACGGTTTTGAGGCCGGCGCGGTGTGCGGCGAGCACTTTTTCTTTGATGCCGCCCACGGGCAACACCTGACCGCGCAAGGTGATTTCGCCCGTCATGCCCACTTCGGGCTTGACCGCGCGGCCGGTAAGCAAAGAGACCAACGCGGTAGCCATCGTCACGCCCGCGGAGGGGCCATCTTTGGGCTGCGCGCCCGCGGGCACATGCAAGTGGATGTCGGTCTTTTCAAAAAAGTCCTCAGGAATGCCCCATTCCGTCGCCCGAGAACGGACGTAGGAAAGTGCGGCGCGCGCGGATTCCTGCATCACCTCGCCCAACGAGCCGGTGAGGATAAAGCCCTTGTTGCCGGGCATTTTGGTCGCCTCAATGAAGAGGATGTCGCCGCCCGCGGGCGTCCACGCCAAGCCGATGGCCACGCCGGGGATGGACACCCGCCGCGCCACATCCTCCAGCCCGTGGTAGCGCGGCCGCCCCAGAAATTCGCGCACCTTTTCGGGCGTGATTTCCACCGCCGTCGCCTTGCCCTCCGCGATTTGGCGCACCACCTTGCGGCAGATTTTGCCGATTTCCCGCTCAAGGTTGCGCACGCCCGCCTCGCGCGTGTAAGAGCGGATGATGATCCGCAGCGCCTCTTCGGTGAACGAAATTTCTTCGGGGAAAAGGCCGTTTTCGTGCACCTGCCGCGGGATCAGGTAGCCCTTGGCGATTTCCACCTTTTCGTTTTCGGTGTAGCCCGAAATCGGGATGATTTCCATCCGGTCGCGCAGGGGCGCGGGGATGTTGTCCAAATAGTTGGCGGTGGTGATGAAGAGCACCTGGGAGAGGTCAAAGGCTACTTCAAGGTAGTGGTCGCGGAACTCGGCGTTTTGCTCGGGGTCAAGCACTTCCAGCAGCGCGGAGGCCGGGTCGCCGTGGAAGTCAAACACCAGTTTGTCCACCTCGTCTAACATGAAGACGGGGTTGCGCGTGCCCACGCGGCGGAGCGCCTGAATGATGCGCCCCGGCATGGCGCCGATGTAGGTGCGCCGGTGGCCGCGGATTTCGGCTTCATCGCGCACGCCGCCCAACGAAATGCGCACAAATTTGCGCCCCATGGCACGGGCGATAGAACGCCCCAACGAAGTCTTGCCCACCCCGGGCGGCCCCACAAAGCACAAAATTGCGCCTTCGCGGTCGTGGCGGATGGCGTCGTCGGGCACTCGGGCTTCCAGTTCCTCTTTGCGCTCAAGGCGCAGTTTGCGCACAGCGAGGTATTCCAGAATGCGGTCTTTGACGTCTTCCAGCCCGTAGTGGTCTTTATCCAGCACTTCTTTGGCGTGTTGAAGGTCTAAATTGTCTTCGGTGAGTTTGTTCCACGGCAGCGAAACCAGCCAGTCCAAATAAGTGCGGATGACGCTGTATTCCGCGGCGGCAGGTGGAAGGTGGGCAAGGCGGTCTAACTCGCGCAGGGCTTGCTTTTTGGCCTCTTCGGTCATTCCGGCTTCTTCAATTTTCTGCCGAAATTCCTTGACCTCCGCGGCGTGCTCGTCGTCCTCGCCCAGTTCCCGCTTGATGGCCTTCATCTGCTCGCGCAGGAAGTATTCCTTCTGCATCTGCTCAATTTGCGAGCGGGCTTCTTTTTCAATTTTCTGCCCCAATTCCAACACTTCCCGCTCGTGGGTCAGAATGCCGAGCAGTTTGCGCAGTTTTTCGGCCACCGAATCCAGTTCCAAAATGGCCTGCGCGTCTTCAAGGCTCATCCGCTGGAAGTTGGCGACGGTGTAGGCGAGTTGCAGTGGGTCTTCCAGCGAGAGCACCGAGGCGACCAGTTCTTGGGGAATGGAAGAGACCATCTCGGCGATGGCTTGGAAATTTTCACGCACCTGCCGCGCCAGCGCCTCAACCTCCAGCGTGTTCTCTACCGTTTCGGGGATGAGGCGCACCCGCGCCACAAAGTAGGGCTCGGTTTGGGTGAATTCCAAAATTTTGAAGCGCTGTTGCCCCTGCACAAGCAAGCGCACTGTGCCGTCGGGAGCGCGGAACAGCCGGTGAATGTTGGCAATCGTGCCAACGGTGTAAAGGTCGTCGGGCGAAGGCTCTTCCAGTTCGGGATTTTTGGAGGCCACCAGCCCGAGGCGGCGGTCGCCGGCAACTACCTCATCTACTAAGCGGATGGAACGCGGCAAGCCAACCGTGAGCGGCGTGCCGGTTTGCGGGTAAACTACCGTGCCGCGCAACGGCAAAATCGGGATTTCAAACTCCTTCGGCTCTTGCTTTTCAGGCTCTTGGGGCTGTTCGGCCTTGGCGGAGTCTCCCCCCTCATTTTTCTCACCGCCGAGGATGCGGTGCAAAAAGGGAAGAACGGCTTGCTCCCAAGCCGCATCTTCCTCAAGCCACTGCTCAATGTCTTCCCAACCCATATGCCAACGCGATGCAGGCATAGGCGCTATCTCCTCTGAAATATGGGGCATTGTTTTCTGCTTTTCCGCCTCGCCTTTTGGACGAAAAATCTACCAATCACACAAAAACACCAACGGCCTTACGACCCAACGACCCAACGACCTTACGACTTAACGACCTTACGACCCTATTGAAACGGTATGCGTGCCACGTTTCGGCAAAGTTATTCGCAAAAAGCCATCACGATATTCGGCTTCAACTTGCTCTTCGTCAATGGCGACGGGCAAGATCACCGCGACCTGAAACTGCCCAAACGGAATTTCAAGCCGATGGTATGCCGAGCCAATGTCGGGGTCGCGGCGCACTCCGCTGATGATGAGAGTTTGCCCATCCAATCGCAGGTAAAAATCCTCGGTGCGCATTCCCGCAATTTCCACACGGACGATGAGGGCTTCATCGGTTTCAAACACATCAGTGGGAGGGCGCCAGATGGTAGGGTTGTTCCCCCACCGTATGTCAAGCACCCACGCGGCCTCAGGATCATCACTTTCGGTCGGCACTGCGCTTAAGAGCGATAACATGGCGCACCTCCGCGGAATTGCGAGTTATGAATTGCGAATTGCGAGTTGCGCCCCCGACAGGATTCGAACCTGCAACCCTCGGATTAGAAGTCCGACGCTCTGTCCGTTGAGCTACGGGGGCGAGATGGGCTACTTTTCCGCTGGTCTTATGCCAAGATAGGAGCGGCGACGTCCCAAAGTGCGGAGCAGCGTTCGGGCTTGTAGGGGTTTGCCGAGATGCTCGGCTATTTCAGCCACGCTCATAGGCCGATTGCCGTTCGCTATGAGTACCCTAAAAACCGAATCCACCATCGGAACACCGGCAGTCAAAAAGCCGGGTTGCTGCGAACAGTGAGTCATTACCACAAACTGCAAGCCGTCTACAGGCCTCACTTCAGCGGTCTCGGGGTCAACCCAATCAACGGGAACTTCGTCATCCCAATTCTCAAACTGCTTGCTATGCTCTTCGCACAACAGACCGCGCAGGTAAACGCGCCAATCGCGGTCGTGCTCTTGCCACCACGAAAAGTCTATATGGAAAGGTGTGTCTAACGTGGGTTTGACAATGCTATGAGGTTTCTGAGGCATAGGGGCTTTCTCCCTTAGAATGCGGATTCGTCAAGTCGGTAGTACAAATCGCCAACCGGAACGAACCAGGGGCGGGTAGCCAAAAGGGCAAAAATCGGCCCGGGCGGGCAACGCCTTAGCACGTTGATGCCGGAATATAACTCAGCGGCGTGCACATGCCCTTGCGGGTTCAGTTTTGCGAGTTCGCGCAGGGTTGAAACCACCAGTTCCTCAAACGGCATACGCTGGGAGGCTATTTGCTTGCGCGCTTCGTTCACTGCTTTGACGTCCGGCACTGCGACTATCATGTGTTCGTCAAATTCAGCAGTGATAGATTGCCTGAGCATGGCAAAAACTGGCTTGCCGTCGCTGCCCACCATAACAGTGCGCACCCAGTCGCGGGTTGGGCGATGGGTTTTAGCGCTCACAATCACAGTGCCGGGCTTTTCGCCCCGTTTGACCGTGACAATGCTTCCGGGCTGAAGGCCATAGCGGTTGTACCACTCGCCAAGGCCGTAGACATACTTGCCCGGCCGCACCACCCAACCGGGGAATTCGTTACCGGTGATGCCATCAATGAAGGTGAAGCGCACGCGCGGCGCCTCGTAGGCCGTTGGGAAAAGTGAAGCCATTGCCGCGCTCAGCGGCAAAGTCCCAGCCGCCCAATGCGGGTAAATCAGCGCCAACGACACCTCATCCACGGGTTCAGCACTTGCCTGCGGCGAAAGTTCATCAGCCAACTCGGCTTCCAACTTGCGCATATCTTCGGTGAGGGCGTTTTCGTTGTATTCCAACGGGCGGTAGCGAAGCACCTCGGGCTTTTCCAGCACCGCTTCTGGCTCCAAGCGCCGCAAAAACCACATCACCTTGCCCGCAGGCCCCACCTCATCAAAACGCTCATCTTCCTGAAGGGCATAATCCAGCGAAAATTCAACCAATTTGTCGTTATCGGCAGGCAATTCAAGGTGAGTGAGGATTTCGGCGGTGCTCAAAGGGCCGCCGCCGTTCATATCCAACACGGCTTCAGCAATGTTGAGATTGCCGATACCCACATCAACCAGCAACGCCCGCGGGAACCAGCGCCCTGCTATGCGGACAAACTCCTCGCTCTTGCTCAAAGCCTCTTCCAGGCGCGAAATTATCAGCGTGCCGTAAGTAACCAGCACGTTTTCCGGTTGAAGGAGTGGGTCGCCTTCATCAAACCTGATGGGCTGGTTGAGAGCATGGTCTTCTAAGCCAGAAGCAAACTCGCGCTCGCGCCCGTCCTCCATCCGCACGCGTATTACCTCAAAGGCAGGCACAAGGGGGTTGTTGGCCGGACGTTTGCCCACCACTTCGCCTTTTTGCCACCCCAGCGCAGGGAATAACAGCGATTGCCCAACCTCGTAATGCTCCTTGGGTATGTAAATTGCCGCGGAGCCGCTACGCTGCTTCTCCAACTTCCGCAATTCTTCCCCAATGCGCTCCTGAACAAGCACTTTTGCGAGTTCTGCCGTGGTGAGAGGTGTTTCGGTTTCCAACAAATGGTTGTAGATGACTTCTATGTCGTCACTGCCAACGGTAAAATCGTCCCAGTAATTTTCTCGCATCATCGTTTAGCCTCGCTTAGAAATTATCGGCATTCCTATTATACTCTATTGCCATCACGGGTACTAACGGCAAAAGTGAGACCTTGCTCAGAAGCATAAAACGTAACCAGAGGAACTGCATTATAGCAAAAGCGCAACTTTTGGCGAGATAAGCGTTTTAACATAAAACAACCCATTTCAAGGAGAAGCAACCATGTGGAAAGAATTCAAAGAATTTGCTTTCAAAGGCAACATGATTGACATGGCGGTTGGCATTGTCATCGGCGCGGCCTTTGGCAAAGTCATTTCTTCGTTGGTAAATGACATCATCATGCCGCCAATAGGCGTTTTGCTCGGCGGGGTGAATTTCACCGACCTTGCCATCACCTTGAAAGCCGCCAGTGGCGACAATCCCGCCGTGCTTTGGCGATATGGTGCTTTCATCCAAACGCTGGTGGATTTCCTCATCGTGGCTTTGGCAATTTTCTTTGTCGTAAAAGCCATAAATTCCTTCCAACGGCAGAAAGAAGAAGAACCTGCGCCACCTCCTGCGCCCTCACCCGAGGTTCAGTTGCTTGAAGAAATACGTGATCTGCTGAAGCAAAAGGAATAGAACCACCTCAAGGCCGTTATGAGTTCTCGCTCTTGAAGACTTCCCCAAGCCGCCGCAAAGGCGGCTTTTTTCGCTTCGCGAAACCCTGCAGGCTGAACATTTGTAACTGTTCAGCCTCGGCAAGGCGAGACCGCAGATTTCGCAGAAAATATCCACCGATTGACACAGATTTGCACCGATTGAGTAAGAAAACCACAGAGGACACAGAAATTTACAGAGAACACAGAAAAATCTTTTCTTGGCAACCTTTGCGTTACCCTCCACCGATTGGCACAGATTTACACCGATTGAAGGAGAAAACCACAGAGGACACAAAAATTTGCAGAGAACACAGAAAAATTTTTCTCTATGCCTCTGCTTCCTCTGCGCCTCTGCGTTACCCTTGGCGTCCTTTGTGTCCTTGGCGCCCTTGGCGTGCTTATCCACCGATTGGCACAGATTTACACCGATTGAATGGTTGAAACCGCAGATTTCGCGGATTTCACAAAAAAATCTGTGCTAATCTGTGTAATCTGTGGTTTTTTATCCTTGGCGTCCTTTACTTTCTTGGCGTCTTGGCGTTACTCTCTGCGTCTCTGTCTCCTCTGCGCCTCTGCGTTACTTTCTTTGCGCCTCTGCGTTCCCCTGCGGTTTTAATGATGCCGTGGTAAGATGAAAGTGTCATTTCTTCAACGTTGTTACTTCTCCGGAGGGCTTATGAGCGGCTCAAATCACGACAAAAAGGCCATGACGCTGAGCGCCGCGGTGGCCATTGGCATTGGCGGCATGGTCGGCGGCGGCATCTATTCCCTGCTGGGCACGGCCGTCGGCATTGCCGGTAACGCGGTCTACATCTCATTTGCGCTGGCAGGCCTTGTGGCACTGTTCAGCGCCTATTCCTACGCCAAGTTGGGCGCCCGCTACCCCTCGGCCGGCGGGCCAGTGGAGTTTTTGCTCCAAGGCTTCGGCGATGGCATCATCAGCGGCGGCTTCAACATCCTGCTTTGGTTTGGCTATGTGTTTGCGCTGGCGCTGTATGCGCGCGCCTTCGGCGCCTACCTTGCCACCTTCTTCCCCGGCCTACCGGCCTACTGGCAAAACATTTTCGCCACCCTCATCATTCTGCTGTTCACGGGCGTCAACTTCCTCGGCGCAAAGGCCGTGGGGCGCTCGGAGTTGGTCATTGTGGCCGCGAACGTGGGCTTTTTGCTCTTGTTCGCGGGCGCGGGCTTCGCCTTCCTCAAGCCGGCGCTCCTTTCCCCCGCCCAGTGGCCGCATGTGGATAAAATTCTGTTTGCCGCGGGGGTGGTCTTCCTCACCTACGAAGGCTTTGGTTTGGTGACGAACACCGCTGAAGATATGGAAAACCCGCAGAAAACCCTACCCAAGGCGCTTTACCTAAGCGTAGGCATTGTGATTTTCCTCTACATTGCGGTGAGCGTGGCGGTGGTGGGGAATCTGGCGGTGCCCAAAATCGTTGCCGCCAGCGACTATGCGGCCGCGGCTGCGGCGCAAGCCTTTCTGGGGGAATGGGGGCTGCGGCTGGTGGCTTTCGCCGCGCTGTTTGCCACCTCTTCGGCCATCAACGCCACCCTGTACGGCGGCGCCAACGTGAGTTACACCATCGCCCGCAAGGGCGAACTGCCCAAGGTGTTTGAGCGAAAGGTTTGGGGCCGCGCCACCGAGGGGCTGTTCATCACCGCCGGGCTGGTTTTGGTGTTTGCCAACATTTTCAACCTGAGCCGCATCGGCATGATGGGCAGCGCCGCATTTTTGCTGATTTACGCCGCAGTGAGCATCGGCCATTTGCGGCTTTACCGCGAAACCGGCGCACAGCCGTGGATCATCGTGGGCGCGATCGTCGCCTGCCTCACGGCCTTTGTCATCCTGAGTTACTACTTGTGGACCACCACTCCGATGACCCTGCTGGTTTTGGCTGTGGTGGTCGCGGCATCGTTCCTCACCGAATGGCTTTACCGCAACATCGCCGCGCGGGAAATGCACACCCGCGTAAAGTGAGCATGTTCCACGGGCAACCCCCAATGGTAAACGCACACCGGCAAGCCGGGCAACACGGGCAAAACTCCCCAACGGCAACTGCAAAGGTGCGGAAAGCAATTTCACCGCGCCTTTTGCTTTTGCTGGCCCCTTTCATCCTGCTTGCGCCCGCCTTGCGGCCGGGCTGGGCGCTCTTTTGGGGCACGCCTTCGCTCCAGTTTGTGCCGTGGCACTGGTGGGCGTGGGAAGCGCTGCGGCAAGGGCATCTGCCGCTTTGGAACCCGCTTTTAGGTGCGGGAGCGCCGCTCGCGGCCAACTACCAAAGCGCGCTGTTCTACCCGCCGAACTGGCTGCTTTTGCCGTTTGCAGCGCTGGGCGGGCGCACTGGCCTCGCTTGGGCGCACGGGCTTTTAGCCGCATTTCACCTTGCGCTCGCGGGATGGGGCATGTCCAAAGTGCTGGACGATTTCGGAGCACCCGAGCCAGCCCCAACCGTCGCGGGGCTGGCATATGCGCTTTCGGGCTATTTAGTGGCGCGGCTGGGCTTTTTCAGCATCAACGCCGCGGTGGCGTGGATTCCTTGGTTACTGTGGGCGGCGCGGCGCGCGGCAGAAAGGCCGACCCGCCGCCGCATCCTCATCCTTGGGGGAATTTGGGGGCTTCAACTCCTCGCAGGCCACGCCCAAACCGCATGGTATTCGGCGTTGATGGTGGGGCTGTGGGCGCTCTTTTGGCTGAAAAAACCGGTGTGGACGCGCATTGCCGCTCTGGCCGCCGCCGCAACGCTGGGCACGGCATTGGCCGCAGTGCAACTCCTCCCCACAGCGGTGTACCTGACGCAATCGCAGCGGGCAGGCGGCGCGCCCGCTTGGGCGCTGGATTATTCCTTCTGGCCTTGGCATTTCCTAACCCTGCTCATGCCCGACGCTTTCGGCAACCCCGCCCACGGAAACTACTGGGGTTACGGCGCTTTTTGGGAAGACGCGGCTTATGTGGGCATGCTTCCACTTTTGCTCGGCCTGCTTGCCCTGCGGCGGGGGAAGCCGCGCCGCGCCGTGGCGTGGGGAGCGTTAGTGTCCGTAACCGGTTTCGCGCTGGCGTTGGGCAAATTCACGCCGATTTTCATGGCGCTTTACCACCACGTGCCGACCTTTGCAATGTTCAAAGCACCGGCGCGCTGGCTAATTTGGCCTGAAACTGCACTTGCCCTCCTCGGCGGGCTTGGCGTGGCCGTGTGGCGGCGTCCGCAAGGGCGGGCGCTCTATTGGACACGGTTGGGCACGGCCGGGGCGTTTGCCGTGGCATTGGGTGCGGGCTTGGCATGGGCATTGGCGGGGGACATCAGATCCACAATGGTGCGTTCCGCCGCGCTGGCTGGATTTTGGGCGCTGGGCGTAGGGGCACTGGCACTAAGCGCGCCTGTGGAAACCCCCTCCCCCTTTGCCAAATCCAACAAGAGGGTGCTCTGGCGCTGGGCGGTGGCGCTTTGGGTTTTGGCCGATCTTTTGGTAGCGGGCTGGGGGCTAAACCCCGCGGCGCGGGCAGACGAGATTTACGGCGCAACGCCGCCCGCCGCGCGCAACGCCGCCGCGCTGGCCGCGGGCGCTCGGGTTTACATCCCACCAAACGACGAAGAGCACCTAAAATTTGACCGTTTCTTCCGTTTCAAAGATTTTTCGCCGCCCCAAGGCGGATGGGGAAGCCTGCGCGCCACACTTTTGCCGAACTTGAGCCTTTTGGACGGCATCCCCTCGGCGAACAACTTTGACCCCCTCCTTCCAGCGCGCTACAAGTGGTACACAACTGCGGGCGCCGCGCAGCCCCCAAAGGCGCAGCGGCGGATTTGGCAGCGCTTGGGCGTCGGTGCGCTGGAATTGGTTAGCCCCGCGCCGCCCTACGCCGCACACTGGGAGGCCATAGCGGCAGAGCCTCGGGCGCGCTGGGTGCCGCGGGCAGTGTGGGTTTCGGGCGCCGAAGCGGCTTGGGGCGAAGTCGCCCGCCGAGCACGGGAAGGCGGCGCGGCATGGCAATGCGTGGTTGTGCTGGAAGGCGAGCCGCTCCCCGCCGAGCCCGCTTGCAGCACCCAGTGGAGCGCGCGCTTGCTAAAAAGCACTCCCCAGCGCGAAGTTTGGGAAGTGCAAGCACCGCAGGATGGCGGTTTCGTGGTTTTTTCTGAAACTTGGTATCCGGGCTGGAGAGCGTTTGTGGACAACAAGCAGGCGCCAATTTACCGCGCCGATTTTCTGTTCCGCGCCGTACCCGTTCCAGCAGGTGAGCACAGCGTGGTTATGGTCTTCCGCCCGTGGTGGTGGCCTGTTGGGGGGATGGTGAGCGCCGCGGCGCTGCTGGCGCTTGTGGCGCTTTACTGCGGCAAGCCAAAATTAAGAATTAGCCTCTTGACCATCTTCTGATTCAGCCTTCGCATCCGAAGCCTCCCCTTTCCACGGATAGAGCAATAATACCCCCAAGGCCATTATCGCTTCGCCGGCGAGCATCCCTTTGACTTGAAGGGGGCCAAAGTGGGCGCTCTGAGGCCAAGATTGCGAGCCCAAGCCGAGCACATCGGCCATAATTGAAGCCGCGGCCACCACATACCCGCTCGCAATGAGCCTGCCGCCTATTTGCGCCGCTATGCTCAATTCTCTTTGCCCCCACAGCAGCCGAACCGCCGCGTAAGCGCCGAGCGCGAGCAACCCAAGCCCAACAGTCATAAAACTGATTTGCAAAAAACCAACCGCTGGCGTGGTGGAAAGCCCCAAGCGCTCCGGATGAGCGCCTACCACAAAGGTCAAAAAACCAACAACCGCCACGGCCACACTGAGCCTAATTTTCAAAACATAGCCGTTGCCGTTTTCAATGCCCATTTTTTGCCCCCAAAGCGTCAATGAAAATTCGCCCACCTGCGCCACCGTTGGCAGAGAGGGCTTGCTCCAAACCGCCGACTATCACCTGCAGGTCTTCGGGATTGGCTACAAAATCCAGTTTATCGGCCGGGACAACCAGCACGGGGCTGAGGGAAAAATTCTCAAGCCATTCTTCGTAAAGGCGATTGAGTTGGGAAAGGTATTCGGGGGAGATAGAGCGCTCGTAATCCCGCCCGCGCATAGCAATACGCTTCAGCAAGGTGGGCACCGAAGCACGCAGGTACACCACCAAATCGGGGGCTGGCAAAAAAGTGAGCATAGATTCGTAAAGGCGGCGGTAGGTTTCCCAATCGCGCTCGGCCATATGCCCCTGCAAATACAAATTGCGGGCAAAAATCTCCGCGTCCTCGTAAACGCTGCGGTCTTGCACAACCGAGGTGGGGTATTCCAACAATTGGTGGTGAATGCGTAGGCGGTGTGCGAGGAAGAAAACCTGCGAATGGAACGCCCAAGCCCGCATATCGCGGTAAAAATCGGCGAGGTAGGGGTTTTCGGCTACCGGCTCGTAGAAGGGCTGCCAGCCCAAATGCCGACTGAGCAAATCCACCAGCGTGGATTTGCCAACTCCGATGTTGCCTGCTATGACCACAAATTTCTTTTGCGCCATTTGAAATCTCGGTGGGCTAAGGTTTTTCGTTCAACACAGCGAGCATCTGCTTGTGAATGGCAGGGTTCGCGGCCAAAATTGACTGTGGCGGCGAAAGGTAATCCTCGCCGCCGCGCAAGTTTGTGACCACTGCACCCGCCTCCGCGGCTATCAGACCGCCTGCCGCCACATCCCACGGCTTGAGACGCAGTTCCCAATAGCCGTCAAAGCGCCCTGCGGCAACAAAGCACAAATCCAACGCCGCCGAACCGAGCCTTCTCACACCCTGAGTGCGCACGGCAAAGCGGGCGAAGTTATCCAAGTTGTTATCAGGGTTTTCCCAAATGTCGTAGGGGAAACCGGTGACCAAAAGCGCGTTGGCGAGTTGGTCGGTTTTGGAAACGCGCAAACGGCGGCCGTTCAAAAAAGCGCCTTCGCCGCGGCGCGCGCAAAAACATTCATCACTCATCGGGTTGTAAACCACCCCCAATTGCACCACCCCGCCCTCGGCGTAGGCAATTGAAACTGAAAATATGGGCACGCCGTGGGCAAAATTGACTGTCCCGTCAAGCGGGTCAACATACCAGAGGCCATCGCGGCCCGCGTGTTCGCCGCTTTCCTCAGCAACTATGGCGCTGCCGGGCCAACGCCGCTTGATGGCGTCAAGCAAAAACTCCTCCGAGCGGCGGTCGGTTTCCGTCACCAAATCAATCGTGTGGCTCTTGGAGGTGATTTGATGGCGCTTGCCATAGCCGTTGCGCAGAATTACCCCCGCCTGACGTGCCAAAATTTCCACATCCTGCAAAGTAGGAGGCATGTTTTCCCTCGCTCGCCAAGGTTTACGATGCGCTTTGGTCAGAAGCCGGCAATTCCCCCAGCATTTGCTTCACGGCCTCAAATTCTTGCCGGACGACTTCGTGCTCTTTTTTCGCCGCGGTGAGCATTGCCTGAAAAGACGGACGCTGTGCCTCGGGCAAGGTCGGTATCAACCGCTCCAAACGCGCTATTTGCTTTGCCTTGTAGCGCATTTTGTTTTCAAGCCGCTCCAAGTAGCCGCGGTAAAAAGTCTCATCGTCCAACGGGCTGGATTCAGGGGGAGATTCTTGCAAAACTTCAGCGATTGTGAGCAAAAACTCCTCGGTGTCAATCGGCTTTTCAAGGAAGCGAACCGCGCCCAAACTGAGGGCAAAATCCTTGTCTTCCGGGGTTATGTAAGTTGCAGAAATGAAGAGGATAGGCAAATGACGGGTGTTGGGGTCGCGGCGCAGCCGTTGGGCGAGCATAAAGCCGTCCAATTTCGGCATGAGCAAATCGGTTATAACGAGGTCAGGCTGGCACTCGGCCATTTTCGCCAAGGCTTCTTCGCCGTTCGCGGCGCTTTCCACCGTGTAGCCGTTGAAGCGCAGGGTAATTTCCAGCATTTCGCGCACGGCGGGTACGTCTTCCACAACTAACAGGCAGGGGGATTTTTTGTTTTCCATGCTTTTATTGTACCGCAAATGATCCGAGCGGGAAGTAACGCTGCCGAAGCAAGGCAAAGGGGTAAAACAGCGAAGAGGGCAATCAGTCACAGGACTTACGCAGTTGCCCGTAGAAAGCGTTCGTTTTCATGTCATGGCGAGCCGCCGTAGGCCGCGAAGCCATCCCCCAGACGTATGGAGGAACCGCTTCGGCGGCCTGCGGCCGCCTCACGGCGACACAAAGCAGGGGAACTGCGTAATGCATAATCAACCCAGATGTTAGGTTTAGGCTCTTCGGCAATGCCCAGTCGCATGTCTTAATCTCTCCCTCCCCCCGCTACGGCGAGGCCTCGCTTCCGCTCAGCCCGCCGTAGCCGCCCCCTTCCCTCCCTTACCAAGGGAGGGAAGGGGGCAGATGAGCCGAGCGTCAGCGAGGCTCAGCGGGGGATGGGTGAGATCTTGCCACAATGAGGGCGGATGGCGCCTTCCGTAATGACCAAAATCTTGTTTGAGAATGCAGTAACTTCTATCAGTCAAAGTAATGCACGGTCGGGCGGAAATCCAATTCATCAATGAGCGAGTTGATTTCATCGTAGGTAAGGCGGCGGCCTTTGCCCGCGTAAGCGGTCAGCGCGGCCTCCATCATATTGGTGCCGAAGGAGCGGCCTTCATAGCGCGGCGTGGTTGTGATCAAAACGCGTACCCCGTGAGCACGGATAAATTCTAAATTTTCGGCTGTAGTCGTGTTGGTGATGATAAATTTTCCCTTCAGCATGTGAGGAGGCATGTACTTCTTCATAAACATGAAATCGCCGGCTATCAAATCCGCGCCTTCCCAGTATTTTTCAAACTTTGGCTCTCCTTCACTGCCGCCGCTTCCGTAAAAGAGCATGCTCAACGGGAAGTAACTCACTATCGGCATCAAAAGGTGAAGCCAGCGCTCATAGGCTTTTAGCCCGCGGATGGGCATGGGTATGCCAAGTCCCACCATAAAATCGCCAAAAATTATTTCATCGGCGACTTCCTCCACAGCATGGGCTAAGCCAACCCTATCAAGCGCGAGGGGCATAAAAGCGCGTTTGAAATGGAGATCCTTTTCCCGCAAATTTGGAGCGGCGAGTTCAAACACTCTGCGTTCAAGGGTGTGTTTGAGGCCGCGGCCATCCACAACCGGCGTTTTATGCACACCTTCTATTAGTTTGTGGGCGGCTCGCAGGGGATATTCTTTATCGCCAACGCGGATGTACAAATCCACGCCGCCCATACCGAAGGCGTCAACCTTGCCGTCCAATTCGCGGTAAAGGCGCTTCGCGGCCTCAACATCGCCGTCGGTGCCTATGCGCTCAATTATCACGTCGGTGTCGCCAAAGCGCACCGTCACCTTTTTGTCGCGCTTGGAACTGCCCAAACTTACACTAACGGCATGGCGTGTTGGCATGGCGACCTCCCGAAATGGCATGCGAAGGATTTAGGAGTACGCAGTTCCCCCCTTTTGTGTCACCGCGAGGCGGTCGTAGACCGCCGAAGCGGTCCCCCGCACTGTCTGGGGGATGGCTTCGCCGCCTATGGCGGCTCGCCATGACATGAAAACGAGCGCTTCTACGGGCAACTGCGTAATGCAAGAATTATACGACACAGGGGCTACACCAGCGTGGACGCGTTTTTCAGCGCCTGTCGCGCGATGACCAACCGCTGGATTTCGCTTGTGCCTTCGCCGATGGTCATCAAGCGGGCATCGCGATACAGCCGTTCAACAGGATATTCGCGGCTGTAGCCGTATCCGCCGTGGATTTGGATGGCGTTGCGGGTAACGCGCTCCGCCATTTCGGTTGCGAAAAGTTTTGCCATTGCCGCGGAGTGGGTGAACGGCCTGCCTTGGCTTTTGAGCCAAGCCGCGTGGTAAACCATCAGCCACGCCGCGTGGATTTCGGTTGCCATATCTGCCAGCATGAACTGGATGGCTTCAAAATCGGCAATGGGCTTGCCAAAAGCCGTGCGCTGTTTGGCGTAGGCAATGGCTTCTTCAAAAGCGGCTTGGGCAATGCCCACCGAGAGCGCGCCTATGCTGATACGCCCGCCGTCCAGCACTTGCAAGGCTTGGTGCAGACCGCGCCCCAACTCACCCAGCAAGTTCTCTTTCGGCACGCGCACATTTTCGTAGGTGATAGCGTGACTGTGGGTTGTGCCCAAGCCCATTTTCTTTTCGGGAGGGCCCACATGCAGCCCCGGGGTGTCGGTGGGGACAATTATCATGCTCAGGGTGTTGCTGGCGCGCCCTGGGGCGGTGCGGACAAGGGTGACGATGTAGTCGGCGTCGCCAGCGTTGGTAATCCACATTTTGCTGCCGTTGATGACCCATTCATCCCCCTGAAGTTCAGCGCGGGTTTGAACGCCGCGCAGGTCTGAGCCCGCATTCGGCTCGGTGAGCGCCAAAGCGGCAAGTTTGCCGCGCTCGCCGGTCGTAACCGGCGGCAAGAAGCGTTGCTTTTGCTCCTCGGTGCCGAACATTGCAACCGGCGCGCACCCTAAACCGTTGTGCGCCGCGACTACCAACGCCGTACCGCCATCGCCCCAGCCCAATTCCTCAATCGCGATGGCAAAACTGAGGGCATCAACCTCGCTGCCACCGTATTTTTCGGGCACCAGCATCCCCATCAAACCCAACTGCTCGCCGCCCTGCTGGATGGCAGGCCACATAGTTTCTTCGCGTTCGTTATATTCGGCGGCAAACGGCTTTATCTGCGCCGCCACAAAATCGTGAACGGCTCGTCGCCACATGCGTTGCTCGGTATTCAGTTCAAAGTCCATAGTCCTCTCCTCAAAGGGCTACCCTTGTTTGGGGACTGGCACATCCTTTGGGATCATGTGTTTAGGCATTTTCACCAGCACCGCTTCACCCATAACGCAGGCCTCGCCGTTGGCGTAAACAGTGGTTTCCACAATGACTTTGCGGTCGGTAATTTCTTTGATGCGCCCGCGCGCCTCCAATTCCACGCCCAAGGGGGTGGGTTTGCGATAGGTCACGTGCAAATCGGCAGTCACAAAACGGGGAACGGGGGCGTCATCGCCGGGCTCGTGGCCTTCGGCGCGGTAAGCGGCCAAAGCCGCGCTGCCCGTGCTGTGGCAGTCAACCAACGAAGCCAGCAAGCCGCCATACACAAATCCGGGGATGGCAATGTGATACGGCTCAGGTGTGAAGCGCGTTAGCGTCTCATCACCATCCCAGCGGGTTTTGAAATGATGGCCGTGTTCGTTGTAGCGGCCGCAGCCGTAGCACCAAGCAAGGTCGTCGGGGTAGTAATCTTGGATGTAAGGTGATTTTTCCATTTGGTCAACCTCGCAGCAGGGAATGAAAAGCCCCGCGCGCAGGCGGGGCGTTTGGCTCAACCGGTTGTTGCGGAATTTGCCTCCTCGGTGGGCATATTCAACTCAGCCCAAAGACGTTCCAACCGCTCCTCATCGCCGCCGCGGGAAAGGATGGTGACAGTGTCGCCTTCTTGAAGCACCGTATCGCCGTGGGGGAGCACGCTCTGGCCGCCGCGCTGAATGTGGATGATGAGCACATCGTCAGGCAGCGGGATTTGGGAAAGCGACTTGCCCGCGAGCGGCGAGCCGGGCGGCAGGACAAAACGGGCTGTGGTGGTGCCGGGGGGCGAGCCGGGCAGTTCTCCAAGCGCAAAGCCGCGGCGCACCATACCCAATTCGTAAGCGTGCACAATGTCGTTACGGCGGAGCACGCCCAGCAGGCGGTGCGGGTTCTTGCGGTCTACAACTGGCAAGCGCGAGAGGTCGCGCGGCGCCATTTTCTGCACCGCGTCGCGCAGGGTTTCATCCGGGTAAGTAACAACCGGGTTGCGGCAGGCAATATCGGCCACTTTGAGGTCTGGCGGGGGTTGATTGTCGTGGCCGACAGCGCGCCGGTAGTCCTCCAGCGAAACAATGCCCCAAAGCATGCCGTTTTTGTCAACCACCGGGAAGCCGTGCGAGTTGGTCTGGATGAACAAACCTGCAAGCGTGGAAGCCGGAATATCGGGCGAAACAGTGATGGGGTTGGGGTTCATCACTTCTTTCACCTGCACCGAGGCCAAAATGTCCATATCGCGGCCGCGGAAAAGTTTGATGCCGCGGCGGACAAGTTTGAGGGTGTAAATTGACTCCGGCTCCAACTTTTCAGCCAAGATGACAGCAGAAATCACCGCGGCCATGAGCGGCAGCAGGATGCGGTAGTCGTCGGTCAGTTCAAAAACAATCATAATGGCGGTGAGGGGGGCGCGCGCCGCAGCCGCAAACACCGCCGCCATGCCCACCGTGGCATAAGAGCCCGCGCCTGCGGTGAGGTGAGGTAGTAGTTTGTGGGCTACAAAGCCGAAAGAGCCCCCAGTCATCGCGCCCATGAAAAGCGCCGGGGCAAAAACACCGCCCGAGTTGCCCGAGCCGAGCGTGAGCGAGGTGGCAAACAGTTTTAGCACTATGAGCACCACCATCAAGGTAAGCGAAAGGTTGCCCAGAAGAGCATCTTCAATCACAGGGAAGCCCGAGCCATACACATGCGGCAAGCCCTGATGCAGCGGCACGCCGAGTTTGAGTTCGTCAAGCGGCACAAAGCCCAAACCGAGCACCTGCGGGTAGGCAAACCCCATTGTGCCGAGTATCAGGGCACCGGCGGCGGGCTTGAGCCACGCGGGGAAATCCCAATTGTCAAACAGATCTTCGGTGAAGTAAAGCACCTTGATGAAAGCAACGCCTATTAGCGCCCCCAACAGGCCGAGCAGGATGTAGATGAGAATTTCCCACGGGCTGCGGGCGCTGTAGAAAGGAATGCCAAACGCTGGCCGGTTGCCGAGAATGGCGCGGGCGATCGTGCTGGAGGTAACGGCGGCAAGCACAACGCCGCCGAGGTCGCGCGTGGTCAATTCCCCCAAAATCACCTCAATGGCGAAGAGCACTCCAGCGATTGGAGCATTGAAGGTGGCCGCGATACCAGCCGCCGCCCCGCTCGCCACAAGGTTGCGCGTGCGGCTTTCGGAAAAGCGTAGCAGTTGGGAAAGGGTTGAACCCAACGCCGCGCCGACTTGCACAATTGGCCCTTCACGGCCTGCTGAGCCGCCCGAGCCAATGCACGCCGCGGAAGCCGCCACTTTAGCCACTACCACACGCGGCCGAATGCGCGCTCCCTTCAGCGCAATCGCTTCCATAACTTCGGGCACCCCGTGCCCCTTGGCCTCAGGCGAGAAAAAGGCGATTATCGGGCCGGCAATCAAACTACCGATCACCGGCGCAAGAATATACCAGCCGCGGCCTATCTCGGGCAAAATGCCGGGCAAAATTTCATAGAGGAATTTTTCCACCCAACTGATAAGGTCAATAAAAAAGACTGCCCCCAATCCAGTCCCTGCCCCAACCACAATCGCAATTATCAAAACGGTTATGGTGTTAGCACTGCGAATGCGGTCTAAAAAATGCGCGCGTCTTTGGCTTGCAAGTGAGTGTGTGGACAAAGCGCTCTCCTCAAAGTTGGTCTCGCAAAGCCATTATACAACAAACTGGGATTGGAGAGTGCCGCCAACGGAGTAATGCAAAGCCGCGGGGAAAAACCACAGATTACACAGATTAGCGCAGATTTTTCTCTGTGTTCTCTGTAAATTTCTGTGTTCTCTGTGGTTTTCTTACTCAATCGGTGAAAATCTGTGTCAATCGGTGGATAGGGACGCCAAGGGCGCCAAGGACACAGAGGACGCCAAGGGTAACGCAGAGACGCAGAGGAAACAGAGGCGCAGAGCGCAAAGAGGTTGACGCCAAGGTCGCCAAGAAAAAAATTTTTTCTGTGTCCTCTGCAAATTTCTGTGTCCTCTGTGGTTTTCTTACTCAATCGGTGAAAATCTGTGTCAATCGGTGGATAAGAACCACAGATTACACAGATTGGCACAGATTTTTCTGTGTTCTCTGTAAATTTCTGTGTTTTCTGTGGTTTGTAGTGTTGCTCCACCTACGACGCAACGACGCAACGACGCAACGCCCCTACGACTTCACGACCTCACGCCTTCGCAGGTCTTCAAGCACCGCCAGCAAGTCAGGAGGCAATGGAGCGGTGAAAGTGCGCGGCTCGGCTTCTCCCGGCAAGGTAATGGTGAGACTGTAGGCGTGCAAAAACTGGCGCGAGAGGGGTAAAGTGGAGCGACGACGACCGTAGAGCACATCCCCAGCAACCGGGCAACCCAAAAACGCAAGGTGGACGCGGATTTGGTGCGTGCGGCCGGTGAGCGGCTTTACCTCCAAAAGCGTGTACTCGGCAAAGCGCTCCAAAGTACGAAATTCGCTCACCGCTTCCCTGCCTTGGCCGGGCGGCACAACTTTCATCCGCTTGCGATGGCTCATGTCGCGGGCGATGGGCGCTTCAATCCTGCCGGTTGGGGTGGGCGGCGCGCCGTCCACCAGTGCAAGATACACCTTGTGCGCTGTGCGGGCTTTGAACTGCGCCTGCAAAAATTGGTGCGCGGCGTCGTTTTTCGCCAAAATGATGATGCCCGAGGTGTCCTTATCCAGCCGATGCACTACGCCGGGGCGGTGTTCGCCGCCAACGCCCAGCATTTCGGGAGCGTGCGCCAACGCCGCATGCACCAGCGTGCCGCTTTCGTGCCCGGGCGAAGGGTGAACCACCATCCCCGCAGGCTTGTTCACCACCAGCACATCTTCGTTTTCAAACACCACATCCAGCGGAATTTGCTCCGGCTCCAGCCTGCTCGGCTTTTGTGGCGGAATGCGTACCGTGACCAGCGCGGGCTTTTCCAGCATAAAGCCGGTTTTGGTCACAGGCTTGCCGTCAACGCTCACCAGCCCCTCTTTTATCCACCCCTGCACCCGGCTGCGGGAAAATGAGCCGAGTTGCGCTGTGACAAATTTATCCAACCGAATTGGCTTTTCGGCATGAAAAGCCAACTCCACCAAACGCTCTTCACTCATGAGGCGACACCTTCGGCGCTTCGGGCAAAGCCTCTTCGGGGGAAAGAGTGCCTTCCTCCCCGGTCTCTCCCCCCTTCCTGCCAAAAATTTCGCCCAAAATCAGAATTGCAACGCTGATGTTGATAGCGGCATCGGCAAGGTTGAAAACAGGGAACTTGCCGACCGCGATGAAATCGGTTACATGCCCTTGCCGCAGGCGGTCAACCACATTCCCCAACGCGCCACCCCACTGGATTGCCAACGCGAACCGCAGCCACCATTCATCGCCAAGCCGCGGGAAAATGACAACCATGCCGACCGCGTACGCGATTCCCAGCGCGGTGAAGAAAATTCCCCAACGCTCGCCCAACCCAAACGCCATGCCCGAGTTTGACCAATGCACAAGCATTACCGGCACGTTTGGGATGCCGTGCCAAATAGGAATCGTTTGCCCAAAAGCCAGATGAGTTTCAATGTAACGCTTGGAAAGTTGGTCTAAAAGCAACACCAAGCCGCCAAAGCCGAACAACACGGCGTAAGCCTTTAGAAGTTTACGCATTGAAGTCTCCAAAGGGAATGTGGGCTACATTGTATCGCAGAAACGCCGCGGCCGCCCCATTTACAAACTCGCGTTACGCAACGGTGATTGACAGGCAACAATTTCACTCTATGAAACCGTTGAACTTCCGGCTTCTCCGCCCTCACCACTCCTCCAGAGCCTTGCTTCGCGGCGGCTCAGCAGCGGGGGTAAGGTGAGGGCGCTTAGATATGTTGATGCTCAATTGCGTAATGCATTCTCAAACAAGATTTTGGTCATTACGGAAGGCGCCATCCGCCCTCTTTGTGGCAAGATCTCACCCATCCCCCGCTGAGCCTCGCTGACGCTCGGCTCATCTGCCCCCTTCCCTCCCTTG
>JALVVL010000006.1:0-17084 GCA_027023425.1 Anaerolineales bacterium
GGGTTTCAGGGGGCAGGGTGAGGCTTTCGGGGTGGAGCACTTCCGCAGGCCGCAGGCGGAGGAGTTCGGCGCGCACCGCGGCGAGCGGGTCGGGCGATTCAATTTGCGTGGCGGCAAATTCGCCGGTGGTGATGTCGGCGTATGCCACGCCCGCCGACCTGCCGGTGATGATGACCGCGGCGAGGTAGTTGTTGCTTTCCGCCGAGAGCAGGTTGGGCTCCACAACTGTGCCGGGGGTGACGACGCGCACCACCTTGCGCTCCATCAGCCCCTTGCCGGGTTCGCCAATTTGCTCGGCGATGGCTACGTGGTAGCCTTTGGCGATCAGTTTAGCGAGGTAACTTTCCACGGCGTGGTAGGGGATGCCTGCCATCGGCACGCGCACCCCCTTTGCCACATTGCGCGAGGTGAGGACAATGTCAAGTTCGCGGCTGACGAGTTCCGCGTCCTCATCAAAAGTTTCGTAAAAATCGCCCAAGCGGAAAAACAAAATAGCGTTGGGATACTGCCGCTTGAGTTCCAGATATTGACTGCGAATTGGTGTTACGCCGGATTTGGATTTAGCCATGATGGGGGTTGGGAGTCGTTGAGTCGTTAGGTCGTTGGGTCGTTGGGTCGTTGGGGCGTGAAGTCGTTGGGTCGTTGGGGGGGGTAGGTCGTTGCGTCGTGGGTGGAGCAGAAAAACATCCACCGATTGACACAGATTTGCACCGATTGAAAAAGAAAACCACAGAAAACACAAAAAGAGAAAGGGATTGAGGGATTGAGGCAGGGAGGGATTGGGATAAGGCGGAGGTGGTTACCTGGTTGCTTGGGTGTCCGGATGCCTCTCTTGGCAACCTTGAGGTTTCTCTCTGCGCCTCTGCTTCCTCTGCATCTCTGTGTTACTTCCTTGGCGCCCTTTGCTTCCTCTGCATCTCTGTGTTACTTCCTTAGCGCCCTTTGCTTCCTCTGCGCCTCTGTGTTACTTCCTTGGCGCCCTTTGTGCCCTTGGCGGCCTTGGCGTCCCTCTCCACCGATTGACACAGATTTACAAACACGGAAGACACAGAAATTTACAGAGAACACAGAAAAAACTTTTCTTTGCGTTCTTTGCTTTCTCTGCGCCTCTGCGTTAATCTTGGCGCCCTTTGTGCCTTTGGCAACCTTGGCGTCCTTCCGCAAATCCTAAATCGCCAATCTTCTCATCTGTGCTAATCTGCGTAATCTGTGGTTTCTCTCTCTGCGTCTCTGCTTCCTCTGCGTCTTTGCGTTAACCTCTTGCTGTCAGAAATTTTACCATTCGCCGCTGCATTGGCGAGGAATTAGTGGCGGATGTACGTTTCCTCCACCCCGTTTTTGGTCATACTTGCTATAATGAGAGTAACGGTTGTCTCGTTTCCCCGCTGGAGGTGGGTAATGGGTGAAAGAATCCACGAGCGCAAAAAAATACCAGATGAGGAAATAGAGGAACGCTTTCATGATTTGGGGCCAGAGGCGTTGCCTGCTGGCTTCTACCTTGTGCGCCCTGACGGCAAGTTTCTACTTGCAAGCAAGCCGGTTCGTAAGATGTTGAATCTCCCCGAAAACGGTAACCCCAAAGGGAGCATAGCCGATTATTACGTTAATCCAGACCTCCGCGAAACCTTGCTTCGCGAGGCAGAGGAAATGGAAGCGAAAGGTAAGTGCTTGAGAAAAAATAAGGTGGAGTTCAAAGTCAAGAGGGAAAATGGCGAGAGCAAGGTGATTGTCCAGATGTTTTGCAAACCATTACGGGATGGGGAGGGCTTCGTTGTGGGCTATTATGGCTGCTTGGTTGATAGGACTAAAGAACATAAACTGCAAAATAGGGTAAATGAATTAGCGTTAGATATTGGGCGTGTGACCCACTACAACTCAACCACTTTGCAAATGTTAGAGAAAGCCTTGCGCCCTACTCTGGATTTTATTGCGCGCAGCCTTGGGATGCACCTTAAAGCCGTTGTTACAACCGAGCCGGATGTTATTTTGGAGAAATACGCAAACCGGCTAATAAAAGCATTGAGTAAATTGATCAGTGAATCGGAAAAAGACGATTGGGCACGAGGTGCTCTCCTTGATTTGCAATGGGAATTTCTGGAGCAAAGCATTCAAAGGCTGAAAACCTATCGGGATGAAACACCACTCAAGGAGGTGCACGCGGGTGTTTTGCGGCTTTTGGTCGATGACATCAGGGATAGATTGAATAAAATAAGGCCCGGACGTCTGCCGAGAGCAGTGGTAAAAGACGCCTACCGGGCTACTGATGAACTGGAATTGGCGACTTTGTTGGTACCGCTGCTAAATTCTTATGTAGCGGTAAAGCAAATGGAACCAACTCTTTCAGCTTTGCGGGATTTCCTAACCACGGGGATGAGGGAAGAAGAGCCGCAAGAAGAGATTTCGGTACTGGAACGTGTTACTCAAGCAATAAAAAATATGGAAGGATTTGCCGATAGCCGTGGGGTTGAAATAAGACTGAAAAACCTCTGCGGGGCGGTTGAGCCAAAAGTGTGGGGTAGGAAGAGAGAGCTCTTGCGGGCAATTTCAAATATAGTACACAATGCGGTCAAGTACACTTGGCATCGGAGCAGGGGAAAAATGCCTTGGGTTGGGGTCACAATAGAATGTGATTCGCCATACCCTAAGGAGGTCAGGATCGCGGTTGAAAACTGGGGCGTTCCAATACCAGAGGATGAGTACGAAACAATATTTGAGATTGGTTACCGCGGCAGGCTCGCCACCGACCGCTACCGCATGGGCACCGGTATAGGGCTCGCCGATGCCAAGCGGGTGCTAAAAGACCACGGCGGAGATATAAAAGTGGAGAGCCGCCCCGCAGCTTACCAAGAGCGGGATAAAAATTCCCCCGATTATTACGACCAAGCATTTTTAACGAAGTTTGAGGTAGTACTTCCTTTTGCCTTTATGCCACGCGGCTCGCACCTTGAGGGGAAGAGAATTTTTGGCGAAGGGTCATGCTACTTTTACGATACACGAGGAAGCGCCTTTACGGTAAGTAACCCGACACTAATATCAATTTTAGCAAGTGCTTTCCATAGCAACGCAACATTTCTGCAGATGTTAGAAAAAACCTTGCGCCATACTTTGGGTTTCATTGCGCGCAGCCTTGGGATGAAGTTTAAAGCCGCCGTTACAACCGAGCCGGATATTATTTTGGAAAAATACGCAAATCGGCTAATAAGAGCACTGGATAAACTAATTAGTGAATCAGAAAAAGACGATTGGACAAGAGGAGCGCTCCTCCCACTCCAGTGGGACTTCCTTGAGCAGAGTATTCAGAGGCTAAATACTTATCACGATGAAATTAGCGTAAAGGAAGTGCAAGCGAGTTTTCTGCGTCACTTAGCAGACGACATTAGGGATACGCTAAATAGAACAAGACCAGGGCGTCTGCCAAGAGCCGTGGTGAAGAACGCCTACCGGGCTATTGATGAGTTAGAACAAGCAACATTGTTGGCACCATTGGTGAATTCTTACGTTGCTGTAAAACAAATGGAGCCTGCGCTTTCGGCACTACGGGATTTTTTGACGACAGGAGCAAGAGAAGAGGAACCACTTGAGGAAATTTCGTTAGTAGAACTTGTTACTCGTGCGGCAGAAAACATGAGCGAGTTTGCTGATAGCAGGGGGGTTGAGATAAGGCTACGAAATCTTTGCGGAGGGACTGACCCTAAAGTATTGGGTAAACGCCGTGATCTCTTGCGGGCGTTTTCAAACATAATTCATAACGCAATCAAATATACTTGGCGCCGAGGGAGGGGAAAAATGCCTTGGGTTGGGGTCACAATAGAATGTGATGCTCCCTACCCCACCGAGGTTAGGGTGACGGTTGAGAATTGGGGGGTGCCGATACCCGAAGATGAATATGAAACTATTTTTGAAATTGGTTATCGCGGTAGGCTTGCCACTGACCGATACCGCATGGGCACTGGTATAGGGCTTGCCGATGCTAAGCGGGTGCTAAAAGAGCACGGCGGAGATATAAAAGTGGAAAGCCGTCCCGCGGCCTACCAAGAGCGGGATAAGGCTTCTCCGGATTACTACAACCAACCATTTTTGACCAGATTCGCACTCACTTTGCCTTTGGGAGGGCACAATGGGAAAATTCGCTCAGCGCAAAAGGATGCTGTGGATTGAAGATGGCAAGCGTTTTGAACTGGTGGAGCAAATGGCACCGGCCTATTACAGTGGTGAATACATCCTCCACCTTGCCGAAGACGTCGTGGATGGCATAAACCACCTTAGATCGGCTGAGAGCGGAGGCAAACCTTATGACGTGGTCATAGTCGACATACGCCTTCCCCCGGGGGAGGACAAAGTGTGGTATGACCTTTACAAGCGCACAATTCACAGTCAAGTAGAATCGCAACTTGGATTGATTCTGCTCTATTGGCTTTTTGAAAAAGACCTGAAAGGTAACCTTGCAGACTTTAGACGCCCCGGAAACCCAAGGGCTGGCAAAGACATAGAAGAGCGCCTCACGGAACTGAAACACAGTGGTGTTACCCCCCCCAATGTGGAGAAAAAAACGGTGGCTGTTTACACAGTTGAGCATCCGCCTCTTGTTTGCCCACACTTGAATTACCTTGGCATTGAAGTTTATGCTCAAAAAACCATTGACACTCCCGATGATATTTTGCTCAAACTGGCAAGGGCGGTGGAGGGAGAAATTGACGGCTTCCAGTGCCCTAAAATTGAAGCGGGAAAATTTTGGGTAGGAGGGGAAAATGTGTAGTATGGCATTGCCATGGGACGCTCTAATAACTATTGTGCTTTACCTTGTTGGTGTGCCTCTCCTTTTGGGGCAAACGGCCAGTGCCTCTGTGCGTCACGTACTGCTCAACGAGATCGGGGACAGGATGAAACTCGTTATTGCATTGAGCACCGCTGTAGCAACTGCGTTACTTTTTGGTGTGTGCTTGTTTTGTGTGGGTGGGATAGTGTCCCTTGGTGTGTTATTAGTTTTGACTATGATAGCAGTGTTTTTTTCGGTGTTGGGCTTGATGATAGTGCATTTGAGGTCTTTGGTGTTTTTTATTAAACACCTTGCTGTGAAGGCTTTTCAAAGTGGTAGGAACGAAGAGTTTGAGCGTTATGTTGAATATATCAGCTTGCTTGGTCGCGAATCAAACACTGCGGAGGCACGATCTGCGACGATACGAACATTAGGGGAAGTGATAAAAAGTTGTACGGCTTTGCAATCTTCTGAAGGTACTCTGCTTTATGACGGTACCACCCTTGAAAAAGCAATATGGGGGATGAAAAACGTGTTACTGAAGCCATCTTCTAAACCCTCACTAATGGCGTTTTCAACCTTCATAAGAGAAGCAAGAGATGTCTTAGATGTATATGATCAACTGCCTTTTGAAGTTAAACGAAAGAAGGATTCCGCCGAACTCGCTTATGCTCTTTCTGAAGTTGGGTGCGAAGTAATGAAACTTTACCCGTATAGCAAGGAGTGTGATCGGGCACCTGGCCTGTTAGGGGAACATAGTTGGCTTGGCAAGTGGGCTACTCATTCTTTGGTCAATATACTCAAAGAAGCCGTTGTCCAGCATCACTCTATGGCAATAATGTCCGCGTTAACCGGCATAAGGCAAGTCCTTGTTGAGCAAAGTACTAACGGTGAGGAAATATTTTACGATTACATTGGGGCTATTGCCTTCGCTCACCTTCACTGTAGCATCCCGGGCAAGCGTTTCGCTGAGCAACTCTGGCAAGAATTTTGCGAAGCAAATGAACAAGAACTAAATAGTGCGTGTAGGATGTATGTTGAAAAAGCATATAATCATCACGCCCAAAGCGGTCGCTTTGCCCTCGCCGACGCCATCCACCACACTTCCATTGCTCCCTCCTCTCCCCTGCCTCAATCCCTTGCCCCCTCAATTCCTTAATTCCCTAATCCCCTAATCTCCTAATCCCCTCCTCCCCACAATGGTATACTTACTGCCGCTATGGCAGAGCACATCCGCAATTTCTCCATAATTGCCCACATTGACCACGGCAAGTCCACGTTGGCCGACCGCCTGCTCCAACTCACTGGCACAATTTCGCCGCGTGAAATGACCGAGCAGGTGCTGGACGATATGGATTTGGAGCGCGAAAAGGGCGTTACCATCAAAGCCTCCGCCGTGCGGATGCTTTACACCGCCGCTGACGGCAATACCTACGAACTCAACCTCATTGACACCCCCGGCCATGTGGATTTTGGCTACGAGGTGAGCCGCGCCCTCGCCGCGTGCGAAGGCGCGCTTTTGGTTGTGGATGCCACCCAAGGCGTTGAAGCCCAAACTTTGGCAAACCTCTACCTTGCGCTTGAAAACGACTTGGAAATCATCCCCGTCATCAATAAAATTGACCTCGCCTCTGCCCGCCCCGATGAAGTCGCCAAAGAAATAGAAAGCCTGCTCGGCACGCCCGCCGACCAAATTCTGCGCGTCTCGGCCAAAGAGGGCACAAACGTGGATGCGGTGCTTGAGGCGGTGGTGCGCGAAATCCCGCCGCCGCAGGGCGACCCCACTGCTCCCCTGCGCGCTCTCGTCTTTGATTCCCACTACGACCCCTACAAGGGCGTGGTGGCGTATGTGCGCATTGTTGACGGCACGGTGAGCGCCGATGATACACTGATGCTGATGGCTACGGGCGCTTCGTTCAAGCCGGTGGAAATCGGCGTTTTCACCCCTCACATGACGCCCACCGGCAAACTCACCGCGGGCGAAGTCGGCTATATCGCCACCGGCTTGAAAACCGTGCGCGACGCCCGCGTCGGCGACACAATCACCAACGCCCAGCGCCCCGCCCCCGAACCGCTCCCCGGCTACCGCCACCCCAAGCCGATGGTCTTCGCCGGAATTTACCCCGTGGAAAGCGACGACTACGAAGACCTGCGCGACGCCCTCGCCAAACTCCAACTCAACGACGCCGCACTGGTTTACGAACCCGAAACCTCCCAAGCCCTCGGCTTCGGCTTCCGTTGTGGCTTCTTGGGCATGTTCCACATGGAAATTGTGCAAGAGCGGCTGGAGCGCGAATACGGCTTGGACATTGTGGTCACTGCCCCCTCGGTGGAATACCAAGTTGTGCTGCGCGATGGGCGCACGGTGGTGATTGATTCCCCTGCCGAAATGCCCGATGAAGCCGAAATTACCGAAATCCGTGAGCCGTGGGTAAAACTGCAAATTTTCACCCCTACCGAATTTTACGGCGCGGTGATGGAACTGGCCACCAAGCGGCGTGCCGTCTTCGTCGGGCAGGAATACCCTTCGCCGGAGCGCGTGGTGCTCAATTTTGAAATGCCGCTTTCAGAACTCATCGTGGATTTCTTTGACCAACTCAAATCGCGCACCCGCGGCTACGCCTCTCTGGACTACCAATTCCTTGAATACCGCGCCGGCGACCTCGTCAAACTCACCATTTTGGTCAACGGCGAGCCGGTTGACGCGATGGCGGCAATTGTCCACCGCGACGAGGCATACCACAAGGGGCAAAAACTGGTCTCCAAACTCAAAGAACTCATCCCGCGGCAACTTTTCACCGTGCCGATACAAGCGGTTGCGGGTGGAAGGGTAATCTCGCGCGCCAACGTCAAAGCCCTGCGCAAAGATGTGCTCGCCAAATGCTACGGCGGCGATGTGACGCGCAAGAAAAAACTGCTGGAAAAGCAAAAGCGCGGCAAAAAGCGCATGAAAATGGTGGGGCAGGTTGAAATTCCACAAGAGGCTTTTCTGGCAGTATTGCGGCTGGGGGAGGATTAGCGCGCTGTGTTGGGGAAAGGCTGGCGTCGCGCCCTGCCCGGTTTTGCGATAAGCGCGATTGTGCTTGCCGCGGTGTTTGCCTTTACCGACACAAAGCGGCTTTGGGCTTCGCTGAAGCAAATTCCGTTGCCGGTGCTCCTTGGGGCAGCGGCGCTTTTAGCGGTTTCGCTGGGGCTGCGCGCCACGGCTTGGCGCTTGCTTTTGGGCGCTCGCATCGGCTGGTGGGACGCGTTTTGGGCGCTCAACCTCGGCTACTTGGTCAACAACATCATCCCATTCCGCGCGGGCGAGGCCATGCGCGCTTTGGTCGCCTCGCCCAAAGCCAAAGTTTCGTTTTGGCATGCGCTTTCCACAGTGGTGGTGGAGCGGCTTTTTGATGTGGTGCTCCTCGCGGGGATGCTGATAGGCTCGCTGCCGTGGGTGCTGGATTTGCCGTGGGCGCGCCGCACCTCTTGGGCATTCGGCGGCGGGGCGCTGGCGATTTTGGCGGCATTAGCCGCCGCCGCAATTTGGAGGACGCGCGTTGCGCTGTGGCTGCGCCATCTGGAAGAGAAAGCCCGCAATTCCCTACTCAAAACGCTGGTGAACTGGGGGCTTTCATTCCTTGATGGGCTTGAAGCACTTGCCAGCCCTTGGAGTTTGCTCGCGGTGGTAACGCTGATGGTGCTCTCTTGGGCAGTGCAAGTTGTGGCATATTGGATGACCTTGCGGGCATTGGTGCCCACTGCGCCGATGGTGTGGGCGGCGTTTGTGCTCGGCAGCGTGGGCATGGGCGTAGCCGTTCCCTCGGCGCCGGGCGGCTTGGGCGTGATGGAAGGAGTGGTGGTCTTTGTGCTCAGCGCCGTGGGCGTGGATTCGGCCGTCGCTCTTGCATTTGCCTTCGCCATGCACGCGGTTTACTACGCCGTGACCGTCATTTTTGGTTGGGTTGGTGCTACAATTTACGGCGTTTCAATCCATAAATTGACACATATCACGCATTCGCGACCCACGACGTAACGACCCACGACGCAACGACCTACGAACTTGGAGGACTGTATGCACTATTTCATCACCGGAGGCGCCGGTTTTATCGGCTCAAACTATGTGGCGCGGTTGCTGGGGCGCGGTGAGCGCGTCACCGTTTACGACAACCTTTCGCGCGCTGGCGCCGAGCGCAACCTCGCTTGGCTTCGTAGCCGCTTCGGCCAAAACGCTTTCACGCTCATCCGCGGCGACGTGCGCGACGCCGACCTGCTCGCCTCATCTTTGGGCGACGCCGACGTGGTCGTCCACCTTGCCGCACAGGTTGCCGTCACTACCTCGGTTGAAGACCCCCGCACCGACTTTGAAATCAACGCTTTGGGCACCTTCAACGTGCTGGAGGCAGTCCGCCAATCCCCCAAACGCCCAATGGTGATTTACGCCTCCACCAACAAGGTGTACGGCGGCATGGAAGACGTCAAAATCGTTGAAGAAGAAACCCGCTACCGCTACGCCGACCTGCCCTTTGGCGTGCCCGAAAGCCAGCCGCTGGACTTTCATTCGCCCTACGGCTGCTCCAAGGGCTCTGGCGACCAGTATGTGCGCGATTACGCCCGCATTTACGGCATCCCAACGGTGGTTTTCCGCCAAAGTTGCATTTACGGCCTGCGCCAGTTCGGCATTGAAGATCAGGGCTGGGTGGCGTGGTTTGTGATTGCGGCGGTGACGGGGCGCCCCATCACCATTTACGGCGACGGCAAGCAGGTGCGCGATGTGCTTTTTGTTGACGACCTGCTGGACGCTTACGACGCGGCGGTGGCGCGGCGCGGCGAAGTCGCAGGCGAGGTTTTCAACATCGGCGGCGGTCCGCAAAACACCATTTCCATCTGGCGGGAATTTGCGCCGCTATTGGAAAAGGCTTTGGGGCGGAGCGTGCCCGTTTCCTACGGCGATTGGCGTCCGGGAGACCAGCGCGTCTACATTTCCGACATCCGCAAAGCCGAGCGTCTGCTGGGGTGGAAGCCGCGCGTCGGCGTTGAAGAGGGCATCGCACGGCTGGTGGAATGGGTGAAGGCAAACCGAAGCCTGTTTGAGTGAAAAATACGCGGAGTTGCAAAATGAAAGTGCTTGAAGTGCTGACCTACTATCGCCCGCATGTGAGCGGTTTGACCATTTACGTTGAGCGGCTTTCCAAAGCGCTGGTGGAAAGGGGGCACGAGGTTACGGTGCTCACCTCGCAGTACGACCGGGGTTTGCCACGAACCGAGGAGATTGACGGCGTGCGGGTGGTGCGCGTGCCGGCGCTTTTCAAGGTCAGCAAGGGCATCATAATGCCCACGATGGGAATTGAAGCCACAAAGCACGTCCTGCGCAACGATGTGGTGCATTTGCACCTTCCCCAGTTTGACGCCGCGGGCGTAGCCGTGCGCGGGCGGCTTTTCAAGCGCCCAACCGTGCTCACCTACCATTGCGATGTGAAATTGCCGCCGGGGATCATCAACGTGCTGGCAAACTTTGCCGTGGACGTGATGAACAACATTGCCGCCGTTTTTGCCCACCGTTTGGTCACTTACACCCAAGACTACGCCGACCACTCCCCCTACGCTCGCCGCTACCGCCACAAGTTCACCACGATTTTGCCGCCGGTGACTTTGCCCAAGGTGAGCGAGGAGGAAATTGAGGCGTTTCGCGCGGCGCACAACCCCCAAGGACGCAGGCCGGTGATAGGCATGGCGGCAAGGCTTGCCGCCGAAAAGGGCGTTGAGGTGCTTTTGCGGGCGATGCCGCGCGTGCTTGAACGCTTCCCCGAGGCGATGGTGCTCTATGCGGGTCCGTACCAAAACGTGCTCGGCGAAGAGGCGTATGCGCGGCGCGTGCTCCCGGTGGCCGAAAAACTGGCGGCCGAAGGGCATTGGAAGTTCCTCGGCCTGCTCTCGCCGCGCCAAATGGCGGCTTTTTACCCTAACCTTGATGTGCTGGTGCTGCCAAGCCTAAATTCCACCGAAAGTTTTGGCTTGGTGCAAATAGAGGCAATGATGAACGGTGTGCCGGTCGTTGCCTCAAACCTCCCCGGCGTGCGCCAGCCGGTGAAAATGACTGGCATGGGCGAAATCGCCGAGGTTGGAGACCACGAAAGCCTTGCCGAGGCGCTGATAAAAGTGCTTTCGCACCCCGAAAACTACCGCGGCGACCCCGAGGAAATTGCCCGCCGCTTTTCGCCAGCGCAAACCGCCGCCGCTTACGAGGCACTTTTCAACCAACTGCTCGCCGAAGTGCGCCCGCGAGGGTGACAGGTGTAACTACCTTATTATGCCAAATATGGGTTATTATTAGAAGTGGCATAAATCCCTGCATTGCTAAACTTGTTTCTAACCAAAAAGGAGGTTACCATGGCTAAAATCTCTATCATCGGCGCTGGAATGACCGGCTCTACCACCGCTCACTGGCTTGCCGAGCGCGAAATAGCCGATATTGTGCTGGTGGATATCATTGAGGGAATGCCCCAAGGCAAAGCCCTTGACCTTACCGAAGCAATGCCAATTGTTGGGAAAGACGTCAGCATAGTCGGCTCAAACGATTATGCAGCCACCAAAGACTCCGACGTGGTGATCATCACCGCCGGTTTGCCCCGCAAGCCCGGCATGAGCCGCGACGACTTGCTCACCACCAACGCCAAAATTGTTGCCGACGTTGCCCGCAAAACCTTGGAGCAGTCCCCTGATGCTATCTTCATCGTGCTTACCAACCCGCTGGATGTGATGACCTACCTCACATGGAAGGTGACGGGCTTGCCCACTTACCGCGTGGTTGGGCAGGCAGGTATTTTGGATTCAGCCCGCATGCGCGCCTTCGTGGCGATGGAAACCGGCGTGAGCGTAGAAAACATCCACTGCTACGTGCTCGGCGGTCACGGCGACGATATGGTACCGCTGACCAGCCATTCCAACATCGCGGGCGTGCCGCTCAACAAATACCTCCCCAAGGACAAACTTGACGCCATCGTTGAGCGCACCCGCAAGGGCGGCGGCGAAATTGTCGGCTTGTTGAAGAAAGGCAGCGCGTTCTACGCCCCCTCCGCCGCTTTGGCGCAAATGGCAGAAGCCATCATCAAAGACAAGCACCTAATCGTCCCCGCCACCTCTTACCTTGACGGCGAATACGGCCTGCACGACATCTTCATCGGCGTGCCTACTATGCTCGGCCGCAAGGGCGTGGAAAAAGTCATTGAATACGAATTGACGGACGAGGAAATGGAAGCCTTCCACAAGTCCGCCGCTCATGTGAAATCCAACGTTGCCAAACTTACCGAGTTTGGCATAATCTAAACCGTCCAAGGGAATGGCTTAAGCCATTCCCTTTTTTATCCTAAATTCCCAATGGAGGTTACTATGTTGCTGAAAGAACGACTTGCCGCCGAAATTCCCGAATGGCGTGAACGCCAGCGCAAATTGGCGAAGGAATACGGCGATGTAGTGGTGGATCAGGTGCACATGCGCCAAATTTTGGGCGGTTTGCGCGGTGTGAAAGCGCTTGTTACCGACATTTCCTACGTTGACCCCTACGAGGGCATTCGCTTCCGCGGCCACACCATCCCCGAAGTGTTGGAAAAACTGCCCAAGCCCGGCAAGGACGACATGCCCTATGTTGGCGGCCTTTACTGGCTGTTGCTGGTGGGCGATTTCCCGACCGAAGAAGAAGCCCTTTCGGTTGAGGAAGAATGGAAAAAGCGCATGGAAGTGCCGGCGCATGTTTTTGAGGTGCTCAAATCCTTCCCCAAAGACGCTCACCCGATGACGCTGTTTGCCGCGGCGGTGCTTGCCCTTCAGCCCGAATCGCTTTTCGCCAAGAAATACAAGGAAGGGCTGAAGAAAACCGACTTTTGGGACCCGATGCTTGAGGATGTGCTTAGCCTCACCGCCAAATTGCCCTCCATCGCCGCTTACATTTACCGGTTGAAGTACAAGGACGGCAAGTTCATTGAACCCGACCCCAACTTGGACTGGGGCGCCAACTTCGCCCACATGATGGGTGTTGAAAACCCCGAATACAAGAACCTCAGCCGCCTTTACTTCATTTTGCACTCCGACCACGAAAGCGGCAACGTGAGCGCCCACACCACCTACTTGGTCTCCTCGGCGCTTTCGGACATTTATTACTCCTTCTCCGCCGCTATGGACGGCTTGGCTGGCCCGCTACACGGCCTTGCCAACCAAAACTGCCTCTACTGGCTGAAGGGCGTGATGGAAAAATTCGGTGGCGTGCCCACCCACGAACAAATGCGCCAATACGCTTGGGATACGCTGAACAGCGGTCAGGTTATCCCCGGCTACGGCCACGCGGTGCTCCGCCGCACCGACCCGCGCTACAAGGCGCAATTTGAATTTGCTCTGAAGCACATGCCCGACTTCCCGCTCTTCCAGACCGCCAAGGTGGCCTACGAGGTCATCCCCGAGGTGCTGAAGGAGCACGGCAAGGCCAAGAACCCGTGGCCGAACGTGGATGCGCTCAGCGGCACGCTGCAACAGTATTACGGCGTCACCGAATCGGACTTCTACACCGTGATGTTTGGCGTTGGCCGCTCGCTTGGCGTAACGGCGAACACGGTTTGGGCGCGCGCCCTCGGTCATCCGATTGAGCGCCCGAAATCGGTGACGACCGCCATGTTGGAAGAGGAAATCAAGGATAAATAGCCGAGTTCGGTACACCCTTAGTGCAGGGGCGCTTGACGCGCCCCTGTTTTTTTGTGATTGCCTACAAGGGTGCGGGCGCAATGTTCTATTTTCGGCTTGCTCTTCCCAAAAACCGCCGTAGGGCGGCTTCGCAGGTAGTAAGTGCAGTTTCAACTGCCGCTGCTTGCGCCCGGCAACTGAAGCCGCGGGCTACAAGTTGCGAAGTCCGCCTGCGTGGACTTCTGCCCGCGCCGCGCTGAAGTGTTTGTCCCCGCTTACAGGACGAGTAGGCAGTACGGCCCCACAGAAAAAATCTGCGCTAATCTGTGTAATCTATGGTTTTCATCCACCGATTGGCACAAATTTACACCGATAGAAGGAGAAAACCACAGAGGACACAGAAATTTATAGAGAACACAGAAAAAACTTCTCTTGGCGTCCTCTGTGTCCTTGGCCTCCTTTGTGTTCTTTGGCGTACTTGGCGTTACTATCCACCGATTGGCACAGATTTACACCGATTGAATGGTTGAAACTACAGATTTCGCAGATTCCGCAGAAAAAAATCTGTGCTAATCTGTGTAATCTGTGGTTTCCATCCACCGATTGACACAGATTTACACCGATTGAGAGAGAAAACCACAGAAGACACAGAAATTTACAGAGAACACAGAAATTTCCTCTCTGCGTCTCTGGGCAAGGCGATGCCTCGCCCCTACTCTGCGCCTCTGCGTTAATCTTGGCGCCCTCTGTGCCCTTGGCGACCTTGGCGTCCTTCCGCAAATCCTAAATCGCTAATCTTCTCCTCTGTGCTAATCTGTGTAATCTGTGTTTTTTCTCGCTGCGCTCTCTGCGCCCCTGTTTCCTCTGCGTCTCTGCGTTAATCTTGGCGCCCTTTGCGTTCCTTCCCACCCTTTAGCCGGCATTTTCCCAAACCACTTGCCCGCCGATGATGGTGGCCGCGACCGTGCCGTCCAGAGCGAACAGGGTCAGGTCGGCCGGTTCGCCCACCGCGACGCGCGGCCGCGGCAGGCCCAATACCCGCGCCGGCGCGGCGGTGAGCGTGGTTACGGCCTCGGCCACGGTGCATCCCGTGAACTCCATCAAGTTGCGCAGCGCCACGGCAGGCCGCAAAATGCTCCCGGCCAACGTGCCGTCGGGCAGGGTGGCGCGGTCTTCCTGCACCACGATTTCCATAGCGCCCAAGCGGTAGCGGCCTTGGGGCATCCCCAGGCCCGCGCACGCGTCGGTGACTAAGGTCACCGTTTCCGGCGTTTTGCACCGCCAAGCCAAGGCCACCGCGGCCGGGTGCACGTGGATGCCGTCCACAATCATGCCAACGGCAATCTCGGGGTGTGCGAGCAGCGCCCCCACCGCGCCCGGCTCTCGGTGATGCAACCCGCGCATGGCGTTGAACAGGTGCGTGCCGTAGGTGATCCCGGCCTTGAAACCGGCCTCGGCTTCGGCCAAGGTGGCCTCGGTGTGCCCCATAGACACCACCACGCCTTGGCGGCGCAGCGCGCGCACCAAATCCAGTGCGCCGGGTAGTTCGGGCGCCAAGGTGACCAAGCGCACCTGCCCCTCAGGGCTCCAGTTTCGCACCCACGCGGGGTCGGGCGGCCGCAAGTAGGCCGGAGGGTGCGCGCCCTTGCGCTTGGGGTTGAGGAAAGGCCCCTCAATGTGCAGGCCCAAGGGCACGGCGCCGCGCCAGCCTGCGGGCGCGCCTTGGGCTAAGACCGCGCGCGCCTGCTCGGCCACCGCGGCTGGCGCGGTAATCACCGTGGGCAAAAAGGCGGTGATGCCCATTTCGGGCAACCGCGCGGCCACTTCCCAAATGCTGGTGGGTTCCTCGGTAAAGTCTTTTCCAAACCCACCGTTGAGTTGCAGTTCCAGCCAGCCGGGGGAAAGGAAGCGCCCACGGCCGTTGAGCCGCCGCGCGGGCGTCCCTTTTCGCTGGCCGTGGGGGGTAATCGCTGAGATGAGTGAACCTGCGATCCAAACATCCCGATTGGGCAACACTTGTGGCGGCGAGACCACGGTGACGTTTTCTACCAACAGCATACACAACCCTCCGGTGCTAACGCGTTTGGGTGACTTTGGTCAACCCTCGGGGATGGTCGGGGTCGTAATCTTTGGCCAAAGTCAGGTGATAGGCGAACAATTGCCCCAAGGTGATGGTGGTGAAAGGCGCGAGCCACTCGGGCAGCGAAACCGGCAAGGCCACCGGGATGCGCGCCAACGCCAACGTGGGCGCTTGGTCGGAAAACACCAGCAGTTCCGCACCGCGCGCGGCGAGTTTTTCGGCCAGAGCATGGGTTTCGGCGTACACTTTGCCTCGCGGCGCGAGTAGCAACACCGGAAATCCGTTGGCGATCATCGCGATGGGGCCGTGCTGGAAGTCGGCCGAGGAATAAGGCTCGGCGACGATGTAGGTCAATTCCTTGAGTTTGAGCGCGATTTCGTAGGCGGTGGCGTAGTTGTAGCCGCGGCCGATGACCACGCATGTTTCCATGTAGCGGTAGCGTTCGCTGATTCGGGCGATGCGGTCGTCGCCGGTTTCAAGGCAGCGGCCTACCGCGGCGGGAACCTCGGCCAAGGCCGCTTGTTGCTCGTGCGCGTCGCCCAAGGCGGTGGCCAACATGGCCAGTGCCATCAGTTGCGCGGTGTAGGTTTTGGTGGCCGCGATGCTGCGTTCCTCGCCCGCGTGCAGCGGCAAGAGGAAGTCCGCCGCGGCGGCCAAGGGCGAATCGGGCGAGTTGGTGATGGCCAACGTGGGCGCGCCCTGCCGTCGCCCTTCTTCCACCACGGCCAAAATATCGGGCGAGCGCCCCGATTGGGAGATGCCCACCACTAAGGTGTGCTCCAGCCGCGGGGGCGTGTGGTAGAGGGTGTAGAGCGAAGGCGCGGCCAAAGTCACCGGCAGGCGGGCAAAGGAGGCAAAGAGATATTTGCCGTAGCGGGCGGCGTTGTCGCTGCTGCCGCGGGCGGCAATGAGCACGTTGTGAACCCCGGCCCGGCGCACGGCCGCGGCGATTTGGGCAGCGTTGCGCTGTTCCCGCTTTAGTAGCCGCGCCAGCACTTCGGGTTGCGCCCAAATTTCTTGCTTGAGGAAGGAATGATCGTAGTTTGTGGACATAAAGTGCTCCTGAGGAACTTTCGGGCTTGACTGTAGAGGCGCAGAGAGGTTGACGCCAAGGACGCCAAGGACACAAAGGACGCCAAGAGGCGCAGAGACGCAGAGAGAAAAACCACAGATTACACAGATTAGCGCAGAAAACACAGAAACTTCAAAATTTTTTCTGTGCTTTCTGTGGCCTTCTGTGTTCTCTGTGTTTCTTTCTTCAGTCGGTGTAAATCTGTGTCAATCGGTGGACGATGACACCAAGGACGCCAAGGGTAACGCAGAGGCGCAGAGAGGTTGACGCCAAGGACGCCAAGGACACAAAGGACGCCAAGAAAAACAATTTCTGTGTTCTCTGTAACTTTCTGTGTTCTCTGTGTTTCTTTCTTCAATCGGTGTAAATCTGTGTCAATCGGTGGATGATGACACCGAGGACGCCAAGGGTAACGCAGAGGCGCAGAGAGGTTGACGCCAAGGACGCCAAGGACACAAAGGACGCCAAGAAAAACAATTTCTGTGTTCTCTGTAACTTTCTGTGTTCTCTGTGTTTCTTTCTTC
>JALVVL010000006.1:17184-17387 GCA_027023425.1 Anaerolineales bacterium
AATCGGTGTAAATCTGTGTCAATCGGTGGATGATGACACCGAGGACGCCAAGGGTAACGCAGAGGCGCAGAGAGGTTGACGCCAAGGACGCCAAGAAACGCAAAGGGCGCCAAGAAAAACAATTTCTGTGTTCTCTGTAACTTTCTGTGTCCTCTGTGGTTTTCTCCTTCAATCGGTGCGAATCTGTGTCAATCGGTGGATGA
>JALVVL010000007.1 GCA_027023425.1 Anaerolineales bacterium
AAGTGTTTCGTATTTTGAGTGAGCGTTATCGCAATCGGAGGAAGCGCTTTCGGCTCCGGTTCAACTTGATTGCAGCCATTTACAACATGGAAATTGCCTCATCGTGACTTTTGCAAGAGGTCTATTGAAATTACCACCAAGCACCTTAACAACAGGATAGCAACCGCCAAAATGTTGTATTTTCATGGGGAGCCGTCTGAACGCCGGCGGCTAAAAGCGCATGAGGAGCCAACAGGCTGCCTCGACGCCAAGATTGTCGCTCAGGCGACTCCCCTTTACCGAGACCCGATTGGGATTATTGAGGAAGGCGCTTGCCTTGCCTCGTAGGAACCACAAGGCTGGGGTCGGAGTTTGTGTTTGGGTCTCTGCTCAATGCCGGCAACACAGACGGCTACCACGCTCACAGTACCTTGACTTCATCTTTGATTAGGAGGTTTGTCATGGTTACCCGTGTGATTGGCATTGACTTGGCCGTGAAAGGCAAACACACGGCCGCTATTTACGACCCCGCCACCCGTACCTTCATAGCAAAACGGTTACATTTCCGCACTCGCCCCGATGAGATGGAAAATGTCTTGCAACGGGCGCGTCAAGGTGCACCCTCTGACGTCCAAATTGCCGTCATGCTTGAGGCAACCGGCATGAGTTGGTTCCCTGTGGGGCTTTTCTTTCACCGTCACGGCGCCAAGGTCTACCGGCTCAACGGCCGGGCAACCAAGGCACAACGCAAAGTCAATTGGCCTAACGGCCGCAGTGATAGGCTGGATAGTATGACTTTGGCAAGCATGTACGCCGCTCTCCCAAGTCGCCGATTGATACGTTGGAAGCCGCCCTCTGCCGATTTGATGGCTTTACAACGCATGGTGCGGGAACTCCAGCGCTTGGTAGAGCACCAAACAGCCATAATTTTGCGCCTACAAGCCTTAGACCAATGGGCTTGGGGTGGTTGGCATGGTCTCATTCCCAAACCTTACCAACAATGGGTGCGGAGCAATTTCTACGACCCTTGGGAGGTGCTCGCTCATGGCACCGAAGCCCTCGTTGCCCTTTTGCGTAAAGATTACCCTTGTCTTTCCAAGGCATTGGGGAGCGCAGTGCGGCGATTTACCATGCGTTTATCGGCGACATTTCGCGATTTCCGAACGGACAGGCATTTGCCGGTTGGACGGGGATGGTGCCACGCAGCAACCAAAGCGGAGAATCCCAATCACCGCACATGCCCTTGAGCAAGCGGGGCCCCAACCTAATCAAAAACACGCTGTACCAGAATGCCGAAGTAGCCCGCCAATGGGATGTCCAACTGGCGAAAGTGTACTACACCCAAATGGTGAAATACGGCAAGCACCACACGCAAGCCGTTTGTGCGGTAGCCTCTCACTTAGCCCGACGGATTTATGCGGTGCTGCGAGATAGGAAGCCTTATGAACTGCGAGATTTGAAAGGGCGTCCCATCTCAAAAAAGGACTCTCGGGCACTGATACTGAAAGAGTTTCAAGTGCCCGAGAGCCTACGCAAACAGCGCCGCAAGCATCGTCGGTAAGAGTGCTTGCTGGCCACAAGAGCCTTCCCAGCCCAGAGGCTCTTGCGTAGGTAAATTATACTCGTAGGGCGAAACGGAGTCAAAAGCGTTGTCTATAGCGCAGGCTCCGAACGGATTTGCGCGCTCTCACATCATAGCAGGTTGCTATTCTGTTGTGAAGGTACCCAAAAATGTCTATCTTTTGGTTGTGCTAAAACCCTTGACAAGATTTAGAATATCTTGTTATCCACCGATTGACACAGATTTACACCGATTGAAAAAGAAAACCACAGAGGACACAGAAATTTACAGAGAACACAGAAAGAGGGGAATTGAGGTACTGAGGGATTGGGGCGTTGAGTCGTTGAGTCGTTGGGGCGTGGGTAGGGGAGAAAAACCACAGCCACAGAGGACACAGAAATTTACAGAAATTTACAGAAGACACAGAAAAAACTTTTCCTTGCGTCATTTACATTTCTCTGCGTCTCTGCGTTGCTTTCTTTGCGCCTCTGCGTTACCCTTGGCGCCCTCTGTGCCCTTGGCGCCCTTGGCGTCTCTGCGTTCCTCTGCGCCTCTGCTTCCTCTGCGTCTTTGCGTTAATCTTGGCGTCCTAAATCGCTAATCTTCTCATCTGTGCCATCTGTGTAATCTGTGGTTTTCCTTTGCGTCTCTGCGTTAATCTGTGGGTTTTACGCAGGCGGAGGGACAGGCAGGTCTTCAATGGGCGTGTCGCGCCATTTGTCGCCCTCTTCAATCAGCATCACCGGAATATCATCCCGAATTGGGTACTTGCGGCCACAATCGCGGCAAACCAACCATGTTTCTTTCACAAGTTCAAGTTCGCCTTTGCCTTCTTGGACGCACACCGGGCAACGCAGGATTTCCAGCAAGTCTTGGCTAACCATAAGTTACTCCTTCCAATCTTGTAAGCAAGAATATCGCCACGGGCTCAAATCCCACGGCTTGATCAGCAAAGAAAAGCCCCATTTGTTTGCCTTGGGGCACACTTGCGCGGGCAAGGCTTTATATTCTATCTCAAAAACGGCTTTGTTCGCGGCCACAAACCGCTTTAGCGGCTCGCATTCGTTGTAGGTAAAGCATTCCTCACTAACCGAAAAATCAAAATTGCCCACCAACTGCGGGATTTGCGGGCGGTCGTTTTTCAAGCCCACAGCGAGACCGCGCCGGTGGGCTTCAGCGGCAAGCCATTTGTTGTAGCGCAGTTGGTCGGCCGCGGTAATGCGAAAGCCGGTTTCTTCCAGATAACTTTGCACATTGTCGGGGTCAACCGCGTCGCAACCCTTCCTCACCGCCAAATCCATGCGGGCGCGCATGATGGGCGCCAGAGCATCCACCTTGCGGATGTCAAGGTAGCGCTCGCCTTCCCAATCCTCCAGCGGCTTGCCGATGACGTTTTTGGGGAATTGGCCCGCGTCGGGGCGCCAATCCTCGTAAGTGCCAGCGCTGAAGTAGCAAATCACCTTGCGGCCGAGTTTGTGCAAGGCGGCGATGGTTTCGGCGGGCGTATCAAACAAATCCACGTCGTAAGCCTGCGCCTTGTAGTGCATGTCAATGCGCCCGCCGTTGATTTGGATTTGCCACGTGGTGCGCGGCGTCGGCTTCCACCACAAAAGCGGCGTTGGGGTTGGTGGTGAGGCTGGGCTGGGGGAAGGGACAAGAGTTGGCGTGCGCTTCGGTGTGGGGGAAGGGGCGGCTTCGGTTTTGGGAGGGTTTGTGGCGAAAGCCGGAGGTTTGCTCGGCGGAGGGGGCGCGCTCGGCGCAGGGGAAGGGCTTGATGCACCGCAGGCCGCCAGTAGCAGAACCAAAAGCGCCGCCGCGGCTATTAGAAGGCGTTTTTTCATTTCAGTCCCCTTTGTCCTCTTCATCGGATTTATCAGGTCGGCAGGGGTGTTTAGGGTCGGGGTGCTTGGGCGGCATTCCGGGCGTGTCGGGGCCGTATTCGCACACGGCCTGCCAAGGTTCGTAGTGGGTGTAGAAGGTGTCTTTGAAAAGGATTTTGCCGTCCTTGCGCACAATGCGCGTCACGGTCACATCTGCGCCTTTTGCGGCCCAATCCACCTGCTTGATTTCGCCCTTTTTGAGTTTGGGGTTTTCAATGTACTTTGGCGGCGGCGGGTCAACCACATTTTGCAACCCTGTGGTGTGCCACTCTACCTCGCGCCCGTCGGAGGTGCTGTAAAGTTTCCATGTGAGGTAGCGGTAGGGCACCGAGACCTTGGTTTCCATCAAAATCCAATACGGCGTATCGTTTTTGAATTTGAAATCCACCACGGGGGCGTAAACGGTGGCGTCAAGGCCGGCCAGTTTGGGGTCATTGCCGCCGCTTGGGGTTTGCTCGTAGTAAAGCACACGGTAGGCGTGGGGATGACGCTCAATGATTGGGTAACCGGCGAAGAAAACGGTGCGGAAAAGGGTGGTGCTTACCTGACAGACGCCGCCGCCCACGCCTTTGATGGTGCGGTTGCCGTAAATGATCAATGCCTCGGCGTAGCCGGTATCAAGGCTAACATCGCCGAGCACCTTTGCCATTGAAAAAACCTCTCCCGGGGCAACCAAGTAGCCGTCAAAGCGCTTGGCGGCGACTACGATATTGTGTATTCGGGCTTCGCTTGAGCCATAAAAGTATGAGGTGTATTTTGCAACCAGTTCGGTGATGCCGAGTTCTTTGGCGGTGGCGTTATCGCCTACGCGCGGCTGAATCAAATCTGCCGCGAGCACCACCTTGTGCCTGCCCGCAAGCAAATTTTTCTTCACTTCGGCGAGGCTTTCTTTGATTTTGAGGTGGCGCCCTATGACGGCATGTTGGATCAGCACCAGTTTGTGGGTCTTTTCGTTGAAATGGAAGCGGGCGTTGGCCGGTTTGCGCTCCACCTGCGGGGCAATGCGCTCCAAGAAACCTTGCAGAGGGGAGGTGTTGAGGTCAATCACAAAATGCGAGGCGTGCGGCGGGCGTTTGATTTCAAGCCAAGGGGCGAAAGTCTTTGGCGCAAAAGTCCAAGGGCCCGGGTCGTCTTTGGCAGCGGCGGGCAGGACGACTTTGAGCGGCGCGGCGAGGATGGCGCGCAGGCGTTGGGCCTCGGCGGATGGGTCGGCAATTTGCGGCGGTATTTTTTCAACCTGTAGCGGCAAGCGAATATCCCGCAGGCGCGGCAAAAGCGCGGCAAGGGCGGCGGCGGTTGCGCGCCTGTTTAAGCGCCTTCCCACCTGCCCGTGCTTGGCTATAACCTCCGTGCCTTTTATCGCGAGGACGGCCTCCTTCTTGGGGCGGTCAATTTGCTTTGCGAGTGCGTCAAGGTATTTGAGCGCTATCGGCTCGCTAAAGACCGCTACCGGTGGCAAATTGACGCCGTAATACCATGCCGCCCAGCGGTCGGCCAGTCGTTGCCACGGAGAACCGTGCCGCCCCACCGCGTAAGCGGCTTGCGCCGCGGCGCGGTTATCAAGCACAAACCCCAATTCAATGGGATGGGCTTGCCAAGTGCGCCCTTCGTATTCCAGCGTGATTTTGCCGGTTATTGGGAAGGTCAAGGTTTTATCTAAGAGAGCGGTGGCTTCATCGGGCGTGAGTCCGCCAAGGTTAACGCCACCAACGCTCACCCCCGGGTAGATTTTGCCGCGGTAGGACCACGCGAGCCAGCCCGCACCTACCGAAATACCGAGTGCGAGGAGCGCCGCTCCCAAAACGAACGCCCATATTGTGCTGGTGAGCCATTGGGGGAGTTTCATGCGGATTTACCGGCTATGCTAAATTGAAGTAGAAAACCACAGAGGACACAGAAGGAGAGAGGGATTTAGGGATTGAGGTACTGAGAGATTGAGGGGATTGGGGCGTTGAGTCGTTGCATCGTTGCGTCGTAAAAGTGAAACAGGAACACAGAAATTTGCAGAGAACACAGAAAAAATCTGTGCTAATCTGTGTAATCTGTGGTTTTTCTCTTTGCGCTCTCTGCGTCTCTGTTTCCTCTGCGTCTCTGAGTTATCATCCACCGATTTACACGGATTTACACCGATTGGATTGTAAAACCGCAGATTTCACAGATTCCGCAGAAAAAATCTGTGCTAATCTGTGTAATCTGTGGTTTTTCTCCTTGGCATCCCTATCCACCGATTGACACCGATGTTCACCGATTGAAGGAAAACCACAGAAGATACAGAAACACCACAGAGAACACAGAAAGAGAGGGATTTAGGGATTGAGGTACTGAGGGATTGGGGAGAGCGACCGTGTCCTCCGTGGCCTGTTCTTGGCTGAAAGGTTACGTTGGCTTACCGCTTTCCTAATTTTACCGCGTCGCCAAAAGGTGAACCTTCTGCTTCGCCCCTTTTCTCAATTTGCGATACAATACCTTCCGCGTCTGGGCGCTGCTCCGACGGCAATCATGCAAAAGTGCAGGAGGTACTCCCATGCCCGAAAACTCCTACGGCGCACCCGAGTCGCCGCGCGAATTCGCCGAACGGCTGAATTTGCCTTTCAAGGACATGCGCCTGCTGATTCGCGCGCTTTCACATCGCTCATACGCCAACGAGCATTCGGAGGTGCTGGAGGATAACGAGCGTTTAGAATTTTTGGGAGATGCCCTGCTGGATTTTGTGGTGGGCGAATGGCTGTATCACCACTTCCCCGAAATGGACGAAGGGGCGCTTACGCGCTTGCGGGCGGCGCTCGTTTGCGGCGACCAATTGGCCGAGTTCGCTCGGCAAATTGGGCTGGATAGGGCACTGCTGTTGGGGCACGGCGAGGATGCCGCCGGTGGCCGAAAACGCCCCACCCTCTTGGCCGCGGCATTTGAGGCTGTGGTGGGCGCCCTTTACCTTGATAGCGGGCTGGATGCAGTGCGTGATTTCGTCCTCCCTTTGTTAGAACCGGCTACTGAGCGCATACTTGCTTACCACCTTGATGAAGACCCCAAAAGCCGTTTGCAAGAGATTGTGCAAGCGCGCGGCTTACCTTCCCCTGTTTACCACACGCTCAAAGTCACCGGCCCAGACCATGAGCGCACTTTTGAGGTGGAAGTTTTGGTCGGCGAAGTACCGCTTGGGCGTGGCATTGGCCCCAACAAGCGCGCTGCCACCAAATCCGCCGCTCAGCAGGCTTTGAACCGGCTTGAGGACTATTTACCCATCAAGCGGGAGGATGGCGAGAGTGATTAAGGCTAAAAGTCAGCCGCGGATTTTGCTGTTAGAGGATGATCTGGCTCTCGCCGAAGTTATGAGCGAACTCTTTGCCGAGGTTGGGGCAATTACAGAGGCTGTTCCTTCTATCGGGGGAGCGATACGGGCGATGCGCTCTTTTTTACCAGATCTGATTGTGGCCGATTTGCGGCTGGCAGATGGAAACGGTATTGATTTTGTGGAGTACGTGCGCCAACGCGAGGAAGGGCGCGCTATCCCCATAATCGCTGTCTCGGCAGTGGTGGATAAGTCAACAATCGCCACCGCTCGCCGTAAGGGGGTTGATGAGTACCTGATTAAGCCATTTCAACCCGCGGAACTCTTGGCTGTCATCCGTAATCATTTGCAACGGCAAAAGGCAATTGCAAAATTAGCAAGCCGCGAGGCCCACATTCAAACGGTGAAAATGCTTGCTAATGTGATAGAAGCGCGAAGCAAGTATACCCGAGGGCATTCTGAACGCGTGCGGCGCTATGCTTTGATGCTTGGTGAAGTGCTTGGTTGGTCAGATGATGAGATGGTGTTTTTGGAATTTGGCGCTCTTTTGCACGACATCGGAAAAATCCAAATTCCCACTGAAATTATAGAGAAAGCAGGGCCGCTTACGCCGGAAGAACAGGCGCTAATAGAAACTCATCCGCAGGTTGGCGCAGAGATGTTGCGCGACGTGGAACACCTGAAGCCGGTGATCCCGTATGTGCTTTATCACCATGAAAGGTGCGATGGCTCCGGTTATCCTTTCCATTTGCCCTGTGAGGAAATTCCTCCGGAAGGGCGCTTGATTGCCATTGCCGATTCGTATGATGCAATGGTGAGCAATCGCCCTTACCGCGAGGCGAAACTCAAGGAGGTCGCCTTAGCAGAACTGATGCGAGGCGCCGGTGTGCTTTACGATGAGGAAATGGTGCGGGCGTTTGTGAACCTTATGCAGGAAGGTGCGCCAGAACTACATGGCAGAAAAGGTGATGATTTGCGGTAAAATCCTCGTATGCGATGGCGAATTTATGCGTTGATGGCCGATTTTGCGGTTGTGTTGTTGGCGGTTCTGTTACTTACGGCCGATTGTGCCGCCATAAGCACAATCCAAGACCGCATTCGGCTTTACACTTACCCCCTTGAATTCAACTATACCGACTGGCTGCTGCGTGCGTGGTTCACCAAGGCCGAATTTGGCGCTTTTGGGGCGGAGCGGTTTGTGCCGCAGGCCGGAAGACGGGAGACGGTGCTGGAGTATGGCCGCCTCATGGGGGATATCGGGCGTTCGCGCTGGAAGTTGCAGGAGGAAATCGCCAATCCCAATGGCCGCGACGAAAAAGCAATTGCCGCCTTACGCGCCCATCTTCAGGAAGATTACCGCCGCCGTTCATGGCTTGCCCCAATTGCCGAGCAAATTATCCAAGAGCAGATCAGCCTCATCCTCGCCGAGCAGGGCGTTACGCTTGGGGGGGAGCCAATTCCGCCGGTGATGTACCGCACCACCGATGTGCCTATGGCATTGGTGGTTTCGCCGCGCAACGTAATCCGCCAAATTGCCAACATTTCTCTGCGCCCCGGCTTGACTTTAGACCAGCAAATTCAGTTGGAAGACAAAGTGGCGCATGACCTCAACGTTTCCACCTTGGTGGTACCCATCGGCGGGGTGGGGGTTTATCCCACAATGGTGATGCAAACCGGTGATTTGCCCTGGTTGATTGATACAGTAGCCCATGAGTGGACGCACAATTATTTGGCTTGGCACCCGTTGGGCATGCACTACGATTCTACGGCCGAGATGCGGGTGATAAACGAAACCACGGCAAACATTGTGGGCAAAGAGGTCGGCAGGATGGTGCTCAAGCGTTTTTACCCCGAGTTGCTTCCGCCGCCACCGCCGCCCCCTTCCAAAAAGAAAAAAGCCTCGCCCAACACCCCGCCGCCGTTTGATTTCCGCGCCGAAATGCACAAAACTCGCGTGCATGTGGATAAGTTGTTGGCCGAGGGCAAGATAGAAGAAGCCGAGGCTTACATGGAGCAAAGGCGTAAGTTTTTTTGGGAACACGGCTATCACATTCGCAAGTTGAACCAAGCGTATTTTGCGTTTTACGGTGCGTATGCTGATGTGGCTGGTGGCGCGGCGGGTGCCACTGAAGACCCTGTGGGCGCGGCGGTGCGCAAATTGCGTGCTCAGAGTCCTTCGGTTGGCGCTTTTCTCAAACGCATAGCCCAAGTTTCCTCTTTTGCTGAGTTGAAAGCAATGGTTGGGGAAGGGAAACCGTGAAGTCGTTGGGGTGTTGGGTCGGTGAGTCGTTAGGTCGTTGGGTCGTGAAGTATGAAAGGTTATTTTGGAGGTTGCTATGAAAATCAATCCTGAAGGCAAGCCATACATCCTTGCGCCCGCGGCGCTTTCGGCGGTGTTGGGGGTGTTGGGTTTTCGTAAGGCGTCGGTAGCGGCGGCGCTCGCGGCGGCGAGCACGGCTTATTTCTTTCGTGACCCTGAGCGCCATCCCCCTCTCAATCCGGGGCTGGTGGTCTCCCCGGCTGATGGGGAAGTGATAGTGCTCAAGCGCACATTTGAGCCGCGTTGGCTGAAAAGTGAGGCGTGGCAGATCGGCATTTTTATGAGCGTGATGGATGTGCATGTCAATCGCGCACCGGTAAGCGGCCGCTTAGAAGCCATTGAGCACCGCCCGGGCAGTTTTTTGCGGGCTTATGAGGCCGAAGCCATCAATCAAAATGAGCGCCGCTATTACTACATCGCTCGCGAAGACGGCAAGCGCGTGCTGGTGGTGCAGGTGGCCGGGGCTATTGCCCGCCGCACTGTGCCTTTCGTTGCGCCGGGGGATTCTTTTGCCCGCGGCGACAGGATCGGCATGATACGTTTTGGCTCGCGGGTGGAGGTTTATTTGCCGTTGCAGGCCGAGCCTTTGGTGGCTGTGGGGCACAAAGTGTGCGCCGGCGAAACCCCACTTGCTTTTCTCCCCGAGGAGTAGGCGATGGCTAAACGCGGTTCGCGCCGCAGGCAGGGCATTTCTTTGCTGCCGAGCGTTTTCACAACCGGCAACCTCTTTTTAGGCTTTGCTTCGCTGGTTTCATCCATAGGTGGACACTACAGCCGCGCTGTGGCTCTAATTTACGTGGCCATGCTTTTTGACTTTGTGGATGGGCCGCTGGCGCGCCTTACCGGCTCTTCCAGCGATTTTGGTGTGGAGTACGATTCGCTGGCCGATTCCCTTTCCTTTGGGGTCGCCCCCGCAATCCTTGCCTACCTTTACGCCCTGCATCAATACCAGCGCTACGGCTGGGTGGTGGCGTTTTTGTTTGCCGCGGGAGCGGCGCTGCGCCTCGGGCGTTACAATACTTCCACAAGGCCCGGCAAGGCAAATTCTTACTTCCAAGGATTATCCACCCCTACGGCCTCGGGCACTTTGGGCGGCTTGGTGTTTTTGACGGAAAGGTACGGCGCCGACGCTAATACGCGCGCCGCTATTTTTTTCGTGGCTGTGCCGCTGTTGGCTTTTCTGATGGTGAGCACATTGCCTTACTACAGTTTCAAGACAATGCGCCTTAACCGGCGGCAGGCTTTTTATGCCACCGTCGCGATAGTAGTTGCTTTTTCGGCAATAGCCGCCGAACCTACTTTGGTGTTGCCAATTTTATTTTTGACTTATGCTCTTTCTGGGCCTGTGCTTTGGCTGCTAAAACCCCACCGTCGCAATTCTCAGGCAAATTCGCAGGCAGTTTCTGCTCGCGATGATTCTCCGGGCGGACATTCCGCCTGAGGCTCTACCAACACACATAAAAACACAAAGGCGGAAGCAATTCAGTTTGCTTCCGCCTTTGCTTTTTGTTTTGAGCCTTTGTTTTGAGGAGGTGACGATTCCGTTTTTTGCTTTTGTGGGGTGTTCTTCCGCCCGCCGCCGTTGCCGTGGTCGGTGATATAAAAACCACTGCCTTTGAAAACCACAACCGGCGGGCGAAAAACGCGTACTACCTCTGTGTGCCCATTTGGGCAGACTACAACATCGGGTTTTTCGTTGAATGAATAGCGGCGAGTGAAAACCTCGCCGCAAACTTTACAGCGGTATGTGTATGCCGGCATAGTTCATCTCCGCCCACTTGGGCTATTTGGCTTTCACCTCAATCACTTTAGGCCTCACTTCTTCCACCTTCGGCAGGGTTAGGGTGAGGATGCCGTTTTCAAATACCGCTTTGGCTTTGTCGGCTTCAACGGGAGTAGGCAGGGCAATGGAGCGGGTGAAAGTGCCAAAGCGGCGCTCGCGGATGTGGTAAGTGGCATCTTTCTTCTCTTCCTCTTCCTTGACCTCGCCGCGAATGGTGAGGATGTCGCCGCTGACAGTGATGTGGAGGTCTTCGGGCTTCACGCCGGGCATTGTGGCCTTGATGACCACTTCGTCATCGGTCTGGTACATATCAATTTGCGGCACCAAGTTCGCGGCTTCGTTGACAGCCAACGGAGAGGTGAAAGCCTCGGCAAGCAGGCGGTCCACAGCCTCACGCAGAGAAATCACATCGCGGAACGGATCCCAGCGCATGAGTTCGGCCATAGTCCACCTCCTTTACCGTGGGATTTGGGGCGTTTCTCTTGCCCCATCCGCTTTCAAAATTAGCGCGGTGTTGTCAGAAAAGTATAAGAGGGATGTTAGAGTTTTGTAAGAGAGGAGGGCTTGTCGTCTCAGCAACCCGCCCTACCGACCCAACGCCCCAACGACCCAACGACCTAACGACCTCATGCCCTAACGCCTCCCCCTTGGATTCACTCCTCGCCTTTTTCTTTTTCCTTTTCCTCTTTTTGTTGCTTTGCCCGCCGAAAGTCTACAAACCGATAACCCACGCCTCGCTCGGTGAGGATGTATTTGGGGTGTGAGGGGTCTTCCTCTATTTTCTGGCGGAGGTAATTGATGTAAAGCCGCACATAATGGTACTCATCGCGGTATTCATACCCCCAAACCCGCGTCAACAACTGCTCGTAAGTCATCACCCAACCGGCATTTTGCACCAGGTGGTAAAGCAGGCGGTATTCGGTAGGGCGCAGTTTCACCAGTTTGCCGTCAACCCACACTTCGCGGCGGTCAAAATCAATTTTCAGGCGGTCGTCAACCTCAACCACGCCGTGCATGGTGCCGCGCACGGCCTCCACTCGCCGCAAAACGGCCTTGATGCGGCTCACAAGTTCACGCGGGCTGAAGGGCTTGGTGATGTAATCATCCGCCCCGCCTTCTAAGCCGCGGATGATGTCTTCCTCTTCCCCCTTTGCCGTGAGCATTATCACCGGCACGTCGCTGATTTCGCGGATCATCCTCAACACTTCAAAGCCGTCAATGTCGGGCATCATCACGTCCAACAGCACAAGGTCAGGCAGGCTCTCGCGGAGTTTGTCAAGCGCCTGTTTGCCGTTTTCTGCTTCCACCACCTTGAAGCCATCGTATTCAAGGTTTAGGCGGATGAAGCGGCGCATACGTGCTTCGTCGTCTACAACCAAAATTAGGCGGGGCTGTTTTTGGTCTTTAGAATTCATGGCAATGTCCTTGTTTTTTATTCGCGCACAAAGCCGATAATTTCCTCTTCTGCGCTTGGCATCACCTCTATCAGCGTGATGCGGCTCACGGGAATAATGATAGTGGTTACTTCAGGCTCAAGGTAGTGGATGTCTTTGCCATCGCGGCGGCGAGGGTTTTTGAGAAGGAGCAAAGTGTGGTTTGCTTCGGGGATTTCATCAACCTCGCCCGCTATGGGTTCTTCGTTTGGGATGTGCACAATTAGGGTGGTTGCCATTATGCCGAATCCTCGCTGTGGGAATTTAGTTGCACGCGCAGAGCAAGTTTGCCCAACAATACCATATCCCCTTCCGAAAGGGGCTGCGGAATGTTCGGAGGGATTTTCAGGCCATTGAGGCGGGTGCCGTTGGAGGAGCCAAGGTCGGTGATGGTCGCCTGTCCATCCTCAGAGATGCGGATGGCGGCGTGCAGGCGAGATACGCCGTTGTCGTAGGCCTCATATGGGGTGAGGTCAATGTCGGGCACAATTGCTTGGCCCGGGGCGGTTCTGCCGAGTATCCACTCTCCGCGGCTTGTGCCGTTGAGAATTATTTTATCGCCGGTTTCTTCAACTACCAGCACAATTTTACCGGAGGTGAGGTGGCTCATCTCCTCCGCCGGGACTTCGGGGCGGGTTTGCTCTTTGGGAGAGCGGCGGCCTATAGGTTCGGGCGGTTGCTGGAATAGAGGTGCACCGCATTCACTGCAAAACAGTGCGCCTTCGTATTCCATATGGCCGCAGACTGGGCATTGTTTCATTCGTCTCTCTCAAATTCGGCCGGTAAAATTAGTGCTCGTGTGCCGAATTTTATCTCTTTTTCGCCTTCTGGGGAAAGAGAATTTGAGCGTTTGAGACGGTGGGCTTCTTCCTGTACTACTGCGGCCAGGCGGGGTTCGCCTACTTGAAGCAGTCGGGTGGCTAAGTTTTCCAGCCGACGGGTGGCTTTATCAATGTTGCCTGCGGCGATTTCCCTTTTGGCTTGTTCTTGCATACGGTACATTGTGATTTTGGTCAGGGCATCGGCTATTTCAGGCGGCACGGGGCCGGCTTCTTTGCCAATTTGAAGCCCTATGCTCCACGGGATTTGCACTTTTTTGCTTGCCGCGGGGATGTGGGCGTTGATAGCGCCGGTGAGCACGATGAAGTTTTCGGCATTTTTGGGGATTGGCGGGATTAGGAATTCAAAAATAACGCGCAAAGGGGTGCCTTCGCGCGGCACGCCGCCGAGCATTGTGGGACTTTCCATTCTCAAAGGCATGGGCTCTGGAGTAAGGCGGAATGCGTATTGCAGTTTCACCCCCCGGCCAAGCGAAAACAGCAATTCGGCTTTTGGGGCAAAGAGTTTGCCCACCTTGTGAAATTGCTCTTCCAGCAGGCGGCTTATATCCTGTGAGGAGCGAATGTACATGGATGCTCCGCCGGTTATGCCCGCAATTTTGTCCATAAAGGCGTCGTTCCATTTTGCTCCTAACCCCACGCCGTGGATGACGATGTTTTGTCTGGCGGCTTGGCGCGCCAAACGCTCGCATTTTTGTTCGTCGCCGTAGGTGTGCCCATCGGTGAGTAAGATGATGCTGTTTAGCGAGTTTGGGTTGTAAAAGCGCCCAACTTGGCGATATGCTTCTAACAAGCCGCGGTAAATTTCGGTTCCGCCTTGGGGGTGGATTTGGTTTATTTTTTGGAGGATTAGGTTTTTGTCCAGCCCCCGCCCGGCGGGGACAATGACTTCGGCGCGGTCATCAAACGCCACAACCGAGAACACATCATCTCCCCGCAGTTCCTCCACCAACAAAGCGGCGGCGCGTTTCAGGGCGTTTAGCCGCTCCCCTTTCATTGAGGTGGAGCGGTCCAACACCAAGCACACATTCAGCGGTGGGCGTTTGTCGTTTTGTTTGTCGTGAGTTGGCGAAATTTCCAGCAGGGCGTAGAGAATTTGCGGCTCTTCAAGCCTTGCCAAATGAGACTGGCTAAGGGTGGTTTTTATTTTCAGCAAAGCAGTGTGTTGCGCTTGCTCGGCGAGGCGCTGGTCGTAGAGGAGCCGCTTTTGAGGGTCGCTTAGGACTGCATAGGCTTCTTGAATGCGTAAAAAAATTTCGTTTGCGTTTTGGGAAGGGTTGACGTCGGGGTGGTATCGGCGCGCGAGGGCAAAGTAGGCACGCTTTATTTCCTCCTGCGTTGCCTCTGGTGATACTCCCAAAAGCGTGTAATAGTCTTGAACGCTCATAATGGTCAGGGGTTTGCCCTCAGGCCTTTGTGGCAAACTTTATGAGGATCACTGAAATGTTATCGGGGCCTCCGGCTTCATTTGCGGCTTTGATGAGATGCTGGCAAGCCATTGTGGGGTCTTTGGCTTTTGTGACGATATCAAAAATTTTATCTTCCGAAACCACACCCCAAAGGCCGTCTGAGCACAGCATTAGGTATCCCTGTTTGGGCGCTGGCACGGTGAAAACATCGGGCTCAAATGGCTCTGCTTGGCCCAAGGCACGGTAGAGGACGTTGCGCTGGGGGTGCACTGCGGCTTCTTCTTCGGTAAGTTGTCCAAGTTCCTCAAGGCGTTTGACGAGGGAATGATCGCGGGTCAGCAGGGTCATGCGGCCGTCGGGGTAGATGATGTAGGCGCGGCTATCGCCTGCGTGGGCGATGGTGAGGTTGTCGCCGAGCAGAATAGCGCCGGTGAGCGTTGTCCCGCCGCCCGGTGCTTGTTCCATAACGGCGCGATGGGCGCGGTGCACGGCCTCTTGGGCAATTTCCATAAGGGAGGATTGGGGCACGCGTGGGCTTGTGCCAAAAATCACATCGTAGATGCGGCTTACAATGTAAGAAGCAAAAGAGCGAATTGCGGCCTCGGAGGCCACTTCGCCATGCTGGTGGCCTCCCATGCCATCGGCTATGGCAAAAGCGCCAAAAAGGTGGTCGCGGCCGTCGGCGCTAAGGTTGGAGGTGGAGGCGTATACGGCGTCTTCGTTGTGAGCGCGCTGCATTCCTACAGAATAGCCAATTCCCACGACGACTTGAGGCGGTTGGATTGGCGGCGCGGCTTTAGAATCCAATTCTTCATCCGGCAGCGGTCGGGTAGATGCCACTGCGCTTTCGGTGGAAACCGGCATTGTGGGCGCTTCATCTACAAAAGTTCCCCGTGTTGCTTTTTCGGCTATGGCTTCTGCTTCTAAACGCCGTGAACCGTTTTCCTCTTGTGGGCGGAACACTTTTAGAACTCGCGAAAGTGCTTCCAACCCCGGGATTTTAGATTTTTTTGAAGACACGGTTTACCTCTCTTCGCAAAAACTTTGGCGCGCTGTAGGCGCTTTTGTTGCTCGCCGATGGCTAATTGCGGCGAAATTATCTCCCTGAGTATTGGGCTATGCGTTTTTTTGCTAAGGCGATATATTCGGCGTTTGTTTCGTAGCCGATGTAGTGCCTGCCCGATTGCAGGGCCGCTATTGCCGTTGAGCCGCTCCCCATGAATGGGTCTAACACAATTTCACCTTTGAACGAGTAGAGGTTGATTAGCCGTTTAGGGAGTTCAATCGGGAAAGGTGCTGGATGCCCCACTTTTTTTGCGGATTCCGGCTGTATGTTCCAAACCGATTTAGTCCATTCCATGAACTGCTCGCCGCTCATTGTATCTTTGCTGGTGGGGCTTTTTTTGCGGCGGAATGTGCCCTTTGAGAACACCAAAATGTATTCATGCACATCGCGCAGTACCGGGTTTGAGGCAGATTTCCAACTGCCCCATGCCAGCGAGACGCCTGCGCCTGCTCCTTTGTTCCAGATGATTTCGCCGCGCATCAAAAAGCCGATTTCTAACATCATCATAGAAATGTAATCAGAAAGCGGGATGTAAGGCTTGCGCCCCAAGTTTGCCACGTTCACACAAGCGCGCCCGCCGTGCACAAGCACTCGGTAAGTCTCGGTAAACACCCGTTTTAGGAATTCCAAGTATTCAGCCAGTGAAAGGTCGCGGTCGTATTCTTTTGTGGCGTTGTATGGGGGCGAGGTTATCATCAGGTGCACCGAGTTGTCGGGAATGGCGGTCATCTGCTCGGCGCTGGCGTGAATGATTGTGTCGCGCAAATTTTCTGGGAATTCATTGTCCGGCGGCGGATTTTTCTCTTCGGCAGTTCCCAGTTCGGCATAAAGGCGTGAATTGTAATATGGGGTGGAGTCGTGGCTTATTCTGCTCCCCGCCCCAAACTTGCTGGTTTTGGTGGATTTGCTCACTTTTGTGCTCTGCAAGGCTTGGCTAAAGTGCCAAGGCGTATAAGTTGTGGTCTAATGAGCCAAAGAAGAGCATTTGCTCCGCGATTATTGGGGCGCCGGTTATGGGCGCTTGGGTCTGGAATTTCCAGAGTTGTTTGCCAGTTTTGAGGTCAAGGCTGTAAAGGTTGCCATCTGCTGAGCCGATGTAGACCGTATCTTGGTAGATGAGAGGGGAGCCCGGCACTTGGTGGTTTGTCTGGAAGTGCCAAATTTCCCGGCCGCGATGGGCATCCACACAGTACACAATCCCGTCGGCTGCGCCGAGCACCACGTATCGTTCGTGTACTGCCGGTGACGAAACCGAGCCTTTCCCCATGCGGAAGCGCCACAGCAGCCAGCCGCTTTGTGCATCAAGGGCATAAAGCACGCCGTCTAAGCCTGCAAAATAAACCGTTCCTTCAGCGACGGTTGGTGAGGAAACTATGCCGCGCTTGGTGCGGTACCGCCACAGCATTTTCCCGCGGGTGCTCACCGCGTAAAATTCACCTTCTTGTGTGCCGAAATAGAGTGCGTCTTTGTGCAAGTGAGGTGTGGAGCGAATGGCGCTCCCTGCTTCAAAGGTCCAAATGCTGGTTCCCTTTTCTGCATGGACGGCGTACAGCATTCCGTCGTCGGAGCCAAAAAAGATAAAGCCTTGGGAAACAATTGGTGAGGAATGTACAGCGTCTGTGGTTTCAAAGCGCCACACTTGCCGTCCAAAGTGCGGTTCCAACGCGTAAAGCCTCCCGTCTTCGGAGCCGAAGAAAATTAAACGCCCGTCTGTGGCTGGGCGGGTGACTACTCCGCCGTGCGAGGGGAATTTCCACTTCATTTTGCCGTCTTCGGCTTTTACGGCATAGAGGTTGTTGTCGTATGAGCCGAAGTAGACCACGCCATTGCGGTACATTGGGGTGCCGCGAATTTCATCTTCCGCTTCAAAGCGCCACAGTTCCTTGACGGTCTGAGTTCCCACCAGCCCGCGGGTCATGTCTTCGTCGGATATTCCAAGGTGCAACGAAGATACACCGCTTTTGCGGGCGATGTTCAGCAGGGCCTCTTTCATTTCTTTGGCGCTCTGGAAGCGCTCTTCGGGGTTATAGGCCAGAGCGCGGTTGACTATTGCTTCCAACTCCGGCGACACATTGGGGTTTATGCTGCGGATTGGGCGCTCGTGGAAAGAAAACGGCGGCTCGGCGCGCGGGTCGCGCTTGGTGAGCAGATGGTGCAGAGTTGCTCCTAATGCGTAAATGTCCACCGAAGGCGGGGCTTCGCCGCGATATTGTTCCGGGGCGGCATAGCCTTCGGTTCCTATCATTGTGCCCTTTTGCCCAAGTTGGAACAGTTTGGCAATGCCAAAATCTACCAACACCAGCCGCCCCGAGGGGGTTATCATCACGTTTGCGGGTTTCATATCCCTAAACACTACCGGCGGCTGGCGCGTGTGCAGGTAATGGAGCACATCGCAAAGTTCTATGGCCCATTCCACCACTTGCTTTTCGGGCAAAAAGCCTTGGGTTTCGTTCAAAATGGTTTCAAGGTTTTTGCCGGGGATGTATTCAAGGACGAGGTAGGCGTGGTCGCCTTCGGAGAAAAAGTCGTAGATGTGTGGAATGCTCGGGTGGCTAAGTCCGGCGAGGATGTGGGCTTCGCGCTGGAAATTGCGCATGATGGTTTCGCGTGTTTGCGGGTCGACGGCTGTGTTGAGCATTTCTTTGACGGCGACCAGTTTGACAATGTTGGGGAAGTGCATGTCGCGCGCGCGATAAACAGCGCTCATGCCGCCACGCCCTATCACCCCTTGGATCCTGTACCGCCCCGCGAGGAGATCACCGGGTTGAAGGTGTCCCAACTCGGCCACCCGATGGCCGTCCAATTCTCTTGTCTTTAAGGTTTGGGTGATCCTTTTTGTTTTCAGTGTCGTTCCTCCTCACCCGGTTTTGCCGTTGATGCTTTATTATAGCCGCCTTTTATGGAAATGCAAGTAAAGGGGCGCTCGGCGCACCTTTCCCTTTTGTGCTACAATGTTTGAGACAAACCGATGGCGCTTTTTGGGGTTTGGCGGCATTTTGTATCGCACGGGGGCAAATACGGCCTGCACGGCTCCCGGATAGCGCTTTTGTACTCACCATAAGGAGAAAAATGATGAAAAAAGTGTTCGCTTTTTTTATGTTTTTGGCTTTAATAGCCGTGGCGTGTTCGTTCTCGGTTGGTAAGGGTGGGCAAAAATCTGCGGGTGAGCAGGCTTCAAACAAGCCCCTCGGGCAGGTGCTTTTCAAAGATGATTTCAGCGATAAAACTTCCGGTTGGGATCAGGTGAGGGAGGACGACGGCATAAGCGATTACGAAAACGGCGCTTACCGCATTTTTGTGAAAGATGCTCAAACTGACATTTGGGCAAATCCGGGCAAAAACTTTGACGGCGATGTGGTAGTGGAAGTGGATGCTACCAAGAAAGCAGGGCCGGATGACAATGACTTTGGGGTGCTCTGCCGATACAAAGATAAGAGCAATTACTATTTCTTCATCATCGGCAGCGATGGTTATGCCGCCATTGGCAAGGTTGACCATGATTCGCAAATTTTGCTCAACAAAGGCGGCAAAATGGTGCAGGTTGCCATCCCCAACGCCAAAGCGAACAAATACCACATCAAGGTGGCATGTGTGGGTTCGCACCTAACGCTTTGGGTGAACGGCGCTAAACTGCTCACTGCCGAAGACACCACTTTCACCAGCGGCGATGTTGGCCTAATTGCAGGCACGTTTGACGACGGCGGCACCGATATTTTGTTTGACAATTTCGTGGTGAGCCGTCCTTAGCGGCTTGTTTCAAGCAATATAGTACAATTGTGAGGGCGCGCCACTTTTGACGCGCCCTTAAACTTTCTTCAGGAGGATGTTATGCGCAACCTCAGGTTGCTTTTTGTACTTGCCGTTGCCGCGGCCTTGTTGGCCGCTTGTGGAAGCGCCGCCCAGCCTGCCAAACCACCGACCGCCGCCCCCACTACTGCCCCTCAATCCAATCTCCGCGTGCTTTTTCAGGATGACTTCTCCAACCCTAAGAGCGGCTGGGACACCGAGCACGAAAAAGAAGCCGTGATTGAGTACAAAAACGGCATGTACCGCATGTGGCTAAATTACCCTCATACCGTGATGTGGGCAAATCCTCATCTGGATTTTAGCGATGTCCGCGTTGAGGTGTCGGCCACCAAGGCTGGCGGAACGGATGATAACCAGTTCGGTCTGATTTGCCGCTATCAGGATGAAAACAACTTCTATTTCTTCATCATCAGCAGCGATGGCTATTATGGCATCGGCAAATCCAAAAACGGCAAGCAAACCCTGCTCACCGGCCACGGGAACATGGAGTATTCCAAATTTATCAACCGCGGCCACGCAACTAATCGTCTGCGCGCCGACTGCGTTGGCCCTTCGCTGGCTTTTTACGTCAACGGCCAGCGGCTGGCGCGGGTCAACGACTCCGATTTCACCAAAGGCGATGTTGGCTTGCTGATAGGCACTTTCACCGAGCCGGAGACCGAGGTGTATTACGATAACTTTGTGGTGTATCAGCCGTAGAAATTGCGAATTGCGAGTTGCGAATTGCGCCTTAATACCTTAGTACCTCAATTCCTTAATCCCTCAATCCCTTCTCCCTCCCATGAAAATTTACCTTGACTCTATCGGTTGCAGGCTCAACCAAGCCGAGATAGAGCGGCTGGCGCGCGAGTTCATCGCCGCGGGGCACACGCTCACCGGTGAACCGGCTGAGGCAGACCTTGCGGTTGTCAACACCTGCACCGTGACCGCGGCGGCAGATGCCGATTCGCGCCAACTGGTGCGGCGGTTGAAGCGCGCGGGCGCAAAGCGCGTGGTCGTTACCGGCTGCTGGGCAACCCTGAACCCCGAAGCCGCGGCGGCGCTCCCCGGCGTGGCGCTGGTTGTGCCCAACCCGCAAAAAGAAAACCTGCTCCGCCTTGCGCTGCCCGACACGCCGGAGTTTGACATTGAGCCGATAGCGCGCCGCCCAATCCCCGGCAGCAGGGCGCGCACCCGCGCTTTCATCAAAGCCCAAGATGGCTGCGATAACCGCTGCACCTTTTGCGTCACCACCATTGCTCGCGGGCCGGGGCGCAGTGTGCCCGCCGAGCGCGTGGTGGCGGATGTGAGCGCGGCCATCCGCGGCGGCGCGCAGGAGGTTGTACTCACCGGCGTGCACCTCGGCTCGTGGGGGCACGATTTCACCCCGCCGCAACGCCTGCATTCGCTGGTGGAAGCAGTGCTCGCACAGACAAGCGTGCCGCGCCTGCGCCTTTCTTCGCTTGAACCGTGGGATTTGGACGCCGAATTCTTTTCCCTCTGGCGGAATGGGCGGCTCGCGCCGCATTTGCACCTGCCCCTGCAATCTGGTAGCGCGAGCGTGCTGCGCCGCATGGCGCGCAAAACCACCCCTTCCGCCTTTGCCCGGCTTGTGGAAACCGCGCGCTCGCTCATCCCCGACCTCGCCGTGACCACCGACATAATCGTGGGCTTCCCGGGCGAAACGGATGAGGAATTTCGCGAAAGCCTTGAATTTGTGCGGTCGCTGGAACTTGCCGGCGGGCATGTGTTCACTTATTCCCCTCGCCCCGGCACTGCGGCGGCTAAGATGCCAAACCAAGTGCCGCTCCAAATTCGCAAGGAGCGCAATGCGGAAATGCGCGCCGTGATAGCCGAAGCCGCCGCGCGCTTCCGCCGCCGCTTCATCGGGCGCACGCTCACGGTGCTTTGGGAAAGCAGTCAACCCACCGCCGAGGGATTTGCCCTGCGCGGTTTGAGCGGCAATTACCTCCGCGTCGTTGCCCATTCCCAAACCGACCTCTGGAATCGCTTCAGCCGCGTTACAATAATTGCAGAGGAAAACGGCTATCTGCGCGGCGAAATTGTTAACGCCAAGGACGCCAAAAAAAGCCAAGGGCGCCAAGGTTAACGCAAAGACGCAGAGGAAACAGAGACGCAGAGAGAAAAACCACAGATTACACAGATTAGCACAGATTTTTCTGCGTAATTTGTGAAATCTGCGGTTTATCCCAAATCTAATCGGTGTAAATCTGTGCCAATCTGTGGATGGTAACGCAGAGCCGCAGAGGAACACAGAGGCGCAGAGAGAAAAACCACAGATTACACAGATTTTTCTGCGTAATTTGTGAAATCTGCGGTTTATCCCAAATCTAATCGGTGTAAATCTGTGCCAATCTGTGGATAAAAACTCAATCGGTTGGCACCCCAAAGGAGGCTGTGATGAGTGACTGCATCTTTTGCAAAATAATCGCCGGTGAAATTCCCAGCAAGCAGGTTTACAAAGACGACCTTGTAACTGCTTTTTACGACATCAACCCCCTTGCGCCAGTGCATGTGCTCATTGTGCCCAACGAGCACATTCCTTCGGTGAACGAAGTAGAGGAGCGCCACGAAGCGGTTTTGGGCAGGATGTTCACGGTGGCGAAGAAAATCGCTGCCGAGCACGGCATTGCTGAGGGTGGCTACCGCTTGGTGGTGAACACCGGCGCCGACGGCGGGCAAGAGGTCTTCCACTTGCACATGCACCTGCTTGGCGGCAGGAAAATGGGCAAATTGGGATAGAAGGAGTTTGTGATGAGCACCAATGCCGATTATGACCGCGCATACTTGCGCTACGCGTTTGACTTGCTGGAGCGCTACCTGCTTTCCGACGATTTGTATTGGCAGGTGAGCCTGAAAGCGCCAAAGGGCGCTCCGCCCTATCCTTCGCTGACGCCGGGGAACATTTTGCTTTCGCTGCGGCGGTTGAAAGCGCGCGGCGCGGCCGACGACTTTCAGGCCGAACTTGAGGCCGCCAAAGCCAAATGGGGCGCCCATTGGCGCCAGAAGGAAGAGCGGGAGGCAAATGCCCGCTTCCGCCAGTGGAAGGACTTTCTCACCCAATACGGCCAAGAAGCGGACGAACCAGCGCCCTACTACCACTACGAGGTGCGCGAGCGCGTCATCCTGCGCCTCCTTGAAGAGGATTTGGGCGATTTGCCGCCCGAGGTCGCCGTTGGGCTGCGGAAGTTGGACGAAATCCTGCGCGCTTCTTTTGCCCCGGGCGAATTTATTTGGGAGCCGGATTTGCAACCTGCCTTCCCGCGCGATGAATTTTGGTTTCTCTACGGCACGCTGAAATGAAGCCAAATGACCCCAACCGGCGCTGCTCCGCCGATGGCGCGCGCTTCGCTGCGCGGCTCGGTTGAGCGCATCACCTTTTACAACCCCGAAAACGGCTACACCGTGCTCCGCCTGCGCCCCGAGCGCCGCGTGGGCGGCATGGGCAACGACGGCTTGATAACCGTTGTGGGGAATTTGCCGCAGGTCGCGCCCGGGGAACACTTGGAACTTCTGGGACGCTGGGTTACTCACACGCGCTTCGGGCGGCAGTTTCAGGCCGAAACCTGCCGCCGCACCATGCCTGCAACCGCCGAGGGCATTTTGCGCTATCTCGGTTCGGGATTGGTCAAAGGCGTGGGCAAGCGCCTCGCCGAGCGGATTGTGGCGGTTTTTGGCGAAGATACGCTCAAAATTCTGGACACCGCACCTGAGCGCCTGCGCGAAGTGCCCGGCATTGGCCCCAAGCGCGCCGCAAGCCTGCGCGCCGCGTGGGAAGAGCAAAAGCACATCCAGCAAATTATGCTCTTTTTGCACTCCCACGGCGTCACAACCGGCCTCGCGGTGAAAATTTACAAAACTTACGGCGATGACGCTCTTCAAATCCTCCGCGAAAACCCCTACCAACTCGCCGAAGACATCCGCGGCATTGGCTTCAAAACCGCCGACAAAATTGCCCGCGCCCTCGGCTTGCCCGAAGACCACCCTTCCCGCCTGCGCGCCGGTTTGGTCTATGCCCTCAACCGCGCTTCTGAGGATGGGCAAGTTTACCTACCCAAAGACGAACTTTTGCGCCGAGCCGCCGAATTGCTGGAGGCTGACCGCAAATTGCTTGAGGAGGCGCTTGATTCGCTCATCGCTGAGCAAAAAGTGGTGGCCGAGGAAGTACCGGACGGGCGGGTGAGGGTTGCCGCGCGCGGCGTTGCCGAGCCTCAGTCCGACTACCGCACGCTTGGGGTTTACTTGCCCGCCTTCCACGTGGCAGAAACGGGCATTGCCGAGCGCCTGAAACGGCTTTTGGGCGCGCAACGGCTCATGCCCATTGCTGAAATGCCCCGCGAGGAACTGGCGCGCCTCAGCGAAAAGCAAGCCGCCGCGGTGGAAACTGCCCTCCGTTCCCCCGTGAGCGTGCTCACCGGCGGGCCGGGCACGGGCAAAACCACTGCCCTGCGCGCCTTGATCGCCGCGCTGGATAAGGCGCAAATCTCCTACGCCCTTGCCGCCCCTACGGGCAGAGCGGCCAAGCGCCTTGCCGAGGCCACCGGCCGCCCTGCTTCCACCATCCACCGCTTGTTAGGCTACAAGCCGGGGGAGGGCTTTCGGTTCAACCCGCAAAATCCGCTTCCCCACGATTTTTTGGTGGTGGATGAGGCTTCTATGATTGACCTGATCCTCGCCTACCACCTGCTCGGCGCGGTCAAGCCGGGCGCTCATCTGCTTTTGGTGGGCGATGTTGACCAATTGCCCTCTGTTGGCGCGGGCGACTTTCTGCGGCATGTGATCGCCAGCGGGCTGGTGCCGGTAACTCGGCTCACCGAGGTCTTTCGGCAGGCGGCGGATTCGCTTATCATTACCAACGCCCACCGCATCAACCGCGGCTTGATGCCGCTTTTCCCGAAGGATGCGCGCGATTTTTTCCTTTTCCCCGCTGAAACGCCCGAAGCCGCTGCGGATTGGGTGGTGGATGTGGTCACCAAGCGTATTCCGCGGAAGTTTGGGCTGCGCGCGCCTTCGCAAATTCAGGTGATTACGCCGATGTACCGCGGCGCGGCGGGCGTTCACGCTCTAAACGCCCGTCTGCAAGCGGCGCTAAACCCGCCCGACCCATCCCGCCCCGAAGTCGCACTGTTTGGGCAACTTTTTCGCTTGGGCGATTGGGTGATGCAGACGCGCAACAACTATGATTTGGAGGTGTTCAACGGCGACCTTGGCGCGATTGTGGAAATTGACCGCCAAGCCCAAACCCTGACGGTGTATTTTGAGGGACGCCGCGTGCGCTATGCGTGGTCTGAAGCCGACCAGTTGACCTTGGCGTATGCAATTTCGGTTCACAAGGCGCAGGGCGCGGAATTTCCGGCGGTAGTGATTCCGGTGGTGACGCAACACTACATGCTCCTGCGGCGGAATTTGCTCTACACGGCGGTGACGCGGGCGCAAAAACTCTGCGTGCTTGTGGGGCAAAAGCGGGCAATCGGCTTAGCCGTGCGCAACGCCACCGAACGAAACCGCTACAGCGCATTGGCTTGGAGGTTGATGCCAAGGGCGCCAAAGGCACAAAGGACGCCAAGGGATTAACGCCAAGGGCGCCAAGGACACAAAGGACGCCAAGAATTAACGCAAAGGCGCAAAGAGAGTGACGCCAAGGACGCCAAGGAACGCAAAGGCACAGAGGGACACAAACTCTCAATTCCTTAATCCCTCATTCCCTCATTCCTTCCCGCTTTCTGTGTCTTCTGTGGTTTACGCTTTTGCTCTACCTACGATGCAACGACCCAACGACCCAACGACCCAACGACCTAACGACCTAACGACCCAACGACCTAACGACCTAACGAACTTATGAACAAATGGCATTCCTTCTGGCAAAAAGTTGCGATGTGGTTCACGCCGGGGCTGGGGGTTAAGCGCTGGCTGGGATTTGTGATTTTGGGCACAACCCTGCTCGGCGTGGGCTTTGCAATGCTGTTGCTGCAGGTTTACCGCACCGCGCCTGACACTTGGTGGCTGCCGTTGCTTTCGGCGGCGTCGCTACGGTTTTTACCACGCCCCCTGCGCGCACTCATCTTTGCCGCTCTGGGCTTTACCGCCATCGGCATTGGCCTCTGGGGGCTGAGCCACTCATTGCTCGCACCGTTTTTACGTCCGGGGCAACAAGTGGTAGAAATGCTGAGCGCCTATCGGCGGCGCGAGCGCGGTCCCCACATTGTCGCCATCGGCGGCGGGCATGGGCTTTCTACGCTGCTGCGCGGCCTCAAGGAACACTCCCATAACATCACCGCCATCGTCACCGTTGCCGACGATGGCGGCTCTTCAGGCCGTCTGCGCAAAACCTTGGGCATTTTGCCCCCGGGAGATATTCGGAATTGCCTTGCTGCCCTTTCCAACGATGAGGCTTTGCTCACCCAGTTGTTTCAGTACCGCTTTGCGGACGACTACGGCGAACTCGGCGGGCATTCGTTCGGAAATTTGTTTATCTCGGCAATGACCGCGCTCACCGGCAGTTTTGAAGAAGCCGTTGCCGAGGCCGGGCGGGTGCTGGCTGTGCACGGCCGGGTTTTGCCTTCAACGCTGAAAAACGTGCACTTGGCGGCTGAGGTTGCCTTGCCATACCAAAATGAAGGCGTGCGCGTGGTCGGCGAAAGCCGCATCCCCACAATGCCGGGGCGAATCAGGCGCGTGTGGCTGGAGCCTGAACACCCCCCTGCTTTCCCGCTGGCGGTGCAGGCAATTTTGGCGGCGGATTTGGTGGTGGTTGGCCCCGGCAGCCTCTACACCAGCATTTTGCCCAACCTGCTGGTGCCCGAAATTGCCGCGGCACTGCGCGCCACACGCGCCTTCCGCGTTTTCGTCTGCAACGTCGCCACACAGCCCGGGGAAACGGACGGTTTTTCTTGCCAAGACCATCTGCGCGTGCTTGAAGAGCATGTAGGGCATGGGCTTTTTGATGTTGTGCTGACCAACAGCGATACTTCCGCCTCGCTCCCCCAAGGCGTGAATTGGGTGCTTGTGGATGGCGAGGAAACTTCCCCCTACCGAATAGTGAGCCGGCCAGTGGCTTCGGATGAGCATCCGGGGCGGCACGATGCCCGCTCTTTGGCCTCGGCGCTACTCCAATTGTGGGAAAACTACGCCTCGCGGCGGTGAATTTCAAAAAAGTGCCATACAAAGCGCCGCGTATCTTGCAGGGGGGCGTTGAGGTTGCCAAAAAATTCCGTAGCGGCGCGCTCCAATTCCGCAATTATTGCAACGTGTTCCTCGTCCGGCAGCCCCCAATACGGGGTGAACAGCCGCTCGGCGGCGCTGCGCAATGCTTCAGCAGGCGAAATGACGCCTTGCCATTGCGCCGCTATCACGATGTGGGGCGGGCCAAATTTTTGCCTCAGCGCGGCGACAATTTGCGAATGGCGACGCCACATCGGGCGGCTGAGGTCGTAGCCGCGCGCGGCGAGTGCCCGCCGCCAGTTCTCCAGCACCCAGCCTATGGGCGAATCGGCCTCGTGCTCAATGTAACCGAGCGCGAAAAATCCACCATTTTTTAGAACGCGCTCAATTTCCTTTATTGCCGTCGTCAAGTTTTCCACGAGATGGAGGGTGTGCACGCTGAAAGCGCTGCCGAAAGCCGCGCTCCGAAACGGCAAACGCATGGCATCGGCCTGCACCAGCAGAGGGCAGGCGCTTTTCTGCGCGCATTTGCCGAGAAGGTGGCGTAACATTTCGGCGGATAGGTCGGCGGCAAAGACGCGCGCCCCCCGCTCCGCCAACGGGATGGCAAACCTGCCGCTTCCGGCGCCCAAGTCAAGCATTGCGTCGCCAACGCCGATTTTTGCGAGCAGGTGCGCCACAATGGCTTCTTGCACGCCGTCGGGCAGGCCGCGGGTCCGGTCGTATTGCCGAGGGTCTTTGTGGTAAGCCGTGTCTTGTTTGGGGAAGTGCTTGCTCATTGGCCGGATTGCCTGTGCGCGGCTTTATAAATTCGCCAAAATTCGTCGGTGAATTGCCGTGCCGCCGCCGCATCGTCTAGTAGCACCATGTTTTCATCGTTGCGCTCTTCGGCGCTGTAGGTGAAATTGTAAGAGCCAAACTCAACCACTTCGCCGTCAATGATGAAAACTTTATGGTGCATGGCGTAAGGGTTGGCGTCAAGGTAAACCGGCAAACCGGCGCGCTTCAGCCTCAGATACTGGGTATTGCGGTTGCTGTGGAATTGGTCTTTATCCATCACGCCGCGCACATCCACCCCCTCTTTTGCTTTGGAAATTAGCAGGTACGCCAATTCATCATCGGTAAAACTGAAAGCAAGGAAATAAATGCTTTGCTTTGCATGCCGCACGGCGGTAAGCAGGTGCGAAAGAGCGTGGTCTTCGGGTGCGAAAAACACTCCCAGCGGATGGCCGTTCAGCACAATGTTGGGATAGGGGGTGTTCGCGGGCGAATATTCGCCGAAAAGCCTGCGAGAAAACATTTCCTCAAACTCGGCTTCGTAATCGGCGGCGACCCGCGCCGAGCGCAACCGCACTTCGTTATTGTTGTTGCGGTAAACGCCGCTGAGGGTGTAGTTCATTGAACCGGTCCAGACCTCGTAGCGGTCAATCACAATGAATTTGTCGTGCATGAGTGGGCGGCGGTTATCGCCCACAATCGGTATGCCCGCGGCGCGCAGGGCTTTGAACTCAGGACGGTTGAGGTGCGCCGATTCGGCGACAATCCGCACCTGCACGCCGCGGCGGTGGGCGCGGATGAGGGCGTCGCGAATGCTCCAGAGGTTGAGGTCGTAGAGCGCGGCGTCCACGCTTTGCTTTGCACCGTCAATCGCATTGGCGACCTGCGCGTCCACGCCGCCGCGCAGCGTGCGCGCCTGTGGGGTGTTGGGCTTAGTGAAGAAAACCGCCACCCAATCCGCCGAAGCGCCAACGGTGGGGGACGGGGCGGTGGTTGGCTGAGGGGAAATTCCTTGCGATGGGGCACACGCGCCCGCGAGCGCGGCAAGCGCAATCGCCGCGACGAGCAAAAATGCGAATCCGGAGGTTTTGGGCATTGGGAACTCCGAGGCGTGGGGTGTTAGGTCGTTAGGTCGTTAGGTCGTGGGGCGTTGAGTCGTTGAGTCGTTGAGGCGTTGGGGCGTTAGGTCGTTGGGTCGTGGGTAGAGCAAGAGTGTAAACCACAGAAGGCACAGAAATACCACAGAAAACACAGAAAATTACAGCGGACACAGAAATTTTTCCTTATGCGTCTCTGTTTCCTCTGCGTCTTTGCGTTCCTCTGCGTCTCTGCGTTACTTCCTTGGCGTCCTTGGGGTCCTTCCGCAAATCCTAAATCGCTAATCTTCTCATCTGTGCTAATCTGTGTAATCTGTGGTTTTTCTCTTTGCGCTCTCTGCGCCTCTGGGCGAGGCGATGCCTCGCCCCTACTCTGCGCCTCTGCGTTTTCTTGGCGTCCTTCGTGCCCTTGGCGCCCTTGGCGTCCTCATCCGCCAATTGACACAGATTTGCCCCGATTGGATGGTTGAAACCGCAGATTACGCAGATTCCGCAGAAAAAATCTGTGTAAATCTGTGTAATCTGTGGTTTTTCTCTTTGCGCCTTTGCGTTAATTTGTGCTTTCAACCGGCACCAGCATTTCGGCGTCGGCGCGGTTGCCCGCGGCGTCGGTTGCCGTCAGGCGCAGGCGAATTTGCCCGCGATGCATCGGCACGGCAAAAATGTAGGGCGGCGCAACCAGCGTGCCGAAGGGCTTTCCGTCCACGCTCAGGCTCACCGAAGCCAAGCGTAGGTCATCCTCAACTTCGGCGCGCACGATGAGATAGCCGCCGCGCCGAAATTTCACCTTTTCGCCTGCCCGCGGCGAGCCAAATGCCACCCGCGGCGGCTCATTGTCCACCGTCACCTGAAGCGATTGCGAGCGCAAAGAGCCGTCCTTGGCCGTGACCAGCAATTGCAGGGTGTAAAGCCCGCTCAGCCCCGCGGTGTCCCATTCCCCCAATTTGCCGTTCGCAACCGGGGAATTGCCCTGCGCGATGGTCGTCCACTCGTGCGGGTTCACACCCGCACCGGCTTGCAAAATGTAGTGGGCAAAATTCGCCCCCGCGGCTGTGCCGACGACGGCTACCTTGCCGCGCACATACGCAAGGCCCCGCGGCGCCGTGATTTGCACCCCTGCCGCTTTGGGCGGCGGCACGATCAAATCATATTCATCCGGTGGAAGCGGAAGCCCCGCCTGCTTAGCCCATGCCCGCGCCTCCGGCGGAACGTGCATGTAAACCTGATCTTCAATCAACTCCGGCGGCGTGAAAGCGGTCGCCAGCAATCCCGTTTCTTTGTCAATCGGCACGCGGCGGAAGAGCGTGTCGGGCGATTTGGGCTCGTTGCCGCTCAGGAAGACCTCTTCAACCCAGTTGGGGCAATCAGCGGTCGGGAGCATACCCGAAGGGTCGCAAACGGTAACGACCGAGACGTTTGCGGGCTTGCTCCAGCCGTTTTCGGCGGAAGTGAAGGCGGTGCGCGCCAAGGCGTGCCAATAAGCCAGCGCCGCCTGTTCGCTTTGGGCGGGCTTACCACCGCGGGCATAAACCACAACCAGCCGATTGGGGGTTGCGCCCGCCACCCAAACGCCGCCGTCGGGCGCGCGCCCGATGTGGCTCGCCACGGGTTTGCCAATTTCAAGTTGGTTTGGATGCCCAAGCGATTGCCACTTTGCACCTGTATCGGCGAGCACGTTCACCACGAGGTAGGAAACCCCTTCGCCGAGCACCCGTCTTTCCACCGGGCGGGGGGCTAAGCGGAGGTTTTGGTCGGCGTCCACCGCGCGGCGCACAACTTCGGGCTGGAGCGAGCCGCCCGCGCCCAAACCGCGCCAGTCCCCCAGCGCGGCGAAAATGCTGAAGGCATGAGCGGCTTGCAGGATGTTGAGCGGAACGCCGCCGAGCAGGGCATCGTAGCCGTGCGGGCGGGAGGCGAGTTGGGGCAAGCCGAGGTGCGCGGCGGTAGGCCAAACGGTGTCGGCGCCGAGTTGGGCGAGCAGGTGCAGGGTGGGTACGAGGTAATCGTTGGCGAGCGCAAGCCGCAGGCGCATCGGCCCGTGAAAGCGCCCATCAGGGTTGGCGGCGTCTATGCCCTCGGGGAGCGCCGAGGGCACATCCCACGTGAGCGTGGCGGGCGAAAAGCCGCGCGTGAACGCCACTGCGTAAACCCACGGGGCGAGGAATGTACCCGCTTCGTGCGGCGGCAGGTCGTTGGGCGAAACTAATGCCAGCACCGCGCTTGTTTTCACATCCAGCACCGCGGCTTCAAGTTGGGCGTTGGGCGGGAGCGGGTTGGCAAGCAACGAAGGCGGCAAAAAGCGCGCCGCGGGACAATGCGTGGGCGAAAGGTCGGCTTTGAGCACGGCAGAGCGCAGGCATTCGGCTTGCGATTGGGTTTGGAAGTCAAGCGTGGTGAGCACGTCAAGCCCGCGGCGGGGGAAATACCAGCCGAGTGCGGCGAGTTGCTTTTGGGCGAGCAAAAGCGCAGCGGGGGGCGGCGCGGGGCGCTTGGTGGGCTTGGGAATTTTGGTCAGCGCGGTTTGGGCTTGCGGGGCGGTTATTTTCGCCGCGGCGAGCATCCGCATTATCAGCGCTTGGCGGCGCTGGTCGGCGAGGCTCGGCGCATCCCACGGGTTGATTTGCGGCGATGGCAGAACGGCGGCGAGCAGGGCGGATTCGGAAAGGCTGAGTTTTTGGGCGGGCTTGCCGAGGTAAGAACGGGCGGCGTCGTCTATCCCCACAATGCCATTGCCGAAATCGGCAGTGTTGAGATACCACTCCAGCACGCGGTTGGCGCCGTAGTCGGCGAGCATTTGGGCGGCAAGCAGGCGCGCGCGCAGCCTGCGGCGGAGCGAAGGGCGCTCATCGCGCAAAAGCAAGCGCAGGGCAAGTTGCTCGGCTATCGTTGGGGGGAAGCCGGTCTGCCAAAATTTGCCGCGGTAGGGCTGGTCGGCAGGGGTTTCGGGCTGGACGGCGGTGAGCACCGCATCGGGTACATAGCGCGGCAACTCGGTGAGCGAAACGGCAGAAATGGGCGGGGTTTTGCCCAGAGGGTGCTCGCCGTCGGCAAAGTAATAGCGTGTGGGGTGAAGGAGCAAGCCGTTGGGCGCATCCAGCAGGGGCGGCAGGGCGGCAACCGAGGGTAAGCGCGCCGTCAGGTAGGCGTAGCCCAGCGCCGCGGCCAAGGCGGCGATTGCCGCTAACATGCCCATTCCAGCAAGCAGGGCAAGCCCCCAGTGCATAAGCCGCACGCTTGGCAGGGAACGCTCACGCTTTTCCCGCCGACGGCGCAGGCGCAACACTTTTGTCGTCTTTAGCATGGGGCAATTGTAACCCTAATTCGGCAAACTGGTTTTGCTCCCTCGCAGTGCGCAGAAGTAGTACACCGTTCCCCCTACCAGAATTGCGAGCCGCCAAGCGTGCAGCCAGCCCGCGCTCGGTTGAGCGTCAAGGGCGCTTACCCCAAAATCAAAGAAAATACCCCACAAGATTGCCGACGCAATTACCACAAGCAAATGGTATTCTTTGTTGCCCTCTCGGGAAGTCTTGCGCCCTAATTGCATCAACACCACCAAAATGACAAAAGCGGCAAGCGTTGCGTAGTCGGCCTGTGCCATAAGTCCTCCTCGCGGCTCGCTATGGCGAGCACTTTATTCCTTTCAACCTTTTGCTCTTTGCCCAGTCGTTGCCGAGCACAATGACCAGATCGGCTGGTGGCTGCGCAGACGAAATGTAAAACACCCGCTCTTCGGGCACGTTCATCAGCCGCATTAGGTAGGTCAGGCTGTGTCTTTTAGGGGTGTAGTTGCGTATTTCGGTTTTGGAGGTTAGGTTTTTGGCGTTGCCGGTTTCAATTTGGGTGAAGCCCTGCTTTTTCAAAAGTGCGGCGGTGCGGCAAGCAAGGCCGTTCACCGTAGTGCCGTTGAGCACAATCAGGTGCGGGTTTTCGGCCACTGCCGCGGTGCGCAAGGCCTTCAAGTTGGGCGTGGGCGTTACGGTGATGCCGGAAGGCGGCGTGGGACTTGCGGTGGGTGAGGGTGTTGGCGTTGGCTTGGGCGGGTTGAACACACGGCTTGCCGCCGCGCGGATGGCTTTGATATCCGGCACCAGAATGTACATTCCTTGCGGCGTCATGGTGGCCTGCGCCTCTTTTTGGTCTATCACCACAAGGTGGACACGCGAGCGCGGCACTTCGGCGGCCAAGCGCGCCAGCCGCAGGGCATCTTTTACCGAAATGTCGGTATGCAGGCTGTCTTTGAGTTGGACGGCCAGAATTGGGGCTTTGACGGTGAGTTCGGCCAAAACTTTCGGGTTTTTGAGGCGTTCCAGCACGCCTTCCAGCACCTGTTGCTGGCGCTCCATGCGCCCGAAATCGCCGTTGCCGCCCACCGAGCGGTTGCGAGCGTATGCCAATGCGAGGTCGCCCGGCAACACTGTGACGCCGGGGTAAAGGGCATGCAGGCGGCGCGTGCCGTCCGGCTCAAAAACGTCCAGCGCCATGCGATGACGCACATGCACTTTTACGCCGTGGATGGCATCCACAAATGCGATGAAGGCGCGGAAATTCACCACAATGTAATGGTGGACGGGGACGCCGAGCAGTTGCCCCACGGTTTTCATTGCCAGCAGCGCGCCCTGCCCCTCGCCTAGGTATGCTTCGCCGAGTTGGTAGGCTTGGTTGAGTTTGTGGTAGCCAAAGCCGGGGATGTTCACCCAAAGGTCGCGCGGCAGCGAAATTGCCCCGCCGCTCATGGTTTTTGGGTCTAATGTGAGCAAAATGATGGTGTCGGAGCGCGGCGCGCCCCAGTTCTTTTCCCACGGGCGGTCATCAACCCCCAAAAGGAGCACGTTGATGCGTTCCTTGCCGTCCCACGGCGGGGGAAGGGCTAATGTGGGGCGGGGTGTTGTGCCCGCGCGCACATGCGCGGCTTTTGCCGCGAAAACTTGCTTTATCAGCAGCACCCCAGCGAGCAGAATCAGGGAAATGCCGAGGATAAAGCCGCCGATGAGGAAGGTTTCAATGCCCAGCCGCGGCGGGCGCGTTCTGCGGCGGGGACGGCGTGGGGGAAGGTAGGGTGAGTTTGCCATACTGCCTTGGGGTGCAAGCGGCGTGCCTATGCCGCGGCGGGAACGACCTCATTCACTGCACGGAGCACGGTCATCAGGCGAGCGTCGTCGCGGAGCAGGTTGATGAGGGCGTGCAGGGCTTCGTTCAGCCAGTTTTCGTTGCCCGCGGCTTTGTGCGCTGCGGCAGCGCGTTTGAGGTGGACGGCTATCATTTCCGCAACGGGGGCGTCGTCGGCGCGGAGCATGTGGCGCAGGTAGCCCCAGCCGCGCGAGGTGAATTCGCGCACCTCTTCGGGCGAGCAGGTGTAAAGGCGGGCGAGGGTCAGCGGCGGGCGCGGCGGCAGTAGGTACGAAATTTGCCCTTCTTTCGTCTTGTGCCCCAGCACCAGCACTTCAATTTGGATTGGCAGGTTGCGCTGATGCTGGTCGGAGTAGATGCTTTCCTCAATTTGGTCAAGCGGGGCTATGCTTTCCACCAGTTGGTCGCTCCGCAGGCGGATTTGCGAAATGATGCCGTAAATTTGGGTAGAAGGGGCGGCCTGCGGGGCTTTTTCGGCCGCGACGCGCACCAACGAGCCAAACGACAGCGCGCTTTGCTCTAAGCGCGACACGCGGCTTCCGACCCAAAAGCGGGTTGCGGTTGCTTCAAGCACGCGTCCTACAAATTCTGCTTGTGGCATGGTTTACCTCGGTGGTCAATGGTTGGCGGTAAGGTCTTTCAAAATTTGTTTAGCCGAGCGGCTGCCGAGCGGCACGTTGTTTTCGGCGAGTGCGCCGGTGAGCCATCTTTCAACCGTTTCGCGGTCGCCGCGGCGCACCACGGCTTCTTCGTGGGCGCGGTGCAGGATGTAGGGGTAGGGGGCATTGGGCACGTGCCGCGTCTGCCACAGCAGCGCGGCGTGCAGGGTTTGCACCGCCTTGGGGTCTTTTGTCACCCACGCGGGGATTTCCACGCGGGCGATGGCGGCGCGCCCCGTTGTAGGCGAGGCGTTGAGGTAGAAAAAGTGCAAGGCGAGGTCGCCGGTGTAGTCCTCACGCGAGCGCGAAACAAGGCGGAAGATGGCCGAGCGCTCGCCCGGGGCGAGCAAGCGGCGGAAAAGCGCGGCGTCGCTGATGGCGGCAAAGCGCGGCGGGCGGCGTTCCAATTCCGCTTTGATTTGCTCCGGCGTTGCGGTTTCGCCGATGGCCGCGAGCCTGAGCAATTGCACTACCGGGTCGGCGTGGGGCTTATCCACATAGCCGGCGGTGAGCACCGCGGGCGGCGCTTGCCGGTGAGCGGCAAGCAGTGAGTGCAGGCTTTTCAGGTATTCCTTCAGCGCTTCAGCAAAGCCGCCTGTGGCGTCTTTCGCACCCCAGAGTTCCAAGGGCCCGTCGGTGAGAGTGACGACGGCTTCGGGCTGCGGAAGGCCGTCCATGAGGTCGCGCCATTCCTGCTCGGCTTTTGGCTCGCCTTGCCACGCGGCAACGGCTTTGGCGAGAGCCTGCCGCTCGGCGAGGTCGCGCTGGAGGGGGATGTCGGGGCGGTTTTCAAGCAGGGTTTCGGGGTCGTAAAAGCGGCTTTCAATGAGGGTGCGCGGCGTCTCATGCCCTGCCATCACGACCACGCCCACATTTACCAAAGCGTAAAACAGCGCCCCGTGCGGGTTGGGCTCAATTTGGGAGCCGTCGGCGGCTAAAAACAGCACCCGCTCGGCGCAATTTTCGGTCGGCGGCGGTGGGAATGTGGCGTTTATCGGTTCTTCGGTGGGCGCGGCGAGGTGCACATAGCTGGCGATTTCGGCGGCTACGGCGACGCGGTAGCGCAAGTCCTCGGCTTTTTCGCCCCAGCCGTGCAGAAGTTCCAGTGCCTTTTCTTGCTGTTTTTCGCGCTCGCGCTTGAGCCGCGCCGCACCGCTGGCGAAGTTTTGGATTTCGCGAAACACTTTGGAGTAATTCAGCGGCATTTCGTTCACCTTCGGGGGAATCCCACGGTTTTCCCCCGTTTTCTACATTGTTTGCACAGAGTTATCCACAGGATTTAGGGGGTTATCCACAGGGTCGGTGGCTTAGTCCGTGAAAATGGGCAAGTGCCCTAAGGAGATGATATTGCGCCACTTGGCGCGGTCGCCCTCGGTGAAAATGGCGGCTTCGGTGACCACCTCGGCCCCGGCTTTGTCCATCAGCAGGCGCATCCCTTGGAGGGTTGAGCCGGTGCTGATGACGTCGTCCACCAGCACCACTTTTTTGCCCGCGAGCAGGGCACGGTCTTTTTCGTCAAGGTAAAGCGTTTGCGGCTCGCCGGTGGTGATGGAAAGGGTTTCAGCGCTCAGGGCGTCGCCCATGTAGGGCTTGTAGGACTTGCGGAGCACCACATAGGGTTTTTTGGTGCGCAAGGCGAGCGCGTAAGCCAGCGGAATGCTTTTGGCTTCGGCGGTAACGAGCACGTCAAAGTCAACATCAGCAAGGTGCTCAGCAAGCGTGTCGGCCGCGGCTTCGGTCAGTTCCACATCGCCCAAAATGTTGAGGACGGCTATCCGCACGCCCGGGGCGACTTCAAAAAGCGGCAGGTCGCGCTTGACCCCCGCCACCACTACCGGATACACATCCCGCTTGGGCATTTTGAGTCTCCTTTCGCAAGGCTTTGCGGGTAGATTATACCGCTTGCTTTGGGCAGGGAAAAACGCAGAAAACACGGAGAAGACTCAGAGAACACATAAATTTGGTGACTGGCGGCTCAGCGGTTCGGTGGCTTACCCGACGCAACGACTCACGATGCAACGACCCACGACGCAACGACTTACGAGGTAACGAATTTACGAAATTGCCATTACCTGAGGAACTTACCTGAGGAACGCCACCGCCCCGTAGCCTACTACCGAGGAGTAGTCGCCGGTGGTGTCGCCCGAGGTGGCGTAGTGCAGGATGACGCCGCGGCGGGCGCCACGCGCTTTCACCGCCCAAATCGTGGCGGCTATGGGTCCGGCGCCACAGGCAAAGCCTACGCCTTCCGCCTCGGCGCGGAGCACTGCTATTGGGTCAAGCGAGGCGATTCGCTTCAGCATTTCCCTGTCATAGCGCTCGGCTACGGCCTGCGGGTAGTAGTGCGAAAGGTCACTGCTGGCGACGAAGAGCGTGTCGCGCGGGCAAACTTCCGCCAGCGCCAAGCCAAGCGCTTGGCAAACTTGCGGACGATAATCCCTCAGCATGATGGGGAGGAGTTTGAATTCCCCTGCAAGCGCCCGTTGTAGGAACGGCAGTTCAATTTCCAGCGAATGTTCGGGATCGTTGGCTACGGGCGTGGGGCTGATGCCGATTTCGGCTTCCAGCAGGGCGCTCAGCCGCGCCAGTGCACTTTGGTCAACCGGAATTGCACCCAGGGGTGTGGCGTAGGCTTTGTGCGCGGTGGTGAGCATGGGATGGGGGTAAGGGTAGTGCATGGGCGAGACTACCACCACCAATTCGGGGCTTTTGCCCTTCACCGCCGCGTAGGAATAGCCCGCCACCGGGCCGGAATAGCGGATGCCCGCGTGCGGCGAAACAACGCCCAGCACTTCCCCATCCAGCGGGGGGAGGTTGCGCTCGGCGTTGGCAATGTATTCATCAACCTCGGCGGCAAGCGCCGCCGGCGATGCCGGATACCACGTGCCTGCTATGGGTGAAGGACGGATGTCCAACATGGTTCACCTCCTTATTAGCGCGGTCGCGATGCAACGGCTCATGCTTCTTTTTTGTCTTCCTCTTCCTCCTCATCCTCTTCTTCGCCGTCTTCGCGCTTCAGTGCCTCGGCAAACTCTTCCAGTTTTTTCTGCACGGCATGGTTGAACGTGCCTTCGGGGAAGTTGCCATCTTCGTCGGGCTTGCCTGCTTCCATGTCGGTCAGCAGAGGAATGGCCTCGTCCACGTGCTTTATCGCCCAGATGTGGAATTTGCCCTCTTCCACCGCTTGGCGGACGTCGGCGCGGAGCATGAGGTCTTCCACATTTGAGGCTGGGATTATCACGCCTTGCTCGCCGGTCAAGCCTCTATCGCGGCACACGGCGAAGAAGCCTTCAATTTTCTCGTTCACTCCGCCAATGGCTTGGATTTGCCCGTGCTGGTTGATGGAGCCGGTGATGGCGCGGTCTTGGCGGATGGGCACTTCGCCGATCGCCGAGAGCAGGGCGATGAGTTCGGCGGCAGAGGCGCTATCGCCCTCTACGCCGTCGTAGGATTGCTCAAAGGTCAACCGCGCCGAAAGGCTAAGCGGCCGCTTGCGCCCGTACCGCCATGCGAGGAAGCCGCCCAAAATCAGCACGCCTTTGGTGTGGATTGGGCCGCCCAATTCGGCGCGGCTTTCAATATCCACCACCTCGCCGCGGCCCGGGTAGGCCGTGGCGGTAACGCGGGTTGGGTGCGAGAAGGCGTAGTCTCCCAACATTATCACCGAGAGGGCGTTTATGCGCCCCACTGCCTTGCCGGTAACATCAATCAGGAGGACGCCCTTGGCGATTTCCTCGCGGATGCGCTCTTCAAGCAAGTTGGCGCGGTGGGCGCGCTCGGCGACGGCGCGCTCCACATCCTCGGCCAGCACTTGCTCGTGCCCTGCCCGCCGTGCCCAATAGGCAGATTCGCGCAGCAGGTCGGCAAGGTTGCCAAACCGCGTGGAAAGTTTGTTTTTGTTGCCCGCCCAGCGCGCACTTTCTTCAATCACACGCGCAATCGCGCCGCTTTGGAAATGCGGCAGGTTTTCCTTTTCAACCACGCTCCGCACGAAGAGGGCTAAATCTTGCTCGCTTTCGGCCGTGCGTGGGATATCGGGCGCAAATTCCGCCCGCACTTTGAACAGCAACTTGAAATCCTCATCGTAGGATTGGAGCAGGTAGTACAGCATGGGCGTTCCGATGAGCACCACTTTGGTTTTCAGCGGCACGGGTTCGGGCTCTAAGGTGAGCGTGCTAATCCAGCCCATCTGGACGGCGAGTTCCACGATGCGGATTTCGTTGGTGGAAAGGGCGCGCTTCAGCCCTTCCCACGCGTAGGGGTGGAGCAGGAGTTCGCGCACGGGCAGGAGGAGATAGCCGCCGTTGGCGCGGTGCAGTGCGCCGGGGCGGATTAGCGTGTGGTCGGTGCGGCTCGCACCCATGACGACTTCGTGGTCAATTCGCCCGAGCAGGGTGTAGTAGGAAGGATGGGTTTCAACCACAACGGGCGCGCCTTCATCTTCGCTGTGGCTCACCAGCACGTTGACGGCGTAACGGCGCTTCCATTCCTGCCACGCGCGGCTGTTCTCGTCGTCATCTTTCAGGAAGGGTTGAGGGTTTTCAACGATGTCCTTTTGAACAGCGTCCAAAAACTCGGTAACGCTGGGGTAGGGGAATTGGTCTTTGAGGTTTTGGACGAGATGCCCCACGGCGAAAACGATCGTGCGGCGGTTTAGGTCTTCAAGCGATTTGCGGGCTTGTTCTTCGTATTCGTGTATTTCGCTCAGGGTTTTCTCAACCTCTGTTTCTAATTTGCGCTTCACCTGCTCCAGTTTTGCCTTGTGCTCGTCGTCCAGTTTTTGCAATTCCTCCGGCGGGATGGGCTTGCCGTTCACCGCAGGGGCGAGCGCCAACCCAAACGGTGTTTGGATGATGGTGAAGCCGTATTTTGAAGCCTTGATTTGTAGGCGGTTGAGGGCGTCTTCGCGTTGCTTTTGCAGGGTGGAAGAGATGTTGTCGCGTTCCTTGCGGTAGGTGTCGGTGGAAAAGGCGCTCCGCAGTTCGGTGCGGCAGCGTTCTATCAGGCTGTTGACGGAATCGCGAAGCGCCGCGCCTTTTCCCGGTGGCAGGCTGAGGGCTTTGGGTTTTTGGGGTTCGGCGAAGTTGTTGACATAGCAGAGGTCGTTGGGCGCAGGCTCGGATTTTGCCTTGCGGCGCAGGTAGTCGGTAACGAGGGTGGTGCGCCCGCTCGCGGGCAGTCCAAGTACGAAAATGTTGAAACCCTCGCTTTGGATGGATGTCCCAAGGTCAAGCGCGCCAAATGCCCGTTCTTGGCCTATCACGCCTTCAAGGGGCGGCAATGTGGCGCTGCTTTCCGCGCCGATGGCTGCGAGGTCGGCCGCGCGGTAAAGTTCGCTTGCGGAAAGTTCATAGCCTGTTGTGCCCATAGTTACTCTCCTGCCGATGCCGGTTTGCGTTGCGGGTTCATTTTCAAGTATAGCCAACACGGGGCTAAAAGTCTACTGCCCGATGGTATTGGAAGCCTGCTGACAGGTACGGTTTCAACTGCTATCGTTTGCTCGGCGGCTGGAGCCGCAGGTTGACTTTTACTCTCGCCGCGCCGCAGTGTTTATGCTCACAAGTGGGTGGGCAATTGCAGGTAATGAGGTAAAATGAGGTGGCTCTTGCGGGCGCTAAGCCGCCCATTTCACCTTTCCGAGAGGGCTTATGCCTACCGTCCTTTTGACTGCTCCCTACATGATTCCGTTCCTTGACCGCTTTCGGCCGGTGTTTGAGCACTATGGGCTGGAAGTGATTGTGCCTGAAGTGAACGAGCGCATGGAGGAAGAAGACCTGCTGCGCTATGCAGGGCAGTACGACGGCACGATTTGCGGCGACGACCGCTACACCGCCCGCGTGCTGGAGGCCTGTGCGCCGCGCCTGAAGGTGATTTCCAAATGGGGCACCGGCATTGATTCCATTGACAAAGCCGCCGCCGAGCGGCTTGGGATCATGGTCGGGCGCACGCCTAACGCATTCACCATTCCCGTTGCCGACAGCGTGTTGGGCTACATGCTGGCGTTTGCCCGCAACATCCCGTGGATGGACGCGCACATGAAAGCCGGCCGCTGGGAGAAAATCAACGGCTTTGCGCTCAGCGAAGCGACTTTGGGTGTAATCGGCGTGGGTGATGTGGGCAAAGCGGTGCTTCGTCGCGCCCGTGCCTTCGGGATGCGACTGTTGGGCAATGACATCGTGGAAGTTGACCACGTTTTCCTCACCGAATACGGCGTGGAAATGGTGCCCTTGGAGCGCCTGTTACGCGAAGCCGATTTTGTCAGCCTGAACTGCGACCTCAACCCCACGAGTTACCACCTCATCAACCGCGAGACTTTGGCACTGATGAAGCCCAACGCGGTGCTCATCAACACCTCCCGCGGCCCGGTGGTGGATGAGTCCGCGCTGATTGAAGCCCTGCAAAGCGGCAAAATCCGCGGCGCGGCGCTGGATGTGTTTGAGGTTGAGCCGTTGCCAGATGATAGCCCCCTCAAGCAGATGGACAACGTCCTCCTTGCTCCCCACAACGCTAATTCCAGCCCAACCGCGTGGGAGCGCGTGCATTGGAACAGCATCCGCAACTTGCTGAAGGGCTTGGGCATTCCCTATGATGATTTGGACGATCTGCGAGCGCAGGTGCAAAGCGCCCCTGATGTGTGAAAACCGCAGAGGCACAAAGAGGTTAACGCCAAGGTTAACACAGAGACGCAGAGAGAAAAACCACAGATTACACAGATTTTCACAGATTTTTCTGCGTAATTTGCGAAATCTGCGGTTTCAATTATCCAATCGGTGTAAATCTGTGTCAATCGGTGGATAAAATAAACCACAGATTAGCACAGATTTTTTCTGCGAAATCTGCGGTTTATTCAGGGAGATATGCTATGAAAGATTTTCTCCTCCGCCGCGCCCAACAACAACACAGCCCCACTCACCGCTGGCTTGCCCTGCTCGGCAGTGCAATTTTGTTTTGGGCGATTGTGCCCGCTTTTCTGCTCTGGCTGAGCGGGTGGCTTACCGCGCGCTTCGGCGTCCCATCCTTGCCGCATAGCGGCTGGCTGATGGGGCTTGGGCTGTTGCTCATGGCAGTTGGCGCGCTGATTGACTTGTGGGTGATTTACTACCAGCACACCGAAGGGCAGGGCACGCCTTCGCCGTTTGTGCCTACCCAGCGCTTGGTGCAGGATGGCCCCTTTGCTTACAGCCGCAACCCGATGTATGTCGGCACTCTCACCATTTACACCGGCTTGGGCTTGCTTACCGGCTCGGTGGCAATGCTGGCTTTGGTGGCGCTGGGGGCGCTGATGGTGCATTCTTACGTTGTGCTGGTTGAAGAGCCGGAGTTGGAAGCCCGCTTTGGCGAGGAATACCGCGCATACAAGCGGCGTGTGCCGCGCTGGCTGTCGTTGAGGAGGAAGCATGGCTGAGCGGATCGTGCTGATTACCGGCGCGGCAGGCGGCATTGGCGCGGCGATGGCGCGGTGTTTTGCCGCGCGCGGCTGGCGCGTCATCGGCTGGGATAAAGCCCCCGCGCCTGCCGATTTCCCTGCGGGGGGCGTGTTTGCCCAAGTTGACCTCGCCGACCCCGCGGCTATTGAAACCGCTGCCGAGGAAGTGCGCGCCACCTTCCCTAAACTGCACGCGCTGGTCAACAACGCCGCGCTTCAGATTGCCAAACCCCTGCTGGAAACCACGGCCGCCGAGTGGGATGCCGTGCAGGCGGTCAACCTGCGGGCGGCTTTTTTGGTGAGCAAGGCGCTGTTCCCGCTGTTGCGGGCGGCGGCGCAGGCAGGGGAAGGCGCGGCGGTGGTCAATGTCTCTTCGGTGCATGCCGTAGCCACTTCGGCCAACATCGCTGCCTACGCCGCGAGCAAAGGTGGCTTGCTTGCCCTCACCCGCGCGATGGCAATTGAATGGGCGCCCTACGGCATCCGCGTCAACGCCCTCCTGCCCGGCGCGGTGGATACGCCCATGCTGCGCGCCGGCTTGAGCCGCGGGCATTTGAACTCCGCCGACGTGGAGGCACAACTTGCCGAACTCGCCCGCCGCACGGTGAACGGGCGCGTCGCGCGCCCCGAAGAAATTGCCACAGCCGCTTGCTTCCTTGCCGACGAAAGCCAATCCTCGTTTATGACCGGCCAGCCGCTCATCGTTGACGGCGGCGCAACGGCGAGGTTGAGCACGGAGTGAGAAATTGCGAGTTGCGAGTTGCGAATTGCGAATAGCGAGTTGCGAATTGCGAATTGCGATTTAGGATTTGCGGCTCACTTGACACCGGAACACCTGCCACTGGAGCACTTCCCCATGCTATCCCTTCTCCGCCGAGCATACCAAACCGCCCAATGGCTTCCGCAATGGCCTGCGGCGGCGTTTCACCCGTGGCGGCTTGAAAGCAAGCGCCGCCTTGCCGCGCTGCGCGATGTCCACCGCGGGCAGCGTTGCTTCGTCATCGGCAACGGCCCCAGCCTGCGCCGCACCGACGTCTCCAAACTGCGGAACGAAATCACCTTTGGCATGAACCGCGTTTACCTTGCCTTCCCCGAATGGGGCTTCCGCACGACCTATTTGGTTTCGGTAAACGATTTGGTGATTGAGCAATGCGCCGAGGATTTCCGCAAACTCGCAATGCCTAAGTTTTTTACGTGGCGCGCCCGCCGCTGGCTGACGCTTGACGAGTACACCACTTTCCTTTTTACAACCTACATGGCGCCCAAATTCGCCACCGATGCCCGCGGCCGCCTGTGGGAAGGCGCGACTGTCACCTATGTCAGCCTGCAACTTGCCTACCACATGGGCTGCGAGGAGGTCGTCCTCATTGGCGTTGATCACAACTTCGCCACCCGCGGCGAGCCGAACAAAACGGTGGTCTCTGAAGGCGATGACCCCAACCACTTCCACCCCGGCTACTTCGGCAAGGGCTTCCGCTGGCAATTGCCCGATTTGGAGACTTCGGAATTGGCTTATCGGATGGCGCGCGCGGCCTACGAGCGCGCCGGACGCCGCATTTTGGATGCCACCATCGGTGGTAAACTCACGGTTTTCCCCAAAGTGGATTACGAGAGCCTGTTCTGATGCCCGCTTTGAAACTTGAAACCCTTCGGCGGGAGGCGCAAGCACTGGCGGCGCTGGCAGAAGACCCCGCCGCTTTTGTTTCCCGTTGGCAGGAAATGGGGGAGGAATACGCCGACCGCACCCGCCGCGCCGGTCAGGCTGTCAAGCGCCCCACTCTGCCGGTGCTCCATTTGCCCAAGGCCTTGATGAATGCTGTTGAGCAGGCGGTCCGCGCCCGCCTTGCCTACGCCCCTGAACATGCCCTTCCGCTTGCCGATGCGCTTTGGGAGCGTGAGGATTGGGAATCGCGCCTGCTGGCGGCTAAAATTTTGGGCTTTGCGCCGCCCCAAGCCGCCGACGAGGTCTTTGAGCGCCTGTGGCGCTGGGCAGAAACGGCAGCGACGCCCGAACTGCGCGAGGCGGTGATAAACCACGGCAGCGCTCGCCTCGCCGCCGAAGCCCCCACCGCCTACCTCAACGCTCTTTTGCCCCACCTGCGCAACCGCGAAACGGCGGCGCTGGCATTGCAGGCGTTGTTGCCTTTGCTCAATTCGCCGCGCTTTGTCAGCACCCCGCCGGTGTTTGATGCGCTTTTGCCGCTGATAACCCCTCCCCCGCCCGAACTCCGTCCCGAATTGGCGGCCGTGCTGCGCGCCCTTGCCCGCCGCTGGCCGCGGGAAACCGCCCCATTCCTGCAAACTGCGCTCAGCCTTGCCCCCGGCCCTCAACTGGACTGGCTGGTGCGGCGGGTGGAAAAATTGCTCAACTAATGACGCTTCAATCTGTGGAAATCGCCCCTCCAATTTCCGTTGGCACAATCCGCCCGATAGACATCACCCGCGACCTTGCCCCGCTTGCCGACCTACTTCACGAGGCTTTCAAGGGGTATATTGACGCCGATGGTGTGCGCTCACTTCGCCAAATGCGGCGGATGGCGCGCAACCGTCGCGCCCAGCGGCAGATCCTCGCGCGCGGCGAGATGCCCGGCATGCCCTACTACGGCTATGTTTACGAAGTGGACGGGCGACTGGTGGGCAACGTGACCTTGGTTCCCATCAGGCACAAGGGGCAAAGGCTGTATCTGGTGGTGAACGTGGCGGTGGCTCCGGCTTACCGCAGGCGGGGGATTGCGCGCGCCCTGATGCTCCGCGCCGAGCAACACGCCCGTCGGCGCCGTGCTCAGGCGCTGTGGCTTCAGGTGGATGAGAACAACGAAGCGGCGGTGAGGCTTTATGAAGGCTTGGGTTTTGAAAAGCACAGTGTTGTGACGCTGTGGCGCAGTGGTGAAGTCCCCGCAGATGCGCCCATTGCCGTGCCCTCGCCGGAGGTGCGAGTGCGGAAAAGGCTGACGCCGCGCCCGCTGTGGGATTTGGAGCGCGCGTGGTTCACCGAAGCCTACCCGCCGGAACTCGGCTGGCATCATCTCTTGCCTTCGTGGGAACTGCTTGCGCCGACGGCGTTGGGGCTTTGGCAGCGGCTGAAAAGCGGCGTTTGGGCTTTGCACTGGCGCGCTCTCCGCGGCAATGAACTGGTCGGCGCGGTGGCTCTTTTACCCCGCTCCTATGCCGTGAGCGACGAGGTGGCACTGGCTTTGCCCGCCGACCCCGCGCCTGCCGAAGTCGCGGCTCTGCTCCAGCCAATTTTGCGCCGCAAGAAGCCCATCCGTGCTGAATACCCCCGCGGCCGCGCCGCCAAAGCCCTTCGCTCTGCCGGCCTTTGGCCTGCGCGTTACCTCCGCTGGATGGTGAAAAAGATTTCGGCGTAGCAGATTGTTCTTGTGAAACTTTGGTAGGAGTTACGCAGTTCTCCTGCTTCATGTCACCGCGAGGCGGTCGTAGACCGCCGAAGCGGTTTCCCCTATCATCTGTGGGTTCATGGGCGGACAGGGGTTTATCAAACCCCTGTCCTACCACCTCCAAAGGCGGAACAAGCGAAACGTTGCACTTTTAGCGCCGAAAAAGTAATTTGGCAAAGTGAGGCGGCCGCCCGAATTTTCCAATCTTATCGCTAATACTTGCTTTCTCGGAGGATGTTCTTATTGGAATGCGGCGACAAGTCACCGCTTTCCAAAGCGGTGCCGAGGCACCGCACTCCAAAAAATGGTGTTTTCAGGGGCTGGTGTCCGCCCCTGAACATCTGTGGGGGATGGCTTCGCCGCCTACGGCGGCTCGCCATGACATGAAAACGAGCGTTTCTACGAGCAACTGCGTAAGTCCTATGGAAATTATTTTGCGCTTACCCCCTTACTCTGCTCTCTTTCTCCACCGTTGGATTCCAGTTCATGTAGGTTGTCAAATTGCGGTAGAAGTAGCCCCGCTCTTGGAAGCGCACGAATTTTAGTGAGGATTTGTTAGCGCGCACGTGGATGCGGTCATCGGTTTGGAGTTCCACCGGCTCATGGCCGTCCACGCTGACAACCGCTTCGTGCTGGACGCGCACGGTGAGCACCACCTCGCTGCCTTCGGAAAGGACGACCGCGCGGTCAACCGACAAATGCGGCGCCACTGGCACGAGCAAAATGTTGCGCAACTCCGGCGGCAAAATTGGCCCGCCTGCGGCAAGGGCGTATGCGGTTGAGCCGGTCGGCGTTGCGGCAATAAGCCCATCCGCCACGTAGCGCGCCAGCAACAAATCATCCACGTGCGCGGTAACTTGAATTGGGCGCATGAGGCGGCCGCGACTCACGACAACCTCGTTCACCACATCCCACCGGTGGAGCACGTCGTCGCCGCGGCAGAGGTGCGCTTCCAACATCATGCGCTCCTCAATCCAAGCCTCGCCCAGCAGCAGGCGGCGCAAGGCATTTTCCCAATCGCGGCGCTCAACCTCAATCAGAAAGCCGAAATGCCCCATGTTGATCCCCAAAATTGGGACGCCAACATGGGCGCATAGGTGGCCGGCGCGCAGCATAGTGCCATCACCGCCAAGGGCGATCAGCAAATCTGCTTGCTTTTCTTGCACCCGCCGCCGCAGTTCCTCGGAATAGAGATAATCGGCAAAAGCCTCAATGCCGTGCCTATGCAGGAACTCGGCTATGCGCTGTGCCTCGGCGAACGCTTCGGGCACTTGGGGGTGTGCGGCAATCACAATTTGCCTAAACGAATTGCGAGGAAAGGGGGTGGATGAGTCCATTGCTGCCTACTTTGGGGTTTTGGGGTGCGGTGCACGTCGCTCGGCGCAACTTTTACGCAACTTTTACCTTTTTGCGGGGTTTTTGGTTTCAGCCCTTTTGTGAGGAGCGTACAATGGCAAACCCCGTCGCTTTGGTGACCGACAGCACTGCTTCCATTCCGCCGGATTTGTTGGAAAAGTATAACATCCGTGTTGTGCCTTTGGTAGTGGTTTGGGGGAATGAAAGCCTTGCCGATGGTGTTGATATCCAGCCTGACGAGTTTTACCGCCGCTTGCAGACCGCTAAAGTCATGCCCTCAACCAGCCAAGCGGCAGTCGGCTCGTTCCTGAGCGTGTACCGCGAATTGCTGGACGGAGGGCACGATGTGTTGACAGTTGTGATTTCCAGCAAACTTTCGGGCACATATCAATCGGCGGCGCAAGCACGCGAGGAACTGGGTGCGAACGGGCGGATCGCGATTGTGGATTCGCTCACCACCTCAATGGAAATGGGCTTTCACGTGCTTGAGGCGGCGCGCGCGGCCAAAAGCGGCGCTTCGTTGGAGGAGTGCCGAAGCATAGCCGAAGAGGCAAAGAAGCATACCGGCGTGGTCTTTGCTGTAGATACGCTGGAATTTTTGCACCGCGGCGGCAGAATTGGCGGCGCGAGCCGCTTTTTAGGCACGGCGTTGGGCATCAAGCCCATCTTGGAGGTGCGCGATGGCAAGGTTGAGGCGCTGGACAAGGTGCGTACCCGCCGCAGGTCGCTTGAACGCATTGCCAACATTGTCATCAACCGCGTGGGCGACCGCCGCCCGGTCCGTTTAGCCGCAGTCCATGCCAACGCCCCCGAAGACGCCGCCTTTGTGCTGGAAACAGCCTCTGCCTCCTTAGAGCCGGTTCAAACCCTGATTTCGCCGGTCAGTCCCGTAATCGGCACGCACACCGGCCCGGGTACCGTCGGGCTGGCTTACATGACCGGTTCCCTCATTCCTTAGTTTCCTCAATCCCTATTCCCTCAATTCCTCCACCCTCAGGAGTTTCCCATGACCAAGCCAGTTGCAGTAGTTACTGACAGCACGTCCTACATTCCGCAAGAATTGCGCGAAAAATACAACATCAGCGTTGTGCCCTTGCTGGTGATATGGGATGGGGTGACTTACCGCGATGGCATTGACATAACCCCCGAGGAGTTTTACCCGAGGCTCGCTACCAGCAAAACCCTGCCAACGAGTTCTCAGGCTTCATTGAAAGATTTTATGGACACCTTCAGCCGTTTGTTAGATGAAGGCTACGACATTCTCACGGTGGTGATTTCTTCACGAATGTCGGGCACAATCAAAGTGGCCGAACAGGCGAAGCAGGAACTCGGCGCGGACAACATTGAAATTGTAGATTCACTTTCCACGGCGATGCAATTGGGTTTTCAAACGCTGACGGGGGCGCGCGCCGCGGCCGATGGTGCTTCTCTGGCCGAGGCCAAGGCTCTGGTGGAAAAGGCGCGGGAAAACAGCGGCTTTTTGCTCACCGTGAAAACGCTGGAATTTCTGCACCGCGGCGGCAGAATTGGCGGCGCGAGCCGTTGGTTCGGCACAGCACTTGGCATCAAGCCCATCTTGGAGGTGCGCGATGGGCGGGTTGAGCCACTGGAAAAAGTGCGCACCCAGCGGCGCGCCCTCAGGCGCATGATTGAAATTGCTGTAGAGCGCACGCGCGGCCGCCACCCTATCCACTTGGCAATAGGTCACATCAACGCTGAGGAAAAGGCGCGAGAAGTGATGGAGCAAATTACCCCCATGCTTGAGCCTGAGGAGGTGCTGTTCACCACCGTAAGCCCTGTGGTCGGCACCCACGTTGGGCCCGGAGGAATAGGCATTGCCTACATGACCGGAATTTGAGAGCGCTGAAGGTTTGTGGAAGGCCGCCGACAACCTCGGCGGCCTTTTTGCGCCGTTGAGCGGGTTTTGTATCGTATGCCGGCGCGGCTCTGATATTCTGCTAACATTTTGCTAATGAAATTATTGCATTGATGCTTCATAATGAAGCACCGCAAAAAGCCCGTGCGGAAAATCTTGGGCAAGCGGTTACCAACTCATGTTACGCACTTTAGCATCAACACATATGAGCGCCCTCACCTTACCCCCGCTGCGCGCCCCCTTTCCTCTCCCACCGGGAGAGGAAAGGGGGCTGAGCCGCCGCGAAGCAAGGCTCTGGGGGATAGGTGAGGGCGAAAAGGCCAAATGTGTACCGGTTTCATAGGGCGAAATTGTTGGCCGTTAATGCATTCTCAAACAAGATTTTGGTCATTACGGAAGGCGCCATCCGCCCTCTTTGTGGCAAGATCTCACCCATCCCCCGCTGAGCCTCGCTGACGCTCGGCTCATCTGCCCCCTTCCCTCCCTTACCAAGGGAGGGAAGGGGGCGGCTACGGCGGGCTGAGCGGAAGCGAGGCCTCGCCGTAGCGGGGGTAGGGAGAGATTAAGCCATACGACTGGGCATTGCCGAAGAGCCTAAACCCAACATCTGGGTTGATTATGCATTAACCATCCGTGCGTAACGCAAGTTACTAATTCAGACTTTCAGGAGGCAATAATGGGCAAGAAGAAAAAACTCAGCGCCGAGGAACTCAAGCGCAGACATCAGCGCATGTTGAACACCTTTGTGCGCGAACAGTGGGGCGAAATCCCCGCTGAAATTGAGGTGAAACTCAAAAGTTTGAAGGCGTGGGGCTTTGACCTGCTCGCCGGTTTGCGCGGCGGTCAGCAGGCGGTTTTTGTAGCCCCAAGTGAAGATAAGCGCGCCGTTGGCGACACTTACGAATCCCAAGGCGAAGAATTTGTAGTTCAAGAGGTTTGGAACGAACTCAAGAAGGGAGCGCGCATCCTCATCCGTGTTGGGCTGGAAGAGCGCCGCGGTGTTATCCGCGCCTACTACCTCTCGCCCTTTGGCGAAGAAACCCTGCTTTTCACCCTCCCCGCCGCGGAATTGCTGTTGGCCTATTTCAAAAAGCGCGGCTATGGTAAACTGCTTGAGGCGTTTCACTCCAGCGGCCTGACCACCGAATTCATCCAAAAGCGCGGTGATCAGGGCAAGGCCTACGACTTTGACCACCTTCCGCCCAAAATGCGCCGCGCCTTGCGAGAAGGCCGCGACCTCATCCGCAAATTCACCGGCGTTGGCCGCTTCACGTTGGTGTATTTCGGAAAGAACAAAGACGGCGACGACCGCTACGCCGTGACTTGGCTTTTGCCAACCATCCACTTGTTCAATGTTGAAGTTGCAGAGCGGCTGGAAAAACTGCTCGCCGCTTTGGACTAAGACTCGCATGATGTCATTGCGAGCCCCGAAGGGGCGAAGCAATCCCCTTTTTGGGTACAGGAGCCTGCTTCGGCGGCTATGCCGCCTCGCAGTGACACGTTTATGAAGAATCTAAGCCACACAAGGAGGTGAACGATGCTGATCCGAAAAGCGCACGCCATCGCACTGAAGCGCTTGCTGAAAGACCAAGAAGACAGCCTCGCGTTCAGCGAGTTTGCGGTGGAAGACACCAACACCCTGCTTGAATTGGAGCGCGCCGGCCTTGTCCGCCAGCAAACGCCGGTTCGCTGGGTACTCACCTATTCCGGCACGGCCTTGGCTCAGGCGTTGCAGGAACTTTACACTGCCGGCCCAAAGCCCTATGGCGAAAACGAAGACGAAACCGGCGGCGATATTGTCCTCCGCTCCACCCACGGCCTGCCTGCGCCGGAAGAATGGGAGGACGATTGGCGCTGGCTCGGCACCGAAATCATCGCTATGCTGGACGCCGCCGACCGCGCCGGCCGCGTTGGCCCTAAGGCCGAAAGCGCCCTGATGGACCGTGGGCTGGCTGCGCGCGTTTGGGATCGGGAAAAGAAGGCCGAATACACCATCCTCAGCGACGCAGGCCGCACCGTGCTGGAAATTTACCGCAACACCCACCCGCGCCTCATCATTGACAACGAACTGGCGGATTTCATCCGCAGCGCGCCTATCGGGCCTGCGCCTTCTTCGCGCCTGCCGTTGGGCTCGCATGAAGAGCACATGCTTGAGGCCATGCGCTTGATTGCCTACAGCGCCCCGATAGCCGACGTGGTGGCGTTCACCGCGCTCGGTCAGGCGGTGAAGCGCGCCCTTCAAGCCGGTGGCTTTGGTGAAGGCACTGTGCTTTCGGGTGATTTGCTCTGGCTGCTCGCCCAGCACGCCGATGGCGAGGACATCGGCGCCGATTCGGTCGCCGTCCTCCAGTCGCTCGGCTATCTTGACTCCGAAGGCGAACTGCTCCCCGCCGGTGAATGGGCGCTTGAAGCCTTCCGTCTGTGGCGCGATGGCCCTCGCACCGATGTGTGGACGCTTGCCATCACCGCCGAGGAAGTGGAAATTTTGCAGACCATTGACGCCCTCTGGAAGAAATACGGCGAAACCGGCAATGAGGACGAAATCCCGACCTTCAAGCGCCTGCGCCGCGAAATGATTGACCGCAAGGTCAAGGAATACCGCCGCTTGCTTGAAAAATATGGCCGGAAAATCAAAGAAATGCCGCGGCAATATCAGGCCATCGCCCAAAAATTTGCTGAGGCGAAGGACTTGGCGAAGTGGTACGACGACAACTTCGTACTGCGCGAAAGCCTTTACAGCCTTGAATCGTTCAACTTGGTGAGCAGTGATGAAGATGAGCGCGGCGCGGAGGTGTTCAACATCACGCCGATAGGCCGCGAAGTGCTGGCCGAGCAGGAAAAAGGCCGCCGCGACATCACCTCCACTGCGGTGAAGGCGATCACGATGACGCGCAAGATGTTCTCCGCGCCCGCCGACGATTGGTGGCAGGAAGCGCACGAGGCAGGGCTGATAGGCTCGGCCGAGCCCACCCGCAGCGGCTGGCTTTACGCTCACCTTGCCGAAACGCTTTACCGCAGGCCGCTTGTCACCCGTTTTGAAATGTTGGTGTTCCAGACCATCCCCGAGAGCGGCATGACGGTGGACGAGGTTTACGAAATCCTGCAAAAGCGCGGCGAAGAGCCCGAGCGCATCCGCTGGGCGTTAGAGAAATTGGAAGCCCGCCACCTGATAGAGATTTTGCCCGACGGCAATGTGGTTGAAACCGAAGCGGGCAAATTGCTGGACAGGGCGCTTTCGGGCGTGCCGCAGGGCTTCGGCAATCCGGTGAACCCGCTGATGGTGCGCGTTTTGAGCGCCCTGCGCGAAGTGGGCACGCTCTACGTGAAAGAGCGAAAGGTGCGCGTGCTGCCGCGCAACATCAAGGAGGCATGGAAGCGGAGCGGCCTGAGCAAAGAAGCGTTTGACGATGCTTTGAAGGCGGCGCGCGTGAGCGGGTTTGTGGGCAAAAACTCGGTGACAACCGCTGGCTTGCTGGTGCTGGAGGCCACCGAGGCCATGCAGCCGAAAATTGGTAGCGAATTGGGCGGCTTCATTCAGCCTGAGGAATTGGGCTAAAAAAGACGCATAAAGCCTTGTGTTGCTATGCCGCGATTTGCGGCAGGTTTGGGGCGCGGGGTGCCGCGCCCCATTTTGCTCGCGAGCGCGCGTTTTGCGGGAGCACTAAAAGGTGGTTGAGAGACGCCTTGCTTTGCCCTCACCCCTCAAGCCGCCGTTAGGCGGCTTTCTCCCCTCTCCCAGTGGGAGAGGGGAGAAACGGCGAGCGCAGCGAGCCAAAGTGGGGTGAGGGCTGGATAAGGCTTCTACACTCGTGAGCATCTGTTTCAACACATCTTTATCGCTCCCCGTTTTCCGATTTTCTTGACGCCCCCATACCCGCATGGTACAATCGCGACCTGCTCCGGCAGGCATTGCCTTCCGGGGGCGTTGTACGCGTGTCTATAGGTCATAGAGGCCATCGCAAGTGGGTGGCCTCCATTTTCGCAAACCAGCATTTTTTCAGTTTGTGGAGGCAGAGGTGCCAACTATCAATCAATTAGTACGCAAAGGTCGCAAGCCAAAGAAGACCAAGAGCAAGGCTCCGGCGTTGCAGTACATCTACAACTCAATGAAGCAGCGCCGCATCCGCGTGCCCAAGGGCGCGCCGCAGAAGCGCGGTGTGTGCACGGTAGTGCGCACCATGACGCCCAAAAAGCCGAACTCGGCCCTGCGCAAAATCGCCCGTGTGCGCCTCACCAATGGCATTGAGGTTACCGCTTACATTCCGGGCGAAGGACACAACTTGCAGGAGCACTCGGTGGTGTTGGTGCGCGGCGGCCGCGTGAAGGACTTGCCGGGCGTGCGCTACCACATCATCCGCGGCACCCTTGACGCCGCCGGTGTGGAAAACCGTCGGCGCGCGCGCTCCAAATACGGCGCTCGCAAACCGAAGAAATAATTTCCCGAACAGCCGACCTCCGGTCGGCGTTCACTTCGTTTAATACCGTTGGAGTTGGAGTGAGTTATGCCCCGAAGATACAGGCCTGAGCGGCGGGTAATTCCGCCCGACCCGAAATACGGCAGTGTGAAGGTGCAGTCCTTCATCAACCGCGTGATGCGCGGCGGCAAGAAGAGCGTGGCCGCGCGGCAGGTTTACATGGCGTTTGACATCATCGCCGAGAAAACTGGCAAAGCGCCGCTTGAGGTGTTTGAGCAGGCAATCAAAAACGCCTCGCCGATCATGGAAGTGCGGCCGCGGCGCGTCGGCGGTGCTACTTACCAAGTGCCGATGGAAGTGCCGCCCCACCGCCAGTTTGCACTTGCCTGCCGCTGGATTATCGGCGCGGCGCGCGCCCGCTCCGGCAAATCGTTTGCCGAGAAACTTGCCGCCGAGTTGATGGACGCCGCCAACAATCAGGGAAGCGCCGTCCGCAAGCGCGAAGAAACCCACCGCATGGCAGAGGCCAACCGCGCCTTCTCGCATTTCCGCATCTAAAAACCAATTGCGCCGGTTTGCACCAACTCTCGGTAAAAACCGGCGCATTGGCGACAGGTGATTTATGCCTCGCAAGTATCCGCTTGAAAAATACCGCAATATCGGCATCATAGCCCACATTGACGCCGGCAAAACGACCACGACCGAGCGCATCCTGTTCTACACCGGTAAAACCTACCGCCTTGGCTCGGTGGATGAGGGTAACACTGTTACTGACTGGATGGAGCAGGAGCGCGAGCGCGGCATTACCATTGTCTCCGCGGCGGTGAGTGCCGAGTGGAAGGGCTACCAAATCAACATCATTGACACGCCCGGCCACATTGACTTCACCGCCGAGGTGCAGCGGTCGTTGCGCGTTTTGGACGGCGGCATTGTGGTTTTTGACGCGGTGCAGGGTGTGGAACCGCAAAGCGAAACGGTTTGGCGTCAGGCCGACCGTTACAACGTCCCGCGCATTTGTTTTGTGAACAAGATGGACCGCGTGGGCGCTTCGTATGAGCGCTCTATTGAAAGCATCCGTGAGCGGCTGGGGGCGAACCCTGTTGCTATGCAGGTGCCGATAGGCGTAGAGGCGGATTTCCGCGGCGTGGTTGACCTGCTCACCGAAAAGGCGATTGTGTGGGTTGACGACCTCGGCAAGCGCCCCGAGATCACCGAAATTCCGCCTGAACTGGCGGATGAGGTGGCGGAGGCGCGCGAGCGTATGATTGAGCAAATTGCCGAAACCGACGATGCCCTTACCGAAAAATACCTTGAGGGCGAAGAAATAACGGTTGAGGAATTGAAGGCGGCGCTGCGGCGCGCAACCATCAGCGGCGAAGTAACGCCCGTTTACTGCGGCAGTGCGCTCAAAAACAAGGGCGTGCAACCGCTTTTGGACGCAGTGGTGGATTTTCTGCCTTCGCCGCTGGATATTGCCGAGGTGCGCGGCGTTGACCCCCGCACCGGCGAGGAAATCACCCGTCCGCCGAGCGACGATGCGCCGCTCAGCGCGCTCGTTTTCAAAATTGTTACCGACCCCTATGTGGGGCGCTTGGCTTATTTCCGCGTGTACTCCGGCAAAATTTCGCAGGGCGCGCAGGTTTACAACGCCACGCGCGGCAAGCGCGAGCGCATTGGCCGCTTGCTGAGGATGTATGCCGACCGCCGCGAGGATGTAACCGAGGTTTACGCAGGCGACATCGGCGCCGTTCTGGGGCTGAAAAACACTTTCACCGGCGATACCCTGTGCGATATGGCTAACCCAATCGTGCTGGAAAGTATTTCCTTCCCCGAGCCGGTGATTTCAATTGCCATTGAGCCGAAGAGCGCCGCCGACCAAGATAAACTTTCCACCGCGCTCAACAAACTCGCCGAAGAAGACCCGACTTTCCGCGTCCGCACCGATGAGCAAACCGGGCAGACCATCATTTCGGGGATGGGCGAGTTGCACCTTGAAATTTTGATTGACCGCATGAAGCGGGAATTTGGCGTGAAGGCGAATGTGGGCAAGCCCCGCGTCGCCTACCGCGAATCCATCACCCGCCCCGTGCCGCGCGCCGAATATCGCTTTGTCAAGCAAACCGGCGGGCGCGGCCAGTACGGCCACGTTGTCCTCGCTTTGGAGCCCGGCGAGCCCGGCTCGGGCATTACGTTTGAGGATGAAATTGTGGGCGGTGTGATTCCCAAGGAGTTCATCCCCGCGGTGGAAAAGGGCGTGCGCGAAGCCGCCGAGGCCGGTGTGATCGCCGGCTACCCTGTGACCGACGTCAAAGTGCGCCTTTACGATGGCTCTTACCACGAAGTTGACTCCAGCGAAATGGCGTTCAAGGTCGCTGGTTCTATGGCTTTCCGCGAAGGTGTGAAGCGCGGCAAGCCAGTGTTGCTGGAGCCGATAATGAAAGTGGAAGTCGTCGTGCCGGAAGAATACATTGGCGATGTGATAGGGCAACTTTCGGCGCGGCGCGGTGAAATTCAGGGGATGGAACAGCGGCCCGGCAACACCCGCGCGGTGCGTGCCATGGTGCCGCTGGCTGAAATGTTCGGTTACGCCACTCAATTGCGTTCTGCCACGCAGGGGCGCGGCGCTTTTACGATGGAATTTGACCATTACGCCCAAGTGCCCGAAAACGTGGCTAAGGCGATTATTAGTGGCGAGAAAGTCTAACAAATCCGCAATTATCATTCCCAAAAAAGGAAAGTAAGGAGAGAGACCGATGGCTAAGCAGAAATACGAACGCACGAAGCCGCACCTGAATGTAGGCACGATGGGGCACATTGACCACGGCAAAACCACGCTGACCGCGGCGATCACCAAATACTGCGCCCTTCAGGGCTGGGGTCAATACACCCCCTTTGACGAAATTGACAAAGCCCCCGAAGAGCGCGAGCGCGGCATCACCATCAACATTGCCCACGTGGAATACGAAACCCCCAAGCGCCACTACGCCCACGTGGACATGCCCGGCCACCGTGACTACATCAAAAACATGATCACCGGTGCCGCACAGGTGGACGGCGCAATCCTCGTCGTCGCCGCACCCGACGGCCCCATGCCGCAAACCCGCGAGCACGTCCTCCTTGCCCGTCAGGTGGAAGTGCCCGCCATCGTGGTCTTCCTCAACAAAGTTGACATGATGGACGACCCCGAACTGCTTGAGTTGGTGGAACTTGAGGTGCGCGAACTGCTCAACGAATACGGCTATCCGGGCGATGAGACACCGGTGGTCAAAGGTTCTGCGCTTCTCGCCCTGCAGAGCGAAAGCAAAGACCCCAATGCACCCGAATACCAACCGATTGCCGAGTTGCTGCGCGTGATTGACGAATACATCCCCGAGCCGCAGCGCGACATTGACAAGCCGTTCATGATGCCGATTGAGGATGTATTCAGCATCAAGGGCCGCGGCACGGTGGTGACCGGTCGTATTGAGCGTGGCAAAATCAAGGTTGGCGAGCCGGTGGAAATCGTGGGCTTGCGCGACAAGACCATGAGCACGGTAGTGACCGGCGTTGAAATGTTCCACAAGCAGTTGGACGAAGGCATTGCAGGCGACAATGTAGGCTTGCTGTTGCGCGGCATAGCGCGCACGGATGTAGAGCGCGGCATGGTGGTAGCAGCGCCGGGTAGCATCACGCCGCACAAGAAATTCAAGGCCGAGGTGTATGTGCTGAGGAAAGACGAAGGCGGGCGGCACAAGCCGTTCTTCAACGGGTATCGTCCGCAGTTCTACATCCGGACGACGGATGTGACGGGCACAATCCAGTTGCCCGAAGGCGTAGAAATGGCAATGCCGGGCGACAATGTGAACATGACGGTAGAATTGCTGAAGCCGGTGGCGCTGGAAAAGGGTAGCAAATTCGCCATCCGCGAAGGCGGCCTGACCGTCGGCGCCGGCGTGGTTACCGAGATTCTGGACTGAGGTGGTCAAGATGGCTAAGCAACGCATTCGTATCCGCTTGAAGGCGTATGACCATAGGGTTTTAGACCAATCTGCCAAGCGGATTGTGGAGACCGCCGAGCGCACCGGGGCGCGCGTGGTCGGCCCTGTGCCTCTGCCTACTAAAATTGAGCGCTTCACCGTGCGCCGCTCTCCTTTCATTGACAAAGACTCGCACGAGCATTTTGAAATCCGCACCCATAAGCGCTTGATTGACGTGCTTGACCCCGACGCCAAGACGATTGACATGCTGATGCGGCTCAATTTGCCCGCCGGCGTGGATATTGAAATCAAGTTGTAGTTGAAATGCGCGGAGCGGAAAACGCGAGTTTGTGCAACCGCTCTTGGTGAAAACGTAGACAAAGTGCCTCCAATCGGTTAGAATTGGCGGGCTTGCGTTCTGCCTAATTCCGTCGGGGAAGGGGCGTTTGTGCCTCTTCCCCGACGGGTGCGGATGCAGGGCAAGTTCCCTTCGCGTAAGAGCGGCTCCGTGTTCGCCACCGGAGCAAACCCCTGTGGTTGGCGGCGGACTGCTGACTGCGCGAAGGCGGGATGATGCGGCTCAAGCCCAGGCCGACAGTCCCGAGAAACTTTGAGTAAAGGAGAACAACCGAGATGTTCAAAGGGCTCATTGGAAAGAAGATCGGCATGACCCAGATCTTCAATGAGGAAGGTTTGGCAATTCCTGTTACCCTCATTGAGGCTGGGCCTTGCTACGTTACCCAAGTGCGCCGCCCCGAAAAAGATGGCTACTCGGCGGTGCAATTGGGCTTCCAAGAAGTGAACCCCAAGCGTTTGACCGGCGGCCAGTTGGGTCACCTGAAGCGCGCGGGCGTTCCGCCTCTCCGCTACCTCCGCGAGTTCCGCGTCAAAGACCCTGATGTTTCCGAAGGCAACGTGGTAACCGTGGAGCGTTTTTCTGTTGGTGAGCGCGTTGATGTGGTCGGTACGAGCAAAGGCCGCGGCTTTCAAGGCGGCGTGAAGCGGTTTGGCTTTGGCGGTGGGCCTAAAACCCACGGTCAATCCGACCGCTGGCGCGCGCCGGGTTCGCGCGGTGCCGGTTCTACCCCCGGGCGCACTATGAAGGGCGCGCGCGGCCCCGGCCACATGGGCAACGAGCGCGTTACCGTGATGGGGTTGGAAGTGGTTTTGGTTGACCCCGAGCGCAACCTGTTAGCCGTCAAAGGCGGGGTGCCCGGCCCGAAGGGTGGGCTGGTGCTCATCCGCGAGGCCCGTAAGCAATAATTTGGGATTCGGAGCAGAGCCATGAAAGTGGATGTGTATAACATGGAAGGCCAAAAGGTGAGCGAGGTGGAACTGCCTGCTCACATTTTTGAGGCCCCCATACGAACCGATTTGATGCACCAAGCGTATGTGCGCCAAATGGCGAACGCACGCTTGGGCACGCATAGCACGAAAACGCGCGGCGAAGTCTCCGGCGGTGGGCGCAAGCCTTGGCGGCAAAAGGGCACCGGTCGCGCCCGTCAGGGTTCTATTCGCGCGCCGCAGTGGGTCGGCGGCGGCAAGGTGCACACGCCAAAGCCGCGTAAATACACCAAAGACATGCCGCGCAAAATGCGCCGTGCCGCTATGCGCTCCGCCCTTTCGGTCAAGGCCGCCGAAGAAGCACTGGTAGTTGTTGACGACATCAAATTTGAAGCCCCCAAAACCCGTGTGATGGCCGAGGCTCTTGAACGCCTCGTAGGCGAAGGGCAGAGCGCTTTGATTTTGTTACCCGAAAGCCCCAGGTCCAGCGAGCAGTGGGAAATCGTCGCCAAATCGGCAGACAACCTTCCCTACGCTAAGACTTTGGTGGCGAATTACATCAACATCCGTGACCTGTTGGCTTACGACAAAGTCGTGATGCCGTTAGCGGCGCTGGATGTTATCAAATCGTTCTTAGGATGAGGAGGGCGCAATGACTACGATTTATGATGTGCTACGACGCCCGATAATCACCGAAAAAAGCCGCTACCAGCATACCAAACTGGGGCAATACACGTTTGAGGTCGCGGCCGATGCCACCAAGCCGATGATAAAAGAGGCGGTGGAAACACTGTTTGACGTCACCGTTGAAAAGGTGCGGGTGATGAACATGCCCCCCAAGCGTAAAATGCAGTGGCAGAACCGCCGTATGGTCATCCGCCGCCCTGCGTACAAAAAAGCCGTTGTTACCCTCGCCCCGGGCGAGGTGATAGAAGCGTTTGAAGGGGTGAAGTGATGGGTATCAAAAAGTTCAAACCGGTAACCCCCGGCCGCCGCGGCATGTTGGGCTACACCTTTGAGGAAATCACCAAGACTGAGCCCGAGCGCTCGTTGGTGGAGCCTTTGAAAAAACACGCCGGGCGCAACGCTTATGGCCGCGTCACTGTCCGCCATCAAGGCGGCGGCAACAAGCGCTACTACCGCATCATTGACTTCAAGCGCAACAAGCGCGGCATCCCCGCCAAGGTGGCGGCGATTGAATACGACCCGAACCGCACTGCCCGCATTGCCCTGCTTCACTACGCCGACGGCGAAAAGCGCTACATCATTGCCCCCGTTGGCTTGAAGGTGGGCGATACGGTGATGGCGGGCCCCGATGCCGAAATTCGCCCGGGCAATGCGCTGCCGATTGCCAATATCCCGACCGGCACCATGATTCACAACATTGAACTTTACCCCGGCCGCGGTGGGCAATTGGTGCGCTCTGCCGGCTCTTCGGCGCAGTTGCTGGCAAAAGAAGGCGATTATGCCCACATCCGCTTGCCCTCGGGCGAGGTGCGCTTGGTTCGCCAAGAATGCTACGCCACCATCGGCCAAGTGGGCAATGTGGAGCACAGCAACATCAAAATCGGGAAAGCCGGGCGCAAGCGCCACATGGGCATTCGCCCGACCGTGCGCGGCTCGGCGATGAGCCCGCGCGACCACCCCCACGGCGGTGGTGAGGGCCGTCAACCCATCGGTTTGCCCGGCCCCAAATCGCCTTGGGGCAAGCCTACCCTAGGCGCTAAAACCCGCCGCAACAAGAAGACCGACAAGTACATTGTGCGTCGCCGCAGCAAGAAGCGCCGCTAAAGCATGTAGTTTGGTTGGAGGTAGAAAAATATGGGACGCTCCCTGAAAAAAGGGCCTTACGTAAACCCTAAACTGCTTCGCAAGATTGAGGAAATGAACGCCCGCGGTGAAAAGAAAGTCATCCGCACGTGGAGCCGCGCGAGCACCATCTTCCCTCAAATGGTAGGCCACACCATAGCGGTGCACAACGGCCGACGCCACGTGCCGATTTACATCACCGAAAACATGGTCGGGCACAAACTGGGCGAATTTGCCCCCACACGGACTTTCCGCGGGCACATCGTTGAAAAGAAGAAGAGGAGATAGTCGTCATGCCGACAGATGTCCGCGCGAAAGCGCGCTACGTTCCCATTTCGCCGTTCAAAGTGCGCCGAGTGATTAACTTGGTGCGCGGCAAGGGAGCGGATGAGGCGCTGGATATTCTCCAATTCCTGCCCCATTCCGCCGCCCGGCCGGTTTATAAACTCATTGCTTCGGCAATCGCCAATGCCGAAGAAAATTTCGGCCTGAACCGTGAAGACCTTTACATCTACCGCATTTTTGCCGATGAAGGCCCCACCCGCAAATGGCGTCGTTTCGGCGCGCGGGGGCGCTTTAAGCCCATTCTGAGGCGCTCCTCTCATATCACGGTTATCCTGCGCGAGCGCGAAGAAGAGTTATAAGGATAGGAGTCGTTATGGGTCGCAAAGTACATCCTATTGGCTTTCGTTTGAAGATCAACAAGACATGGGAAGGCCGTTGGTACGCCGAGGGCAAAGACTACACCGAAAGGCTTCACCAAGACCTTGCCTTGAGAAAACTGGTGCGCAACCATGCTCCCCGCGCCGGCATTTCTCGCATTGAAATAGAACGCTTCCCGGCCAAGGTCAAAGTTACCATTCACACCGCGAAACCGGGCATTCTCATCGGGCGCAAAGGCGCCAACATCAAACAACTGCGCACCGCCCTTGAGAAAATGGTCGGCTCAAAAGTGGATGTTGACTTGGTGGAAATCAAAAACCCCGACCTGGATGCGTACCTGGTAGCGCACAACATCGCCGAGCAGTTAGAGCGCCGCGTGGGTTACCGCCGCGCCATGCAGCGGGCTATTCAGCAGGCTATGCGGCAGGGAGCAAAGGGCATCAAAATTCAGGTCTCGGGGCGCTTGGGAGGCGCCGAAATGGCGCGCACCGTTTGGCTGCGCGATGGCCGTGTCCCCCTGCAAACGCTCCGCGCCGACATTGACTATGCCAAGGCCGAAGCCCTGACCACTTACGGCCGCATCGGCGTGAAAGTGTGGATCTACAAAGGCGAAATTTTGCCCGAGGTTGAAGAAAAAACGCCCGTAGCGACCGAAGGCGTGTATGTGAGCGAGTAACGGCATATTCAAAGCCGTGAGAGGAGAAAAACCATGTTGATGCCTAAACGCGTCAAATACCGCAAGCAAATGCGCGGCCGCATGAAAGGCAAAGCCCTGCGCGGCGCCGAAGTTCATTTCGGCGATTACGGCTTGCAGGCCTTGGAGCCGGGGTGGATTTCGGCCCGGCAGATTGAGGCCGCCCGTAGGGCAATGGTGCGTCATGTGCGCCGCCGCGGCAAAATTTGGATTCGCATCTTCCCGGATAAGCCGGTGACCAAAAAACCGGCCGAAACCCGTATGGGCTCCGGTAAGGGCAATGTGGAAATGTGGGTGGCGGTGGTCAAACCCGGCCGCATCATGTTTGAAATCGGCGGCGTGTCGCACGAACTTGCAAAAGAAGCCCTGCGTTTGGCTTCCTACAAACTCTCGGTGAAGACCAAAATCGTCGCCCGAGAAGGATTGGAGGAAGAATGAAAGCCGCAGAGATAAGAAAACTGAGCACAGAAGAAATAGAGGCGCGGTTAGACGAGGCGCGGCATGAATTGATGAACCTGCGCTTCCAAAAGGTCACCGGTGAATTGGTAGACACCAATGCGGTGCGCCGCACCCGCCGCCTGATAGCCCGTTATCTCACCATTTTGCGGGAACGGGAACTGGAGGAGGAAGGCAATGAATAATCGTCGTCGTCTTACCGGAATTGTGGTTTCTACCAAAATGGACAAGACGGTGGTGGTGCGGGTGAGTAGCACGTTCCGGCATCCACTTTACAAGAAGGTCGTGCACAGCCACAAAAAATACAAGGCGCACGACGAACTCGGTGCTCAAATTGGCGACCATGTGCGCATCGTGGAAAGTCGCCCCATTTCTAAAACCAAGCACTGGGTGGTGGAAGCGATTGTGCGCCGCGCCCGCCGCGACGAAGCCGAAGCATTGGCTGAGCAGGAGGCGGAAGCATGATTCAGCAAGAATCTCGTCTAAAAGTTGCCGATAACACCGGCGCGCGCGAGGTGCTGGTTATCCGCGTTATGGGCGGCTCAAAGCGGCGCTATGCCCGCGTGGGCGATGTGGTCATCGCCACTGTGAAGTCGGCCACCCCTAACGGCTCGGTGAAAAAGAGCGAAATTGTGAAGGCCGTGGTGGTGCGCACTGCCAAAGAATGGCGTCGCCCCGATGGCTCACACATCCGCTTTGACGACAATGCCGCCGTGATTTTGGATAACGACGGCGTAAACCCGAAGGGCACCCGCATTTTTGGGCCGGTGGCGCGCGAACTGCGCGAAAGGGGCTTTATGAAGATCGTGTCCCTTGCTCCGGAAGTGTTGTGAGGAGTGTGTGCCGTGAAAGTGAAAATTCGCAAAGGAGACACCGTTGAAGTGATCGCCGGCCGCGACAAAGGCAAACGGGGCGAGGTGATACGGGTTTTGCCGCGCGAGCGCCGGGTTGTGGTGCAAGGCGTCAACATCCGCAAAAAGCACCAACAACAGGTGGAGGCGCAAGGGCGCACCATCACCCCGGGCATCATTGAATTTGAAGCGCCGATTGATATTTCCAATGTGATGCTGGTGTGCCCCAAGTGCGGCGAGCCGACCCGCGTTGCCATCCGCCGCGAAGGCGGCGTCGTGGAACGCATTTGCAAGCGTTGTGGCGCTGTGATAGGTTAGGCCGGTTAGGAGAGCAACCATGACCAAGATGAGACTTGAAGAGAAGTACAAAAACGAAGTGGTGCCGGCCTTGGTAAAAATGTTCGGCTACAAGAACATTATGCAGGTGCCGCGCATCACCAAAATTGTGGTCAATATCGGCTTGGGCGAGGCGTTAGACAACCCCAAGGCGATAGACCACGCGGTGGAAGATATTATGACCATCACCGGTCAGCGCCCCATTGTTACCAAAGCCCGCAAAAGCGTTGCGGCTTTCAAACTGCGCGAAGGTCGCCCCATAGGCGTCAAAGTTACCCTGCGCGGCGCCAAAATGTGGGCGTTCCTTGACCGGTTGATGAACGTTGCCCTGCCCCGGGTGCGCGACTTCCGCGGCGTTTCGCCCAATGCCTTTGACGGCCGCGGCAACTACACCTTGGGGCTGCGCGAGCAACTCATCTTCCCTGAAATTGACTACGACAAAATTGACAAAGCCCGCGGCATGGAGGTTACCATTGTAACCACCGCCAAAACCGATGAAGAAGGTCGGCAACTGTTGGCTTTGCTCGGTATGCCGTTCAAGAAGGAAGGATAGCGAAATGGCCAAAAAGAGCATGATTTACCGCGAAAAACGGCGAAAGTACCCAACCCGTGTGCGCAACCGCTGCCGCATTTGCGGGCGGCCGCGTGGCTACATGCGCAAATTCGGGGTATGCCGCATTTGTTTCCGCGAATTGGCCTTAGAGGGTAAAATCCCCGGCGTCACCAAGGCATCTTGGTAGTCGGGCGGAGGTGGTAACGATGACAATGACCGATCCCATTGCGGATATGCTGACGCGCATTCGCAACGCACAAATGGCGGGGCATCCGCGTGTGGAAATGCCCAGTTCTAAGATGAAGGTAGCCATTGCCAAAATCCTCAAAGAGGAAGGCTACATTGACGGCTACCACGTGACTCAAGACAAAGACCGCCCCAGCCACAAAACCTTGACCATTCGCCTGAAGTACGTGGGCGAACGCCGCCACCGCCGTCCGGTTATTGAAGGGCTGGAGCGCGTGAGCAAGCCCGGGCGCCGCGTTTACGCAGGCAAGAAAGACCTGCCTTGGGTGCGCTCCGGCTTGGGCATTGCAATTGTGAGCACCCCTAAAGGCGTGATGACCAGCGAACGGGCACGCAAGTTGGGCGTTGGCGGCGAGGTTATCTGCAAAATCTGGTAAAGCGAAATTTCGGAACGACCTGAAGCGCCAACGGCGACTTCAGTGGCCGAAAGGAGGTAGAACGTGTCTCGTATTGGACGATTGCCCGTCCCTGTGCCCGAAGGGGTGCAGGTGAAGGTGGAGGGCACGCATGTGCAGGTGAAAGGGCCGAAGGGTGAACTTTCGCACGTTTTCCCTGCGGCGATGAAAATCACCTACAAGCCCGATGAAAAAGTGGTTGTGGTTGAGCGCCCCTCGGATGAGCGCCAGCACCGCGCTTGGCACGGTATGACCCGCGCCCTCATCAATAACATGGTGATCGGTGTGAGCAAGGGCTTTGAAAAAGTGCTTGAGGTGCATGGCGTGGGCTACCGCGCCGAACTCAAGGGCAAAAATTTGGTGCTGAACGTGGGCTTTTCTCACCCCGTGACCATTACCCCGCCCGAGGGGATTGAATTTGACGTTGACACCAAAAGCCGCCCTATGCGCATAATCGTGCGCGGCTACGATAAACAAAAGGTCGGACAAGTGGCGGCGGACATCCGCAAGGTGCGCCCGCCCGAGCCCTACAAGGGCAAGGGCATCCGCTATGCTGGTGAACAGGTGCGCCGCAAAGCCGGTAAGTCCGGCAAAGTGTAGTGAGCGAGGATGAAAAATGGCTAAAAAGACGCGACGAGAGGCACGCATTAGGCGGCACATTCGTGTTCGCCGAAAGATACACGGGACACCAGAGCGCCCGCGGTTGAGTGTGTTTCGCAGTCTGATGCACATCCACGCGCAGATAATTGACGATGAGGCCGGACGCACGCTGGTTGCGGCGTCCACCATTGACAAGGAACTGCGGGCGAAGATGAAAGGTTTAACCAAAACCGAGCAGGCGCGTCTGGTCGGCGAGGCGATTGCCGCCCGTGCGCGCGAAAAAGGCATCACCAAAGTAGTGTTTGACCGCGGCGGCTACAAATACATCGGGCGGGTGAAAGCCTTAGCCGATGGAGCCCGCGCCGGCGGCTTGGAATTCTAAGGCGAGGAGAACCCTATGGCTGAATACGAACCTGCTGGGCAAGCAGAAATGGAAGAACTGGAAGAGCGCACGGTGGAAATTGCCCGCGTGGCTAAAGTGGTCAAGGGCGGTCGCCGCTTTACCTTCCGCGCCACCGTTGTGGTGGGCGACCGCCGCGGGCGAGTAGGCATTGGCATTGGCAAAGCCGGTGCTGTGCCCGACGCCGTGCGGAAGGCTTCGGAGCGCGCCCGCCGCAACCTCAAGAAGGTCAACCTTTACGACACCACCATCCCGCACGAAGTGATCGGTGAGGTTGGCGGAGCGCGGGTGCTCCTCAAACCGGCGTCTGCCGGTACCGGCGTGATTGCCGGTGGTGGCGTGCGCGCCGTGCTTGAAGCCGCGGGCGTGCGCGATATCCTCACCAAATCGCTCGGCAGCAACAACCTGCTCAACGTGGTGAAGGCCACCATGCAGGCGCTGGAAAAACTGCGCTCGGTGGAAGAAATTGCCGCCGTGCGCGGTAAAAAGCCCGAAGAGGTCTTGCCTTTCTGGGACCGGAGGAAGAAGCGCCATGAGTGAGAAAACCCTGCGCATTACATTGGTGAAAAGCCCCATAGGCTACTCCAAACGCCAAAAGGCCACCTTGCGCGCCTTGGGCTTGCGCCGTATGCAACAGACCGTGGTGCATAAAGACACCCCCGTTATTCGGGGCATGGTGGCTAAGGTGGTTCACCTGGTACGAGTGGAGGAGGAGGCGTGATGAAACTGAACGATTTGCGCCCCAACAAGGGAGCGACGAAAAAGCGCAAGCGCGTAGGTCGTGGCATTGCCGCTGGGCAGGGCAAGACTGCCGGGCGCGGCACCAAAGGCCAAGGCGCTCGCAGCGGCGGCGGCACCCGCCTTTACCATCAGGGCGGCAACTTGCCCTTCTTCCGCCGTTTGCCCTTCAAGCGCGGTTTTACCCCTATCAACCGCATAGAATACTACGAAGTCAACCTTGAACGCCTTGCCGATTTCCCCGCCGAAAGCGTGATCACCCCCGAAACTTTGCTTGAAAAGGGCATTGTGAAAGACTTGCAAAAGCCCATCGTGATTTTGGGGTGCGGTGAAATTTCGGTGCCTTTGCGGGTGAAAGCCCACCGCATTTCAAAAGGCGCCCGCGCCAAAATTGAAGCGGCCGGTGGCTCGGTGGAAGTTTTGCCGTTTTAGCCCCCATTTGCGCTAAAAGGAGCCTCGCATGAAAAGTTCGGCTTGGCGTTATCTGTGGACAGCCCCCGACCTGCGCCGCAAACTGCTGATCACTTTGGGCATCTTGATAATCTACCGCCTCGCGGCGCACGTGCCGGTGCCGGGAGTAAGGTACGATGTTTTGCGTAGCATCTTGAACGCCGGCGGCGCTCAGGGCGCTTTTCTGGGCTTGTTGGATATGCTTTCGGGAGGCACGGTTTCGCGCTTCTCGGTGCTGGCGATGGGCGTTTACCCCTACATCACGGCACAAATCATCCTTCAAATCCTTGTGCCCATCATTCCATCTTGGAAAGCCCGGATGGAAGACGACCCACGAGAAGGGCAAAGGTGGATGGAGCGCTGGACGTACATCCTTTCCATCCCAATGGCGGCCCTGCAGGCAATAGGCCAAATCAGCCTGTTTTCGGCTTTCGCGGGCGGCCGGCCGGTTTTGCGTCACTACGGTTGGAGCGGGGCGGACCTGCTGCCCACTTTGACCGTGGTCTTGGCAATGACGGCGGGCACCATGTTTGCCATTTGGCTGGGTGAATTGATCTCGGAATACGGCCTGCGCAATCAAGGCCTTTCGTTGATCATCTTTGCCGGTATCGTGGCGCGGCTGCCAGCGAACTTTGGCCGCCTGTTGGCAGATGAAGCCCACCGCTGGGCTTACCTCAGCATTGCTATTGTGGTAACGGTTGCCACAATTTTCTTGATTGTGTACGTCCAACAAGGGCGGCGCAACGTGCCGGTGATGTATCCGGGGCGGCGGATGGGCACGCGAATGACCATGCCGGTGAAGGGTACTTTCCCGTTGATGGTGAACCTGGCAGGCATGATTCCGCTCATTTTTGCCCAGTCGCTGTTGGCATTGCCCGGGGTAGTGGCCGGTTTCTTTATGAACTCGCCTAAACCTTGGTTGCACTCTTTTGCTACCAGCATTTACCATGCCTTTGCCCCAACAAGCGGCTGGTATTGGCTCGCTTATTTCATAATGGTGGTGCTGTTCACGTTCTTCTACACCGATGTTCTGTTCATGCAACAGGACTACGGCAAGCAGTTGCAGCGCTCGGGCGCTAAAATTCCGGGCGTGCCTCCGGGAGAGAAAACCCAGCGCTATCTGATGAGCGTATTGCGCAGGATAACCCTTCCGGGTGCACTTTTCTTGGGCTTTGTGGCCGTTTTGCCCTATTTGCTGACCTTGTTGGTGCCCGGATTGGCAACGGCAGGGCGCTCGGGTCTGTTGCTGGTATCTTCGGCAGGCTTGCTCATCGTGGTCGGTGTTGTGCGCGACATCTTCTTCTTCATTGACGCCGAACTGCGCCTGCACGGCTACACCGACACCCTGTTGGTGCGCTAAATTTTCACGGGAGGGACGATTCCCCCTCCCGTGGAACAAGCGTGTTGGAGGTCTGCGAGAGGGCTGTTGTCCCTTTTGCAAACCGTTCCGCCCGAATTTATCGGGAGGCGAAAAATGGCATCGTTCATCATACTCTTGGGCGCCCCGGGCGCCGGGAAGGGAACGCAGGCCGAGATTCTCGCCAAGCGCACAGGTTTGCCCCACATTTCCTCGGGCGATATTTTTCGGGAGAACCTGAAAAAGCAGACCGAACTGGGCAAACTGGCGCAGAAATACATGAGCAAGGGCGAACTTGTGCCGGATGATGTCACCATTGCCATGATCAAAGAGCGCCTGAGCCGCCCCGATTGCGCCAAGGGCGCAATTTTGGACGGCTTTCCGCGCACGCCTGCTCAGGCTAAAGCGCTTGACGAAATGCTTGAAGAACTCGGCGGTAAGGTGGTGGCCGTTCCTTTCATCAAAGTGCCCGAAGAGGAACTGGTAGAGCGCCTTTCCGGCAGGTTGGTCTGCAAGGCCAACGGGCACATTTTCCACAAAAAGTACAATCCGCCTAAAGTGCCCGGCATTTGCGATTACGATGGCTCGGAACTTTACCAGCGCGAAGACGATAAACCAGAAGTGGTGCGAAATCGCATCCGCGTTTATCTTGAGCAAACTGCACCGCTGATAGATTTTTACCGCGCGCGCGGCCTGCTGGTAGAGATAGACGGCAACCAGCCGATAGAAAAGGTCACCGAAGACCTGTGGAATGCTCTGCCAGATGAGGTGAAAGCGCAGTGAGTTGGGACCGACAGATAGTCCTCAAAAGCCCCGCCGAAATAGAGATAATGCGCGAGGCGGGACGCATCAACGCGCTGGCGTTGATGGAAGTTTGGAAGGCCGTGCGGCCGGGCGTGAGCACCGCCAAACTGGATGCGATAGCCGAGGAGGTTATCCGCAGCCACGGCGCAAAGCCCGCTTTCAAAGGCTATCCGGGGCCTTACCCTTACCCCGCCACCATCACTGCCAGCATCAACGACGAACTGGTGCACGGCATTCCCCGCCCCGACCGCATTCTGCGCGAAGGCGACATTGTTTCCATAGACTGCGGCACGGTTTTTGAGGGCTATGTTGGTGATTCGGCGTTCACCGTGGGCGTAGGAGAAATCTCTCCCGAAGCCCAGCGGCTTTTGGAGGTGACCGAGCAGGCGTTGTATGAAGGGATTTCGCGCCTGCGGGCTGGCAACAGGGTTGGGGATGTCTCCGCGGCAATCCAGCAGTATGTGGAATCGCGCGGCTACCACCTCACCCGCGAATACACCGGCCACGGCGTTGGGCGCAACATGCACGAAGGCCCGGCAGTGCCCAACTACGGCAAGCCCGGCCGTGGCGTACTTTTGCGGGTTGGGATGACGGTCGCGATAGAGCCCATGGTGCTGGTGGGCACTCCCAAAACCCGTGTGCTGGCCGATAAGTGGACTGTGGCGTCTGCCGACGGCAGCCTGACCGCCCACTACGAGCATTCGGTCGCCATTACCAAGGATGGCCCGCTTATCCTCACCCTCTGCGAGGGCTATCCGTTTCAGCCCCCAGAAGGGGCTTTCTGAGCAGGAGCACTAAAAGGTCGTTGAGAAACACCTTGCTTCGCCCTTACCCCTCAAGCCGCCTATCGGCTGTTTACCCCCCCTCTCCCACTGGGAGAAGGGAGAAACGGCGAGCGCAGCGAGCCAAAGTGGGGTGAGGGCTGGATAAGGCTTTTACACTTGTGAGCGCCTGTTTCAACATATCTTTAGTGCTCCCGTTGATATAATGCTGGACGGAAACGTCCTGCGCTGGTATAATCGTGACTTCGCCGGCTATGGAAGAGGTCCGCAAGGAGAGAACAAAATGAAAGTTTCTGCATCTGTAAAGAAACGCTGTTCAAAATGCAAGATTGTGCGCCGCAAAGGGCGCGTGTATGTGATTTGCGAAAACCCACGACACAAACAACGACAGGGGTAGCACAATGGCGCGTATTGAAGGCGTAGATTTACCACGGAATAAGCGAATTGAAATTGCCCTGACCTACATTTACGGCATTGGCCGTTCGCGGGCAAAAGAAATTTTGACCGCCACGCAGATAAACCCCGACACGCGCACCAAAGACCTCACCGATGAGGAAATTGCGCGCCTGCGTGAGTTCATCAGCAGCAACTACAAGGTTGAAGGCGATCTGCGCCGCGAGGTGCAGATGAACATCAAGCGCCTGATTGAGATCGGTAGTTACCGTGGCTTGCGCCACCGCATGGGCTTGCCCGTGCGCGGGCAGCGCACGCGCACCAACGCGCGCACGCGCAAAGGCCCGAGGAAAACGGTTGCCGGTCGCGGCCGTCGGCGTGGCGCTAAGAAGAAGTAAATTTTCGGCAGCCGGGCAGTCTGCCCGCTACCATTTGATTTCGTTCATTTGATTTTGCTAAGGAGACGTGAGGCCTATGGCGAGGAGTTCTCGTTCTCGGCGGCGCAGTAGCGCCCGCAAAGTGAAGCGGCACCTGCCGCGTGGGCATATTCACATTCATGCCACTTTCAACAACACCATCGTGTCCGTGACCGATGAGCACGGCAACGTCGTCACGTGGGCGAGCGGCGGCACCGCGGGTTTCAAAGGCTCGCGCAAAAGCACCCCCTTTGCCGCCCGTTTGGCGACTGAGCAGGCCGTCAAGGCCGCTATGGATATGGGCATGAGAGAAGCGCACGTTTTCGTCAAGGGCCCCGGCCCCGGGCGCGACGCCGCTCTGCGCGCTTTGCAGACTTTCCAACTCAAAATCCTTTCCATTTCGGATGTGACGCCCGTCCCCCACAACGGTTGCCGTCCCCCGAAAAAACGTCGTGTCTAACTTGGGATTGAGGGATTACCTATGGCTAAGTATCTGGGTCCTGCATGCAAACTATGCCGCCGCGAAGGCGAAAAACTGTTTTTGAAAGGCGAAAAGTGCTTCACCAACAAGTGTCCGATGGAGCGCCACCCATACCCGCCCGGCGAGCACGGGCGAACCGCCCGCTTTAGGCGGGGGCGCGCTTCGGACTATGCCAAGCAGTTGCGCGCCAAGCAGCGCGCACGCCGCATCTACGGCGTGCTTGAGCGGCAGTTCCGCCGCTACTACGAAGTGGCTTTGCAACAGCGCGGCATGACAGGCTTGAATTTGTTGCAAATTTTGGAATCGCGGCTGGATAACGTGGTCTTTCGGTTGGGCTATGCCCGCAGTCGCGCTGAGGCGCGGCAATTGGTCAGCCACGGGCACTTCACCGTCAACGGACGCCGTGTGGATGTGCCCTCTATGCTGCTGCGCCCGGGCGATGTTGTAGAGGTGCGGCCTGAATCCCGCCGACGCCACTACTTCAAGCAAATTCTGCCCCCCTGGGCGGAAAAGCAAACCCCGCCTGCTTGGCTGAGCCGCGACCTCAATTCTTTTTCCGGGCGCGTGGAGCGCCTTCCCGAACGCGGTGAAATTGATAGCAACATTGACGAACAACTCATCGTGGAATACTACTCGCGCTAAACCCTGTTCGTTGAGGAAGGGGTGAACTGTGGTTGGTTTAGGAAATATGGTAACTCCGCGCATTGAGCGGGATTTGGAGGCGCTGAACTACAGCCGCTTCGTCATCAGCCCGTTAGAGCGCGGCTACGGCGTTACCTTAGGCAACGCGCTGCGGCGTGTTTTGCTCTCTTCTCTGGAAGGCGCGGCTGTTACCTCGGTGCGCATTTCGGACGTGTTGCACGAATTCAGCGCTATCCCCGGCGTGCGCGAGGACGTGTTGGAGATTTCGCTCCAACTCAAGCAGTTGCGCTTCAAACTGCACGATGTGGATACCGCCCGCTTGTACCTTGAAGTGCGCGGCGAGGGCGTGGTTACCGCGGCCGATATCGTTGCCCCGCCCGAGGTGGAAATCGTCAACCCCGAACTTTACCTTTTTACCGTTGACGACCCAGACGCCACCGTTGAAATGGAAATGACAGTTGAGCGCGGGCGCGGCTATTCCCCTGCCGAACAGCGCAACCGCCAACTCCCCATTGGTGAATTGGCAGTTGATGCCATCTTTAGCCCCGTCAAACGGGTGAATTGGGAAGTCGGCTCGGCGCGCGTTGGCCGCAGCACAAATTACGACCGCCTTTTGCTGGAAATTTGGACTGACGGCACCATCACGCCCGAAGAAGCGCTCAAAACGGCCGCTCAGATTTTGGTTTCTCACTTTGGCTACATCGCGGGCATAGAGGAATCTGCCTTTGGCCCCAAACCAGCCGGTCAACAAACCCGCACATGGGGCGCCGGCCTCACAAGCGAAGCAATGGAAACGCCGCTTGAGGAACTTGACCTTTCGGTGCGCGTTTTCAATTCGCTCAGGCGCGCCGGCGTGACCACTGTGGGCGAAGTGCTGGATATGCTGGGCAAGGGCGAAGATGCCATGCTTTCTATCCGCAATTTCGGCGAAAAAAGCCTTGATGAACTTTTGACTAAAATGCGCGAAAAGGGCTTTTTGCCCGAGGAAAAAGAGGAAAAATAGCCTGAGCGCATAACGGAGTGATAGACGATGCGACACAAAGTTGCCGGTAAGAAACTCAGCCGCTCTAAGGATGCCCGCAAGGCTTTGCGGCGGAATTTGATAAAGCAGTTGTTCTTCCATGAGCGCATTCGCACCACCCGCGCCAAGGCCGATGCCATCCGCGGCGAGGCTGAGCGCCTGATAACCATTGCCAAGCGCGGCAATGCCGCCGGTGGGGCAAAGATGGTGCATGCTCGCCGGTTGGTGGCCGCTCGTTTGGGCAGTGTTTACATCGGCGATGAGGAAGAAAAGGTCAATGTGGTCAACAAACTTTTTGACGACATTGCCCCGCGCTACGAAGACCGCCCGGGCGGCTACACCCGCATTTTGAAACTCGGCCCTCGCCTCAGCGATGGCGCCGAAATGGTGCTGTTGGAACTGGTTGAGGAATAGCACACAACTTTCATGGCACTTTACCAAGCCGTTCTCGCCTATGATGGCACCGATTTCCTCGGCTTTCAGCGTCAGAGCCGAGGGCGCACGGTGCAGGGCGAGGTTGAAAAGGCGCTGCGCAGGCTGGGTTGGGCTGAAAAGTCCATCTTGGCGGCGGGGCGCACCGACAGCGGCGTGCATGCCCGCGGGCAGGTGATTGCTTTTGGGCTGGATTGGCGGCACGATGAAGCAAGCCTGATGCGCGCCCTCAACAGCCTTTTGCCGCCTGAGGTGGTGGTGCGTGAACTCCGCCTCGCTCCGGATGGCTTTCACCCGCGCTACGATGCGCTCGCCCGCTGCTATGTTTACCGCCTGTTTTTTGCCCCCCTGCGCAACCCGTTCGCGGAACGCTTTGCGTGGCGTGTGTGGCCTCCTGCCGATGAAAAACTGCTGGCGCAGGCGGCGGCGCTTTTGCCCGGCAAACGCGACTTTTCTGCCTTTGGCACGCCGCCGCGGCCAAACGGCACCACAATCCGCACTGTGAGGCTGGCGCGCTGGCGTCGCATTGCCCCACAAGCGTGGGCTTTTGAGGTGGCTGCCGATGCCTTCCTTTACCGTATGGTGCGCCGTATGGTTGGCTTGCAGGTGCTAATCGGGCAGGGTAGGCGGTCGTTTGAGGAACTGGAACAGGCGTTGAAAAGCCCGCCTGCCAATCCATTGGCAGTTTTGGCGCCACCAAACGGCTTGTTTTTGGAAAGTGTGTGCTATACACCCGAGGATTTGGCTCGGTGCGAAAGCGCCAAAATCGCCCCTCAGGGTTTGTTGTTCTGAATCTGCAAAACGCCGGTGGCTTGTGCCCCGGAACTCTGTTTGGAGAGGTAAACGGTGGAAAAAACTTATTATCCGAAACCATCCGAAATAACGCGTGAGTGGCTGTTGGTGGATGCCAACGACCAAACCCTTGGCCGTTTGGCTACCAAAATTGCCGCTTTGCTCTTGGGCAAGCATAAGCCGAATTACACCCCCGGCGTGGATAACGGTGACTACGTGGTGGTCATCAACGCCGAGCGGGTGCGGGTTACGGGCCGTAAGTTAGACCAGAAAATTTACTACCGCCATTCCGGTTACCCGGGCGGTTTGCGTTCGGTAACTTTGCGTGAGCAGTTGCAACGCTACCCTGAGCGCGTTATCCGCGATGCGGTTTGGGGAATGTTGCCCAAGAATTCCTATGGGCGCAAACTGATTCGCAAGTTGAAAGTGTATGCCGGCCCCGAGCATCCCCATGCGGCGCAGAATCCTCGCCGGGTGGAACTTTAGTTTGGGCACTGAAGGAGGTTAGGTTTTATGGATGTTCGTTATTACGAAGGTGTTGGGCGTCGCAAGGAAGCCACGGCGCGCGTCCGCCTGATGAACGGCTCGGGCGAGTTCATCATCAACGGTCGCCCGTTAGAAGAGTACTTCCCCCGCTTGGGCGACGCCGAAGACGTGCTGAAGCCCTTTGCAGTTTTGGGTGAATCGCGCGACAAATACACCGTTACCGTGCTGGTCAAAGGCGGCGGAGTCACCGGGCAGGTGGGCGCGGTGCGGCTTGGTTTGGCGCGTGCTTTTGCCAAATACAACGCCGAGTTTGCCCCCACGCTCAAAAAGCATGGCTTGCTTTCGCGCGACCCGCGCGTCAAAGAGCGCAAAAAGCCCGGCCTCAAGCGCGCCCGCAAAGCCCCTACTTACACCAAGCGCTAAATCCCTTGCGGCAAAATTTCGCGACCGCGGCCCGCTTCCCTTCGTGCTCCGCGCGGAGAGGAGGCGTGTCGCGGTTTTCTGTTTTGGTGGTTGAAACCACAGATTACACAGATTAGCACAGATTTTTCTGCAGAATCTGTGAAATCTGCGGTTTCTTTTCTTCAATCAGTGCAAATCTGTGTCAATCGGTGGATGAAACAACCACAGATTACACAGATTAGCACAGATTTTTTTCTGCGCAATCTGCGAAATCCGCGGTTTCAAAAAATCAATCGGTGTAAATCTGTGTAATCTCTGTGGATAAAACAAACCACAGATTACACAGATTAGCACAGATTTTTTCTGTGTCCTATGTGGTTTTTCTGTTCTACCCACGACGCAACGCCCCAACGACCCAACGACCTAACGCCCCAACGACGCAACGACGCAACGATTAAGGAGACCTCTATGCCCCAAATCACCATTCTCGGCTTAGGGCCGGGCAATCCGGCGCAGTTGACCCGCGAGGCTTGGGATGTGCTCTCGGCGGCGCAAGAGGTTTACCTCCGCACCGGCAAGCATCCAACCGTGCAGGCTTTTCCGCCGAGCCTTGTAGTGCATACTTTTGACCGCCTTTACGAAGAGAAGGATTCGTTTGAGGCGGTGTATGCCGCCATTGTGGAGGAAGTGCTTAGGCTCGGTAAGCGCCCCGAGGGTGTGGTTTACGCCGTGCCGGGGCATCCGTTCGTCGCCGAGGCGACCGTGCCGCCGATTGTGGAGCGGGCGCGCGCCGCCAAAATCCCCGTGCGGGTGGTGGAGGGGCTGAGTTTCGTTGAGCCGACCGCGCGCGCCATCGGCCGCGACCTTTACCCCCACACCGCCCTTGTGGATGCGCTGGAGATCGCGGCTTTGCACGTGCCTCCCTTCCCGCCGAGCGCGCCCGCTCTGATCGCTCAACTTTACGACCGCATGGTGGCTTCGGAGGTCAAACTTACGCTGATGAGCGTTTACCCCGATGACCACCGCGTTGCCCTCATCCACGCCGCTGGGACGGAAAACGAGCAGGTGCGCTGGATGCCGCTCTACGAAATTGACCGCGACCCCGAAATTGGGCTTTTGACCTCGCTTTACCTGCCCGCCCTTTCCCCCGACTCTTCGTTTGAGGCGTTTCAAGAGGTGGTAGCCCGCCTGCGCGCCCCCGACGGTTGTCCGTGGGATCGCAAGCAAACCCACCGCTCGCTCCGCAAATACCTGCTGGAGGAAACTTACGAGGCACTGGAGGCAATTGACAACGCTGATTGGGATGCCTTGAAGGAAGAGTTGGGCGACATCCTGCTCCAAATTTTGCTCCATTCGCAAATCGCATACGAGGAAGGCGAGTTTACGATGACCGAGGTGCTCCAAGAAATCCATCGGAAGATGGTGCGGCGGCACCCACACGTGTTCGGCACGGTGAAAGTGCGCGACGCGGACGAAGTTGTGCGGAATTGGGAGAAGATAAAGCAGGCTGAAAAGGCAGAGAAAGGGGAGGAAGCCGCTCCGAAAAGCATTTTTGACGACATTCCGAAGGGTTTGCCCGCACTGGTTGAGGCGCACAAGGTGCAAAAGCGGGCAGTGAAGGAAGGCTTTGAGTGGAAAAAAATTGAGGATGTGTGGGCGAAGTTGGCCGAGGAGGAAGAGGAACTGCGGCAGGCAAAAACCCCCGAAGAGCGCGAAGCCGAACTGGGCGACTTGCTTTTCGTGGTGACCAACCTTGCGCGCTGGTATGGCGTGGATTCGGAGCAGGCGCTGCGCGCTACCAATGCCCGCTTCCGCCGCCGCTTCAAGGCAATAGAGGATGAAGCGCGCCGTCAGGGCCGCCCCATTTCTTCCATGAATTTGGCCGAAATGCAGGAACTTTGGGAAGAAGCCAAACGCACTGAAAAGTAGCCTTGCTGTGCCTTGTGCTTTGCCCAAATTGGTATAATGAAAATGGATGTTGCTATTTGGCGCAGGGGTGAAACGCATTTAGAGCCTATCCGAAAATTCTTTGTGGGCGTGTCGCTGCGAGGCGGCGGCGCCGCCGAAGCAGTCTCCCGACCAGTAAAAGGGGGATTGCTTCGCCCCTACGGGGCTCGCAATGACACCACCACGATATTTTTTGGATAGATTCTTAGTAGCAACATTTTTTGTCATAACCGTTGTGTAGCCTGCGGGCGTGCTTCTAAAAGTGGAGGCTTAGATGAAAAACAATAATAAATTAGTAATAGGATGCATTGTGGTTTTGGTGTTGGCGTTTTGCGGCTTGCTGGCGGTTGGAGGGGTCTTATTTAAGGCCTACTATTTAGACAGAGTGCAGAGTGCGCGCAGTGCTACTGCGGCCTTGCCGACGGCTCTGCCTCAAAAGGCTTCTCCCTCGCCCACAATAGTTGTGGCAACGCCTACGCCTTTGGCGACGAGCACGGCAACTTCCGTCCCCACACCTACTTTTACCCCAACTTCGCCGCCTACCGTCGCTCCTACCCCAACGCTGGCTTCCAATTTGCCACCGGCAAAAGTCATCTTCAGCGATAATTTTGACGACCCCAAAAATGGCAATTGGCGGACATACCACTCTTCGCACGGCAAAACTTTTTATGCAAATGGCGGCTATCGCATACAGGTTACCTCACCGCAGTACATCATCTGGAGCGAATACGAGGTTGGTGCAAGCGATGCCGTAATCAGTGTTGATGCGCAAATTGTGCAGTCTACCGGCGAAGGCGAAATTGGCCTGCTGTGTCGCGACGATGAGAAAGGGAACTTTTACGGCTTTGAAGTTACCGAAGCCGGTGATTATTCAATCTGGAAGATGGTGAATAACGACATCCAAGATATTGTGCCGTGGACGAATATGCCCGAGCCGTATTCCTCTCTGGAGCCCGGCAAGGTGTACCGCCTTACCGCATTTTGCTCAGGCCATACGCTTGGGTTGGCAATAAATGACAAATGGGTTGATGTTTTGGAAGATGAAACTTTTTCTGCCGGAGGTTATGTGGGGATGCTCGCGGGCGCAGGTGATAAACCGGGATTTGTGGTGCAGTTTGACAACTTGCTGGTCACCACGCCGCCGCCGCAAGGGGCGCTGCCGCCTTTGACGGCTTCTGGTTCTTCGGAAGGAACGGCTTCCCCAACGCCTCAAAGCGGCAAAAAGCCCGGCGGCAAACTACTTTTTGCGGACGATTTTTCGGATAGCGGCAGCGGGTGGGATGTGTACCGCGGCGACGATGCCATCACCGATTATTACCCCGACGGCACTTACCATATCAAGGTGATGGAGAAGCAAACCGATGTTTGGGCTAACCCGGGCAAGGATTTCCCCGCAAATGTGGTTGTGGAGGTGAAAGCGCTGAAAGTTGGCGGCCCGGAGGATAACGATTTTGGTCTGATTTGCCGCTACCAGAATAAGGACAACTTTTACTACTTTGTTATCAGTAGTGATGGCTATTACGGCATTGGGAAAGAATTCAAAGGAAAGCAAATTTTGCTGAGTAGTAAGGCTTTGGAATACAGCGACCTCATTCCTGAAGGAGCAGTGACGGTGCACTTGCGGGCCGCTTGTGTGCGCGATACCCTTTCGCTTTGGGTGAACGGCAAGTTGCTTGCCCAAGTTCACGATACCAGCATCACCAAGGGCGGCGATGTAGGCCTCATTGCCGGCACATTTGACACCCCCGGCACTGAGATAAGTTTTGACGACTTTGTGGTGTATGCTCCTAAACCGTGATTCAGGCAGGGAAATTGCTCAAAACGCGTAGCACACCAACAATGAGGCAGTACCATGGAAATTGAACCCGTCATCGGCCTTGAAATTCATGCTGAACTGAACACCAAGTCCAAAATGTTTTGCGCCTGCCCGGTGGTGGACGCTACCACCGCGGAGCCGAACACCGCGGTCTGCCCGGTGTGCGCGGCCATGCCCGGCGCGCTGCCGGTGGTCAACAAAGAAGCGGTTGCTAAGGGCGCCAAGGTGGCGCTGGCTTTGGGTTGCACCATCAACCGGGTGAGCATCTTTGCCCGCAAGAACTACTTTTACCCCGACCTGCCCAAGGGCTACCAGATTTCGCAATACGAACTGCCGCTGGCCGAGCACGGCGCGATCACCATCCGCACCGCCGCGGGCGAGCGGCGCATCCGCGTCCGCCGCGTGCATCTGGAAGAGGACACCGGCAAACTGACCCACGTCCGCACCGAGAGCGGCGAGGAATACTCGTTGGTTGACCTCAACCGCGCCGGCGTGCCCCTGCTGGAGATCGTCTCCGAGCCCGACATGCGCTCGGTGGAAGAGGCTAAAGCGTATGCCATGGCCATCCGGCAAATCGTGCGCTACTTGGGCGTCAACAGCGGCGATATGGAAAAGGGCGTCATTCGCTTTGAAGCCAACGTTTCAGTGCGCTGGAAGGGCAGCGACGCGCTCAACACCCGCACCGAAATCAAGAACCTGAACAGTTTTCGGGCCTTGGAGCAGGCCGTGACGCAGGAAATTGCTCGCCAGAGCGAACTGCTGCGCCGCGGTGAGCCGGTCATTCAGCAAACCATGGGCTGGGATGACGCTCGCGGTGTCACCGTGCCCCAGCGGAGCAAGGAAGAAGCCCACGATTACCGCTACTTCCCCGAGCCCGACCTGCCGCCGCTGGAGGTTTCGTCCGAATGGGTGGAGGAACTGCGCGCGGAACTGCCCGAACTGCCTTACGCGCGCTTCCGCCGTTTTCAGGAGCAGTACGGGCTCACGGCTTACGCCGCGGAGGTGCTGACCGCCGAGCGCGCGGTGGCCGACTACTACGAAGCCGCAGTGGAAGCCGCCGCGCCCGCAGTGCCCGCGCAAACCGTCGCCAACTGGGTGACGGGCGAACTGTTTGGCCTGATGAACCAAGCGGGCGTGGGCATCGCTGCGGTCAAAGTTTCACCGCAGGCGCTGGCCGACCTGCTGCGTCGCATTGCCGCGGGCGAAATCAACAACAACACCGGCAAGAGCGTGCTCGCCGAAATGTTCGCCAGCGGCAAAAGCGCGGCAGAAATCATCGCCGAGAAGGGCCTGAAGCAGGTTTCCGACGAAGCGGCCATCCAAGGCTGGGTGGAAGAAGTGCTTGCCGCGCATCCCAAGGAACTGGAGACCTACCTGAAGGGCAAAGAGGGCGTGGCGAACTTCCTGTTTGGGCAGGTGATGCGCCTGGCGCGCGGGCAAGCGAACCCCAAAGTGGTGCGTCAGGTGTTGATGAGAAATTTGCAAGAACGCCGCAAGCATCTTGACTAAGGGTGAAGTTTGGAGTAATCTTTAATTGCGGAAGGAAAACCACAGAAGGCACAGAAACACCACAGAAAACACAGAAATTTTTTCTTGGCGTCTTTTGTGTCCTTGGCGTCAACCTCTTTGTGCTCTCTGCGCCTCTGCTTTCTCTGCGTCTTTGCGTCACTTTCTTGGCGTCCTTTGTGTCCCTTGGCGACCTTGGCATTCAAAAAAATCCGCGTTCGTCCGTTGCGATCTATAAGGGCACTTGAATAAAGTGATGGTGAAGTGTAAGGAACAACTTTGTCCCGAGGAATGTCGTGCGTATTGACGACATTGTGAAGGCCGTTAGGGACGGGCGGATTCGCATTATTGACCACGCAGACGAAGAGGCACATGCCGACCACTTGTCGTATGACGAAATTTTCTTTAGCGTTTTGCAAGGCGAAATCATAGAAGAGTACCCCACCGATAAACCGTATCCCAGTTGTTTGGTTTATGGTGAGAGTTTTACGGGTGAGCCAATTCATACTGTTTGGGCTTACGATGAGAGAACGGGTTGGGCTGTTTTGGTGACGGTATATCGCCCAGACCCCGGAAGATGGATTGATTGGCGAGTTAGAGTGAAGCGATGAGCGAACTGGACAAATGCCCCATTTGCGGCGGCGAACTGGTTGAGAAAGAAGTTGAAAAGTTGCTGAAGGGCGGTTCTAACACAGCGGTAGTACGGGTGAAGGCATTGGTGTGCACACGTTGTGGTGAGCGCCTGTATACCGCCGCCACGGTGAGGCGATTTGAGCAAATTCGCCGTAAACTGGCAAGGCAGGATGTGGCAGACTTCCGCCCCATTGGGCAATTCTTTCAAGTTGGGTAGATTCCTCTGCAACGCAAAACCATCGTCAATTCCACAAGGCTAACGGCAATGAAGAACCTTCGTCGGCGCATCATTGTGAATAAACTTTGAGCACGAGCGGGCACCATCCCGAGTGGTGCCCGTTTATTATCTTCCAGAATGGAGTGACTTTGCTCATGTCCGAATCGGTGAACGCATTCAAGATGGCCCAGCAACAATTTGACCACGTGGCCGAGTTGCTGGGCCTGAACGAAGACGTAGCGCAAATGCTGCGCCAGCCCATGCGGGAATTCCATTTCCAGATTCCCGTGCGGCTGGATAACGGCCACATCAAGACGTTTTTGGGCTACCGCGTGCAACACAACGATGCGCGCGGCCCGGCCAAGGGTGGCATTCGCTTCCACCCCAAAGAGACCATTGACACGGTGCGCGCGCTCGCCATGTGGATGACTTGGAAAACCGCGGTCGCCGACATACCTTTGGGCGGCGCCAAAGGTGGTGTGGCGGTTGACCCGGCCACCCTCTCTCGCGGGGAACTGGAGCGCTTGTGCCGCGGCTGGATTGACCAGATCTGGCGCAACATTGGGCCGCGCATTGACGTCCCCGCGCCCGATGTGGGCACCAACCCCCAGATGATGGGCTGGATGATGGACGAGTATTCCAAACTTGTTGGCGAATACACCCCCGGCGCAATCACGGGCAAGCCCGTAGGCGGCGGCGGCTCGTTGGGCCGCGCCGAGGCTACCGGTTTTGGCGTGGTCTACAACATCCGCGAGGCCATGAAACACCTTGGCATTGACCCAAGCAAGAGTACCGCTTCGGTGCAAGGTTTCGGCAACGTGGCTCAGAACGCCGTCATCGGTTTCATTGAAATCCTTGGCGGCAAAGTGGCCTGCGTTTCCTACTGGGACCGCCAAGATAAAAAACCCTACACCCTCTGCCACCCTGAGGGTGTTGACCCCCATTTCCTCAAAAGCATTACCGACCAATACGGCACAATTGACAAGCAAAAAGCCCAAAAGGCAGGCTACGTGCTGGAAGACGAGATGGCTTGGCTTGCCAAGGACGTGGATGTGCTCATCCCTGCCGCGCTGGAAGGCCAAATCACCGGCGAGACGGTCAAACTCATCAGCGATAAAGTCAAAATCCTTGCCGAAGGCGCCAACGGCCCCACTACCCCCGAGGCCGACGCGGTGTTGCAGGAGCGGGGCATCTTCGTCATCCCCGATTTTCTCTGCAATTCCGGCGGCGTGACCGTTTCCTACTTTGAAAGCGTGCAAAACGACATGAATTTTTACTGGACGCGGGATGAAGTGCTGGAGCGTCTGGACAAGAAGATGAGCCAAGCCTTTCAGGGTGTGCTCCAGATGGCGTTGGATGAGGAGGTGTATACCCGCGACGCGGCTTACATGGTAGCCATTGACCGGGTAGTCAAGGCCATGGAAATTCGTGGCTGGATTTAGCAACACCGCCGCTTGCGTTTGCAGGCGGCGTTTGTTTTTGATAAACCCAATTCACATCCAATAGGAGGATACCATGTCCAAGCACAATCCCTTCAAAATAGCACAAGCACAGTTGGACGCCGCTGCTGAGCGGCTCGGTCTTGACGAGGCCACCCACGAAATGCTCCGTTGGCCTATGCGTGAAATCCATGTCACCTTCCCTGTGCGTATGGATGACGGCTCGGTGAAGGTGTTTCACGGCTTCCGCGTGCAATACAACAACTCCCGTGGGCCGACGAAAGGCGGCATTCGCTTTCACCCCGCGGAGACCGTGGATACGGTGCGCGCGTTGGCCGCGTGGATGACCTGGAAGACAGCAGTTGTGGATATTCCTCTGGGCGGTGCCAAGGGTGGCGTAATCTGCGATCCGCACAAACTTTCCAACTCGGAACTTGAGCGGCTGTCGCGCGGCTACATCCGCGCCATCGGCACCGCGCTTCTGGGGCTGGAGAAGGACGTGCCCGCGCCCGATGTTTACACCACCCCGCAAATCATGGCCTGGATGATGGATGAATTTTCCACCATGCAGGGCTGGAACGAATTTGGCATGATCACCGGCAAGCCCCTTCCGCTGGGAGGCTCTAAAGGCCGCGGCGACGCCACCGCTCGCGGCGGTATGTACACCCTGCGCGAGGCGGCCAAGGTGCTCGGTATGGAACTGAAAGATGCCCCCACCGCCATTCAGGGCTATGGCAATGCCGGTTACTTTGCCCATGTGCTCGGCAGCGAAATGTTTGGCCTCAAGGTGGTCGCGGTTTCCGACTCCAAAGGCGGCATCTACAATCCCAAAGGGTTGGACTACAAGGCCGTGATGGCGCACAAGAAAGAGACTGGCTCGGTCATCAACTTCCCCGGTGCGGACAATATCACCAACGAAGAACTGTTGGAACTGGACGTGCCGGTGCTGGTGCCCGCGGCGCTGGAGGACGTGATTACCGACGAAAACGCCGGCCGCATCAAGGCCAAGGTGATCGTGGAACTGGCTAACGGCCCCACCACCCCTGAGGCCGACCTCATCTTGCACGATAAGGGTGCTTACGTTATCCCCGACTTCTTGGCCAACGCCGGCGGCGTGACGGTTTCCTACTTTGAGATGGTGCAAAACGCCTATGACTACTACTGGGATCTGGAAACCGTGCACGAGCGGCTGGACAAGAAGATGACCGCGGCCTTCCACGCCGTGCACGAAATGGCGCAGAAAGAGGGCGTCCACAACCGCTTGGCGGCCTACATGGTGGCCGTGGCGCGCGTGGCCGAAGCCATGAAACTGCGCGGCTGGGTGTAATTCTTTTGCCCCCAACCATAATTTCAAAAGCCCGACGGGGTAACCCGTCGGGCTTTTGAGTTTTAGGCGCTTTTGGGCCGGGAATTTCACCTTTGGTTGTCTTTGAAATTGTGCGGTATAATCTATGCGGTCAGTTCTAAGGATTTTCGTGAAATTGTAGTTATCCTATCAATTTGTGAATAGGGCGTTGAGATTTTGGAACTTGTCTGGTATCCTATAGCCGCTTTCCCAAGCGTCAAGTTTGCTCCCGCCGCTTGGTGGGGAAATTTGAAGGGCGGTAAGCGCCCGCGAAAGGCATTTCGTCTGCAGTATCGGTGGCGAGCGTTTGAATTTGCTCGCCCACTGCAACAATTTTTTTGTTGAAGGAGTTGTTATGGACTGGCATCATAAAGAATGGCTCACATTAGGGGAAGTAGCCCGCATTTTGGGCGTTCATCCTTCCACTGTGCGCATTTGGGCGGATCAGGGGAAGATACCGGCTCATCGCACTCAGGGCGGGCATCGGCGGTTTAAACGCGCTGAGTTGGAACTTTGGATGCTGGCGCGAAAGCGAGAGGAGAACGAATCGTTGCCGCGCGACGCTGTAATGTCCGCTTTGCGGAGTGTGCGCATTCATATTGCCGAAGGTTCTCTGGACAAAGAAAAGTGGTACAAGAAACTGGATGAGATTGCTCGCGAGCATTATCGCCGCGCTGGCAAGGCGATGGTGCAGAGTTTATGGGCTTACCTCGCCGAGGGTTCCCCTGAGGCAGAGGTTGAAGCCCGCTCTATCGGCTATGAATACGCCGCGCGCGGGCACCAATACGGCCTTACCTTTTACGAATCAGTGCGCTCTTTTCTCTTCTTCCACGGCATTTTGGTGAGCACTTTGTGGGACGCGTTTGAAGAAGCCGAAATTTCATCCCCGAAAATGTGGACTGAACTTGTGCGACGCCTAAACAAATTCTCCAAGCAAGTTTTGCTTACCTTGGCCGAAACTTACGAATCTTACAACCGCAAGTACGCCCTTGAAGAGGAAAGTTGATTTCCTCTGCGCAGAGGTGTGAAACGCTATGAGTTTGCATCGTGTTCTTATTGTGGAAGACAATCGTGAACTCGCCCGCGTTTTGCGGGCGGCCATTCTTTCGTTAGGTGAAGAGAAGTTTGAGGTGGTTGAGGTTCCTTCCGGAGAAGAGGCCTTGCTTGAACTCGGCCGCGGTGGTTACGACCTCGCTATTGTGGATATCGTGCTGCCGGGCATGGACGGCGTGCGCTTTGCTAAAAAGTTTCGTAAGTTGTTCCCCGATGCGAGCATAATTCTGATTTCCGGTGCTGATGAGGAAAGGTTGAAAGCCGGTGCAAAAGAGGTCGGCGCGCAGGTGTGGTTTACCAAGCCGTTGGAATTTGCGGACTTGCTTGACACAATAGAACGCCAACTGGGTATGGTTGATAGCATACTCGGCGATTCGGAGGAAGAGCCTGACGCCGAGGAGCAGGCTTCTTACCGCATGTCTGACTTGGTGGCTGACCTGCGCGACAAAATGGGGGCCAAGGTCATTGCGGTGGTGGATGAAGTTGGGCGCATTACTTTGCAGGCGGGCTCTGCAGAAGAATACATTGTGGTGCAGCGAGTGTTGCCCCTTGTGATGGCCGCTCACGCGGCCGCTTTGAAGGCTTCGTGGGGGCTGGATAGTCGCGTGCCGCGCAACTTCATCGCTTTTGAAACAGATGGGATTTCAGTTTACCTTGCTTCTCTTGATTATCGCTATGCTTTGGTAGCCATCTGCGCTCGGCCGTGTCCACAAAATGGCGTGACCAATTGGCACACTTTGCTTGCCGATGCAGTTACCAATTTGCGCGAAATTTTAAAGGGTATTGGGCTTATTCCGCTGAAGGGGGAGGAACAGGATGAAACGGTTGTTGAGACCGAAGTAGTGCCTGAAGAGCCTGAGGCTGAAGTAGAACCAGAAGAGGAAGTGCCTCTGGAGGATGAGGAAACAGATCCCTCGCTTCTTGAATTGCTGAACAGTGGTATTGCCCTTGAGCAAGCCGATGAGTTTTGGGAAAAAGAGGCCGACAAAGAGGAACTGCTCAGCACCGTGAACCCAAAGGCCATTTCATACGAACAGGCGGGTAGGCTCGGTTTGGTGAAGGCGGATGAGGAAGAGAGCGGTGAGGGTGAGTTGAGTCGTTAGGGCGTTAGTCGTTGGGGCGTTGGGCCGTAGGTAGAGTAGAAAAACCACAGAGGACACAGAAAAAATCTGTGTAATCTGTGTAATCTGTGGTTTTTACCCTTGGCGTCCTTCGTGTTCTTGGCGCCCTTGGCGTTAACCTCTTTGCGCTCTCTGCGCCTCTGCTTCCTCTGCGCCTTTGCGTTTCCCTTGGCGTCTTTGGCGTTACCATCCACCGATTTACACAGATTTACACCGATTGAAGAAAAACCACAGAAAACACAGAAATTTGCAGAGAACACAGAAAAAATCTGTGTAATCTGTGGTTTTTGTCTTTGGCGTCCTCTGTGTCCTTGGCGCCCTTGGCGTTAACCTCTTTGCGCTCTCTGTGCCTCTGTTTCCTCTGCGTCTTTGCCTTTCCCTTGGCGCCCTTGGCGTCCTTCTGCAAATCCTAAATCGCTAATCTTCTCATCTGTGCTAATCTGTGTAATCTCTGTGGTTTTCTCTCTGCATCTTTGCGTTACCCCCCTTTTGACGGTGTGGCGGTGGGCGTTGGAGTTGGCGTAGGCCACGGCGGCGTGGGCGTTGGCGTGGGGGTTGGAATTGGCACGGCGAGGTAGGCTTTTATGAGTGGGGTAAGGTCAACCTTTGTGTGGGCGCGGAGGATGCGGAAAAAGTCGTCGCGCGTTGCCAATTTGCTATTCATTTGGCGGGCGTAATCTCGCAAAAAGGCAAAGAATGCTTTATCTCCCATTTTAGCCCTCAGCGCAGCGATAAACTCAGCACCATGCAAATACACAGCGCGAAAATACCCCATCATTGTGCCGCTGTGGTAGATGTCCATGCCCACATTTCCCTTTGGTGCGAGCGCTTTTACCCTGAAAAACCACCACCACTTTTGAAGGTGGTACTCATTCTCGTAAAAAAGGCTTTCGCTGTAAGTTGCTAAAGCCTCATCCAGCCACGGCTCAAGCGCCGGGTCATTGCCCACTTTGTCATACCACCACTGGTGGGCTGTTTCGTGCACAGCCAAGGCAATGAGGTTGTCCTTGACCGTGCCGTTCCAGTGGGAGAAATAATCCTCTGAAAGGAGCGCCGCTCCGCTAAACTCCATTCCATCCGAAACCGATGCCTCGGCCACTGTGAATGTGGAGCGCCCGTAGCCGAGCCCGAACAATTTGCCGTAAAGCAAAAGCGCCTTTGCAACATTGTAGGCCACCGCTTCGGCGGCTGGTTTTTGCGATGGCAAGGCATAAACCAAAACTTTTGTCTTGCCCGCTTGCCGTTCCGTTTTTTGCCATTTAGCGCTTATGAAAACAGCGCACGCGCGGGCGTTGGTTAGTTTGCCTTCCCACCGCCCGTTTTTGAGCCTGAGGGGCATACTTCCAACCGCTGTTGTTCCCGCCGGGGCGTCTTTTATTTTCAGGCTGAGGGTGAAATCGGATGGTTCTTGCGCTATGTGCTCCCCGTATGGCAAGTAAGGGTGCCAAAGCCAGCCTTTGCTCGTGCGGGGTACAATAGCCGGATACCACCACATCAGGTTTATTTGCTCACCTGTGTAGTAGAAAAGCCCCATGCGCGCCTTGAGCGGGATTTTCCAGCGGTAAGTCAGGTGCACAGTCGTGGTTGAATTGGGCGGCAGCGGCTTCGGCAATGGCAAAGTCAGCCGCGTATCGCTCAGCGAAGGGGGAACTTTTTTGCCATCAATCACGGCAGATTGCAGAACAAATCCCCCACCGTGATTTGGCTCTACGTCAAAAACCAGTTTTTTGAGTGTAGTCCCGCTGCGGTTGGGGTATTGGAGCGTTTCCTCTACTGTGATGGTGTGCGCGTAAAAGTCCAGTTCCCCGTTGAGGGAATAGCGAGGGCGCAATAGGGGCCGCGGCGTCGGCGTTGGAGTGGGGATAGTGGGCGTTGGGCTGGGTGTTTGTGTGGGCGTTGCGGTGGGGATGAAAGTCGCCGTAGGCGTGAACGGCCGAAACGCCGTTGGGCTGTGAGTGGGGGTGGGGGTTAGCGTGGCTGGCGTGATGGGAACGGCGTGAGGCGCACACGACGCGCTCAGCACTCCCAATATCACAACCGCGGCTATGGTGAACTTTTTCACAAAAATCCCCTTTGCGTTGTAGGCTGGTTCCTTCGCCTATGTTTTTATCGCTTCGGCAAATTGGGCGATCTCGGCGAGCAAAGCAAAGGCTTCGTCGGCGCCTTCTTTGATTATTCCCAACAATTCCCAATCTACCTTGAACTCGGGGTTTGAGCGGCCTTCGCGCTCCATCAGTTTTTCAGCGGTGCTTATCATGCCCAAAGCGTTTTGTAGGTCGTGTTTGAAGCGGCGGATTCCTTCAAAATAGCGCTTTCGCTCTTCTTCCGGCCTGCTGTTTATCAGCGCGGCAAGTTCTTCCCACACGGAGTTGGATTCAGCCTTCATTGTTTTCCTCCGCGGTAGGGTTCTCGGTTACTTCGCTCGGGGGTTTAGCGTTCTCGCGCTCGCGCAGGTGCGGGAACAGGATGACTTCGCGGATGCTTCGCTTGTCGGTGAAAATCATGGTCAGGCGGTCAATGCCCATTCCGAAACCGCCGTTTGGGGGCATGCCGTAGCGCATGGCGCGCAGGTAGTCTTCGTCAATTGGATGCCGTTCCTCGTCATCGGCGGCGTAAGTGCGCCCCATTTCCAAAAAACGCGCTTCTTGGTCTAAGGGGTCGTTCAATTCGGTGAAGGCATTGCAAAGTTCCATGCCGCCGATAAAGCCCTCAAACCGCTCCACCATTGTGGGGTCGCCGGGCATGGCTTTGGCAAGCGGGGAAATGTCGCGCGGGTAGTTGTAGAGGAATGTCGGCTGGATGAAGTTGGGTTCAAGGTAATCGGAGACGAGTTGGTCAATCAGTTTGCCGCGCGAAGCATTTGGTTTTGGTTCAATGCCTTTTTTCTTCATTGCAGCGGCAAGTTCTTCGGCGGTGGGGTAATCTTTGATGTCAATGCCGACGGCTTCAATCAGCCCTTGTCGCAACTCCACGCGCCGCCACGGCGGGTTGAGGTCAATTTCATGCCCTTGCCAAGTGAGCGTGCGCTTGCCGAGCACGCGGTCGGCTACGAAGGCTATCATTTCCTCCGCAAATTCCATCACTTTGAAGTAGTCGGCATATGCCCAGTAAAACTCCAGTTGTGTAAATTCGGGGTTGTGCTTGAAAGAGATGCCCTCATTGCGGAAATCTCTGCCGATTTCATAGACTTTTTCGTACATGCCGACGAGCAGGCGTTTGAGGTAAAGTTCAAACGAAATGCGAAGGTAAAGTTTCTGTTTGAGTTGGTTGTGGTAGGTGATGAACGGGCGCGCCGCCGCGCCGCCGTAAATTGGCTGTAGGATGGGGGTTTCCACTTCCAAAAAGCCGTGGTCGTCCAAAAAATCGCGCAGGGCGCGCACGATTTTGGCGCGGGTGCGGAAAATTTCGCGCACTTCGGGGTTGACGGCGAGGTCGGCGTAGCGTTGGCGGTAGCGGGTTTCGGGGTCGGCGAGGACGGCGTGGCGCACCACCTTGCCGTCCACCACTTCATCCTTTGCCGGTGGAAGCGGTGTGATGGCCTTGGCGAGCATCCTGAAATCCTCAACCCGTACGGTGATTTCGCCGCTGCGGGTGCGGAAAAGCACACCGGTGGCTTGGACGAAGTCGCCGAGGTCAAAAAATTTGTTGAAAAGTTTGAGCCTATCCTTGCCGATGTCGTTAGCGCGCAGGAAAAGTTGAATGCGCCCTGTGGCGTCTTCAATGTGGGCGAAGGTGATTTTGCCCATCGGGCGCATAGAGCGCAGGCGACCGGCCACCGTGACGCGCGGCCCGGTTTCCTCGCCCGCCTGCTCCGAGGCCAAAAACGCGGCTTTAGCCTCCTCGGCGGTGTGGGTGCGCTCAGCGCGGTTGGGGTAGGGCTCAATGCCCATTTCGCGCAAGCGCTCAAGTTTTTCCAGACGCACTTTTTCCAAGGGTGTAAGTTCGGTCGGCATGGCATTCCTCGGTTTTGGGGTTTTGGTTGAGGATTATAACATTGAGGTAACTGATGGTGGATAAAAACCACAGATTGAAGTTCGTGAGCCGTTGCGTCGTGAAGTCGTTGCGTCGGGCGTTGTCGGGTGGTTCTCCCCCAAATTTGGGAAAAACACAGAAGACACAGAATCGCCAAGAAAAAAATTTTTCTGTGTTTTCTGTGTTTTCTGTGATTTTTCTTCAATCGGTGCAAATCTGTGTCAATCGGTGGATAGGGACGCCAAGGGTGCCAAGGACGCAAAGGCCGCCAAAGATAAAATCCACAGATTACACAGATTAGCACAGATTTTTTTCTGCGGAATCTGTGAAATCTGCGGTTTCTTTTCTTCAATCAGTGCAAATCTGTGTCAATCGGTGGATAGGGACGCCAAGGGCGCCAAGGACACGAAGGACGCCAAGAAAGTAACGCAGAGACGCAGAGAACCGCAAAGGACACCAAGAAAAAATTTCTGTGTTCTCTCTAAATTTCTGTGTCCTCTGTGGTTTTCTTTTTCAATCGGTGGATGTTGTTCCCTGTCAGATCTGTTCAAATCGGCTCACTGGCAGCACAAAGATCGCGCCTTGCTTTACAAGCGGCTCGCTTGGTGTTTGCAGTGAGCCTTTGATGATTTCTATTACTTCGTCCACTTGCTCGTCTTCAACGCCTATCAGCATGGTTGTTGAGCCGCGCCGCAAAAATCCGCCCGTGGAAGCAAGTTTGGTGACGCGGAAACCTTTTTCCAGCAGCGCACTCGCAACATCGGCGCTGTCGGCGGTTTGGACTACGGCAATTAGGAGTTTCATGTTGCCTCCTGTGGGGACTTAGGAGCGATTGGCAGGGAGAAGCAAATGCGCGCGCCCGCTTCAGATGAGTCAACCCAAATGCGCCCGCCGTGAGCCTCTACGATGGCGCGCGCCAAATACAGTCCCAAGCCCGTGCCTTTGGTGTGCTTGATGGCGTCGCGCGAGCGGTAAAAGCGGTCAAAGATAAACGGTGCATCTTCGGGCGCTATCCCGGGGCCTTCATCCTGCACGCATAGCACAACTTCGTTGCTGCGCGCCGCCCCTTCTACCAATATGGTCGTGTTCGCAGGCGAATATTTGACGGCGTTGGAAAGTAAGTTAGAAACCACCTGCTCAATCCGCTGTTCGTCGGCGAGCACGTTCGGCAGGTTTTCGGGCACGCGCACCACGAACTTATGCTCGGGAGCGGAGACAGCAAAGCGGTCAACCAGCCTTTGCACAATCGGCTGGAGCGAAATTTCCGAAAGGCGCAACTCCAGCCCGCCCGCTTGCAACCGCGAAGCCTCCAACAGCATTTCCACCAGTTCAGCGAGGTGGTCGGCTTCTTCTTCAATCACGGCAAGGCTTTCTTGCACGATTTCGGGGTCCCAGCGGGCGTCTTCGCGGCGCAGGGTGCTCACATAGCCCTTGATGAGCGCAATTGGGGTTTTGAGTTCGTGGCTGACAATGGAGATGAAGGTTGATTTGAGTTCGTCGGCTTCGCGGAAAAGGGTGATGTCGCGCACGGTGGCGATGATGTTGAGCAAGCGCCCTTCGGCGGCGATCAGCGGGGCGTAACTTATGCCGACCGGCAACGGCGGGGCGTTGGGGCGTTTTAGGTCGCCCTGCACGTAAAGCGTGGCGCGCGAGTTGAGCGGCCAGCCATCTGCTTGGGCAACATCAAGCGGCATTCCGTGCTCAACCCGTTCCCAGCGGATGACCTCATCGTGCGGCCTGCCGCAAATTTTATCGCGCTGCAACCCCAGCATCCGCGCAAACGCCGGATTGCACCGCTCAATCACATTTGTGGGGGAAAGGATGAACATGCCATCGGCAACGGCGTCCATCAGGGCTTCAAGCCTTTGCTTTTCGTAGCGCAGTTGTTCGTAAAGCCGTGCATTCCGCACGGCAATTGCCGCTTGGTCGGCAAAATTTTGGAGTACTGAGCGGTCGGTTGGCGAGAACTCGCCCTGATAACTCCGGAAAATGAAGATGACGCCGATAACTTGCGAGTGGAAAATAAGCGGAAGCCCAACGCCGCTGAGCAAGCCGAGGCTGGCGGCATGGGTGAGCGCCTGCAGGCGGCGGTAAACTTCGGGGAGTTCGTAGCGCGCGGGGTCCCGGTGTTGGGGCACGTCTTCCAACAACGACTCCACGTGGCGCAAAAGCGTGGTTGGCAAGCCGTAAGCCGCGGCAAGATGCCAGCCGCCTTCTTCATCCCGCAGGGCAATCAGCCCCGCCTGCCCGGCGAGCATTGCCACCGCCACGCGCAGAATGTGCGCCAGCAGTTTGTCCAGTTCAAGTTCTTCGGTCAGCGCCCGGGTAATTTCCAGCAAATAATCGCGCCGACTGCTAAAATCGGGTAACATCCCTACCTTCCTAACGACTCAACGCCCCAACGCCCCAACGACCTAACGACCCAACGACCCAACGACCTAACTCACTCCTCCTCCCCGCCCAACCTCAGGCGCAGGTAGGAGCGGTAACGCTCGGGGTGAATTTTGCCTTCGGCCACAGCTTGGCGGATGGCGCATCCGGGTTCATGGGTGTGGGTGCAATCGCTGAAGCGGCAAAGGGGCACCAAATCGCGAAATTCGGGGAAGTAGCCGTCTAATTCCTCAGGCTCAATATCCCAGAGCGAAAGGGCTTTGAGGCCGGGGGTGTCGGCTACCCATCCGCCGCCTTCCAGCGGGAACATTTGCCGCACAACGGTGGTGTGCTTGCCTTTGCCGGTGGCTTTGCTGATTTCGCGCACTGCAAGCCCCAAGCCGGGCTGGATTGCGTTCAGCAGGCTGGATTTGCCGACCCCCGACGGGCCAGCAAACACCGAAACTTTGCCGGTAAGCCGCTCGCGCAATTCGTCCACCCCTTCCCCTGTGACAACTGAGGTGTAAATCACCGGATAGCCAATGGTTTCGTAGTGCCCGAAAATTTCTTTGGCTTTTTCTTTGCCCACCAAGTCCACTTTGTTGGCGACGATAAGCGCGGGGATTTCTTGCTTTTCGCTGATGACGAGGAAGCGGTCAAGCATCCGCAGGCGGGGCTCGGGCTGGGCACAGGCGAAGACGAAGACGGCTTGGTCGGGGTTGGCGATGATGATTTGTTCGTATTCGCCGCGCGGGGTGGGTGCCATCCGCGAAAGTTTGCGCGTGCGCGGCTCAATCGCCTCAATCAGGCCGGTGCCGTCGGGCAGGCGGCGGAAGCGTACCCAGTCGCCCACGGCTACGAGGTCGCCGCGGCGCGGGCCACGCTTCAGTTTTCCCCGCAGCCGGCAGACGATTTCGTCGCCGTCTTCGGTGTGGACGGTGTAAAAGCCCGACTGCGAGCGGATTACCAGCCCGCGGGGCAGGTTTTCAGCGGTGTTTTTGGTGTTGCTCATGGTTTTGGAGTTTCCGTTGGCGGGGTGCCGGTGGGTTTGGGCGTGGCGGTAACGCCAATTTGGGCTTCCCACGGGTAAAGGGCTAACGGCCGCCCGTAGAAGTAATCTTCAATCACGCGGCGCACAATCGGCGCGGCCACGTCTGCTCCCTCGCCGCCGTATTCCACCACCACTGCAACCGCGATGTCGGGTTTGTCTTCTTTTTGGGCGTCGGTGAATGCAGTAAACCACGCGTGCGGCTTTCCGGCGGCGGTGCTGGCCGTGCCGGTTTTGCCGTAAATTGGTATGCCGAAGTTGATGAAGCGCCAATAGGCCGTGCCGCGCGGGCTTGAAACCACCAATCCCATCCCTTTGCGGATGATGGCGAGGTTTTCGGGGCTGACAGGCAGTTTGCCGCGCACTTCGGGTTTGAATTGATGGAACACCTTGCCCTCAGGCGAAACCACTTTTTCAATGATGTGAGGCACGTACAGCGTGCCGCCGTTGCCCACCGCGGCGATGTAATCGGCAACTTGGAGCGGCGTCACCAAGGTCGTGCCCTGCCCAATCGCCTGCTGGACGGCTTCGCGCTCGTTGGTCGGGTCGGTTATTTGCCCTGCCTCGTCGCCGATTTCTATGCCCGTGGGCGAGCCAAGCCCGAAGCCGCGCGCCATCTGCGCCACGGCGTTGTATTTGTAGTTTTTGTAGAGGTCAAGCCCGATGTGCCAAAAGTAGGGGTTGCACGAGCGCATCAGGCCTTCTGGCAGGTTGAGTTTGCCGCTTGGCGGGAAGCCGTGGTCGTAGGTCCAGTCGTAAAGCGTCAGGCCGGGGATTTCGGTGAATTTGTAGCCGCAGTTGTAAATTGTATCTTCTTTGAAGCGTCCACTTTCCAGCGCCGCGGCCATGGTGATGATTTTGAAGATTGAGCCGGGTGGATAGAGCCCGTGGGTGGCGCGGTTTAGGAGGGGTTTGGCGGGGTTGTTGAGTTGTTGCAAGAGCGCCGCGCTGTTGAAGTTTGCCGATTCAAAGGCGTTGGGGTCAAAGCCGGGGGAAGAAACCAGCGCGAGCACGCGGCCGGTGTCGCGTTCAAGCACCACCACCGCGCCAACAAAGCCGCTGATGGCTTCTTGCGCCTGAATTTGCAGTTTGCGGTCAATGGTGGTGTAAATTGTGTCGGAAGGTTTGCTCTCGCCCGCGGCGAGTTGGCTCACGATGTTGCCTTTGGAATCCACCACGTAGAGCCTGCCGCCGTTTTTACCGGCGAGATATTTTTCTCCCCAGCGCTCCACGCCCATTCGCCCTATTTTTTGGTCAAGCCGGTAGCCTTTGCGGCGGTATTCGGCCACTTCGTCGGGCTGGAGGGCGCTGACATAGCCTACGCCGTGCGGAGAGACGCCTTCATGGTAGTAAAAACGTCCGCTGTAGCGGCGGAGCACAATGCCCGAATAGCCCGCAAGGGCTTTGTAGTATTTGTCGGCCACATCGGCGGAAACTTCGGCAATGGGTACATACCAGCCTGATGGGGCGTTGTTGATTTTTGCACGGATTGCCGAGGGGCTTAGCCCCGTGACGCGCCACAGCAGGTTCACCAAGTCATCAACCTTGTCCTTGTCCAACTGCGCGGGGAAAAGCCCGATTGAGAGGGCTTGGGTTTGGGTGGCGATTACTTTGCCGTCTCGGTCTAAAATTTCGCCGCGGGCGGGCACTTGCAATTCCATAGCGAGTTTGTAGCCACCGTGCAGTTCGGGCAAAATTAGGGCTTCATCCCACTGGACGCGCCACGCTCCTTTCTCCAAACTTAGGTTCATCACAGTATCGCGGGAAATGTCGCCCACGACTGCACTGTGCAGGGTTACGGAATAGGCAACCTGCGCGGTGTGCGGTTTGACCAGCGAAGACTTGATGGCGTAATCCACACCTTGCAGGGCGGCGTTTTCGGCCACGTCTTCGTAGTATTCGGCAAATTTTTTCTCGCTGATGGCATCTTTGCTGACTGAGGTGAGCAAGCCGTACATGGTTGGGTAGTCGTTCTTTTGCCACGCCTGCAAGTAAGCCTCGGCCACTGCCTTTGGGTCGGGCACATGGGTGGTAATCACCTGTGGCGAGGGTAGTGATGGAGTCTTTGCGGGCGCGGTGGTGGAGGTGGGCGCGGGGTTGCATCCGCCCAGCCACGCGGCCAAGAAAATTATCAACAATAGGTTTTGCCAGCGAAAGCGGTGCATAGCAACTCCAAAATTTGGAGGGCTTTTTTGCAGGTGTGGGGGCGCTAAAGCGCGGTTTCCCAATTGTACCCCAAACCGGTGGATGGGTTTGGGGGCTGGAGTTGTTTCCTCCTCCCTCTGCCGCGGCTGCCGAGTTGCCCCAAACGTGCTACAATAAACGCGCCAAAAGCAAAACCCAATCGGAGGTTTCCCATGAGCGAGCCTGACTGTCTCTCCATACTTGATGTTCCTCGCATCCGTGCCGATTTTCCTGTGCTGGGGCGGGAAGTCCGCCCGGGCGTTCCGCTGGTTTACCTTGATTCAACGGCAACCAGCCAAAAGCCCAAGCAGGTGCTGGATGTGCTCACGAATTTTTACCGCGCTCATAACGCCAATGTGCACCGCGGCATCTACACTTTGGCCGAAGAGGCCACCGCGGCTTACGAAGAGGCGCGCGCCAAAGTCGCCGCTTTCATTGGCGCTTCTTCTCCCGAAGAAATCGTGTTCGTCCGCAACGCCACCGAGGCTATCAACCTTGTTGCCTATTCTTGGGGGCGGGCTAACCTGAAGGAAGGCGACCTCGTTTTGCTCACCGAACTGGAGCACCATGCCAACCTTGTGCCGTGGCAGATGCTGGCCGCCGAGCGCGGCATACGGCTGGAATTTGTGCCGGTGACGCCCGACGGCGCTTTGGATATGGAAGCCCTGCCCGAATTGCTGGCTTTGGAGCCGAAATTGGTTGCCGTAAGCGGCATGTCCAATGTGACAGGGTTTCAGCCTGATGTGAAGTCAATAGCCCGCGCCGCCCACGATGCCGGTGCGCTGGTGTTGGTGGACGGCGCGCAACTTGTGCCCCATGCCCCTGTGGATGTGCAGGAATTGGGTGTTGATTTCCTTGGCTTTTCGTCCCATAAAATGCTCGGCCCAACGGGTGTGGGCGTGCTCTATGCCCGCCGCGACCTGCTGGAGGCAATGCCGCCCTTCCTCGGCGGCGGCGATATGATCCGCTGGGTGAAATTGCGTGAATTTGCTACCAACGATATTCCCTACAAGTTTGAGGCCGGTACGCCGCCGATTGCCGAGGCAGTGGCTTTGGGCGCGGCGGTGGACTATTTGCGCTCCATCGGCATGGAAAAAATTCACGCCTACGAGCAGGCTTTGGCAGAGTATGTGCTGCCGCGCCTCCAAGAAGTCCCCGGCTTGCACGTGCTCGGCACGACGCTTGAGCGCCGCGGGGCGGTTTTCTCTTTCTGGATGGACGATATTCACGCCCATGATGTTTCGCAAGTGCTGGACTACTACGGGATTGCGGTGCGCGCCGGCCACCACTGCGCTCAGCCGCTTCACACCAAGTTTGGCGTAACTGCCACCGCGCGCGCCAGTTTCTACATCTACAACACCCCCGACGAAGCCGACCGCCTTATCGCCGCGCTTTACAAGGTGAAGGAAAAGTTTGGGTAAGAGTGCTCCGGTGTCATGTGCTCCGGTGTCATGTGTTCCGGTGTCAGGAGGTGCTTTATGGAAGACCTTTATCGCGAGCAAATTTTAGACCGCTACAAAGCCCCACGCCATCGTGGTCACCTTGAAGATTACGATATTGCTTACGAAGATGACAACCCCACCTGCGGCGACCACATACGCATTGAACTTAAAGTGCAGGATGGCCGCGTGGTTGATGCCCGTTTTGACGGGCAGGGTTGCGCCATTTCGCAGGCTTCTGCCGACCTTTTGCTTGATGAGGTTATCGGCAAACCGATTGAAGAGGTCAAGCAAATTTCCAAGGACGATTTGCTTGAAATTTTGGGCATAACGCTTGGTCCCGTTCGCCTCAAGTGCGCTTTGCTCTCGCTCAAGGTGCTCAAAGCAGGAGTGTACGGGCTTGGTGCATAATCCACCTTGATTGTTGATTTAGGTCTTTTGCAACTTAGCATCCAAATTTTTGATCTCTCCCTACCCCCGCTACGGCGACGCTATCGCGTCACCGTAGCCGCCCCCTTCCCTCCATTACTAAGGGAGGGAAGGGGGCAGATGAGCCGAGCGCCAGCGAGGCTCATCGGGGGATAGGTGAGATCTTGCCCTAAGCAGGATGGATAACACTTTCCGGAATGCCTAAAATCTTGTTTGATAATGCATTGCGCAAGAGAAAGAAGGCTAACGCCGCTCTCTTGAGCGTGCTCATTTGGTCGCTTCTTCTGCTGTATTTTCTCTTGGCCGCCGGTTTGCTTTCGGGCGTGCTTCCTCGCGGCTGGCGCGCTGCCGGTTTGCCGGTGCTCACCCTCATCGCTTGGGGCACGGCGATTTTGCACGCTGTGGCTTCGCTCGGCGGCTGGGCGGCTGCGCTTTTCTTCGGCATTTCTTTTGCCGTTTCGCTTGGGATGGAGACCCTTGGCGTGCGCACCGGTTTGGTTTACGGCGCATACCACTACACACCAAAACTTGGCTTTAGGGTGTTTGGGCTTGTTCCTGTGCTGATACCGCTGGCTTGGTTTGTGATGGTGTATCCGGGATGGGCGATGGCGCGGCGCATCGTTCCGAAGCGCGGCGCTTTGCGCAAAGCCGCTGTGGGCGCGGTTGGCGCTTTTGCCGTCACCGCTTGGGATTTGGCGTTAGACCCTTTTATGGTCAAGCGCGGGTATTGGGTTTGGGAGAATGGCGGCGGTTTTTTCGGTGTCCCCCTGCACAACTTTGCTGGTTGGTGGCTGACGGTGTTTTTGGTTTTGGCTTTGTTTGAGGCGCTTGGGGAATGGAAGCCCTGTCGCCCCAACGCTTTTTCCCTTCAGCCGGTGGTGCTTTATGCCGTGATGGGCTTTACCACTGTTTGGGCGGCTTTGCAGAATGGATTGGGCGGCCCCGCGTTGGCCGGTGCGTTTGCCATGTTGCCTTGGGCGCTTTGGGGATGGGCTTCCGCTCGCGAAGGGGATGAGGCATGAGGTTTGGGCGGCTTGTTTTGGTGCTTGTATTTGCCTTGGCGGTGGTTTTGAGCGCTTGCGGGCAAAACCACGGCTCGGGGGATGTGTTTGTGCCGCCTACGGCAAGCGCCCATTTGCCTCAGCGCTCCCATTCCACTGCTACGCCCGCCTCGCCCCGCCGGAAGCCCATCCACAGGCCGACCGTTTCGTGCGTGAACAACCTCACCTTCGTCGCCGATTTGACTTACCCCGACGGTAGCAAGGTGCCCGCCGGTAGGGTGATTGACAAGCAATGGAAGGTCAAAAACAGCGGCACTTGCAATTGGGATGGCCGCTATCGCCTGCGCCGCATTGGCGGCAATTTATCGGCCGTCAACGGCGATGAGCAGGCGCTTTACCCTGCTCGCTCCGGCACGGAGGCGGTGATTCGCATACGCTTCATCGCGCCCAAAAAGCCCGGCCCCTACTTGAGCACATGGCAGGCGTTTGACCCTTCCGGCAGGCCTTTCGGCGACCCGATTTACATTCAGATTTGGGTGGAGAAGAAGTAGCGGCCGCACTGCCTTGGCTTTGGGAGCGGCTCAGTCGTTTTCCCAGTATTCCGGCTCTTGGAACGCTTGCACTTGGTAGGTGAACACCTCGGGCATCCGTTGCCAGCAGGTCGGCTCGGAGCCCATTTTCAGGCACAGGTGGGAAAGGAAATCCACGGGGTTTGGAAGTGAATGCCAAACTTGGGGCAAAAACGTGGCCTGCCGCCAGCCATCCCGCAAGAGCACGCCGTCCACGCCCGGGCGGAGGCGCTCAAGCAGTTCTTGGGGGGAGGAATAGGCCAGTGGCTTTAGGGGGGTGAGGTATGAAACTTCCAGAGCGATGTTGGGCAATTCAGGCGGGGTGACGGGAGGAAAGCGCGGGTCGTGCAGTGCGGCGTCTACGGCGTGTGCTTGGACGTCTTCTATCAGCGGGCGCGTGGCGATAATGCTTCCAATGCAACCCCGCAGCCGGCCGGTGTCTTTAGTGCGCAGGGTCACGAAGGCTGCCCCCGGCTCCCACAGCCGTTTTGGGAAACCCCGCCCGCGCAGGGAAGGCAAAGGCAGGCCGCGCACCCCTGCTTCCAACGCTTCGCGAGCCACACTCAGCAAGATTTTCCCTTCCTCTTCGGTGAGCAGATTTTCGTTCATCGCTTACCTCCATGGGTTGGGCATCGCCGTGTTTGGGCGGAAATTGGGGCATGTCTGAAAAGAGGTGTCGCTGCGAGGCGGCATAGCCGCTGAATCAGTCTCCTGTCAATTGACAGGACTTCCGCAGTTGCTCGTAGAAGCGCTTGCTTTCATGTCGTGGCGAGCCGCCGTAGGCGGCGAAGCCATCTCCTAGACGGTGTTCAGGGGCGGACACCAGCCCCTGAAAACACCATTTTTTGGAGTGCAGTGCCTCGGCACCGCTTTGGAAAGCGGTGACTTGTCGCCGCATTCCAATAAGAACATCCTCCGAGAAAGCAAGTATTAGCGATAAGATTGGAAAATTCGGGCGGCCGCCTCACTTTGCCAAATTACTTTATCGGCGCTAAAAGTGCAACGTTTCGCTTGTTCCGCCTTTGGAGGTGGTAGGACAGGGGTTTGATAAACCCCTGTCCGCCCCTGAACCCAGACGGTGGGGGAGACCGCTTCGGCGGTCTACGACCGCCTCGCGGTGACATGAAGGAAGGGCTGCGTAACTCCTATCTTGTTTGAGAAAGTATTAACCACTTTATGGTGAACTCAATAAAACTCAGCGTATCCACCAAAGCCCGAGCACGGCGCAAGCGGTTAGTGCCACCAGCACGACCATTATGGCGACTACGAGCAGAAACTTGCCGGTGCTTTGCTCTTGAATCACTGGTGGCTGGGTGGAAATCGGGCTTGGCGCTGCGGCCGGTTCTGCTTCAATTGCTTTTGAGGCCGTTTGGGGCAAAGCCTGTTCTGCCGAGGGTGAAGAAAGCGGAGGGGTTGGGAGGGAGTCCAGCAGGCCGGCGAGGTCGTTTTTCAACTTTTCGTACTTTGCCCGTACTTCGGGCGGCATTTCGTCCACGCTGGAGTATTCTTGTCCATCAACCACTATGCTTCCATCTGGCTTTTCTTCAACGCTGGTGCTTTGCACGGTTTCCTTTATATCAACCTTTTTGCCCGATTCGGTGAGGTTTTTCAGCATGTTTATTGCTTTTTCGTAGGCCTCGCGCTCGTCGGGTGGCATTTCTTCAACGCTGGAGTACTTTTTGCCGTTGAACTCTATCATTTTGGCCTCCTTTTATTCTCCGAACTGGGCAAGCCACTTTAGACCCGCGTAAGCACCCACTATGAGCGCAAAGGCGGCGAAAAAGCCGAGCAGGATGATGCCGCCTTTTGGCTTGTCGTCAGCCGAGGCCGTCACGGCGGTTGGGGTTGAAGTCGCAGTTGGGTGTGACAGCGCTTGCGCTTTGGTTGCGGAAGGAGACGGCGTTGGCGTCGCAGTGTGGGTGGGAGTTGGCGTTGAAGTCGGCTTGGGGGTGGCCGTGGGCGTGAAAGTGGGCGTTGCCTGCGGTGGGCGCACGATTATTTTTTCGCCCACGTAGAGTGTGCTTTTGAGTGTGAGGTGGTTGTATTTCAACAAGTCTTTCAAAGGCACGCCGTACACTTTTGAAATGCCGTACAAAGTGTGGCCGTAGCGCACTATGTGAATTATAGCGCCGTCTGGCCGGGGGGTGGAGCGTATGTAAGGCGCGACGGGCAGCACAACCGTTGCTGTGGGGTACGGTTTGCCGCTTGGGGATGTTGGGTTGCTTGGCTCGCCGATGTAGTAACCGGCGTCCAAGGTGTAGTAGGTTGCGCCGTCGCTTGCTTTGGCACATCCTGCGCCGACATCGCGGTAGTTTGGCCCCAGCATGGTGTTCAGGTGGGGCTGGTCTTCAGTCCACATTTGGATGACCGCGGCGGGTGAAAGTGTGTAGCCCCAAGCGATGTTTTCGGAAACGAAAACGGTGGCGCCGCCGCCATAACCGGCAGCGCGGGCGCGGTCACGCGGATGCGTTCCCCCTGGGCCAATGTGCGTCATGGTGTGGGTATCGGCTTGGTAGTCGCTATGCGCCTGCGCCACGGCCATCAGGATGGGATTAACCCGATAGGGCGGCAAACCGTGCTGCGCCCTCATTTGGTTCACCAGCCGGATTAATTCCATAGCGCAACTGTTGGCTTCAACGGGTTGAGGGGGTTTTAGGGCGAACAAAAGCAACAAAATTGCCAAAATGGTCGCCAAAGCGGCCAAAGTTGCCAAAAAGCGTTTCATAACGCTTCTCCTCTAACTTTTCAGGGCGGACACCTGCCCTTGAAAACGCTACTTTTTACCAACTCACATTACGCAGCGGTGATTGACAGGTAACAATTTCACCCTATGAAACCGTCGTACTTTCGGTTTCTTCGCCCTCACCACTCCCCCAGAGCCTTGCTTCGCGGCGGCTCAGCAGCGGGGGTAGGGTGAGGGCGCTTAGATATGTTGATGCTCAATTGCGTAACATGAGTTACCAAATTGCCTCGTCGGTGAACATTTCTCTTGTTTTGCCTTTGGAGGAGGCGGGGCATGGGTTTGACAGGCCCCTGCCTGACCCTGAACTCTAAGCACGCAGGGGCAAAGTGTATCCGCCGTCAATCACGATGACCTGCCCCCTAATCATAAAAGCCTCGGGCGAGCAGAGGAAGCCTACCAACGCGGCCACATCTTCAGGGCTTACCAAGCGTCCGGCCGGTGTTGCCGCGGCTATCCGCGAGATCAACCCCTCATCCTTCAGCCGGCTGAAATGCCGGAGCGCGTCGGTGAGCACCACTCCGGGCGCAACTCCGTTCACCACGATGCCGAATTCTGCGAGTTCAACGGCGAGGTAGCGCACCAAGGCTTCAAGGGAGGCTTTGCTCGCGCCCACAACCACGTATTCTGGCAAAACCCAGCGCGCGCCAAGGCTGGAAACGGCAACAATGGCGCCGCCACGGCCTTTCATCATTTGCGCCGCGCGCTGAGCGCCGAATAGGAAGGCGCGCGCGTTGATGTTCATTGTCCAATCCCAGCCGCGCGGCTTCTGCTCCATTACCGGTCGGTTGTAGCCCGAAGCGGCGTTGTGGATGAAAAAATCAAGGCGCCCAAATTCGGCCTCGGCTTCGGCAAACAGCCCGTCCATCTCGGTAGTGTTGCCGATGTTGGCCTTGACCACGAGCGCTCGCCGCCCCAATTTGCGCACCATCTCGGCCGTTTCTTCCGCTGGTGAGCGGTTGCGGAAGAAATTTATGACCACATCGGCGCCGCGCTCGGCAAAATGCAGGGCAATCGCCCGGCCAATCCCCCGCCCCGAGCCCGTTATCAGCGCAACTTTATCGGCAAAGGCATCCGTGTTGCTCAATCTCTTTCCTTTTGCCAAGGGAGACGGGTTAGCCTTCCCGTCAGCCCGCCGCCTTCGGTAGGTTGCTCCACAACTACTGCTATCCCGTCCAGAGCGTAGCGGCGTTGGACTACGGCCAAAGCATGCGGCGGTTCGCCCAAGACCCGCGCGGCTGAGGTTATGCGCCCAATGTGCCGTTCGCCGAGCCGGACTGAGGCGGGCGGTTCTATGGGGCTTTCAAGTGCCACTCCCACAAGAGCGCCCCCGCGGTCTTTGTGGCGGCTTTCGTTGACCAAAATTGCTTTCCCCGCAAAGTTGGGCTTGTCAAAAGTTACCATTTCTTCCAAGCCCACCTCAAAGGGGGAAAACTCGGGGGTCAGTTCCGTGCCGGGGCCCGGTATGCCGCGGCGGATGCGCTCGGCTTCAAACGAAACATCGTCCAGCCATTGGGCTTGCATCATCACCATCACGGTGACGCCGCGCGGCTGCAGGAGCAACAGGCCGCCGCCCAGCACAGATGGCAAAGCCACGGCCGCCGAGCGGTTTTGGAAACGTTGCACATACCCTGCCCGAGGCGGCATTTCTAAGCCCCCGGGCGGCGCCTCCTCTCCCGGAAGCAAAACGGCCACATCCCAGCCATTGGTTTCATCGGCAAGGGAGACGTCGTATTTTGGGGGCGCTTGCCGCAAATTCGCAAGCGGTTCTCCTTTGGCGGGAGGGAAGGCTTTGTTGTGCAGGTGCTTTAGCGTGGCCTCGGCGTAGCCGTTTTGGGTGATGAGGATAAGCGAATCTTGGTCTTCTATCACGGTGAGCAAGTCTAAAATTCTGCCCGCCGCGTTTGTGAGGACGGTGAAAACGGCTTGCTCAGCGGAAACTTGGCTGAGGTCGTTTGTGGTCAGTTCCTGCAAGAATTTGTATCGGTCGGCTCCGGCAAGGCGAAAGACCCCAACTGCGCCGTAACGATAGTAGAACCAAGGCATTTTTGCCTCCGGGTGGGTGGCAGGAGTGGGTTATGGCTCGGGAATCGTTTGCAAAAATTCGTCAAGCGCTGTGCGCGCCCTCTGCGCGTAGGCCGCGTAGCGTTCGCGCTTGTTGCGGATGCGGCGCGGCAGCGGCGGCAGTATGCCGTAGTTGGCTTTCATGGGCTGGAAATCGGCTTCGGATGCGTGGGTGATGTAGTGGCATAGAGCGCCGAGCATGGTTTCGCGCGGCAAAACGAGTGGTTGCTTGCCCTGCAAGAAACGGGCGGCGTTCCAGCCCGCGAGCAATCCGGTTGCGATATTGCCCACATACCCTTCCACGCCGGTTATCTGACCGGCAAAGAAGAGGTCGGGACGGGTGCGGAATTGGAGTGTTGGAAGGAGAAGTGCGGGGGAAAAGATGAAAGTGTTGCGGTGCATTTGCCCAAAGCGGGCAAATTCGGCGTTTTCAAGGCCGGGGATGAGCCGAAAAACCCGTTTTTGCTCGCCGAATTTGAGGTTGGTTTGGAAGCCAACCATGTTGTACAGGGTGCCTGCGAGGTTATCTTGCCGCAATTGTACTACAGCGTAGGGGCGTTTGCCGGTGCGGGGGTCGGTAAGCCCCACCGGCCGGAGGGGGCCGAAGGCCAAGGCGTCGCGGCCGCGACGCGCCAGCACTTCTATGGGAAGGCACCCTTCAAAGAATTTGCCTTTGCCCGCGCGCACGCCGTGCTCCCCTTCCAAAATTGGCTTTTCAAAGTCGTGGAGTTCAATCCGCTCAGCGTTCACCAGCGCTTCCACAAACCGTTCGTATTCTTCGCGGTTCATTGGGCAGTTGATGTAGTCGCCCTCTTCGCCGCCGCGGCCGTAGCGCGAGGCGCGGAAGCACACTTCCATGTTGATGGAATCTGCCACCACGATGGGGGCGATTGCGTCGTAGAAGTAAAGGTGTTCAAAGCCGGTGAGTTTTTCAAGGGCGCGCGACAACCGCGGCGAAGTGAGAGGGCCGGTTGCAATTATTGCCGGTTTTTCGGGGATCGCGGTAACTTCCTCGCGGCGGATTTCAATGTTGGGGTGGTTTTGCAGGGCGTTGGTGACGCGCTCCGCGAATTGCTCCCTATCCACAGCCAATGCGCCGCCTGCGGGCACTGCTACCTCCTCGGCAATGCGCAGGAGCAGCGAGCCCATGCGCCGTAGTTCGTGTTTCAGCACGCCTGCGGCTCTGTCGGGTAGGTTTGAGCCAAGTGAGTTTGAGCACACCAATTCAGCGAGGCGGTCGGTTGTGTGCGCACCTGTAGAAACGCGCGGCCGCATTTCATACAGCACAACCTTCACGCCGCGCTCGGCCGCTTGCCACGCGGCTTCACTTCCGGCAAGCCCTCCTCCAACCACTACCAACTCGGGTTTGCTCATGCTCTTCTCTCCTGCAGAAGGTGGGGCAATTGTAACACCTCGCGCCGAAGGTGGTTTGGGGCGAGTTTCTTGGGGAGGCTGAAGGCGCTCTGGTCAAAATCGGCAACCTAAGCCGAAAATGGTATACTTGCCCACCGAACACCTTGTTAGGCCGACAAAATGGCCTTCAAACGGAATTTTGCATCTAACCCAACAGAGGAGAAAGCCCATGCGCCGTCTTTGGGTACTTATTGTGAGCGTTGCTCTCATGGCTATGCTGGCGGCTTGCGGAAGCAAATCTGCACCTACAGCCGCCCCCACGGCCGTCCCTAAGCCAACGGCAACGCCGAAAATTGTGCTGATAACCCCTACGCCGGCACCTACTAAGCCGCCGCGCGTGCTCACCATCTGCCTCGGGCGCGAGCCGCATTCCCTTTACCCCCTCGCTGGAGAAACCCGCCCCATGCGCGCCGTGCTTTCTGCGGTTTACGATGGGCCTATTGAGTTTCGTACTTTTGGCTTCCAGCCCGTGATTTTGGAAAAGTTGCCCAACGTGGCCGATGGCGATGCCAAAATTGCCGAGGTTGAAGTGAACCCCGGACAGAAAATCGTGGATGCGCGCGGCAACATTGCTGTGTTGCAGGAGGGAGTTTCCTTCTTGCCCGCGGGTTGCCACACAACCCGTTGTGCCCTCAAATACACCGCTGATATGGGCACAATCACCATGGAGCAGTTACAGGTCACATTCCACCTGCTCCCCGGCCTGAAATGGTCGGACGGCAAGCCGCTGACTGCTTCCGATTCGGTGTTTACCTATCGCCTTGTTTCCTCGCCCGACACGCCTGCCCACGGGCGTTACATCAACCGCCTGCGCCACACCGCTTCTTACACTGCCGCAAACGACACCACGGTAGTCTGGAAGGGGCTCCCCGGCTACCGCGACCCGACTTACTACCTCAACTTTTGGATGCCGCTGCCAGAGCACTTGTGGGGCAAATATGAGCCCAAAGAGTTGGTGAGCGCGCCGGAATCTTCTCGCAAGCCGGTGGGCTGGGGCCCGTATGTGATAGAAAACTGGCAAAAGGGGAAGGAAATCCGCCTGCGCCGCAACCCGTACTACTTCCGCACCCCCGAAGGGCTGCCGAAGTTTGACTACCTCGTCTTCCGCTTTGTGCAAAGCCCTCAGCAGGCGCTTTCTGACTTGCAAAGCGGCAAGTGTGATGTGGTGGATGAGAGCGTAGACTTGCTTTCGGTTTCCAAGCAAGCCGATGCTTTAGCCAAAAGAGGCAAAATAAATTTACTCTACGCTCAGAGCACAGATTTTGAGCGGTTAGACCTTGGCATCAGGCCGGTGAGTTACGACGATGGCTGGCAGCAGACCGACCGCCCCAGTTTCTTTGATGATGTTCGGGTAAGGCAGGCTTTGGCTTACTGCTTGGATCGCGAAAAAGCGGTGAAAGAAGTTTGGGAAGGCCATGCGGAGGTTATGGATTCGTATGTGCCGAGCGAAAGCCCGCTTTTTAACCCCAAAGTGCAGAAGTATTCCTACGACCCCGATAAAGGCGCGGCCCTTCTCAAAACCGCCGGCTGGGTGGACGACGACAGCGACCCGACGACGCCGCGCGTTTACCGCGGCGAACCGGCAAACATCCCTTGGGGGGCTAAACTTGTGCTAAACTATTGGGCTCCCGATACACCGCGGGAGGCAAAGGCGGCGCAGATTTTCCAGCAATCGGCTGCGGCTTGTGGCATTCAACTAAAGGTAAAACTTTGGAAACCGAGCGAACTTTATGCCCCTGCTCCGAAAGGGCCGGTCTACGGGCGTAAATTTGACATAGCCGTGATACCTATGCGCATGACCGTGAACCCGCCATGCCACCTGTGGATGAGAGACGCCATCCCCGGCGACAGCACTCTTACCGTCAAAGACGTGCCTTGGCTGCTCAAAATTTTCGGCAAAACCGCAGAGGATGAAAAAGCCTTTCCGATGGGTTGGGCTGGTTGGAACGATACGGCTTACGTCAACACCGATTTGGATGGCTATTGCCGCGCCGCAAACAACAGCCTGCCGGACGATAAAATTTACAAAACCGCCCACCTCAAGGCGCAGGAAATTATTGCCAAGGGCGTTCCTTCAATCATGCTCTACCGCCGTCCTCGCGTGGCGGCAACCCGCCCCGATTTCTGCGGGTTTGTTTTAGACCCCAGCACATCTTCCGACCTTTGGAACATTGAAAACTACGATTACGGCAAACAGTGTTCCGCCCCCAACAAATAACGAGGTGATCATGGAAAACAAACAAAAAGCAGATTGGCTGTTCACGAATGCCATTGTGCTCGCGATGGATGAAGAAATGCACATTTACGAACCCGGCGCCGTTGCCGTGAGCGGCAACACCATCGTTGGCGTGGGTGCTCAAAGCGAACTGGAAAAGCGGTTTTCTGCCGAGCACAAATTTGACTGCGGCGGCAAGGTGCTCATGCCCGGGCTGGTCAATGCCCACACGCATGTGCCGATGACCCTGCTGCGCGGCCTTGCCGATGACCTGCGGCTTGATGTGTGGCTGTTGGGCTACATTATGCCGGTGGAGCGCGAATTCGTCTCGCCCGAATTTGTGCGGCTTGGCACTTCGCTCGCCGCGGCGGAGTTAATCCGCTCGGGTGTTACGGCGTTTGCCGATATGTATTACTTTGAGGAAGATGTGGCGCGCGCCACCTCAGATGCTGGTTTGCGCGCCCTCGCCGCCGAGACCATCCTCAAATTCCCCTCGCCCGATGCCTCATCCTACGAGGAGGCGCTTGAATACACGCGTGACTTCGTCCGCCGCTGGAAGGGGCACCCGCTGATCGTGCCCGGCGTTGCCCCGCACGCCCCTTACACCATCACCGAAGAAATCACCCGTGCTTCGGTGGAGATTGCCACCGAGTTTGACGTCCCCATTCACATTCACCTTGCCGAGACCGCGCAGGAAGTGGAAGACATCCGCGAAGAGGCTGGCATTCCGGTTATCCCTTACATGAAGGAGCAAGGGCTGTTTGAGGCAAAAGTGCTTGCCGCCCACTGCGTTCACATTGACAAGGGCGAAATGCGCACGCTGAGGAAACACCACGCCGGCGTGGCGCACAACCCATCTTCCAACCTCAAACTGGCGGATGGCATAGCGCCGGTCGCAAAAATGCTGGAAGAGGGCTTGATGGTAGGCATCGGCACAGATGGGCCTTCCTCCAACAACGACTTGGATATGTTTGAGGAAGTGCGGCTCACTGCACTGCTTGCAAAGGGCTACACCGGTGACCCAACGGTTGTGCCCGCGAAACAGGCTTTGGCGATGGCAACGCGCATCGGCGCGCAAGCCCTACACATGGGCGAAATCACCGGCTCGCTGGAAGAAGGCAAGCGCGCCGACCTAATTCTGGTTGACATTTCGCCGGTTCACAACTCCCCCCGTTTCCGTCGCGACCCCGATGGCATTTACGCGCAACTGGTTTACGCCGCCAAATCTACCGACGTTACCGACGTGATGGTTGACGGGCGCTGGCTTATGCGCGACCGCAAACTCTTGACGGTGGATGAAGAGGCTCTCCTTGCCGAAGCGGATAGTTACGCCCGCCGTGTAGATTCGTTCCTAATCAAGCGCGAGCGATCGGTGCTTTCCAAGTTGGTGGCGATAGAAAGCGCCGCTGAGGCTGAAAGTTTTGAGGTGCAGGTGAAAGTGCCGCTTGAAGACCCCGACGCCGCGGCGCAGGCGGTTGAAAATTGCAAGGACATTGAAATCATTTACCGCCGCCACTATCGTGAATACGATACCTACATGGCATTTGCCGACCCCTCGCAGGGCTATTTGCGCTACCGCGAGGACGAGTTCATAGAGCCGGATGGGAGCGTGTCGCGCGTCCGCTATCGCCTCACGCTCATTGGCCCTGCGCATGAAGATTCGCTCCCCGGTGCGGTGTTGCTTTCGCGTAGTCGTTACCTCGCCCCCGCCACGCACAGCCTGCGGTTTTACCGCGAATACTTCCAGCCGGTCAAAGAATTTACGCTTGAAAAAGACCGCCTGCGCTGGAAGATAAAGTTTGAGGATACCGAGTTTTTCATCAACATTGACCGCTTCACCAAGCCGCCGCTTGGCGCGTTCTTGGAGGTCAAAAGCCGCACTTGGAGCCGCCGTGACGCCGAGCATAAAGCCGCGCTGGTCAGCCGCCTGCTTGAAAAACTCGGCATCGGTACCGAAAAGGCTATTGAAAAGGATTACATCGCTTTGGTGCAGTAGAAGCAAAGCAATCGCTGAGAGCCTTCAGGCGCAAGCAAGAAGCATAGAGAGCCTATTTCAAAAAAGATGTAAAATGAAATAAGGTGAGGGTCTACGCGGTTGCTGGTAGAAGAGCGCGTTTTCGTGTCATGGCGAGCCGCCATAGGCGGCGAAGCCATCCCCCAGACAGTGGGGGAAACCGCCTCGCAGCGACATGAAGCAGGAGAACTGCGTAACTCCTAAAGGTATAGGCTTTCAAAACTGAGCGGAGAACGCATGATGAACACAGTTACAATTTCCCTTACAGATGCACAATGGAAGAAACTGCAAGATAAGGCTCAGCGGATGGGCATTGCTCCTGAAATGCTGTTGGTGGCTACATTGGAAGACTTGCTTGTGCGTCCAGAAGAAGATTTCCGGCGAACGGTGGAGTATGTAGTGCAAAAGAATGCTGAGCTCTATCGTCGCTTGTCTGCAGGGGCTTAATATCGTATGCCAACCCGCTACCTGGCCCTGAGCGAGGTGCTATTCCTCTATCAACGCGTAATGGATTTCGGCGGTGGGGAAGAAGGCATCCGAGATTTGGGTGCATTGCAATCTGCTCTGGCACAGCCGCGGATGACCTACGGCGGCGAAGAGTTGTATCCGAGTTTAGCGGAGAAAGCGGGGGCGCTCGCATATAGTTTGGTGAAGAATCACCCCTTTGTAGACGGGAACAAGCGCATTGCGCACGCGGCAATGGAAGTGTTTTTGGTGCTGAACGGTTATGAATTGCAAGCATAAGTCAAAGAGCAATAAGAAGTAATGAGAGCCATTGCCTCTGGGATGATGAACCGGCGCACATTGGTAAAGTGGATTGAAACCCACATGGTCAAAACCAAAACGAAGGGCAAGTAGATTAGAAAGAGAGTACGCAGCCCCATTACGCTTTTCAGAGAAAAGATCAAGGGCGAGCCGTTGGGCTCGCCCTTTTTGCTTTGGCTTAGTAAACCGGAACGTTCCAATCACGATACTTGGGCATTTTGCCGCGCACCACCTTTTGGAAAACCTCGCGCAGTTTGGCGGTGATCGGCCCCATTTCGCCTGTGCCGACAGGGCGATGGTCAACCTTGGTGACCGCGGTAATCTGCGCCGCCGTGCCTGTCAGGAACAATTCATCGCAGATGTAGAGTTCGGTGCGGTCAATGTGGCGTTCCACAACTTCAATGCCGAGTTCCTCGCGCGCCAACTGCATCACCGTGCGGCGTGTTATCCCCTCCAAAATGTTATCGGTAACCGGCGGGGTGATCAAAACGCCGTCGCGCACCATGAAGACATTTTCCGCGCTTCCTTCCGAAACGTGGCCGTCTTCGGTCAGCACCAGCGCCTCATCAAAGCCGGCGCGCATGGCGTCGGTTTTGATGAATGCTGAGTTGACATACGCTCCGCCGATTTTGCCCCGCGCCGGAATCATGTTATCGTCAATCCGCCGCCAACTGGAAACCGTGCAGTGGGCATTTGTGTCATTGCTTACATAAGTGCCGAAGGGAATGCAGAAAATAGTGATCTCGTCTTCCAAATCGTGCAAGCGCACGCCCACAACCTCGGAGGCTTTGAAGGCCAGTGGGCGGATGTAGACGTCTTCTTTGTAGCCCTCGGTGCGGAGTAATTCCTTCGTAACCTCGGTTAGGCTTTCGGGGGTGTGCCCCAAATCCATTAGCATCATTTTGGCAGAGTTCAGCAAACGGCGGAAGTGGTCGTAGGGGCGGAAGAGGAACATTTGCTGTTCTTCTTCATTCCAGTAACCTCGCATTCCACCGAAAATTGAAGTGCCGTAGTTCAGCGCATGGGTAGCAACGCCAACGCGGGCCTCGCTGTAAGGCACAATTTTGCCGCGAAAGTAAGCATGTTTTGGTAATGCCATGATGTACCTCCTAACACGCAGATGAAGAAAGCACCGGATAGTTCAATTGCCCCACGGTGGGCAATGGCTATTATAACCCCAAACGAAAAAGCGCCGCCTAATGCGACGCTTGGGGGCTCGCTAATCGCACAGATTTGCACCGATGGACGATGTTTCAACTTCCAATGCCTGCTTCCTGTAGGGCGCGTGCCAGCAAATCGTCCACGCGGAGTTCGGTAGCCCATTTCCGCAGGTAATCCAGGTCCAGTTCGTCGCCGCGCACTTTCAACACACCGAGCACGTCGCGCCACTGGCGTTCGGAAACCTCGCCGCCCTGCCGCTACCTCTCCGGTTTGGAGAGGATGATGTCTTCGGGACTGGCAAATCTCGCACTGACCTCAGTTTCCAAAGTAAAGGATTGCCTTTGAGCACGTGCCAGTTGGGAACGCAGAAAAGGGCGCTGGCGGGGGATAAAAATGTCAACCTTGAACATGGTCTCGCGATGGATAGTTTCGGAGGCTTGAGGATAGCGAGCACGCAACCCTGCCAACGCCAACCTTCGGGCAGAGACATTCAATTGCGCCAGCATGTTCATCTTGTAGGTAGGGCTGGCATGCCGCCAGAGTTCAATCTGCAGAGCCTCTACCTCGGGATCGGTATCCGAATACAGTCCGCTCACGCCTTCGCTCCCAGTACAGGAAAACAATCTGCCAATTGCTCGAATTTACCCAACTCGTGTTACGCAGTTGAGCATCAACGCATCTGAGCGCCCTCACCTTACCCCCGCTGCGCGCCCCCTTTCCTCTCCCACTGGGAGAGGAAAGGGGGCTGAGCCGCCGCGAAGCAAGGCTCTGGGGGATAGGTGAGGGCGATAGCGGAAACAAGACCGGCTTTTGGTGCACGCAAAAAGTGTTCAGATAATTTTCTGGGAAAATGAACCGTCCCGCCTTGTCTGCATAAAACTCCGGCGAGAGCGCCGAAACCAGCGCAGGCACGTGCTCAAGTTTTATGTCAGCCACAATATCCACATCTAAAGTGGAACGCATGACACCGTGTAACGAACTCGCTACCGACCCCCCCACAGCATAGGGGATTCCCAGTTGTTCAAATGCTTGCGTCACGCGCAAAGTTACTCGTGCAATTTCACCCAGCATCACCGTACACCTTCTGCGCCAATTCCGCCCCCAGCGCCCTCTCTGCCCACAAGCGCCGGATTTGTGCGGGCGTAGCATCGGGGTGACGCCGCCTGATTTCGCTGAGCGCCAGTGCTTTTACCGTTGCGTTGAGGCTTTCCACCACAGCCATCTTTTTCCACGGCGGCATTTGCCGGATCAACTCAATTTGCAGGGCTTCCGCCTTGGGGGAAGTATCGGATATAGAGGGCACTCATCGTTACACTCCGCTGCCCCTACATTTACTTCTCAATAAATGGGTTCCGAATTTCAAGATAGCCCTCAACCATCAACCCGTGTTGCATGTCCTCAGAATACAACACACCTGCCCCGCTGCTCAAAGCAGCCGCTACGATGGTGCTGTCCCAAAAGGAAAGGGAATATCGCTGGCGTAATTGGGACGCCAATAACAAGACCGCTTTGGAGAGTTCTTTCACGGGGTACCGCTTATAAAACGCCTCAATCAGATTACTGATCTGCTCCTCAGTAAAGTTCGCCTGACGCAGCAAATTGACGCATACTTCATTGATAACTTGGGTGCTAACAATGGCGTCATTCTCCCGAATCAATTTTCGGGCAATCGCCGACTTTCTGGCGTTTTCTCCGTTGCTCTCATTCTCAAGGAAAGCATAAAGCCAGATGTTTGTGTCAACGAAACATGCGTTGTCAGGCTCATTCGGCATAAATTTCCTCCCTGCTCAACGGATGAAATCCTTTCACCTGCACAGGATGGCGGAGTAGGTGGTCTATGAAATCACTTTCTCGCTTTGACTTCTCTTCAATCAGCACAATAACGCGCACCTGCCGGGCGATTTTGCCGCGGTACTGACGAGGAATTTCAATCTTGCCGTCTTTGACTTTTGCCTGAAATTCTATTGTTTTCATTCCCGAACTCCTGCTGCACACGTTGCAGACAACGGGGAGGCCGCTTCTTGAATATGGAAAAGATCAGGGGAATGGCCAACCTTGCGCTTCAGCGGCTTGCCCCGATGCAACGAATTTACGACACAACGACGCACGGGCCTTCAATCTGCGCCAATCTGCGGTTTTTATTCGCCCAACTTCTCCTCAACCCAACCTGCCACTGCGGCTAAGGCCTCATCCAGCCGCGCGGGGTCTTTGCCGCCGGCTTGGGCAAGGGTGGGCTTGCCGCCGCCGCCGCCGCCCACGAATTTAGCCACGAATTTCGCCAGTTCGCCCGCGTGCAGGCCCTTTTTCGTCAGCGGCTTGCCCACCGCGGCCACGATGAGGGGACGCCCGTCGCGCACGGTGGCGAGCACGGCCACGCCTTCGGGGTGCTGCTGGCGGAAGCGGTCGGCCAAGCGGCGCAGGGCGTCGGCATCGGCATCGGGCACGCGCACCGCCAGCACGGGCACGCCCGCCACGCGCGGCGGCTCGGCAATCTGCCGCTCCACCGCGGCCTCGGCCATGCGGCGGCGCAGCGCGCTGGCCTCTTTGCGGGCTTCGGCCAGTTCCGCTTGCAGGTGCGCCACCTTTCCGGGCACACCTTCGGGCGGCGATTTCAGCAGCGCGGCGGCTTCTTCCAGCGCATCCATGCGCCCGCGGGCAAAGCGGTAGGCCCCTCGCCCCGTCACGGCTTCAATGCGCCGCACGCCCGCCGCGGCGCTCCCCTCGCTCACGATGAAGAACGCGCCGATGTCCGCAGTGCGGCTCAGGTGCGTGCCGCCGCACAGTTCGCGGGAAATCGGCTCCGCATCGCCAATGGTGATGGTGCGCACAATTTCGCCGTATTTCTCGCCAAAGAGCGCCATTGCGCCCTCGGCAATGGCTTCCTCGCGCTTTTTGAAAGCCACCTGCACCGGGTAATCGGCGGCGATCGCGTCGTTTACCCACTGCTCAATGCGGCGCAACTGCTCGCTGGTCAGGGCTTCGGGGTGGGTGAAGTCAAAGCGCAGGCGGTCGGGCGCGACCAACGAACCCGACTGCCGAGCGTGTTCGCCCAAAATCGCGTGCAGCGCGGCGTGCAGCAGGTGGGTCGCGGTGTGGTTGCGCATGATGTCCTTGCGGCGGGAGGCGTCCACCGCAGCCAGAGCCACGTCGCCCACGCGTGGCGTGCCCTTCACCACCTCGCCGATGTGCACAATCATGCCCGCGGCGGGCTTGCGGGTGTCGGTCACCCGGATTTCCCAGCGCGGCTCGGCCACCGAAACGATGGTGCCGGTATCGGAAACCTGCCCGCCCGATTCCACATAGAAGCACGTTTCGGGCAGAATCACGCCCACGATGTCGCCCTCGGCCGCGCTTTCCACAGGCTGGTTGTCTTTCATCAGCGCGAGCACCTCGCCTTCCACTTCCAGCGCGCCGTAGGGGTCGTAGCGCACGCCTTCAGGCGGCAGTTTGCCCTCGGCCTGCAGGCGCTCGGCAAGGGCGCGGTAAGCGTCCACGTTGTCTTCCACCAGAGGCCCAAAGGCCTTGCCCTTGCCCGAAGCCACGCGGTGCGCCTCCATCGCCTTGTGGAAACCGGCTTCGTCCACGTCCATGCCGTGCTCGCGGGCGATGTCGCGGGTGATTTCCAGCGGCAGGCCGTAGGTGGCGTAGAGTTGGAAGGCATCTTCGCCGCCGATGATGCGCTTGCCCTCGGCTTGCAGGCGCGCCATCAGGTCTTCCAGATAAGCCGTGCCGGTTTCCACCGTGCGGGCGAAGCGAATTTCCTCGCGGGTGATGGTTTCCAAAATGGCGTCGCGGTGCTTGACGATTTCGGGGTAAACATGCCCGAAACGCTCAATGACGGTTTCGGCAACCTGCGCCATGAACGGCTCGGTGAAGCCGATTTTGGTGCCGAAGCGGGCGGCGCGGCGGATGATCATGCGGCAGACATAGTTGCGGCTCTCGTTGCCGGGCACCACGCCGTCGCCGATGAGGAAGGTGGCCGCGCGGGTGTGGTCGGCGACGACCCGATAGGCGACCAAGTGCTCCTGCCGCTGGGCGTCGGTGTGGCCTGCCAGGCGCTGGATGGTGTCCATGATAGGCGTGAACAGGTCGGTGTCGTAGGAATTATCCACGCCCTGCAAAATCATGGTGATGCGCTCCAGCCCCATGCCGGTATCCACGCCGTGCTTGGGCAGGGGGGAACGGGAGCCGTCGGGCGCCTGATTGAACTGCATGAAGACTAAGTTCCAGATTTCCAAAAAGCGGTTGTCGGGGTTTTCGTCCAAGTGGTAGGCCAGTTCCTCGCCGTAAAGTTGGCCGCGTTCGGGGAAGAAATCATAGTGAATTTCGGAAGTGGGGCCGCAGGGGCCGACGTCGGCCATCTGCCAGAAATTGGTGGTGTCGCCCAGGCGGGCTACCCGCTCCGCGGGCACGCCCACTTCTTCCACCCAAATGCGGAAGGCTTCGTCGTCGGAATGATGCACGGTGAAGTACAGCCGCTCGGGGGGGAGGCCGTAAACTTTGGTGAGCAGTTCGTAAGCCCAGGTGATGGCCTCGCGCTTGAAATAGTCGCCAAAGGAAAAGTTGCCCAGCATTTCAAAGAAAGTGTGGTGGCGGGGGCTGGGGCCGACGTTTTCCAGGTCGTTGTGCTTGCCGGAAACGCGCATACAGCGCTGGACGGTGGTGGCGCGGGTGTAAGGGCGCTTGTCCAGGCCGAGGAAAACGTCCTTGAACTGCACCATGCCGGCGTTGGTGAAGAGCAGGGTCTGGTCGCCGCCGGGCACGAGGGAAGAGGAGGGCACGATGGTGTGCCCCTTGGATTCAAAGAATTTGAGGAAGGTGTCGCGGATCTGGTCGCCGGTCATCTTTTTGTCGGGCATGGTGAAACCTCTTGGGAATGGGGAGTGAACGTCAAGGGCGCAAAGGTTAACGCAGAGACGCAGAGGAAGCAGAGATGCAGAGAGCGCAAAGGAAAAGATTAGCGATTTAGGATTTGCGGTATTCTCTGAAATCGGCGAAAATCTGTGTCAATCGGTGGATGAAAACCACAGATTACGCAGATTAGCACAGATTTTTTCTGCGGAATCTGTGAAATCTGCGGTTTGTTTTCTTCAATCGGTGTAAATCTGTGTCAATCGGTGGATAGTAACGCCAAGGACGCCAAGGAGTTAACGCCAAGGACGCCAAGAAACCAAAGGACGCCAAGGTTAACGCAGAGGCGCAGAGTAGGGGCGAGGCATCGCCTCGCCCAGAGACGCAGAGAGAAAATTTCTGTGTTTTCTGTGGTGCTTCTGTGTCCTCTGTGTTTTTTCTTCAATCGGAGTAAATCTGTGTCAATCGGTGGATGAGAAAAAACAATTGAGGAGCCGTGAATGCCGAAATTATACCCCAACAGGTATGGAGTATAATAAAGAACAAGCCCCACCAAAGTCCTTTTTCAGGAGAATGCAAATGGCGAGCGTGACTTATAACCATGTGACCAAGCGCTTCGGCGATGTTGTCGCACTCAACGACTTTACCATCCATGTGAAAGACCAAGAGTTTTTGGTGTTCGTCGGCCCTTCGGGATGCGGCAAGACCACTGCCCTGAGATGCCTTGCAGGTTTGGAAGAGGTCACCGAGGGGGAAATTCTCATCGGCGACCAAGTGGTCAATGATGTCCCCGCGAAAGACCGTGATATTGCGATGGTGTTCCAGTCTTACGCCCTTTACCCCCACATGACTGTGTTTGACAATATGGCCTTTGGGCTCAAACTCCGCAAAGTGCCCAAAGATGAAATAAAACGGCGCGTGCATGAGGCGGCCGAGATCTTGGGCATTGAAAACTTGCTTGACCGCAAGCCGCGCCAACTTTCGGGTGGTCAGCGCCAGCGCGTTGCTGTTGGTCGCGCCATTGTCCGCAATCCGAAAGTCTTTCTCTTTGATGAGCCGCTTTCAAACTTGGATGCTAAACTCCGTGTCCAAACGCGCACCGAGATTTCTAAACTCCACAAACGCCTGCAGACCACTTTCATCTATGTCACGCATGACCAAGTGGAAGCCATGACAATGGCAGACCGCATCGCGGTGATAAACCACGGTGTGCTTCAACAAATTGACACCCCGCAGGAACTTTACGACCATCCTGCCAATAAGTTTGTGGCGGGTTTTATTGGCTCTCCGGCTATGAATTTCTTCCCCGCGACCCTTAAGGCTGCGGACGGCAAATTCTATGTGGATACGGGCGCCTTTCAGGTTGAAGTGCCGCCGGAGCGCAAAGAGGCCTACAAAGGCTACCTCAACCGGCAGGTTATCTTGGGAGTGCGCCCTGAACACATCCACAATCCCCAGTTTGCGCCAGCGGGCATCTTTGCTCAGCCGGTGGAGGGCACGGTTGAGGTGACGGAGTTGATGGGCAGTGAAATCTATGTTTACATGCGCGCCGGCGAGCATTCGTTTGTGGCGCGCGTTGACCCGCGCTCCAAGTACCGCATGGGCGAAAAAGGCCAAGTTGTGTTTGACATGAGCCAAATGCACTTGTTTGACCCCGAAACCGAACTTGCCATTCGGTAGAATTTTGCCCACCGATTGAAGAAGAAAACCACAGAGAACACAGAAATTTACAGAGAGCACAGAGAAAAATCTGTGCTAATCTGTGGTTCTCATCCACCGATTGACACAGATTTACACTGATTGAGTAAGAAAACCACAGAAGACACAGAAATTTACAGAGAACACAGAAATTTTTTCTTGGCGCCCTCTGCGCCTCTGCGTTACCGCCCTTCGTGTCCTTGGCGACCTTGGCGTTCTCATCCACCGATTGGATGGTTGAAACCGCAGATTTCACAGATTCCGCAGAAAGAATCTGTGCTAATCTGTGTAATCTGTGGTTTTTTCTCTGCGTCTCTGCTTTCTCTGCGTCTCTGCGGTTCCCCTTGGCATACTTTGTTGAAGGAGGCAAAAATGCCTTTTGAAGAGTTGAAGCCGCTCCTGCGCCCCAACGGGAGCAAAATTGTATTGTTAGTGATGGATGGCTTGGGCGGTTTGCCGATAGAGCCAAACGGCCCAACCGAACTTGAATTTGCGGCAACGCCTAACATGGATAGACTGGCTGCCGAAGGCACACTTGGGCAGACAATCCCCATCCGACCGGGGATCACCCCCGGTTCTGGTCCGGCACACCTTGCGCTTTTTGGCTATGACCCGCTCCATCATCCGGTGGGGCGCGGCGTCCTCTCTGCCCTTGGGGTGGGGCTTGAGGTTCGCCCGGGTGACGTGGCAGCGCGCGGCAATTTCTGCACCATGGACTCTGAGGGCAAGATCACCGACCGCCGCGCAGGCCGTATTCCCAGCGAGGAATCTGCCCCGCTGGTTGAGAAACTTGCCCAAATCAAAATCCCCGGCGTGGAAATTGAGGTGCGGCAGGTGAAGGAATACCGCTTCGTGGTTGTGATGCGCGGCGAAGGGCTTTCGCCCGATTTGGCCGACACCGACCCGCAGGTCACCGGCGTGCCGCCTCTGCCGGTGAAGCCCACCAAGGATACCCCGGCCGCCCGCCGTACCGCCGAGTTGTTCAACCAATGGATTGCCGAGGCGCGCAAATTGCTTGCCGACCAGCCCAAGGCAAATTGTGTAACCCTGCGCGGCTTTGCTACCGACCCTGAACTGCCTAAATTTGACGAATCCTACGGCTTGAAAGCCGCGTGCGTCGCCGTTTACCCGATGTACAAAGGCGTGGCGCGGCTTGTCGGCATGGACATCATTTCATTTGAAGGCGAAAACCCCGAAGACGAATTTGCCGCCGTCGCCGAGCATTGGGATGAGTATGACTTCTTTTTCGTCCACATCAAGAAGACCGACAGCAAAGGTGAAGACGGCGATTTTGCCGGTAAGGCACACATTATTGAAACTGTGGACGCCGCGCTGCCTCACTTGCTCGCCCTGAAGCCGGATGTGTTGATGATAACCGGTGACCATTCCACGCCGGCGAGGCTGCGCTCACATTCGTGGCATCCGGTGCCGTTTTTGCTGTGGGCACCCGCCAGCGCCCGCCCCGATTCCCAAACGCGCTTTGGCGAAACCGCATGTGCACAGGGCGGATTAGGCACTTTCCAAGCCCATGATGCCATGCCACTGGCATTAGCCCACGCCCTCCGCTTGGAGAAGTTCGGCGCATAGCCCATCCCTTGAAAAGAATACACGGGAGCACTTGACCCATAAGCACCTGACACAGAAACACTTGACACAGAAACACTTGACACTTAAAGCACGCCCCCCGTTGTTTCCTTTTTGCTTGAGATAAACAATGAACGCCGAACTTGCGGAACTTTTCCGCCGCATAGCGCGCCTTTTGGAAATCAAAGGCGAAAGCGCTTACAAAATCAACGCCTACAAGCGCGTCGCGCGTTCCCTGAGCGACTTGGACGCGCCGGTGGAGGAGTATTGGCGTGCAGGCCGACTCAAAGAAATCCCCGGCGTGGGCGACGCAATTGCCAAGAAAATTGACGAATACCTCCGCACTGGCACTTTGCAATTTTTGGAGCGTTTGGAGTCGGAAGTGCCGCCTTCGCTGCTGGAATTGACCGCGCTCCCCGGCATTGGGCCAAAGAAGGCGCGGCTTTTGTGGCAGGAACTCGGTATAACCGACATTGATGCTTTGGCCGAGGCCGCCGCGCACGGCAAATTGCGAGCCTTGAAGGGCTTTAGCGCTCAGAGCGAACAGCGCATTTTGGAAGGTATCAAGGAATATCGGGCGCGCCCCAAAGGCTTTTTGCTCGGCTTGGCCTACCCAACCGCGCTGGCGCTGATGAAACGGCTGCGCGCCCTGCCCGCCGTTTCACAGGTGGAATTGGCGGGTAGCGTGCGCCGCGGGCGCGAAATGGTCAACGATATTGACATTGCAATGGCCGCCCCCGAGCCAGATAAGGCGCTTTTGGCCGCGGCGGATGCCCTCCACCTGCCCCACGGCGAACCTCAGCCCGAGGGTGATTGCCGCGCTCTGGAAATGCGCTTGCCCAGCGGCATCCCCCTTCACCTGATTGCCTGCCGCCCCGAAATTTTTGGCTTTGGCTGGGTGATGGCGACCGGAAGCGCGGCGCACACCGATTCGCTTGGAGAATTGGCGGCCTTGCACGGCAAGCGCCTTACCGCCGCGGACTTCCCCGCGAGCACCGAGCAGGAGTTTTACGGCGCATTTGGGCTGGATTGGATTCCGCCGGAATTGCGCGAAGGCGCGGGTGAACTGGAAGCCGCCGCTCACCACGCCCTCCCCAATCTGCTGACCGAAGCCGACCTGCGCGCCGACCTCCACACCCACACCGATTGGAGTGATGGGCGCGCAACCATGCGCGAAATGGTCGCTGCCGCCGTCAAGCACGGCGTTCGCGTGCTTGCCATCACCGACCATTCGGCCTCGTTGGGCGTTGCCAACGGCCTTACCCCCGAACGCTTGCGGCAACAGCGTGAAGAAATCCGCCGTGTGCAAGAAGAGTTTGGCGATGCCATCCTGCTTTTGCAGGGCGCCGAGGTGGAAATTTTGGCCGATGGCTCGCTTGATTATCCCGATGAAGTGCTGTCCGAGTTGGATGTGGTGGTTGCGTCGCTCCACACGGGCTTGCGCCAGCCGCGCGAGCGCATCACCGCCCGCTTGCTCAACGCCATTGCCAACCCGCACGTGCACATAATCGGCCATCCATCGGGGCGGCTGTTGCCCGACCGTCCGCCTGCGGATTTGGACTGGGAGGCGGTGTTGCAAGCCGCCGCGGAGCACGGAGTTGCTCTGGAAATCAATGCTCACCCGCGCCGCCTTGACCTGAAGCCCGAATTGGCGCGCCGCGCCATCTCTTTGGGGATACCGCTGGCGCTTAACACCGATGCTCATACCCCTGCCGACTTCAACAACCGCTTTTACGGCGTGATAGCCGCCCGGCGCGCGTGGGCTACTCCCGAAAATATTATCAACTCTTGGGGGAGAGAAAAACTGCTTTCGTGGCTTCGGGCGCGCTAATTTACATCTGCACCCTGTAGCGCACGATTGCCACAATGGTGAAAAGGACCACCGTCGCCACTGCTGAAAGGATCACCGAGCGGTAAGGGCGGTGGTCGCGCAGTGCAAAATACACCGCGCCGTAGTCGTAAACCTTTCCCCCAATGTCGCTCCACAACGGGCCGCCGCCGACTGAGAACATCATGCCACCGAGCAGTCCGCCGATGTGCCCCCACATATCAATGCCGCTTTGCAGGCTCCAAACCAAGTTCACCAAAATCCAGAACAAAGCCTGCGTGACGGTGCTGCGCGCCGCCTCGCCAAGGTAGGGCTGATTCATGTAAAAAATCACCAAATACGCGCCCAACAGGCCAAAAATGGCCGTGGAAGCGCCCAATGAGGGGGCTTTGGTGAACGCCAGCGACATGACGTTGCCGGTATAAGCGGCAATGAAGTACAGCAAAGCGAAGCGCCAGTGCCCTATCAACTTTTCCAGCGTTGGGCCGAGCACAAAAAGCCCCCACATGTTCAAGCCTATGTGCAAAATTCCCGCGTGCAGAAACACTGGCGTGATAAGCCGCCAATACTGATGATAGACCACAATCAGGGTGTTTTGCTTTATCCCCCATACCGCAGGCCAATCGTAGCCGGTGATGAGTTCGGAAAGAAATTGGGCAATGAAAACCAAGGTCGTGAAGCCGGCGATGGCGTAAGTAACCCATGCTTCATTGCGCAATCGGTTGAAAATTGAGCGCCGTTTTGGGGAGTAGAAGGAGTAACTCACAGCGTCACCTTCCGATGGGGAATGCGGTGGTGCTCGGCTTGGATGATGGCGATGATTGTGTCCACCGTTTCCTCAAGTTGGTCTTCGCGGTTGACAACTACATAGTCAAATTCGTTCATGCGCTTGAGTTCTTGGCGGGCGGTGGCAATGCGAAGGCGCAAGCCCTCAGGAGCTTCGGTTTTGCGCTTTTTCAGGCGTTCAACCAGTTCTTCTTCGGTTTCGGTGGTGAGGAAAATGAGCACCGCCTCGGGGCAGATTTTGCGCACCGTGGCCGCGCCTTGCACGTCTATGCGCATAACTACGTCCTTGCCGCTGGCGAGCGCCTCGCGCACCTGTTGCTTGGGAATGCCCTTGTAGTCGTTGTAAACGATGGCATATTCCAGCAGTTCGCCTTCCTCAATCATGCGGGCAAATTCCTCGCGCGACACAAAAAAGTAATCCACGCCGTTGCGCTCGCCCGGACGCGGGGGACGGGTTGTCGCCGTTACGACGAAGTGAAATTCCAAGCGCCGCTCCTTCATCCGCTGGATGACGGTATCCTTGCCCACGCCTGAGGGGCCCGAAATCACAATCAGAAGCGGCTGGGGTTTTGGGGGAGAGATGAATTGGGATTCCATAGGCGTAATCCTACCACAAAAACGGTTGGGGGTGGTTAGATTGACCGTGGTAACGCGTAACGCCAAGGTCGCCAGGGGACAAACCACAGATTAGCACAGACTTTTTCTGTGAAATCCGCGAAATCTGCGGTTTCAACCATCCAATCGGTGCAAATCTGTGTCAATCGGTGGATAAGAACCACAGATTACACAGATTAGCACAGATTTTTTTCTGTGTTTTCTGTGGTGTTTCTGTGTCCTCTGTGGTTTTCTCCTTCAATCGGTGTAAATCTGTGTCAATCGGTGGATGAAACGAACCACAGATTACACAGATTAGCACAGATTCTTTCTGCGGAATCTGTGAAATCTGCGGTTTCAACCATCCAATCGGTGTAAATCTGTGTCAATCGGTGGATATGCGGTTTTGGGCGGCCTTTCTGAGACGGTGGAAGCCCATCCGCCGCCAGAGGGCGAGCACGCGCGGCGCGGCTTGTGCGTAAAGCCAGTAGGCGGCGCGGTTTGCGGGGAAATCCCATGCGCCGATGGTGCGCACCACCTCCGCGCCAAAGCCGCGCTTGAACCGGTATACGCCCCACATGGGCGCGTCGGGCGAAAATTCATCGGGCGCGCCCCAAAAGTCGTAAATTTTGCATCCTAAAGCGCGGGCGCGGCGGATGGCTTCCCACTGGAGCAGGTAAGTCGGCATCAGGTTGCGGTGCTCGCCGGTGGACATGCCGTAAAAGTAGTAAGCCCGTTCTGCAAAGTGGAACATCACCAGCGCGGCGACAGGTTTTCCTTCCACCTCGGCGATGAAGAAATCGGCTAAGCCCGCGTCGGCGAGCCTTCCCCAAACGCGCAGGTAGTATTCGCGCGGGCGGATGATGAAGCCGTCGCGCGCGGCGGTAACGGCGTACATGCGGTAGAGCAGGTCGTAATCTGCAGGGCTACCCATCCGCACGCGCACGCCCTTGCGCGCTGCTAAACGGATGTTGTAGCGCGTTTTTTGCTTCATCCGCCGCAGGATTTCGTCTTCGTCGGGGGTGAGGTCAAGCCAAAGGGTGTTGCGAAATTGGACTTGGGAGTTGGAAAAGCGCCAGCCGAGCGACTCCAGCGTTTCGCGGAGGGCTTTGCCGGTGGGGTTGGGGCGCTCATCTTCGGAATTTGGCTCGCCGTAGGCGAGCACCACGTCGGGGTCAATTTTGATTGAAACCGCGCCGCGCCGCCGCGCAAATTGCTCCAAATCTTCCAAAACGCGCAAGCGCAGCTCGGTGTCCGCCCAATTCAAAAGCGGGGCTTTGGGGGCGTAAAGCAGGCGCAAAAAGCCCACCTTTCGCTCCAGAACCAGCGCCAGCGCCGCGGTTTTGCCCGCTTGCTCCCAGCGGAGGTAGTGCGGCCTCCAGCCGTATTCGGCCTTTAGCGCCGCCCAGTGGGTTGTCTGGAGCAGGTGTGCCGCCGGTAGCGAGGCGGCCGCTTCATCCCAGTCTGCCGGTGGGGCGGGGGAGATGCTCAGGGTAATCTCGGAGCCGCTTGCCATGCTACTTTCCCGTGCGGCGCTGTTGCCATGCGCGGATTAGGACGTCGTGCGCGCCGCCTGCGAGTTCGGCTGGGATTTCATCGGGCGCGAAAAAGCGGAGTTCGGCGGTTTCGTCGCCGGTGCGCAGTTCGCCGCCGACCACTTCGGCGCGGTAGAGCAGGAGCAGGCCATTGCCGCGCGGGTCATCGTTGAAGAAGCGCGCGTCCACAATTCCCAAAATGCGCACCTCAAGCCCCGTTTCCTCCTTGGCTTCGCGAGCCGCGGCGTGCTCGGGCGGTTCGTCAATTTCTACATAGCCGGCGGGCAGATTCCAAGCGCCTTTCCAAGGGTTGTGCGCCCGCCTCACAAGCAAAATTTTCCCGTCCTGCTCAATCAGCACGCCAGCGCCGACTTTGAGGTGCGGGTAGTGAACCCAGCCGCAGTTTGGGCAAACCATCCGTTCGCGCCCTTCGGAGGCAATGAAGCGGCGTTCCATTGCCGCACCGCAGCGGATGCAGTAACGCGCGGCAGTCGGTTCGTGCATGTTTTTGATGCTGATTTCCACGCCGTTCTCCTTCACACCGGCGGATTGCGAGTTGCCCAAGTTTTTGATTGCTCTCAGCCTTGCTTGTTTTTGAACTTTTCGGCTTCCTCGGGCTGCCATTCCCACGAAGAGCCGGGTGGGAAGGGGGTTTCGCCGCGCGGGAAGCCGAAGCCCGCCGCCCCGGGGTGCCCGCCGCCGCCAAAACGCCGCGCAATCTCCGAGGCGTCCACGCGGTCGGAATACAGCGTTACGAAGGTGTAAAGTTGGCCGTTGTGCCACGCGTCAAAGTAGCAATAGCCCAATTCGTAGCCCAAACTGCGGATGTAAGCGCCGGTTTCGCCTGTGCCGCGCACGTTTACCGCCAAGGTGCGGTGTCCCTCAAACGTCACGGGGAAGGCTTTGCTATCAACCGTGTGGCGGACGCGCTGCTGCATTTCCGAATAGAGGATGCGCCCGCGCTCCAACATCCGCTCCAGCGCCTCGGGGTCGTCGTCCAGCAATGGTTGCCAGAAGTCATCGTTGCAGGGGGAATTGTCAGGCTCGGCATAAAAGGCGGAGTTGAAAATGCCGCTATCGGGCTCGGCGAGCCGCCAGATGTCGCGGTCGCCGATAAGGACGATGGCGCGCGGCACCGGCTTATCGGGGAAGAAGTAGCGCCAAGTGAGCACACAGGCGGCTTCGCTCACGTCGCGAATTCCCTTCCAGCCGCGGCGCTCGGCTTCTGCGCCTAACGTTTCTATTGCGGTCTTGTGGTGGTCAATCCAGATGAAATCGCGGCCCTCGGCGAGTTTTTCCATCGTTTCCAGCGGCATGGAAAAATCAACCACGACCACGCGCTCGGCGCTTTCTACCATTTCCCAAGGCACAGGCTCGCCATAATTCATTTCGTAGCATTCAGTTTCGTTGCCAAAAAAGCGGCGGACGATCGCGGCCGATGCCCGCCCATCGGCGTCGTTGTGGTGTAAACAAAGGGTGCTCAAAATGGCCTCCGGTTAGGTGTGGGAATTGAAATTGCATCACATCGTGAAGCGGACACGGAAGGATTTTAGTTCCGGGTCCGGCGGCAGCCATTCGGCCTCAACTTTGGTGACGTAAGCCATTGCCGGGCCGCGGTGCAGGGCGCTGAGCAGTGTTTCAACCGCGGGGCGCGGACCTTGCGCCATAACTTCCACCGAGCCGTTGATGCGGTTGCGCACCCAGCCGCTCAGGCCGAGGCGCGCGGCTTGGTTCATCACAAAGTTGCGGAAGCCCACTCCCTGCACCCTGCCGCGCACAAAGGCATGCAAACGCACGATTTCTTCCTCATTCCCTTGCGTTTCACCCATGATGCGCCTCCACGAACAGTTTGCAAGAGCAAGTATATCGCGTTCTGCCGATGGATGCTTGTCGGTGGGGTGCCAAGTGTTCAATTTGTCCGTCATGCCCAAGATTTACCGGCGGGGAAACGGTGCATTCCACAATGCCCGTTCGCTCCCGCAAGTCTGCCACAAAGCGAATTCGGCGCGTTTTCTGGTATCATTAGGCGGCATCCCCTGCTCAAGGGTGGAAAGAGCGCTCGGCATCTCCCCGTGCAGGTGATAAGATGGCTGTGTGGGAGGTGCGATTTGGCCGAAAAACTGCGCATCGGGGTTGTTGCGCGCCGCTGGCGGCAAGATCCGTCTGGTTCTTATGCGCGCAACGTTCTCAACCGGCTTCCCGATGCCGAATACGTGCCCGTGGGCGACTTGTTTTCAAGCCTTGTCGCGTTCAACATGCGCGCCAATGCCCTCCTCCACAGGTTAACCGGCCGCAGTTGGCTCTCGCATTTCAACTTGAACAACCAGTTTTACCGTTTGCGCGCCCCCGCGGTGGACGTGTTGCATTTGTTCAACGGGGTGAGTTACAACACCGTGCCGTGGGTAACGTCATTTGAAACGGCAGTGCCCCGCTTTACCGAGGTGATGGAAGGGCTAAAGCGGCAAAAGCCGCAATTTAGCCCGTTGCAAAAATGGCGGTTTGAACTGGCGGCGCGCGCCATGGCTTCCGAAAGTTGTCTCGCCATAATCCCAATTTCGGAAAATGCGGCCCGCGCCCAGCGATTGGTGCTCGGTTGGATGCCGCCCAAATACGCAACCGCCATAGCGGCGAAAATCACGGTTTTGCACCCACCGCAAGCACCGATAATAAAATCGTTTGCCGAAAAAGAAGCCCTGCCCTTACGCCCCCTGCATTTTATGTTCGTCGGGCACGATTTTTTCCGCAAGGGCGGGTTAGAAATGCTGAAGGCCTTTATCCAAGTACGCAAACATTCCCAAATCCCCCTCCGGCTCACAATTGTCAGTGCATTGCAAATCCGCGACTATGCGACCCGCGCGGGCGAAAAGGAACTTGCCGAAGCGCGGCGGCTCATAAGCGCCAACTCCGAGTGGATTACCCACTACCCTTCCTTGCCGCACGCCGAGGTGCTTGCCCTTATGAAGCAAGCGCACGTAGGGTTGCTGCCCACTTACGCCGATTCATACGGCTACGCTGTGTTAGAATTTCAAGCGGCAGGATGCCCGGTGATAACAACCGAAATGGGTGCATTGGCCGAGGTCAATTCGGAAGAACGGGGGTGGCTCATAAAAGTCCCCCGCGACCACATCGGCCGCGCACCTTACTACACGCCCGAGGGCCGCGCAGCCATAAGCAAAGCCATCAGAAACGGCGTTGCCGCGGCAATTGATGAAATTTTGCAAAATCCCGAAATGGTTAGGCAAAAGGGCAAAGCGGCCTTAGACTACATTCGCCAAAACCACGACCCGATGAGGCACGCTAACACCCTGCGAGAAATCTATGCACAGCGCGCAAACGTGCGGTAACCGCGTTTGTGCTCATCAAATTTGCTCAAGGTGCGTTTTATGCAACAAACTCTCATACTTCCACACGGCGGGGTGCTGGTGAATCGCACCCTGCGGGGTTCGTTGCGCGAGGCGGCGCGCAAAGCCGCCGCTTCTTTGCCCTGTATTCCCTTATCGCGGATGAACCTTGCTGACTTAGAAATGATAGCCGTTGGCGCATACAGCCCGCTAACAGGCTTTATGCGCCGCGCCGATTACGAGCGCGTTATAGCCGAAATGCGTCTTGCAAACGGGCTTGTGTGGTCGGTGCCGGTAACTTTGGCCGTTTCGGAGCAACAAGCCCAATCCCTAAAAGAGGGGGATGAGATTGCCCTTTGCGAAGGCAACCGCCCCCTCGCCATTATGAAAGTTGACGAAATTTACCCCTACGACAAGCGCCGCGAAGCGAGGGAGGTCTACCGTACGACAGAGGAAGCGCATCCCGGGGTGGCGCGCATCTATGCCCAAGGCGAGTTTCTGCTGGGCGGCGATTTTTGGCTTTTTGACCTGCCGAGTGCCGCTAAAAACGAATTTCCCGAAATACGCTACACCCCCGCCCAAACCAGAAAAATCTTTGCTGAGCGCGGCTGGAAGCGCATAGTGGGCTTCCAAACCCGAAACCCAATCCATCGCGCCCACGAGTACATCCAAAAAACGGCGCTGGAAATTGTGGATGGGCTTTTTCTGCACCCGCTTGTGGGCGAAACCAAAAAGGATGATATTCCCGCCGAGGTGCGGATAGCCAGTTACCGCACTGTGATTGAGGCTTACTACCCCAAAGACCGAGTTGTGCTGGGCGTTTTTCCGGCGGCAATGCGGTATGCGGGGCCGCGCGAAGCCATAATGCATGCCCTCGCACGCAAAAACTACGGTTGCTCCCATTTCATTGTGGGTCGCGACCACGCTGGAGTCGGCAATTACTACGGCACTTACGACGCCCAACGCATTTTTGACGAATTCCCGCCCGAAGATATTGGCATCACCCCTTTGTTCTTTGAGCACGCCTTTTACTGCCGAAAATGCGGCACGGTGGTGACCGCCAAAACCTGCCCGCACGGCAAAGAGGACTGGGTTTACCTCTCTGGCACGCAAGTGCGTGCAATGCTGAACCGCGGCGAACCCCTGCCTCCCGAATTCACCCGCCCTGAGGTGAGCCGCGTGCTCATTGAGGGCCTGCGAAAATGGCAAGAACAACATCCCGACCAATAACCCCAACGCGGAGGCTGCCAACATGGAACACCCGGGATTTACAGTATGGCTCACCGGCCTGTCGGGGGCAGGCAAGTCCACCATAGCCCAAGCGCTTGGCAAAGAGTTGCGCTCTCGGGGGATGAAAGTTGAAGTGCTGGACGGCGATGTAATCCGGCAAAACTTGAGCAAAGGTTTGGGCTTCAGCAAAGAAGACCGCGACACAAACGTGCTCCGTGTGGGCTGGGTGGCCGAAATTTTGAGCCGAAACGGCGTGGCCGTTGTGTGTGCCCTCATTTCTCCCTACCGTGAGACGCGACAAAAGGTGCGCGAGCGCATCCCTAATTTCGTGGAAGTGTTCGTAAATGCCCCGCTGGAGGAAGTGATCCGGCGCGACCCCAAAGGCCTGTACAAAAAGGCTTTGGCAGGCGAAATCCAAAACTTCACCGGCATCTCCGACCCATACGAACCGCCGGAAAACCCCGAAGTGGTGTGCAACACTGCCGAAGAAGAAGTAGAAGAAAGCGTGCAAAAGGTCGTCAGTTATTTGGAAAGCCGCGGCTGGCTTTTGCCCAAGCAAGATAAATCTGAAGAGTAAAGCCGCAATTTACAGATTTGCTGACTGACCAACAAAGGTTTAGGAGTTACGCAGTTCTCCTCCCTCATGTCGCCGCGAGGTGGTCGTAGACCGCCGAAGCGGTCTCCCCCATCATCTGGGGGATGGCTTCGCCGCCTATGGCGGCTCGCCACGACATGAGAGCAAGCGCTTCTACGAGCAACTGCGTAAGTCCCAAGGCTGTAACTGCCTACCCGCTTCGTAAGCGAGGGTAAATTCTTTGGTGCGGTGTGAACAGAAGTCCACGCAGGTGGACTTCACAACTTGTGCCCGTGACTTTAGTCGCTGGATGCAAGCAACGGCAGTTGAAACTGCACCCACCACCTGCGAAGTCGTCCTACGGCGATTTTTGGGAAAAGCAAGCCTCAAAATGGCACATTTCACCCGCACTCGCGTAGGTAATTACCAACAATTCCACTTGTCCCAGAGGTCCCCGGCATGAGCAACAACCCTTTCGCAAAATTTGATTTGAGCGGGCGCGTGGCCGTAGTTACCGGCGGAGCGGGCTTGCTCGGCGAAGAATTTTGCCGAACTTTAGCCGCTGCAGGAGCCAAAGTGGCGGTATTAGACCTAAACCACGAAGGCGCAAAGCGGGTTGCAGGCGCAATTGCCCGCGAAGGCGGCGAAGCGCAACCCTACGGGCTGGACATCACTGATCAAGACGCCGCCCGCGCCGCCGTTGAGCGCATCCGTTCCCAATGGGGGCGGATTGATGTGCTGGTCAACAGCGCCGCCTTAGACCCCAAAGTCAGCGCCGAGGGCAAAGTGCGCTCTTCGGGGGCGTTTGAGGATTTTCCGCTGGAAACGTGGCAAAAAGCGCTCAACGTCAACCTCACAGGCATGTTCATCATCACTCAGGCGGTGGCGCGGGTGATGAAAACGCAAAACAAAGGTAGCATCATCAACATCTGCTCCACCTACGGCCTTGTGGGGCCAGACCAGCGCATCTACCAGCGGGAAGGGCAACCGCCGCAATACAAACCGGTCTATTACACCGTGACCAAAGCGGCCGTGCTGGGGTTTACCCGCTATCTTGCTACTTACTACGCCGGAACCAAGATCCGCGTCAACGCCCTGACCCCGGGTGGGGTTTACAACAACCAAGACGATGAATTCGTGCGCGCCTACAGCGCTCGCACCGTTTTAGGCCGCATGGCGCGCAAAGACGAACTGGACGGCGCCATCCTTTTCCTCGCTTCGGACGCTTCCTCCTACATGACGGGCGCGAACCTGATTGTAGACGGCGGCTGGACGGCATGGTGAGGTGAAAATGGCCGAAGTTTTAGCAATCATTCCGGCACGGGGTGGCTCAAAATCAATCCCGCGGAAAAACATCAAGCCCTTTGCCGGGCATCCGCTCATTGCCTACAGCATAGCCGCGGCGCTACAGGCAGAAAAGGTGAGCCGCGTCATTGTCTCAACCGATGACGCCGAAATAGCGTCGGTGGCCCGCGAATACGGCGCAGAAATACCCTTTCGCCGCCCGGCCGAACTTGCTCAAGATTCCACCCCCGACCTGCCAGTCTTCAAACATGCCCTTGCATGGCTTGAAGAGCACGAAAATTACCGCCCTGATTTGGTGGTGCAATTGCGCCCAACCACCCCCGTGCGCCCGCCGAATTTGATTGATAGCGCGATTGACCTTATGCTGGAGCATCCGGAGGCCGATTCGGTGCGCGGCGTCGTGCCTTCGGGGCAAAACCCTTACAAAATGTGGCGCATAACCGAAGACGGCCGCCTCGCGCCGCTTTTGGAGCCGCCCAATGGCATCAAAGAGCCTTACAACGCCCCGCGCCAGCAACTCCCGCCCACCTACTGGCAAACAGGCCACATTGATGTAATCCGCCCGCGCGTCTTTGCCCAAAACAGCATGAGCGGCAAAATAATCCTGCCGGTTGTACTTGACCCCATCTACACAGTTGATTTGGATACCCCGTTGGATTGGATGTGGGCGGAATGGCTGGTGCAAAATGTGGAAATCCCAATGGTTTGGCCCGGGCGCAAACCGCGCCCCATGCCAGCCCGCATAAAACTGGTGGCGCTGGATTTTGACGGCACGCTAACCGACAACCGTGTTTGGGTGGATGAGCAAGGCCGCGAAGCAGTCGCGGCAAACCGCGGGGACGGCTTTGGCATTGAAATGCTAAAAGCGGCAGGGATTCAAGTGGTGATAATCTCGCGCGAAACGAACCCTGTGGTTGCCGCGCGCGCCAAAAAACTCGGCGTGCCGGTGTTCCAACGCGTGGCCGACAAAGCCACGCTAATCCGCTCATTGCTGGCGGAATATCACATTCCACCGGAAGAGGCCGTTTTTGTCGGCAACGACATCAACGACGTGCCCGCTTTTGCGGAAGTGGGTTGGGCTGTAGTTGTTGGAGATGCCCACCCAGAAGCAAAACGAGCGGCAGACTGGGTGCTTTCCTCCGCTGGCGGCCACGGCGCGATCCGCGAATTGGCCGATTTGCTACTGAAACGCCTCAAATCGGCCTAAGCGGGGGGTATAATACCTTGAAGCGAGCAAACCACTGCTGCCGCTCGCGCGGCGGCAATTCACAGAGAGGTGAAACATGGACACGACAATTGTTGCAATCCACGGGCGCGAAATTTTGGATTCCCGCGGCAACCCCACCGTTGAGGTGGAAGCAGTTTTGGCCGACGGAAGTTGGGGGCGCGCCGCTGTGCCTTCAGGCGCATCCACCGGCGCTCACGAGGCACTTGAACTGCGCGACGGCGACAAAGAACGCTACGGCGGCAAAGGTGTGCTCAAAGCCGTGGAGCACGTCAACACCATCTTGGCCGAGGAATTTACCGGCTGGGACGCAACCGAGCAGAAAGCCATTGACCAGCGCATGTTGGAACTGGACGGCACGCCCAACAAATCGCATCTCGGGGCGAACGCCATTTTGGGCGTGAGCCTCGCGGTCGCCAAAGCCGCCGCCAATTCCCTACGCTTGCCGCTTTACCGCTACCTCGGCGGCGTTTACGCCCACGTGCTACCCGTGCCGATGATGAACATTCTCAACGGCGGCGCACACACCGGCTGGCAGTCGGTTGACGTGCAGGAATTTCTCATCATGCCGCTGGGTGCGAAGAAATTTTCCGAAGCCCTGCGCTGGGGCAGTGAAATTTACCACACGCTCAAAACCGTGCTGAAGGAGCGCGGCTACACCACCTTGGTCGGTGACGAGGGCGGCTATGCCCCGCACTTGAAATCCAACGCCGAGGCGATTGAACTTATCCTTGAAGCCATTGAAAAAGCCGGTTACACCCCGGGCGAGGATGTGGCAATTGCTTTAGACCCCGCCAGTTCTGAATTTTATGAAGATGGCAAGTACGTGCTCCGCCGCGAAGGCAAAACTTTCACCAGCGAGGAAATGATAAAGTTCTGGCAGTCTTGGATTGACCAGTACCCCATCGTTTCGCTGGAAGACGGGCTGGCCGAGGACGACTGGGAAGGCTGGAAAATGCTCATGGACGCGCTGGGCGATGAGGTGCAACTTGTGGGCGATGACCTGCTCGTCACCAACCCTGAGCGCATCCGCCGCGGCATTTTGGAAAACACCTGCAACGCCTTGCTGGTGAAACTCAACCAAATCGGCACGCTCACCGAAACGCTTGAGGCGGTGCAATTGGTGCAACGGGCGGCTTGGAACGCAGTTGTTTCGCACCGCTCGGGCGAAACCGAGGACACCACAATTGCCGACCTCGCAGTTGCGTTCAACATCGGGCAAATCAAAACCGGCGCCCCCGCCCGCACCGACCGCGTGGCAAAATACAACCGCTTGCTCAGGATTGAAGAAGAACTCGGCGACACCGCCGCTTACGAAGGCTGGAACGTGTTTGGCAAAGAGCCGATCTAAGCCGACCAGCACGCTGAACCAACAGGGCGAGAAGGTTTTTCTCGCCCTGTTTCTCATTAACAACATGGAAAACCGCAGATTTCGCAGATTACGCAGAAAATCCGTGAAATCTGCGTAATCTGTGGTTTCTATCTCAATCCGTATAATCCATGGATTTCCCCAACAGAATAGCCCCCAGTGCCTCGTCCGTGCTTGTAAAAACCCGCGCACCCACCTGTTCAAGGCTGCGCCGCTTGGCCGGATGCGTTGCGACGCCCAACAGCGCCGTCTGCACGGGCAGGCGGGCAGCGCGCAACAACTCCGCCGCGCCCAAAACCGAGCGCAAGCCTGTGCTTGTGTCCTCAACGACCACCAAGTGCACGCCATCGGGAGGCAAAAGTTCGGGGCGCGGCTCCCCCTCAAGCGCCCAAAGCGCCGCCGATTGCATTGCCTCAGCGTAGCGAAAGCCCAACGCCGCAAACAGCGCGGCGAGCGCATGGAAAGCCGCGGGCTTCAGCAACCGCTCTCCATCCCCAAAGCCGCGGCGGGCAAACAAATTCAAATGCCCAAAGCCGATAACCGGCAGGCTTTCCAGCCCTGCCGCTGCAAGTGCCAATTCCGCCTCGGGGGAATAAGACAACTCGGGCGGCGCATCCGGCGGATGGGACGGCCGCGCCGTCAACACAGCCGCCCTGAACTGCCCTTCCGCCAAAGCGCGGCGCAAACGCTCCGCCGTAGGCGCGCTCAGCAGGGGCTTGTCGTGTTCTTTCAGCAGCGAAGGGCTTTTCACCTCGGCGGGCAAGCCGTAAGTTTTGGCAAAGAGTTCACTGCCTAAAGCCAATTGTTGGAACAGGCGCGTTGTGGGCGAATTGAGCGAGCGCGTTTCGGCGAGCAAAGCCCGTGCCAATGGGCTTTGCCCCAAAGCGGGGAAGGCGGCGGACGGCGTGGATTGCAAGCGCCATGCGACCTCGGCGGGAGCAACGCCGCGCTGCAGATGGGGCGCCAACAGCCGCGGCACGGCGGCAAAATCGGGTAGCGGCGCATTCCCCCACACTGGTGGAGGAGCGCCGCGCGGCTCCAACACCTCCGGCGGGGGCACACGCCCGTGCGCCTCCGCCCAAGCGTTCAGCGCCGCGGCTAAAGTCAGCGGCACCATATCCCATTCGCTGGTGATGCCCGCCGCCTCAAAGTGTTCCGGCAAATCCGGCGGGACGGCGAGCGCCCATCCCCAGCGGGCAAAGGTGCGCTTCAGCGAGGCGCTGACAGCGGCGCGGTAGCCGCGCGGCTCCACCAGCACGCCGTCAAGGTCAAACAACAGCACGGTCTTCATCGGTGGCGGCGTTCCAACTCGGCGGCAATATCGGCGAGGGTGAGGCCGCGCGCCAGCATGAGCACCAGCACGTGGTAAGTCAGGTCGGCAATTTCCTCGGTGAGGCGGTGGTCATCCTGCGCCAGCGCGGCGACCACAACCTCGGTCGCCTCCTCACCGACCTTTTGGGCGATGCGCGGCAAACCTTCCTCCAGCAAACGGGCGGTGTAGGAATTGGGAGTGGGGTGAGCGCGGCGGTCTTGCAAAATTTCAAACAGGCGTTCCAAAGTGAGCATGACTGCCTCCCGAAGGTGGGTTTACGGCGGCCAAGGATAATCGGCCGATAAAACGCTTATCTCCTCACATGGAGAACACGGGGAGCACGGAGAAAATTTTCTGTGTTTCCCGTGTGCTTCTGTGAGAAGTGGCTGTGATCGTGAAACTTGCTATCTATACAGGCGGCCAAGGGGCAAATTCCAGCGAAGGGTAACGGCGGTAAAAGCAAGAAACGTTGCCGGTGTGGCAAGCCGGGCCGGCGGGTTCAACCAGCAAGAGCAATGTATCGGAATCGCAATCCACGCGAATTTCAACTACCTTTTGGATATTGCCCGAAGTTGCGCCCTTGTGCCACAGTTCGCGGCGGCTGCGCGACCAAAAATGAGCCTCGCCGGTCTCCAAAGTGAGTTTCAGCGCCTCGGCGTTCATGTACGCTACCATCAAAACTTGGTGCGTGTGCACATCTTGAACCACAGCGGGGAGCAAGCCGCGCTCGTCAAACTTCAGCGGCGGCAAGTCCATTGGCATCCTCCTCGGTTAGAATGCCAAATTTTACCTCAGAAGCCCGTGCGCCGTCATCATGGTTTTAACGGTATAATCAAGCCCACAACCTGTGCGGAGGACAAGCATGGAAGCGACACTTTCCCTTGAAGGCAAAGTAGCAGTGGTAACGGGCGCATCGCGCGGCATCGGCCGCGCCATTGCCGTGGAACTTGCAAAGCGCGGCGCGGCCGTGGTGGTCAACTACAACCGCTCGGCCGATAAAGCCCAAGAAGTCGTGGAAACAATCCGCAACGCCGGCGGCAAAGCCGAGGCCTTCCAAGCCGATGTTTCCTACTTTGACCAAGCCAAAGCGCTGATTGATTTCGCGGTCAAAACCTTCGGCGGACTGCACATTTTGGTCAACAACGCCGGCATCACCCGCGACAACCTCATAATGCTGATGAAAGAGGAAGACTGGGATGAAGTTATCCGCGTCAACCTCAAAAGCACATTCAACTGCTCCAAAGCGGCAGTGCGCCACATGATGCGCAAGCGCTGGGGACGCATTATCAATATCACCTCGGTCTCCGGCCAAATTGGCAATGCAGGCCAAACCAACTACTCGGCCTCAAAGGCGGGGCAAATTGGCTTTACGAAAGCGCTGGCGCGAGAAGTGGCCTCGCGCAACATCACCGTAAACGCCATCGCCGCCGGTTACATTGAAACCGACATTTGGGAAGGCGTGCCCGAAGACGCCATCAAGAGCCTTATGAGCATGATTCCGCTCGGGCGCAAAGGCGAGCCCGAAGAAATAGCCTACGCTGTGGCGTTCCTTGCCTCCGACCAAGCCGCCTACATCACCGGGCAAGTGCTCGGCGTTGATGGCGGCATGGCAATGGCTTAGCCCCCCGAGGAGAGAACGATGAGCGAAAACACCAACCCTACCGCCGAGGCGACCACTCCCGGCACCACCACGGTTTCCCCCGAAGTGCTGGTGGAAATTGCCCGGTTGGAAGCGCTAAAAGTGCCCGGCGTGTATGGCATGGCGCCCACGCCGAGCGGGGTGAGCCGCCTGTTCCGCCCCGGCGCAGGCGAAGGCGTTTGCCTGCGGGTGGAAGACAATGTGGTAGATGTAGACCTCTACATCATCGTGGAAAACGGGGTGAACTTGCGGCGCGTGAGCCGTGAGGTGCAAAAGGCCATCGCTCGCGCCATTTCCGAAATGGTAGGCATGGTGCCCGGCCGCATCAATGTGCACATTGAAGACATCCACTTTGAACGGTAGCCCATGAAAGCACGCACCCGCGCCCGCGGCCATGCCTTACAAGTTCTATACGAAGTGGACGTAGCCGGCCACCGCCCCGGCGAGGTTTTCCAATACTGGCTGGATGAAAACCCCTTGCCGAGCGAGCGGCTGGTGAAATTCGCGCGCGACATCATCTTCGGCGTTTTGCCCCTGCGCGACGCCTTAGATTCTTGCATAGGTCGCTATGCTCCCGAATGGCCGATTGACCAAATTTCCCCTATTGACCGCAACATTTTGCGCATTGCCCTGTGGGAAATCGTCTTCAGCCCCGATACGCCGGTCAACGTGGCGATAAACGAAGCGGTTGAGTTGGCAAAGGTTTACGGAACGGACAGTTCACCGCGGTTTGTGAACGGCGTGCTGGGTAGCATTGCGCGCAACCTAAACTCTGTGAAGCAATCCCTGCAATCGGCAGCGAAAGGCAAATGAGCGTTTTTGGCATAGGGCCGCTTGAATTTCTGCTGATTCTCCTCATTGCGTTTCTGGTGCTCGGCCCCGAAGATGCGGCTGAGCAAGCCCGAAAACTCGGAAAATTCATCCGCAAATTGCGGCACAGCGAGGCGTGGTATCTGTTTACAAACATCCGTTACGAAATTGAAGACTTGCCGCGGCGCTTGCTTGAGGAAGATGAACACACCTACCCTTGGGAAGGGGCAATACATGCCCATGAGCACCACGCGGCCGCGCAAGAGGCTCGGCAAGCAGTTCGCCCATCCGAAGGAGCAAACGCCGAGCCGCGCCCCGAGCACGGCGGGGAAGGAGGGAATTGATGGAATTTGAACCAATAGGCGAAATCATCGGCGGTAGCCTAAAGGAAGGGTTGCGCGTGCGGCTGTTTGTGCCGCCGCAGGAAGTGCAGGAGGGGGCATTTTTGGTGGCTGAAGATAACGGTTGGCTGTTCTACGGTTTGGTGACCGACCTGCGGCTGCGCGCGAACGACGAGCGCTTTGCCGATAGCCGCATCTTCAAGCCGCTAAAAGGGGCATTGGCAGAATTGGCGCGCTCCGAACTGCTTTACACCGAAGCCGAAATGTTCCCTGTCCTCATGCAACCCACCCTGGAAGCCTACGACGCCAGCGGCGGCGAACTTCCTCAGCAGGCTATGCCGGTCAAAACGGTGCCCGGCCATGCCACGCCGGTGCGCCTTGCCCAAGCAGGCGATATTGACGAAATTTTCAAAGGCGATTTCATCATCGGCTACACCCGCGAGCAGGGGTACCCCGTCCGCATCAACTTGGAAAAATTCGTCCAGCGCTCGGCGGGCATTTTCGGCGCAACCGGCACGGGCAAATCGTTCCTGACGCGCATCCTGCTTGCCGGAATAATCCAACATAAAAAGGCCGCCACGCTGGTCTTTGACATGCACAACGAATACGCCTACGACGACATAGCCTCGGACACCCAAAAGCGCATCGCAGGGCTTCAGACCAAGTTCGGCAGCCGCGTGCTTGTGGTTGGGCTTGGGAAAGGCGCGATGATTCGTGGCAAGCGCCCCGATTTGGACTTGGTGATTTCCGAGCAAGACATCACCCCCGAAGATATCCTCATGCTCACCCGCACGCTCAACCTACGCGAAACCACCGCCACCACCTTGGACGCCCTCTACCACGACTTCCACGAAAAATGGTTCACCGAATTTCGGAAGATGAAAGTGGGTGCGACGGAGGAGATTACCGACGACAACGGCAAAACCCGCCGCGTCCCTGCCCCCGACAGCGTGGCGGCTTGGGCTAACGAGGCGGGCGTGAACGTAATGGCCGCCGAAGGGTTGCACAACAAACTGCGCCGTCTTTTCAACGCCGAATACATCGTAGAAGAACCCGCCACCGACGCACTACGCCAGATCACTGACGCGTTGGAAAACGGCCGCCATGTGATCCTTTCCTTCGGTGATCACGATAAAGAACTGGACTACTTGCTTGTTACCAACCTCATCACCCGCAAAATTCGCGAGCATTGGGTAAAACGCACCGATGATTACCGCACCGGCAAATCGCAAGAAAAGCCGACGCCGCTGGTGGTGGTGGTTGAAGAGGCGCATAAACTGCTCAACCGCGAAATGGCCGCGCAGACCACTTTCAGCACAATCGCTCGCGAACTGCGCAAGTATTTCGTCACGTTGCTGATAATTGACCAGCGGCCGTCACAAATTTATGATGAGGTGATGTCGCAATTAGGCACGCGCATTTCGGGCAAACTTTCGGATGAGGAAGACATCCGTGCTGTGCTATCAGGCCAAGCGGCGCGCGACCAACTTCGCGGCATGCTTTCGCGCCTCCAAGAAAAAGAAGAAGTGCTCATTTTGGGATGGGGTGTGCCGATGCCGTTGCCCATCCGCTCGCGGCGCTACGACGACCGCTTTTGGGAGGAACTTACAAGTGGAGAAAGTAACTCGTCGGGCATAACCGACCCTTTCACCGCATTGGGATTCTCGCATTCGTAGGTTGTTGCGTCGCGAAGTTGTTGGTTCAAGTAAGCCGCCGAAACACCGGAACACCATCAACCCATGATTCCCCTAAAACTCACCCTCAAAGGCTTCCTTTCGTACAAAAACGAGGTAGAGGTTGACTTTACCAACGTGGATTTGGCGTGCATCAGCGGGCAAAACGGGGCGGGCAAATCCAGCCTGCTGGACGCAATGACGTGGGCGCTTTTTGGGAAAGCCCGTCAAAGCGGCGACGGCGTAATCACCAATTCCAAAGGTGTGGACGAGGCAGTAGTTGCCCTCACTTTTGAATACGAAGGCAACATCTACAAAGCCACGCGCAGGCGCAGGCGCGGCAAATCTACCGTGCTGGAATTTCACATCCTTGCCGACCCGCCCGACACGTGGAAACAACTCACCGGCAGTTCCGTGCGCGAAACCCAGCACTTCATAGAAGAAACTTTGCGCATGGACTACGACACCTTCATCCACGCCTCGTTTTTCCTGCAGGGCGAAGCCGACAATTTCACGCAAGAGCGGCCGGCGCGCCGCAAAGAAGTGCTCGCCAGCATTTTGGGGTTGGAGCAGTGGGAAGAATACCGCCAGCGCGCCGTTGAGCACCGCAAAGCCGTTGAGACACAAATCGCCAGCCTTGACCAGCGGATGCAAGAAATCCGCGACGAAATGGCGCACGAGGCCGAACTCAAAACATACGAAGGGGAACTCCAAGACGACATCAAACGCCTAAACAAAGAAGCGGAGGACAAGGAGAAACTTCTGCGCGAATATGAGCGGCGCGCGGCTTCCATCCGACGCCAAGAGGAGTTCCTTGAAGAACTGCGGCGTCAGGTGGAAAACCACCGCCGCCGCGCCGACGAACTCCGCACCCTGCTGGAAAGCCGCCGCACCGAAATTGCCGAAAAGGAAGAACTCCTGCGCCGCGCCGACGAACTCCGCACAGCGCGCTCCCGCTGGGAGCAGGTGCGCGCCGACCTCGCCAAATTGGAAAAACTTCAAGCCCGACACCGCTCCTTGTTGGAAAAGCGTGAACCATTCCTTGAACAAATCAACCAAGAGCGCGGCCGCCTTTTGCAAGAACAAAAAGCCCTTCAACGGCGGCAAAACGAAATCGCCGCCATGCGCCGCAAATACGAAGAACTGCAAGAACGCATCAGAGAACTGAGCGCCGAGAAAGCACGCAAAGCCGCCGCTCTGGAAGAAGCCCTAAAAGCCCAAGAGCGCGCCGCCGCGTTGCGCGCACAATTGGCCGAACTCGGCTCGCTCCGCTCGCAGGCACACAAAGAAGGCGAACTGCGCCGCAATTGGCAAGAACAGTTGGAAAACCCCGGCTTGGCGCGGTGCCCGCTTTGCGGCTCGCCGTTGGAAGGCGAACACCGCGAAGAAGTCAAGGCACGCGTTGAAAAAGAATTGGAGGAACTGCGCGCCAAAGTGGCCGAATACAATCGTCAAATCAAAGAACTCACCGAAGAATTCAACGAAGCCACACGCACCGCCCAAAAGGCCGAAAAACTCCAGCGCGCCCTCCAAGCAGCGGCCGAGCGCCTAAAAGCGCTGGAAACCGAAGCCGCCCTGCTCCGCACCGAAATTGAGCAGTGGGAAACCAAAGATGAACCACGCCTAAAAGCCGTTTTGGCGGCGCTGGAAAACGAAAATTTTGCTCCTGAGGCGCGCTCCGCCCTCCAAAAACTTGATGCCGAAATCCAAGCACTCGGCTACGACGCCGAAGCACATGCCAAAGCCCAAGAGCAGGAAAAGCGGCTGAGTGAAGCCGTCAAGCAATTGGGCGAAATTGAGCGCGCCGAAGCCGCACTTGTTCCCCTTCGCAGGGAAGCCGCCGAGGCCGAAAAGCGGCTCAAAGAAGCCGAAACCGAACTCGCCCCGCTGGAAAAGCGCTACACTGAAGCCGCCGCCGATTTAGCCGCCGAAAAAGCCCAAGCCCCCGATGTAGACGCCGCCGAGCGGGAACTTGTTGACCTCCGCCGCCGCATAGGTGAACTAAACACCGAACTTGGCGGCGTGCGCCAGCACCTCCACACCATAGCCCGCTACCGCGAGGAACTCAAAAACTATGAAGCCGAGCGCGGAAATCTTGCCCGCACCGTTGCCCGCTACAAAATGCTGGAGGAGGCCTTTGGCAAAAACGGCATACCTACCTTGCTGATTGAGCAATCGCTGCCGGTGCTGGAAGAGGAGGCCAATTCGCTGCTTGAGCGCCTGACCGATGGCGAAATGCGCGTAGCCTTCCGCACCCAGCGCCCGTACAAGGATTCCAAGCGGAGCGACCTCAAAGAGACGTTGGACATTCTGGTTTACGATTCGCAAGGCGAGCGCGACTACGAAAGTTATTCCGGCGGCGAGGCGTTTCGGGTGGATTTTGCGGTGCGCGTGGCGTTAGCGCGTTTGCTTGCCCATCGCGCCGGCGCTCGTTTGCAAACGCTTGTCATTGACGAGGGCTTTGGCAGCCAAGACGCCGACGGCCGCGCCCGGCTGGTTGAGGCAATCCAAGCCATCCGCAACGAATTCGCCAAAATCTTGGTAATCACTCACATTGAAGCCCTAAAAGACCAGTTCCCAACGCGAATTGAAGTTACCAAAACGCCGGAGGGCTCTCGGGTGGAAATTATCCACCAGTGAGCAAGACCGGCTTTCCTCACACAAATCAAAATGGCCGATAGTTTATCCCCCAAAATCATAGCGCTGGTTCCCATGCGGCACCACTCGGAGCGCGTGCCGGGGAAAAATTTCCGCCCGCTGGCGGGCAAGCCGTTGTACGCGTGGATCGTTGAGACTTTGCTCGCCGTGCCCGAAATTGCCGAAATTGTGGTGGATACCGACAGCCCCACAATCATGGAAGGGTTGAGCCGCGATTACCCCGCTGTGCGGGTCGTTGAGCGCCCCCCACATTTGCGCGACGGCAATATCCCCATGAACGAGGTGCTGCTGCACGACACCGCCCAGTTCCCCGCCGATTTTTACCTGCAAACCCACAGCACCAACCCGCTGTTGCGCGCCGAAACCGTGCGCCGTGCCATCACCCGCTTTTTGAACGGCTACCCTGCCTACGATTCGCTCTTCGGGGTTACCCGTCTGCAAACCCGCCTGTGGGATGCCTTAGCCCGACCGGTGAACCACAACCCCGCCATCCTGCTACGCACGCAGGATTTGCCGCCGATTTACGAAGAAAATTCGTGCATTTACATTTTTACGCGCGAAAACCTCGCACGGCGGCGCAACCGCATCGGCGAGCGCCCGCTAATGTACGAAATCCCCGCCGAGGAGGCGTGGGATATTGACGAGGAGTTGGATTTCGCGATTGCGGATTTTCTGATGCGGCGGAGGTTGGAATCTCATTGAGAAAGGCAAAAACTGGTTAACGGCAAAAGTGTGGTTGTCGATATTGCCACGCCCTCACTTATCCCCCACCGCCTCGCTGGTGCTCGGCGGTTGCCCCCTTCTCTCTCCCACTGGGAGAGAGAAGGGGGCGCGGGGCTGAGGCTTTGCCGAAGCACCCGCGGGGGAAGAGTGAGGGCGATGCTTTATGCTGAACTCAATAGCGCCGGTAGAGGGCGTTAAATTCGCCGAGGCGGTCGGCTAAATTTTGGGGGAGGTCGGCTTTCATGCGCCAAGCCCAGTTCCCGCCGAGACGACCGGGGTAATTCATGCGGGCTTCGTTGCCCAACGAAAGCACATCCTGAACGGGTGCAATCGCGAGCACTGCGGTTGAGCGCCAAGCCGCGCGGATCAAATCCCACGCGATGTTTTCGCCGCTCACGGCAAGGTAGCGGCGGGCGTAATCGCGCTCTTCGGGCGTAGCGCGCTCGTTCCACCAACCCACAACCGTGTCGTTGTCGTGGGTGGTGGTGTAAACGGCAAAGTTGGGGTCGGTGTAATTGTGGGGCAAAAAGGGGTTGTCGGAGCCGCTTCCAAATGCAAAAACCAGCACCTTCATGCCGGGGAAGCCGAACTTGCGGCGCAGGGCTTCCACATCGGGCGTGATTACCCCCAAATCTTCGGCTATCAGCGGCGGGCTTTGGAGCGCATCGTTCACCGCCGAGAAGAAATCCTCCCCTGGGGCGGGAACCCAGCGGCCGTGCTCGGCAGTTTCTTCCTCTGCGGGCACTTCCCAGTAAGCCGCAAAGCCGCGGAAATGGTCAAGCCGCACCGCGTCCACCAACTCCAGCAAAAGGCGCAGGCGGCTGAGCCACCACGCGTAGCCGGTGCGGCGGTGCTCCTCCCAGCGGTAGAGGGGGTTGCCCCAGCGCTGGCCGGTGGGCGAGAAATAATCGGGCGGCACCCCGGCGACAACGCGCGGGTTGCCGTTTTCGTCTAAGTCAAACAGTTCGGGGTGCGCCCAAACATCGGCGCTGTCGTGGGCTACGAAAATCGGTGCATCGCCGATGAAGCGCACGGCGTGCTCGTGGGCGTGTTCACGCAGGTTGCGCCATTGGCGGAAAAAGAGGAACTGGTGGAAGATGTGGCGCTCCACCGCGTCGGCGAGCGATGTGCGTGCTTTTTTCAGCGCCTTTTCGTCGCGGCGGCGGAGCGGCTCTTCCCATTGTGTCCACGGAGCGCCGCCGTGCGCCTCTTTGAGCGCCATGAACAGCGCAAAATCGTCCAGCCAAGCGCGATGGCGGGCGCGGAAGCCTTCCATTTCGGCGCGCAGGTCGGCGCGGGCGGCAAAGCGCTCGTAGGCGCGGTCAAGCAAGCCGAGTTTGAAAGGGATGACCGCGCCGTAGTCCACCTTCCCCGCAGGGAAAGTGGGGAGAGCGGCTAAATCGGCTACGGTGAGCAAGCCTTCGCTCAGCAAATCATCGGGGCTAATGAGGTATGGGTTCCCGGCGAAGGCGGAGAAGGTTTGGTAGGGCGAATCGCCGTAGCCGGTGGGGCCGAGTGGCAGAACTTGCCACCAGCGCACGCCAACCCTGCCGAGGGTGATGGCGAAACGGCGCGCCGCGGGGCCGAGGTCGCCTATTCCGTAGGGGCCGGGCAGGCTGGTGGGGTGCAAAAGCAAACCCGATGAGCGCTCAAAGCGGGCGGCCAATTTATTCCTCCGTTGGAGCGGGATTTTTTGAAAAACAGCAGCCGTTCATCCTTGGCAAGGAGAAACCACAGATTACGCAGAAAAACATCCACCGATTGACACAGATTTACACCGATAGGGTTGTTGAAACCGCAGATTTCGCAGATTCCACAGAAAAAATCTGTGCTAATCTGTGCAATCTGTGGTTTTCATCCACCGATTGACACAGATTTACACCGATAGGGTTGTTGAAACCGCAGATTTCGCTGATTCCGCAGAAAAAAATCTGTGCTAATCTGTGTAATCTGTGGTTTTCATCCACCGATTGACACAGATTTACACCGATAGGGTTGTTGAAACCGCAGATTTCGCAGATTCCACAGAAAAAATCTGTGCTAATCTGTGTAATCTGTGGTTTTCATCCACCGATTGACACAGATTTACACCGATTGAGTGAGAAAACCACAGAGGACACAGAAACACCACAGAAAACACAGAAATTTTCTCTTTGCGTCCTTTGCGCCTCTGTTCCCTCTGCGCCTCTGCGTTACCTCCTTGGCGTCCTTTGTGCCCTTGGCGACCTTGGCGTTAACCTCTTTGCGTCCTTTGCGCCTCTGTTCCCTCTGCGCCTCTGCGTTACCCTCGGCGCCCCAAAACCATCACTTTTTCCAGCCTATGCCGCGCAGGATGAATTCCACATAAGCCTTGGCGCCGGTTGGGTTTGGATGGGCAAAGTCCTCGTAAAACCAATCACGATGCGGCGTGGCGTAAGAATTCCAATCCAGCAGATGGGCTTCTTTCCAGCGCGAACACCCCCTTTCCAACTGACGGTTCGCCAGTGGCGCCCAGCGAATTGGACTGCGGACGTTGACAAAATACACCTCGCGCACCCCGTGTTCCAAAAAGAGCGACATCACTTTATCAAAAGTTGCATCGGTGAAAGAACCGTTTGTGCCGAGGTGCACCACCACGATGGGGGCAAGGTGTTTTTGAGCGGCGAGCCGCGGCACGGCTGTGAGCAAATACAAAAAGCGTCTGCCCTGGGCGGCGTCCATGTAAAAAGTTCCCTTTGGCAGAGTTTTTCGCCATGTGGGCAAAGTGCTGAGCATTATTGAATCGCCGAGCAGGGTGAGCCTAAGCCCCGTCGGAGTGGGAGAAATGGTGGGGGAAGGGGTGGCTGCCGCCGCCAAGGTGGTGGATTTTGGCGAGGGCGTACCGGTCAATTCCGGCAACCGCGTGGGCGTTGGAGACGGCGTTTGGGTCGGCGTGGACGCAGGCGCGGTGACGGCAAGTGTGCTTTCGGCGGCAAGGGCTTGTTCCAATTTGGAAGGGGCGGCCTGAGCCGAAATACGATTGAGGCTTGAAACCAGCCAAAATACCCCAACCGCCAAGGCCAAAACCGCCGCGCTTGTGCCCCAGCCGCGCCCTTTCTGCCAAACCATTTTTCCCCATGCCTTGAAGCCCATGCTCCGGATGGGATGCTCAACCAAACGGTAACTTATTTCGGCCAAAAGGCAGGCGGCCAGCCATTCGGCTAAAGCGCACAGCCCCAGCGGCCACGAGCATTCAAAGCGGGGGCGAAAAACCGCAATGAACGGCCAATGCCACAGGTAAATGGCGTAACTACGCGTGCCTATCCAGCGGGGGATTGGATGCCCCAAAACCTTTGAGAACAAAGTACGAGGCGAAGAAGCAGCCAGCACCGCCGCGGCGGTTGCCGCCGAGGTCAGGAAAAAGCCGCCGCGGTACAAAAAATCCTGAAATTCATCAAGCCGGTAGTAGAGGAAAAGCAACAACGCCAGCCCAAGCCAGCCCGCCACCTCGGCAACACGGCGGTAGCGCTCTTTGCCGCCGGGAGGCCACAAAACGGCAAGCGCGCCCCCCAAAAGAAAACCGGCGGCGCGGGTATCAGTGCCGTAGTAAAGCCGCATGGGGTCGCCCTGCGGGGTAAACAACAGCGCCATCCACACAGCAGAAAGGACGGCCAGCCCGCCCACCGCGGCGGCCAACCTGAAGGAGCCGCGCTCGTTGGGCTTCACCCGCAAAAGCAACAAGAGCCCCCAAAGCGTAAGCGGCCAAAACAAGTAAAACTGCTCTTCCACCGCCAGCGACCAAAGGTGCTGAAGCAAAGGCGGCCTGCCGACGCGCTCAAAGTAAGGCACTTTGCGCAAAATGTAGAGGATATTGGTGGTGTAGGTAAAACCGGCGGGAAGGTCGGCGCGCAAGCGCGGCCAAGCATCCGGCGCCCAAACCCGCGCCAACACCACCGTGCCGAGCAACAAAAACCACAGCGCAGGCCAAAGCCGCCTCGCCCGCCGCAGCCAAAAGTTGCCCAGCCGCAGGCGACCGCGCTCGGCGTATTCTTTGAGCAAAATTGAGGTGATGAGGTAGCCCGAAAGCACAAAAAAACTCTCTACCCCCAAAAAGCCGCCCGCCGCCCACAAAAAGCCTATGTGGTAAAGGAAAACGGCGAGCACGGCCACCGCTCGCAAACCGTCTAAACCGGGCATGTAGGTCAGAGAAGGGCGAAATTTTGACATGGCCGATGCTCAAAACCTGCGCAAAAAGGCAACAAGAGCAGCCGAAAAGCAACTCGGGCGCTCGGCGTGGGTGTTGTGCCCGGCAAAGGGCATTATCAGGCTTTTGCCGCGGGCTAATTTCGCCGCCCGTTTGGCGATAGGAGGGTATTTAGGGTCAAGCGCGCCCGCAATCCACAACGAAGGCACGCGCAGCGATGGCAAAGCAGGCCATAAATTCGGTTGCCTTCCCGGGCTCATTGCAGAAACAACTTGCGACATGCTCGCCGCATCTTGGAAGGAGCGCTCTTCCAGCATTTTCTTGAGAATTTCTGGCCTTCGGTGCAGCGATTCAAAAAGCGGCATGGAATACCATTCGGAGAGGAACGCCTTTAGGCCGCGACGGCGGATGGCTTCGGCACGGCGCTCATCCTCCTTGGCGCGGGCAAGCCGTTTTTCCGCCTCCTCAATTCCCGGATTGGCCGATTCAAACACCGCCGCTGTAACTGCTTCGGGGTGCTCCAGAGCAAACGCCAAGGCAACCCTTCCCCCAAGCGAATAGCCGACCAAAGCGACTTCTTTCCAGCCGAGCGTGCTCAGCAAGCCGAGCAGCCATTCGTTCCAAGCGGCGTAGGAATGTTCCCGCGGCGGGGTTTTGCCGTGCGCCGGTAGGTCTGGGGCGTTCCATTCAAAACCGGCGGCGTCCAGCGCGGCGCCCACCTCCGCCCAATCGCTCCCCTTCCCCATAAAACCGTGCAGGAGGACAACGGGGAATTTCATGGTGCTAAACAAGGCCGCGCCCCATCGCTTCGGCAATGAGGCGCGCTTGGCGCACAAGCGCCGGCAGTTGGGAAATGGGGAGTTGTTGCTCGGGGTCGGAAAGGGCGGCGCTTGGTTGAGGGTGCACTTCCACCAACAAGCCATCCGCGCCGGCAGCGATGATGGCGCGCGCGGCCGGTATCACCAAATCGGCGCGACCGGTCGCGTGGCTGGGGTCGCCAATGACAGGCCAAGGGCTTTCTTGCTTTGCCAGCGCAATGGCGTTGGTATCCAGCGTGTTGCGGGTTGCGTTTTCAAAAGTGCGGATGCCGCGCTCGCACAGGATTATGCGCCGATTGCCGCGGCGGGCTATGTGCTCGGCGGCAAGCAACCATTCCTTCACGGTGCTCATAAACCCCCGCTTGAGCAACACCGGCTTGTCGGTTTCGCCAACCGCCCAGAGCAGGGGGTAATGTTGCATGTTGCGGCTGCCGATTTGGATAATGTCGGCATACTCCGCCACGGCTTCAACGTGTTCTACGCCGAGCGCCTCGGTGACGACGAACATGCCAAATTCGTCGGCTACTGCGCGCAAAATCCGCAAGCCCTCAAGCCCCAGCCCTTGGAAGGAAAACGGCGAAGTGCGCGGCTTGAAAGCCCCGCCGCGCAATACTCTCAACCCATGAGCCGCCATTGCAGCGGCGACGGCGCGCGTCTGCTCATAACTTTCTACCGAGCAAGGCCCCGCCATTAACACAACAGGCTCGCCCGCCCCTATTGTCAGGTCGGGCGCAATTTGAACTTTTTGTTTTGTGGAAGAAACGGCGGCTACTTTCACAACTTGCTCCAATGGCGTTGTGCGCTGGATATTGTACCGCATGGGCTTAGCCGTGGCAAAAGGAAGGGTATAATGCCCAAAGTGGCTTTGACCTTACTCGCTGAGGCATAGAACCAGCGGGACATTGCATGAATGGGTGAGGTTTGGGATGAAATTTTACCTTTACTTTTCGGCGTTTATCACGGGCTTAGCATCGCTGGCGGTGGAATTGGCGGCATCGCGGTTGTTGGGGGCTTATTTTGGCACAAGCAATTTGGTTTGGGCGGCGATAATTGGCCTGATTTTGTTGTACCTAACGGCAGGCTACTTTTTAGGCGGCGCATGGGCCGACAGATCGCCGCGCCCGCTTACCCTTTACGCCATCATGGCTTGGGCGGGGTTGGGGGTGGCGCTGGTGCCGGTGGTGGCGCGCCCGCTCCTCCTCCGCGCCGCAACCGCCTTTGATCAACTGCAAATCGGCGTCCTGTTGGGGGCGTTTTTCTCGGTGCTGGTGCTCTTCAGCGTGCCGATAACCCTTTTGGGTATGGTTTCGCCTTTTGTAATACGAATTGTGCTCGGCGGCGAACGCGGCGGCACAAGCCGCTCGGGGCACGTTGCCGGGCGCGTCTACGCTGTTTCCACCTTAGGCTCGTTTGTAGGCACATTTTTGCCCGACCTGTTGCTCATCCCGCTGTTGGGCACGCGGCGCACGTTTTTGCTACTGGGGCTCACGTTGGTGCTTACCGCCTTGCTGGGAATGTCGCTCACGCGCCCGCGGCGCGCTTTGCTTTACCTCTGGATGCCGGTGCTCATCGCGGCGCTGTGGGTTGGCTGGGCAAACAAGCCCATCAAAAACACCGCCGGGCAAATCTATGAGACCGAATCCGCTTACAACTACATTCAAGTCCTGCAGGTGGGCGATTTTCGTTTGTTGAGACTAAACGAGGGGCAGGGTATCCACTCGGTTTACCACCCTAAGCAACTTGCCTATCATGGCTCTTGGATGATGTTTTTGGCCGCTCCCTATTTTTATGCCAAGCCATCGCCGCCGCGGCGAATGGCAATTGTGGGCTTGGCGGCAGGTACGGTTGCGCGCCAGGCCACTGCCGCGTTTGGCCCAATTCCCATTGATGGCTATGAAATTGACCCCGAAATCGTGCGCGTGGGCTACCGCTATTTCGGATTGGACGCGCTGCCAAACCTGAACGCTCACATTGAGGATGGGCGCGTTGGCATACGCCGTTCGCCTTATCGCTATGACCTGATTGTGGTGGATGCTTTCCGCCCACCTTACATCCCGTGGCATTTGACCACGCGCGAGTTTTTTGAATTGTTGAAGGCGCGGCTGAGTGAACGCGGCGCCGTCGCCGTGAATATGGGCATTTTGCCGGATGATAGGCGCTTGATGGACGACATCGCTGCCACCATGCGCGCAGTTTTCCCGTCAGTGTACGCCGCGCGCGTGCCTAACGCCTTCAACGCCATTGTGTACGCCACAAATCAACCCACGCATTGGGGAAACTTGACAGCGAACCTGAGGGCTATGCAAAACTCGCCCGCAACGCCGCTATTGTTGGTGCAAGCAATGGAAATGGCCGTGGGCAACCGCTTGCGCTTAGGCCATGGGGAGGTGTTTACCGATGACCGCGCGCCAGTTGACTTAATCACCGACAGCATGGTTTTGCGGTATGTGCTTGAAGCAAGCGACGCGGCCATCCGGTAGTTTGCGCGCGAAAACCGCAGACTGCACGGATTTTTCGCACAGTCTGCGGCTCTGGAAGTCAAAAACGGCTACGGCGTAGAGACGTGTGGATCCACCCAAACCGCCCAATCTTGCGCCGAAGAACCGTTGGCGCGCACTACAAGCCTGAATTGAACTTGTCGGTTGGCCATGGGGGTCAACAAAATGTCCACCGAATACAAGTGCCCATTGCAAGCCTTTTGCTTGGAATACAGGCGCGCCGGATGGTTGTTGTAAAACGCCCAAACTTCAAACACCACATTGCCCACGCCGCAGCCGCCGTTTGCTGCCGCAATGAAGCCAAACTTTGCCTTGAAGTGAGCGTTAGCAGGTACAAACACGGATGGATACGTTCCTGTAATTGAGCCGTTATCCACCCACTGCGGGTGAGTTTCCAACACATGGGTGTGGTGTTGCCCGTCTTCCAGTAGGTACTGGTCGGCATAGCGGGCAAAGCCGCGAGAATCGCTGTTGCTCCCCGGGAAAGGCAAAACCGCGCCTTGGCCGTTTCTCCAACTGGCCTGCGGGGCTTTGGCGTAAAGATCAAGCACCAGCATGGCGGGTGGAGGTAGAGTGGGCGAAGGGGTGGCCGTGGGAGCCGAAGTGTTGGTGGGAGTAACTGTCGGGGCAGTCACTTTTATCTTGACCCAAAAAGCCCTGTCCTCTTTTAGCCCAAACACAACGCCTTTATCATCACGAATTTTCCAATACCCCTCGTAAGTGCCTTCATCTGAGGGGGCTACCAGGTCAACCGAAACGTCAACCGCCTGCCCCGGCGCCACGCTGGCGCTAATAGGCACAGCAGCTGCGCCTCCCATAGCGTCGCCATGGTCAAACACAAGGCTGTAATTCTGCCAAGTGCAAGTGCCAGCGTTTTTCAAACGCCAAGTTTTGGTGAAATGCTCTCCCGGCTTGAGAACAGTGCCGTCCTTTACCGTCACGTCCTTGACAAATGCGGCAAGGTTGCACGGCTTTGGTGTAGGCGTTGGGGGAACGGTAGAAGTGGGAGGCGGTGTAGCAGTTAGCGGCTGGGTGTGGGTGGAGGTGGGCTGTGGTGGCGCCGAAGTAGGTGCCGCTGTGTCCGCTGAGGTCGGTTTGGACGTTGGGGTGTTCTTGCTTTGAGCGGTGGACGCTTGGGCGGCAGCAGTGCTCATTGCTTGGATGGTGGCGGCCGCTGCGGTTTGCACTGCATCACCTTTGCCCGCGGCAGATTTGCCCCACGGCAAACTACAGGCGATTAGCACGAACAAAACTATCATCATCAGGGGCAGGGCAACCTTCGTTTTCATCCTTTTCTCCTTGGTCTTTAGGGTTCAAGGGTAAACACGCACGCGGGAAAGGGAGAATTGAGCGTTACTCAGCGGTGGAGCGGCCAAAATAACGCCTTTTGCCCCCTGAATCGGCCATAGACCGAGGGATTTATAAAACTAAGAGTTACGCAGTTCCCCGCTTTCTGTCATCGCGAGGCGGTCGTAGACCGCCGAAGCGGTCTCCCCCACTGTTTGGGGGATGGCTTCGCCGTCTATGGCGGCTCGCCATGACATGAAAACGCGCGCTTTTGCCAGCAACTGCGTAAGTCCTAAAAACTTTAGGTACTCCCGTAGGTTTTTGGTCACAAAGGCACAAAGGGCCTTTTTTGAGCACCTTTCCTTGCATGGCGAGGGAGCAACCATGCTCTGCGCGCCCTTGAAAATGGGGGAATGGGAAGTTGGACTTGCTTGCTATCATTATACACGAATTTATCGCTAACGTGCGGCGGGGTAAGGCATAGGAGGATGCTTTTACCACGGGGGCTTTGTGCGGCTCGTTTTGGCATGTTTTGCTTTCACTGTGCAGTTCCCCATGCTCTTTGCCGCCCAATGGTACAATCGGAAAGACGGAGAGAAAATGCACCCCAAAATTCAAGAGCAACTACTGGAACTGAACCGCAAATTCTACACCGACTTCGGGGCAGCGTTTTCCGAAAAACGCTGGCGCATTCAACCCGGCGTGGCGCGGGTGCTGGAAGCGGTAGGCCAAAAGGCCAAAGTGCTGGATGTGGGATGCGGCAACGGTGGGGTGTTGGCCGCCCTTCTGCGCCGCGGCTTTTTGGGTGTGTATGTCGGTGTGGATTTCAGCCCTGAGTTGCTCGCCGCGGCGCGCCGGCTTCTCAAAGAATATCCAGAGGCCATGTTTTTGGAACGGGATGTAACCCTGCCTCACTGGCATGATGGCTTGCCTTCACCTTTTGATTTTGTGTTTGCCTTTTCGGTGCTCCATCACATTCCCGGGGAAGAGCGGCGGGAGCGCCTGCTGGCCGAAATTCGTTCCCTGCTACCGAGCGGTGGCTTGTTTGTGCATTCGCATTGGCAGTTTTTGAACAGCCCCCGCCTGCGCGCCCGCATCCAGCCTTGGGAAAAAGCCGGAATTGACCCCGACGCGGTTGACCCAAACGACTATCTGCTGGATTGGCGGCATCGCGGCGCTGGCCTGCGGTATGTGCATTTGTTTTCAGAGGAAGAATTGCGCCGCCTTGCCGCCCAAACGGGCTTTCGCATCCACCAAACTTTTTACTCTGACGGCGAGGGGGGGCGTTTGGGGCTTTATCAGATTTGGGAGGCGGAATGAAGCGGCCGCGGCTCTTTTCTACAAACGCCGTTGTGCTCCGCTCGGCCGAGTTTGGCGAGGCGGATCGCCTGCTCACGCTTTACACCGCTGCGCTGGGGAAAGTGCGCGCTCTCGCAAAAGGCGTGCGCAAAATCCGCTCGCGCAAAGCCGGACACTTAGAGCCCTTCAGCGAAACGCGCGTCCAATTGGCGGAAGGGCGCACCTTCCTCATCGTGACCCAAGCCGAGGCCATCCACACCCACCACACCCTCAGAAAAGACCTGCATTTGCTCGGCCTCGCGGCATACATTGCTGAACTTGCCGACCGCTTCATCGGGGAAGGGGAAGAACTGCCGGGCTTTTACGTGCAGATTTCCGCCGCGCTAAAAAGGCTTGAAACCATCCCCGACAAGCGTTTGGTGGTGCGCTATTACGAAATGAGGCTGTTGGATGCGGCTGGTTTTCGCCCCGAACTGCGGCAGTGCGTGGTTTGTGGGGCGGTCATCCGCCCTGAGCCGCAATTCTTTTCGGTGCAACAGGGGGGTGTGCTGTGCCCAAAGTGCGGCGCGGCGAGCCCCGAAGCCGTGCCGGTTAGTGTGGACGCCTTGCGGTATTTGCGCCATTTTCAGCGCAGTGGATTTGCCGAGGCCGCGCGCGCCCGCCCTTCCCCAGCCACGCACGCTGAGATGGAGAGGCTCATGCAGGCGTTCATCACGCACATCCTTGAACGGCGTTTGAACTCCACCCGTTTTATCCGCCGCGTCAAGAGGCTTGCCCAAACGCCCCCTACCAAGCGAGAATGAACACAATGGTGAACAGGGTGGTTACCAAAAATTGGCGGATTCCGATGACCGCGGGCTTGGTTTTGACCGCTGGTTTGAGGATTCCGGCCAAAGTTTCCAGCCATTGCACGGCATACGCGGCCCACAGCCAATGGGAAACGATGCCTGCAATCCCCAAAAGGGCAACCGCGAGCAAGTTGAAGGTGGTGTAGCAGAGCGCACGCCAGCCGTGCCGCATTCGTTCCCGCAAGGGGGGCACTGATTTCCACGACCGTTGTTCAAGGCGGGTGTAGGCATAGACGATGGAAGCGGCGGCTTGAAGCCACAGTAGAACCCATAAAAGCCACCCGTGCCAATCGGCCGCGCCGCGCTCCAGCCAAACTGCCGCTGGGGCGCTCAGCGCCAAGACGCCACTGGCAACGACCTCCATATCCATCCTGCGACGCTCGGCTCTGCGGGCCACCAGATACAAGTACCAGCCAAAAACCGCCACTGCTGGGATTGCCAACCAAAGCAGGTAAACCCCGCCAAAGCGCACGAGTTGCCAAACGGCAATTAAGCCGATCAGCGCGTAAACGCCGCTCCAAAACAGGGCAGCGGGTAAATCCTTTTTGCCACGTCGGCGTGCATACACCTTTACGGCTATGGTAACCGGTTGCCGCAAGAAAAAGCCGGCTAACGCGGCGACTACGAGCCAAAATGAGCCTAAATTCAGGCGTCCACCGACCGCCAAGCCAACTACCAGAGGGGTGAGCAAAAACGCCCAAGCGCCGTGCTCCTGCGGCAAGGCGATGTGTTTGCGGAAAATGGGGTGTTGCCGCGGCATCCTTCCGTTTCTCCAATGGCTTTCATCAGCGGTGAGCGTAATTTCAACGCCGCAATTATATCCTGCTTTGCGGGTGATATAATCTCCCCAATGAAACGCTGGTTGTGGATGACACTGCGCCTCAGCATTGGGCTGGCGGCGTTGGTGGTTGCGATTTTGATTTTGGCGCGTGCATGGGTGGTTTTGCGTGCGCGCAAATTCATAGTTTCTGCCGCAAACGCCCCGCCGGAAAGGGTGGCGATTGTGTTCGGCGCCGGTTTGTGGGCGGACGGCTCGCCGACCCCGATCTTGCAGGATAGGGTGGCGACTGCCGCACGGTTGTACTTCCAAGGGCGTGCGGAAAAGTTGCTGTTTAGCGGCGACAACCGCTTCATCTACTACAACGAGCCCGAGGCCATGCGCCGCTACGCGCTGAAACTCGGGGTGCCCAACGAAGCCATTGTGTTGGACTACGCCGGACGGCGCACTTACGACACCTGCTACCGTGCAAAGGCTATCTTTGGGGTGAAAAAGGCTTTGCTCGTTACGCAAAAGTTTCACCTCGCGCGCGCCATTTACACCTGCCGAACGCTTGGCCTTGATGTGCGCGGCGTCCCCGCAGATTTGCGGCGTTACCCAACCACGCCCTACATTTTTTGGAATTTGCGGGAATTTTTGGCAACAAGCCGCGCAATTGTGGATTTGCACATTACCCATCCAACGCCCGTGTTGGGTAAATATGAACCCATCTTTCCGGAGGACTGAAATGTTTGACCGCGACCAAGCCCTTGCTATCGTGCATGAATTTGTCAAAAACCCCAACCTGCGCCGACACATGCTCGCTGTGGAAGCCGCGATGCGGTTTTATGCTGAAAAATTCGGCGAGGATGTGGAAAAATGGGGCATCACTGGCCTGCTCCATGATTTTGACTGGGAAATCCACCCCACGCTGGAAGAGCACCCCCTCGCAGGCGCGCCGATTTTGCGCGAGCGCGGCGTGCCTGAGGAAATTGTGCACGCCATCCTCACCCATGCCGACCACACCGGCATACCGCGCCAGACCCTCATGGAGCACGCCCTTTATGCCTGCGATGAAATTACCGGCTTGATAACTGCGGTGGCGTTGGTAAGGCCGTCCAAATCCCTTTACGACCTCAAAGTGAAGTCGGTCAAGAAGAAGTGGAAGGACAAGTCTTTTGCGGCAGGAGCGGACCGCGAGGCCATCCGCCGCGGCGCCGAAGAACTTGGCATTGACCTTTGGGAGCACGTGGGGAATGTGATTGAAGCGATGAAACGCGTAGCCCCCGAACTCGGCTTAGATGGCTCATTGGCGAAAAAGGGTGAGTGACTAATAAAGGCTTATTCGGAAATTCCTGCAGATGCGCCATTGCGGGGCAGCGTAGCCGCCGAAGTGGTCTCCCGTGGCTGAAGTGGCATGTCATGGCGAGCCGCCGTAGGCGGCGAAGCCATCCCCCAGATGATGTTCAAGGGCAGACAGGGGTTTATCAAACCCCTGTCCGCCCCTGAAACCTCCCTTAGTAAGGGAGGGAAGGGGGCGGCTACGGTGACGCGATAGCGTCGCCGTAGCGGGGGTAGGGAGAGATCAAAAATTTGGGCGCTAAGTTGCAAAAGGCCTAAACCAACTATCAGGGTTGATTATGCACTAGGGTAGAGCCCCAAAAAGAAAGGGCGGCTTTGTGCCGCCCTTTTGCCTTTCTGATTGATGTTGTGCAAGTACCTCAGGGTTTATTTGCCGTGCTCTTGGAGGTATTCCCGCACGGCAATTGCGGCTTTTGCGCCGTCGCCAACGGCAACCGCCACCTGCGCCAAATTGCCGGAGCGCACGTCGCCCGCCGCATACACACCTTCAACATTGGTGTGCATTTTCTCGTCCGTGATGATGTAGCCGCGCTCATCCAGTTCCACAAAGCCTTTCACAAATTCGGTGTAGGGCTGGTAACCAACATAAATGAACACGCCCTTTGCCGGAATCTCTTTCAACTCGCCGGTTTCGCGGTCCTTGATGACCACCGATTCCACAAATTCGTCACCCTTGATTTCAACCGCCATGTGCGAGAAATAGCATTTCACCTTTGGGTGGTTCATCACGCGGTCTTGGAGCACTTTCTCGGCGATTGAATAGGGCAAAAATTCAACGAACGTGACCGATTTGGCGTATTCAAGCAGAATTTGGGCTTCCTGCAAGCCCGAATTGCCGCAGCCGATTACGACCACATCTTGGTCTTTGTAAAGCGGGCCGTCGCAAGTGGCGCAGTAGGAAACGCCCTTGTTGGCAAACTCTTCCTCGCCGGGGATGCCCAAATGCTTGGGCTGGCTGCCGGTAGCGAGGATGACGGTGCGGCCTTTGTAGGTATTGCCTTCCTGAGTGGCGATTTCAAAGATGCCATCGGCATTTTTGCTGAGCGAAGTCACTTCCTCAAATTCAATGAGTTTAGCCCCAAAGCGCTTGGCTTGCTTGGCGAAGCGCTCCATCAGTTCCGAGCCGTCAATGCCTTCAGGGAAACCGGGGTAGTTTTCAATCAAATGGGTAGTTGCGGCGAGGCCACCGCTGGCTTCTTTTTCCAGCACCAAGGTTTCCCAGCCGTCGCGCGAGGCGTAAATTGCCGCCGTAAGGCCGGCGGCGCCAGCGCCCACTACCACCAAGTCGTACACTTTATCGGCGTCGGCCTCTGCCTTACCGCCAATGTTCAACTGAAACATAACTTTCCTCCTAAAACGAGGTTGTTGCCACGGTGCAAAACCAGTACCGTTGCCCATTAGAACACGACCGATGAGCGCTCTGCCCATCGGTCGCAAAAAGCAAATTCAAAAAGAGCGCCCGCTTTAGTCCTCCACAATGGCGAGCAGGTCGCTCACATCCATGATCAAGTGCTCAACGCCGTCAATTTTGATTTCGGTGCCGGTGTATTTCGGGAAAAGCACCTTTTGCCCAACTTCAACTTTGATTTCATCCTCTTCGTCAATGTTGCCAACCGCAACCACAACGCCAATTTGGGGCTTTTCTTTGGCGGTTTCGGGCAAAAGGATACCACTGCTGGTGCGGGGTTCTTCTTCTTCGGGGCGAATCAGAACACGGCTGCCCAGTGGTTTGATTTTGATTTTGTCGGCCATCATGCTACCTCCGCTAAAAGGTTTGAAATGCCGCGAGGGCGGCGCCATTGCGAACTTTAGGCGTTGTAATTTTAGCATAGGGAATTGCGCGCGCCGCCGACCGTGCAGGTTTTTTAACAAATCTCTAACACTCTCGCGGCGAGAGTGCTAAATTATCGGCGCAGTGAGCAATTTGCGCGCTTGCCGCTTCCAAAGTGGTAGAATGAATGGGAGGTAACTGTTCGGCCTCGGCAAAGAAAAAACCGCAGAGGACACGGAAAGAGAGGGATTGAGGTACTGAGGGATTGGGTCGTTGGGTCGTTGAGCCGTTGGGTCGTAAAGTCGTTGTGGAGTTTGGATATTTTTTATCCACCGATTGACACAGATTTACACCGATTGAAGGAGAAAACCACAGAGGGCACAGAAGCACCACAGAAAACACAGAAATTTTCTCTCTGCGTCTCTGGGCGAGGCGATGCCTCGCCCCTACTCTGCGCCTCTGCGTTAACCTTGGCGTCCTTCCGCAAATCCTAAATCGCTAATCTTTTCATCTGTGCTAATCTGCGTAATCTGTGGATTTTATCCTTGGCGTCTTTTTTAAAAACCACCCAAAGCAAGGAGAAAATTATGAACCCACTCAGAAAACTACAAACCTTCGGGCAGAGCGTGTGGCTTGATTTCATCCGGCGGAAAATTTTAGAAGACGGCACTCTGCAGAAATACATCACCGACGACGGCATCAGTGGCATGACTTCCAACCCGTCAATCTTTGAGCAAGCAATTGCCGAGAGCGATGATTACACTTCTGCAATACGCTTTTTGGCACGCGCCGGCCGCACACCCGAGGAAATCTACCAAATCCTAACCGTTGAGGACGTGCAAAAGGCCGCCGACATCCTCAGGCCGGTTTACGATAGCACCAACGGCGTGGACGGCTATGTGAGCATTGAAGTTGACCCGCGCTTGGCCTACGACACCGGCGGCACGGTTGAAGACGCCCGCCGCCTTTGGGCCGAGGTCAACCGCCCCAACGTGATGATAAAAGTGCCTTCAACCAAAGAGGGTTTGCCTGCTATCAAAACCTTGCTGGTGGAAGGCATCAATGTGAATGTAACCCTGCTTTTCAGCATAAATCGCTACCGCGAAGTCGCCCAAACCTACATTGAGGCGCTTGAAGAGCGGCAAAAAATTGGCTTGCCAGTGGATGGGCTGGCGTCGGTGGCGAGTTTCTTCGTGAGCCGCATAGACACTCTGATTGATGCCATGCTTGACCACCATCCCTGCGAGGAAGCGCGGGCGCTGAAAGGGCAAATTGCCGTGGCGGCGGCTAAAACGGCTTACGGTGAGTATTTGGAAATTTTCCACGGTGACCAGTTTGAGGCTTTGAAGCAGGCGGGAGCGCGCCCGCAACGCTTGCTCTGGGCGAGCACCAGCACCAAGAACCCTGCTTACAGCGATGTGAAATACGTGGAGGCTCTAATTGGCCCCGAAACCGTAACCACAATTCCGGTAAAAACATTGAACGCCTATCGCGACCACGGCAACCCTGCGCCGCGGCTCGCTAAGGGAATAGATGAGGCGCGCGCCACCCTTGCCAAACTCAGCGACCTGCAAATTGACCTTGAGGCCGCGATGCAACAACTTGAAGATGAAGGCGTGCAGAAGTTCATCCAAGCCTTTGACCGTTTGATGGAAACCCTTGTGGCCGCCCATAGAGAGGCGCTGATGGGAAAATAAAAAATGGGTGCTTTGTGCACCCATTTTTTGCTTACGCTTTCTCGGGCTCGGGTTTTTGCCCTTCTTGTTCTTTGGACTGGGCGAGTTCCTGAATTTCATCCAACGAAAATGTAGCGCCGCACTGCAAGCACTGTGCGGTGCTTTTGTTTTGCACCACTAACAAGCCGCCGCACTTGGGGCAAGGGGTGGGCAGCGGGCGCTTCCAAGTGGTGAAATCGCATTCGGGGTAGTTGATGCAACCGTAGAAAATGCGGCCTTTGCGCGTGCGGCGCTCCACAATGTCGCCGCCGCACTTGGGACACTTAGCGCCGGTTTTCTCAACCCACGGCTCGGTGTAGCGGCATTCGGGGAAGTTGCTGCAGCCGATGAATTTGCCGTAGCGCCCCCAGCGGATGACCAAATCGCCGCCGCAGACGGGGCACTTGCGCCCGATTTTCTCCGGTTCTTGCTTCACTTCGGGCATGGCTTTTTCGGCTTTTTCCACCTCCCGCGAAAACGGCTCGTAAAACTCGCGCACCACCTCAACCCACGGCACTTTGCCCGCCGCAATTTTGTCCAAATCTTCCTCCATCTTGGCGGTGAAGCCCACATCCATCACATCGGGGAAATGCTCCACCAGAAGCGAAGTCACCAGCCGCCCGATTTCGGTGGGGATGAGGCGCTTGTTTTCGCGGCGCACATAGCCGCGCTGTTGCAAAGTCGCCAAAATTGGGGCATAGGTTGATGGGCGCCCGATGCCGTTTTCTTCCAGCGTGCGGACTAAGGTGGCATCGGTGTAACGCGGCGGCGGCTGGGTGAAGTGCTGTTCGGGTTTGATTTTCAGCAGTTCCAGCGCCTGCCCGCTTTTCAGGTTGGGCGGAATTTCGGCTTGCGCTTCGCTTTGCTTGGCGTCTTCGTCTTTGGCTTCTTCGTAGAGCACCAAAAAACCGGCAAAGCGCACGTGCGAGCCGCTGGCGCGCAGGGTGTAGGTGTGGGCGTCGGTTTTGCCTTCCACCAGCACGGTGATTGTGTCGTAGATGGCGTTTTGCATTTGCGAAGCGACGAAGCGCTGCCAAATCAGCCGGTAAAGGCGGTATTGGTCGCGGGTGAGGTGCGGTTTGACCTTTTCGGGCGTGCGCCAAACCGAGGTCGGGCGGATTGCCTCGTGTGCTTCTTGGGCGCGCTTTGCTTTTGTGCGGTAAACTGGCGGCTTCGGCGGCACAAATTCCTCGCCGTAGCGCTTGAGGATGTAGTCGCGCGCCTCTTTTTGCGCCAACGGCGAAACGTTGGTGGAATCGGTGCGCATGTAGGTTATCAAGCCAGTACTTCCGCCTTCGCCCACGTCAATACCTTCGTAGAGTTGCTGGGCTAACGCCATTGTGCGGCGGGCGGTGAAGCCAAGGCGGCGCGAAGCCTCTTGTTGCATTGTGCTGGTAGTAAACGGCGCGGCGGGGCGGCGGCGGCGCGTGCCGCGCTTCACTTCTGCAACGCGGTAAGCCGCCTTTTCCATATCCGCCACGGTTGCTTTGGTGGTGGCTTCGTCCGGCAGTTCGGGCTGTTTCGCGTCAATTTTGCTCAGCCGCGCCGTGAATTGCGCCTTTTCGCCTTCGGGCTTGAAATCGGCGTCAATTGTCCAGTATTCTTTGGGGACGAAGTTTTCAATTTCCTCTTCGCGCTCCACCACCATGCGCAGGGCGACGGATTGGACGCGGCCCGCGGAAAGCCTGCTCCGCACTTTGCGCCACAAAATTGGGCTGAGGATGTAGCCCACCAGCCGGTCAAGCACGCGGCGCGCTTGCTGGGCGTTCACCAAATCCATGTTGAGGTCGCGCGGCTTGGAAAAGGCTTCGGTGATGGCGGGCTTGGTAATTTCGTGGAAGACCACGCGGCGCGTGCGCTCCGGCTCCATTTCGGCGGCTTCCATCAAGTGCCAAGCAATTGCCTCGCCTTCGCGGTCGGGGTCGGTGGCGAGGTAAATTTCCTCGGCGCGCGAGGCAAGTTCCTTGATTTCTTTGACGATCTTGCGCTTTTCGTTGGGCACGCGGTATTTCGGCTTGAAGTCGTGCTCAATGTCAACCGAAAGTTGGGAGCGCAGGAGGTCGCGCACGTGCCCAACCGAGGCTTTGACGGTGTAGCCCTTGCCGAGGTAGCGGCCAACGGTGCGCGCCTTGGCGGGCGATTCCACGATCACCAGTTTGCCTTTGCGCGGCTTGGCTTTTTTGGTGCTTTTGCGTTTGGTTTTCGGCGGGGGCGTCAGCCCTTCGTGCGCCGGTGTCCAGCCCAAGCGAAACATTTTCGTGCCGCACACAGGGCAAACGCCTTCGGTCGCGGGCACGCCGTTAGCCGTAAACACCGGCTTGGGGTCTTTCATTTCTCGCTTTGTTTTGCATTTTACGCAGTATGCTTCCAAGGTTGCCTCCAAAACAACCACAGATTACACAGATTTTCGCAGATTTTCTATGTAATTTGTGTAATCTGTGGTTTTTTTTATTTTTCAAAGATACTCTTCCCAGCCGCGGGATTTCAGTTCTTTCACAATTTCGCGCACGCGCTGGGTTTGCTCGCGCGAGCACACCAACAGCGCGTCGTCGGTATCCACTACCACGATGTTGTCCACGCCCAGCACGGCGATAAGTTTGCCTTTGCCGTTGTCGTCGGCGTAAACGAGGCTGTCGCGCGCGTCAATGGTGATGTGTTTGTAGCCGTGCAGGATGTTGCCGTCATCATCCGTCGGGAGTACGTCAAACAGCGCCTCCCAACTGCCCACGTCGCTCCAGCCCAAGCCTTTGGCAGGAATTACGGCGGCTTTGTCCGTGCCTTCCATCACGCCGTAGTCAACGGTTTGGGTTTCAAGGGTAGGCCAAACGCGATGGAGAATGTCGGCGCGGTGAGGAGTTTCCCAAGCGGCGTCAACTTCATCCAGCGCCTCGGCGAGTTTGGGCATTTGGCGGCGGATTTCGGCGAGGATGACGTCGGCGCGCCAGACGAACATTCCCGAGTTCCACGAATGCCCGCCCGCGGCGAGCATCTTGCGGGCGTTTTCTTGGTCGGGTTTTTCCTTGAAGCGCGCCACGCGGTAAGCGCGCAAGTCGGCAAACACGCCGATGCTTTCGCCGCGCTGGATATAGCCGTAGCCGGTAGCGGGGTAGGTTGGGGTAATGCCCAAAGTTACGAGATAGCCTTCCTCCGCCACGAGGTAGGCGGCTTTTAGCAAACGGTGGAACAGGTCAACGTGGCGGATGAAATGGTCGGATGGGAGCACGGCCATGATGGAGTCGGGGTTGCGGTGGCGCAAGGCAACGGCAGCGAGCCCGACAACCGCGGCGGTGCCGCGCGGCGCTGGCTCCGGTAAATAGTTTTCTTTCGGGATGGCAGGCGCTTGCCGTTGAAGGTCGTGCGCCTGCTCTTCCACCGTTACAACCCAAATGCGCTCCGGCGGGAACATGCCGTTTAGGCGCGCCACGGTGCTTTGGAAGAGCGACTGTTGCCCCAGCAAAGCAAGCATGTGCTTTGGGTGTGCTTTGCGAGAAAGCGGCCAGAGGCGAGTTCCGCCGCCGCCGGCCATGATGACGGCGTGGTAGTTTGCTTCCATCGCTTACTCCTGTTTTGTGGTTTGGGCCCGAAAGAAGAAAACACAGAAAGCACAGAAACGCCACAGAAAACACAGAAATTGCAAAGGACATTTTCTGTGAAATCTGTGTAATTTCTGTGTAATCTGTGGTTTTTATCCACCGATTGACACAGATTTGCACAGATTTGCACAGATTGGCTGATTGAAACCGCAGATTTCGCAGATTCCGCAGAAAAAATCTGTGCCAATCTGTGTAATCTGTGGTTTTCCCTTTGCGTTCTTTGCGTTTCTTGGCGCCCTTGGCATTAACCTCTGTGCTAATCTGCGGAATCTGCAGTTTTCATTCGTTTACCGTTTGCCAACGGCGTAATCGGCGCTTGGCTCGCTCACTGCGGCGTACCGCATTCCGCCCAGCGATTGCACCATGCCTTTGAGTTCCATCAGCGTAAGGGCGGCGGTGGTTTCCGAAACCGGCAAGCCCACCGCGGCGCTGAGGTCGTCCACGTGCATTGGCTTGTCGCCCAAGGCGGCGAGCAGAAGTTTCTCGGTTTGGTTGGCGGGCAGGGTGCGGCGCGCTTCCTGCTTTTGCGGCAGCAGAGTGGCGTCAATCGCCTCAAGCACGTCGGCAGGGGCAGTGAGCGGGCGCGCACCCTGCTGGAGGAGCCAGTTTGTGCCGCGGCTTTGCGCGGCGTAAATGTTGCCGGGCACGGCGAAGACATCGCGCCCCTGCTCGGCGGCAAACGAAGCGGTGATGAGAGCGCCGCTTTTTTCTCCGGCTTCCACAATTACAACTGCGGCGCTGAGGCCGGAAATGATGCGGTTGCGCGGCGGGAAGTTCGCGGCGTCGGGGCGGGTGCCGGGCGGGTATTCGCTGAGCAACGCGCCGTTGGCGATGATTTCGGTGGCGAGTTTGCGGTGCTCAGGCGGGTAAATCACATCCACGCCACTACCGAGTACGGCGATTGTGCGCCCGCCTGCTTGGAGGGCGGCGCGATGAGCAACCCCGTCAACGCCGCGGGCGAGTCCGCTTACCACCGTCACGCCGCTTTCGGCGAGCAGTTTTGCCACATCGCTTGCCACCTTGCGCCCGTAGGCGGTGATTTTGCGTGTGCCGACCACTGCGACTGCCCAATCGTCTTCGGGCATGAGTTCGCCGCGCATGTAAAGCACCGGCGGCGCGTGGTCAAGCATTTTCAGGCGGCGCGGGTAGGCTTCATCTTCCCATGTGAGGACGGCGATGCCGCGCTTGCGCCAGTTCTCCCATAGTGCTACGAGGTCGGTGTGGGCGCGCAATTGCAGGAGGGCGTGCGCAACTTTAGGCGGGAGCAAGGCTTCAAGGGTAGGGGCGGGGGCGTTCCATGCCGCCGCGGCGCTGCCGAAATGTTTGATGAGAGCGCGAAAGCGCGCCGGGCCGATGCCCTTTACCATGCTCAGCCCCACCCACGCGAGCCTTTCTTTTGATTCCACTTGGGCGCTCCTTCCTTATTAACCGCTCCCAAAACAACAGCGCACAGCATACCACCGGCGGCTTAGAGTGTCAAGCCGCCTTCCAAGGAATTTCTATTCGGCTAACGAGGAAATAGGCCGCGGAGCACACAGCCAGTCGCAAATATGGGCGCCAAGGATGAACGCGGAGACGCAGAGGAACGCAAAGGCGCAGAGAGAAAAACCACAGAGATTACACAGATTAGCACAGATGAGAAGATTAGCGATTTAGGATTTGCGGAAGGACGCCAAGGTTAACGCAGAGGCGCAGAGGAAACAGAGACGCAGAGAGCGCAAAGAAGGGACGCCAAGGTCGCCAAGGGCACAAAGGACGCCAAGATTAACACAGAGAAAGCAGAGAAAAGTTTTTTCTGTGTTCTCTGTGAGTTTCTGTGTCTTCTGTGTCTTCTGTGTCTTCTGTGTTTTCCCGCTCTACCTACAACACAACAACCCAACGACTCAACGCCCCAATCCCTCAGTGCCTAAATCCCTACCCCTCTTTCTGTGTCCTCTGTAAATTTCTGTGTTTTCTGTGGTTTGTGGCGTTGCTCCACCTACGACGCAACGACCCAACAACCCAACGACCCAACAACCCAACGACGCAACGCCCCATGAACTTACGAATTGGGCATTTTCCCCGCACTGCACGAGGCTTGCAAGTTTGCTTGCCATAGCATACAATAAGGGCACTTCGTTGCTGAGTTAGAGGCTATGGCATCAAAAAGTTTTTCTACCCCAAAACAAAAGGTTTCAGCCCGCCGCCCTTGGTGGGAATGGTTGATAGTGTGGGGAAACAGGCTTCATATGGCGTTGATCATTTTGGGCTTTATAGCCTTGCCGGTGGTGCTGATGAAGTGGATGCGCCAGCCGTTCACCGGGGCGTTTGTGGAAAATACGTTGGTGATAGCGCATGTCCGCCGAGTGCGTTATTTGCCGGGGGAAAGTGGGCGTTTGCGCACTAACGATGTGTTGACAAGCATCAACAGTGCCCATTTGCGTACTGCGGCAGACCTAAATCGCGAACTGAGCCGCTATAAAGTTGGCGACGTGGTAACGCTTGAACTGCGGAGTGCGCGCGGAGCGAAAATTGAGAGTGCGCGCGTCCGATTGCGACGGTTTACGCTGAAAGAAAGATGGTTTTACTTCTTTCTCCCTTACTTCTTGGGCATAATTTTCGTAGTCACGGGGATTTGGACATTTCTGCTACACCGTCGTGACATTGTGGGGCGTGCTTTTGCCACCTTTGCCGCGGCAATGGGCTTTTCGCTTGCCGGGATTTTGGACGTTTGGGGAACTCAAACTCTCACGCCGTTGTGGCTTTACTCGGTGGGCATGACGGGGGCTTCGTTGGGCATGCTTGCCCTCATTTTCCCAAGGAAAATTTTAGAAGCCAAGCGGTCAGTTTGGATTTACGTAGTTGCCCTTGCATTGGTCGCTTACACCATCTGGCAAATGAATAACTGGCGGAATCCGTGGGCTTACATTACCGCTCGGCAAGCGCTGTTAGGTTTTGCGGCTTTGGGCGCTCTCGCGTTCATTGGAGTGTTGGCTTATTGGCAATCGCGCCGCGAATTCCCGCTTGTGCGCGCCCGCTCGCGCCTGCTATTGGGCACGTTTTTGATTTCTTTTGGGCCGGTAGTTGGCTGGATTTTTTCCTACATCCTTTTCCCGCAGACAGTGCACTTTACGCCGCTGATTTTTGCCGCCATGCCGGTGTTGCCGCTTGGGTTGGCATATTCGGTAAGCAGTTACCGCGTGGTGGATGTGGATACGGCAGCGCGGCGCTTTGCGACATACACACTTTTGTGGGCGCTCGCTGTGGGCGGCTATGCCCTCCTCGTTGCCGGCGCGAGCCTCGTCGCAGGGAGATACTTACCGCCGAACAACCCTATCCTTATCAGCACGGCGGCTTTCATACTTGCTTTGGTTTTCAACCCGCTTTATAAACGCCTTGCATCAGTTGTGGATCTTGTTTTTGCCAAAAGTCGCCGCACTTATTCGGAGCACCTTGAGGAATACAGCCGCCAATTGGTCGGCCTTACTGACCAGTCGGAAGTGCTCGCTCTCACGCGCACGACAATAAAAAACGCCCTCAAGGTTGAAACCCTTCACATATTCCTCTACAACGACCTTTTAGGTCGCTACGTTCCCACACCTGATGAAAACGGCGAGCCTACTGCAGGCATCACTTTCACGGCCGATAGTCCATTTATAAAATTCCTTCAATCTCAGGCGCAAGGGCAGGCATTCTTTTTCTCTCCAGAAGATGTCCCGCCACAAATAAGGCGAGAAAAAGAGCGCCTACAACTGTTAAAAAGTGTGCTTTTTGTGCCTTTGTTCAGCGGCCAAAAACTTTTGGGCTTTATCGCTTTGGGTGAGAGGGAAGGGCTATATGGCTCTTCGGAAATGGAATTTCTGGATAACTTATCGCGCCAGTTCGCCTTGGCAGTTGATCGCTTTTCTACTGTGAGTAAACTTCGCCAACGGGTTGAGCAGTTGAATGCCTTAACTCGCTTGGCGCAAGGGGCAAACATCACGGTTGAATTTGATGATTTGCTTGAATTGCTCTACGCGCAAACCCAGCGGCTGATTCCTGCTTATCATTTCCAAATTATTTTGTTGGAAGGCAATACGCTCAAGCGGGTTTTTGTGGTAGCGGGGGATGAGCGCCGTCATAATGAGGAAGGCAAAACTGTAGCCCGAGATGAGGGCTTGGCTTGGGACGTGGTTGAAAAACGGAAAGCCATCTTGGTGAGCGACTACACGGTAGCGTGCCGAATAGCAGAAAAAATTGTGGACTTACCCGACGCCACGGCGTGGATGGGGGTGCCCTTGGCGGCAGGGGCAGACATTCTCGGCGTTATGGTGTTTGCGGAAAACACGCTCGGCGCAGTTTACTCCGAGGAGCAGGCAAATTGGGCGCAATCTGTAGCCGACCTGGCAGGCGGGGTGATAGCAAAAGCGCGTTTGCTTGAGGAAATCCGCAAACATGCCGCACAGTTGAGCGCTCTGAACCAAATTTCAAACCGCCTCTCTTCTACCCTTTCTTTCACCGAGTTGATGAACCAAATAGCCATTAGCGCTTCTTCACTTCTGTCATCCAAGTCGGCCGCTCTGTTTTTGGTGGATGAGATGAGCGGTGATTTATCGCTTGAGGTGGCTGTAGGAGAGCACGGTGAAGATGTGATAGGCTATAGAGTTTCTCCCGGTGACGACCCGCTTTGGCAAGCCGTAAACAACCGCCGAGCGGTTGTGTTGGCTGGCAATCAAAAATACCCGGAATGGGTTGAAATTTTGGATAAGCACACACCCCCAACGGAGCGCTCGGTATTGCTCATTCCAATGATTGCTCAGGATAAAACCCTTGGCGTCATCGCGGCCATTAGTAGGCGCGATGGCTCCCATTTCACCGACGAGGACGTGCAGTTGGGGATGGCTTTTGCCGCTCAAGCCGCCGTCGCATTGGAAAACGCCCGTCTGTATTCAATGACCGACAAAGCCCTTACCGATAAGGTGGAAGAACTTTCGGCTTTGCAACGCATTGACCGCGAGTTGAATGCCACCTTAGACCTCAACCGCGCCATGCAAGTGACTTTGGAATGGGCAATTAGGCGCACCAATTCTTCGGCGGGGCTTATTGGCTTGCTGGAAAACGAAGAGCAAATGCGCGTTTTGGCCTCTTATGGCTATTCCAAAGAATTAGCCAATTTCAAGGATGGCCTAATACCGGTGGAAGAAATGCCCCTGTTGCGAAAGGCATTGCAAACCCGCCAGCCGGTCATCATAAACGCTGGTGAGGCGGAGGAAGAAGTACTGTGCCTGCGCGAAGGCGCTCGCGCGGTGCTCGCAATCCCCATTGAGCGGGAAGGCAAAATCACCGCCCTGCTTGTGCTTGAAAGCACAAAAGAGGGCGCCTACCGGCAAGATTCGCTCCATTTCCTCACCCGTTTGGCCGACCATGCCTCAATTGCCATTGCTAATGCTCAACTCTACGCCGAGGTGCAAAAGGCCAACCAAACCAAAAGCGAGTTCATCTCTTTTGTCGCCCACGAACTCAAAACCCCAATGACTTCCATCCGCGGCTACACCGACCTCCTCGCCAAAGGTGTTGTTGGGGAACTCAATGAGAACCAAGCCAACTTCCTCAACACCATTCGCAAAAACGTGGAGCGCATGAGGCGATTGGTTGAGGATTTGCTGGAAATTTCGCGCTTGGAAGCAGGGCGGTTGGAACTAAATTTAGAACGCGTAGACCTCCGCTCGGTTGTTGAGGAACTGATAGAAACTTTCAGCAACCAAATCAAGGAGAAAAACCAGACCCTAACCACCGACATCCCCGAAGACTTGCCGCCGCTTTGGGCTGATAGAATGCGCCTTTCGCAAATTTTGACCAACCTGATAAGCAATGCCCACAAATACACACCCGAAGGCGGCCGAATTGAAGTTATTGCCCGTGAGGCGCTCAACGAATGGGACCCGAACGGGCCCAAGCACGTTGTGCACATAATGGTGCGCGACAATGGCCTCGGCATGAGCGAAGAAGACCAGCGCAAAGTTTTCCAAAAATTCTTCCGCTCCGAGGATGCGCGGGCGCGCGAAGCCCCCGGCACCGGCCTTGGCCTTCACCTCACTAAGTACTTGGTTGAAATGCACGGCGGGCGAATATGGTTTGAATCTAAACTAAACGAAGGCACTACCTTCCACTTCACCATTCCGGTGGCCGAAGATTAGCGAGGTTGAAATGACCTTACAGGCAAAAAGCGTCTATGGAGTGGGCAGTCGCGGCCGAGAGTTGAGCATCAAATTGGCGCACACTCTGCTTGAGCAAATGGAAGAAGACCCCAAGGCCGTGATTCTGCTTGCCACGCCGGAATACGATTTGCTGGAGGCCTCCAAAGCCATGAGGGTGATTTTGGGGGATGTGCCGGTTTGGGGTGGAAGCGTGCGGCAGGTTTGGAGCGCCGAGGGCACCCCGACCAACGGCATGAGCCTAACCGCTATTGGTGGAGATGGCGTAGAAACCGCAGGCTGGTGGATTGAAGAAGAGCCCAAACCAAACGGCATTGCCCAAACCATTCAGGCGCTCTCGCCCGACCTGCTATTCGTTGGCCTTGAGGCCATGCAATCCCGCCTAAGGCATTGGCTCGCGGCTTTGGAAAACGCCCAAACGCCGCTCATTGGTGGCTTAGTAGGCAGTGATTTGCGGCTTGGGCGGATGAGTTTGCTGGCAGGCCAGCAAGTTGGGCGCGGCGGCGCGGCAATTTTAGGAATGCGTGGCCTAAAATTCGGCATTGGCATCGGCACCCCGTGGCGCTCTACCGGCCTGTGGGTGGAAATCACCGAAAGCCGCGGCGAGTGGCTTCGCAAGATTAACGGCAAGCCCGTCGCTGAGGTGATGGAAGAAATTTTCGGCCAGCCGGCGCGCCGTTGGGCGTATGCCCCGCTGCGTGAATTTGCCCGCCTTTACCCGCTGGGTATGCAAACCGAAACTGGATGGGATATTCGCGCCCCCATCCATGTAGAAACCGATGGTAGTTGGCGCATGACCATCCCCATGCCGCACGAAGGCCGTGCCTATTGGATGACCGCCGATATTGCCGATGCCATCTTGGCTGTTGAAAAAGCGCTGGAAGACGCCGTTTCTATGCTCGGAAGCCCTCCAGCGGTGGTTTTTATGTGGTTGGATTGGGCATGGTCGTACTTGCTGACAGCGCACGAACCCGAATTTGCGCGCCGCATTCGCGAACGCGTTGGGGAAGGTGTGCCCGTGGTAGGCGTTTACACCTTGGGGCAACTTTCCCGCGCCAAAGCCGAAACACCGCTTTCAGTGCTACACAACCACGTGGCCGTGTGTGCTCTGGCTTCTGGCGCAAACTAACCCCCTCGCGCCCGGAAATTTGCATCTCCCCGCAGATTTTTCGTAACTGCCTACCCGTTCTTTAAGCGGGGGCAAACACTTCAGTGCGGTGTGAGCAGAAGTCCACGCAGGTGGACTTCGCAACTTGTAGCCCATGACTTTAGTCGCAGGGCACAAGCGGCGGCGGTTGAAACTGCACCTACCGCTTGCGAAGTCGCCCTACGGCGACTTTTTGGGAAGAGCGATCCCCAAAATGGCATATTGCACCCGCACCAGCGTAGGTAATTACGATTTTCCTGTGCAATCTGCGGTTTTGTTTTTGAGACGGCCATGAAACTTAGCGATTTTGACTACGAACTCCCTGAGCATTTCATTGCTCAGGAGCCGGTGGAGCCGCGCGATTCTTCTCGCCTGATGGTGTTGAACCGCGCCGACGGCACTATCACGCACGCCATCTTTCGCGAGATTGGCAAATTTTTGAAAGCGGGCGACTTGCTGGTGGCAAACCAAACCCGCGTTTTGCCTGCGCGGCTTTTTGCCCGCAAAATTCCCACAGGCGGCAAGGTGGAAATTTTGCTTTTGCGCCGTGAAGCCCCCGCTCAGTGGCAGGCGTTGGTGCGCGGTCGCGGGCTTGTCGCAGGCAAGCAACTGGAACTGCCAAATGGCCTGACGGCCGAGATTATCGCCGTGCTGGATGGGCCGGTGCGCCGTATTCGCTTTTCGCGCCCGTTAGACGATGCCCTCATGCGCTTGGGGCAGGTGCCCCTGCCGCCGTACATCCACCGCCCGCTGGAAAACCCCGAGCGGTATCAGACGGTTTTTGCGCGCGAACTCGGCTCTGCCGCTGCCCCGACTGCCGGTTTGCACTTTACGCCCGAATTGCTGAAAAGCCTGCAGGAGCAGGGCATTGGCTTTGCGACTGTGACATTGCATGTTGGGCTGGACACGTTCGCTCCGGTCAAAGAAGAAGACCCGCGCGAGCACAAAATCCACACGGAGTGGTGCGAGGTGAGCGAAGAAACCGCCGAGCAGATAAACCGCACTCGCGCCGCCGGTGGGCGCATAGTCGCTGTGGGCACAACCACTGTCCGCACGCTGGAAACTGCCGCCTTGCACGCCCCCGCGGGCAAGGCGGTGGTCCCATGGTCGGGCGATACCGACCTTTTCATCCTGCCGGGATTCCGTTTTCGCGTTACCGATGCGATGGTGACCAATTTTCACCTGCCCAAGTCAACGCTCCTGATGCTTGTGAGCGCTTTTGCAGGCAGAGAGCGCATTTTGCATGCCTATGAAATTGCCAAGCAAGAGGGCTACCGCTTCTTTTCCTTTGGCGATGCGATGCTGATTTTGTAACTCTTGTTACTGCATAATCAACCCAGATGTTAGGTTTAGGCTTTTCGGCAATGCCCAGTCGCATGGCTTAATCTCTCCCTACCCCCGCTACGGCGAGGCCTCGCTTCCGCTCAGCCCGCCGTAGCCGCCCCCTTCCCTCCCTTACCAAGGTTCAGGGGCG
>JALVVL010000008.1 GCA_027023425.1 Anaerolineales bacterium
GGGTTGGCGTTGCCCAGAAGGTGGGGGTGGGGGTAGGATGCGGCGGTGTGCGGTGCGGATGCGGAGTATGAGTCGGTTCTGGCGTTTCGGTCGGCTCTTCGGTTTCAGTAGGCTCCGGCGTTTCCGTTGGCTCTTCGGTTTCGGTTGGCTCCGGGGTTTCGGTGACGACGTGAGCCTTGATTTTTACCGCCACCCACCGACCTTGGGCATCTACATAGCCGCGGACGGAAACCCACGTGCCCACTTGGGGAGAGCCTTCTATAACGGTGCGGCTATTCACAATTACAGTAGTATTCCCTATCACCCAACTCCCATCACTTATGCTTTGAACCACACCGGTGAAGTGAAAGCGAGGTGGCCACGTTGGAGTGGGGGTAGGCTGAGGGGTAAAGGTTTGAGTTGGAAGTGGTGTTGCCGTCATGGCAACGGTTGGAGAGGGAGGAATTAGGGAAGCAGTTGGGGTAGGGGATGCTGTTCTGGTGGGCTCCGGCGTCGTCGCGGCTATTTTTTCGGCGAGTTGGTAGGCGCGCTGCAAATGTCCTTTTGCGCTCGGGGGAGCATAGGCCATTGTGTGTTTTGCAAGTTCCTGAGCCTTTTGGGCCAGCAGTCGTAGGTGCTGTGCTTCTTTCTCATCTTTGGGCTTTGCTTTACCAGCAAGGGCGTCCGCGGCTTGCAGGTGGGCTTCTAAATCAGCGGCCACCTTCGCCGCTGCGGATTCATCGCCGCGCTGAGCAACCAGTTGCAATTCCCTAAGCCTTTCTTGAGCGATTTCAAGGTGCAGTTCAGCCTTTCGCTCGGGGCTAAAGGCAAGCATCACCTTGCCTTCTTCCAAGGCATGCTTGACCGGGTAGAGTGGCTCGCCGGGCAGAGAGTTATAGGCCGCGCGCGCCACAGCCACCCCGCCGCCGAGCACCACCACCGCCAACAGCAACACGGCAACAATGCCCTGCGCCAACCTCACCCCAGCCGAGCGTGCACCAAAACCAGCCAGTTTCTGCCACCAAGAGCGCTTGGGAGGCACCACCGGCGCGACAGAGCGGTGCTGTTTCTTCATCTCTTCTGCCAGTTTCAAAAACTGCGCCCGCCCCGCGGCGGCACGCTCCGGATCGCGCGCAGGCACATCCTTGAGTGTTTCTAACATTTTGCGCAGTTGGGGGTCAAGTTCTTCTTTTCGCTTCATCTCTAATCCTCAGCAAGTACTTTTCTAAGTGCGGCTATTGCCCTGTGTTGCAAAGCCTTCACCGCCCCCACTGGCTTTTGTATCGCTTCCGCGACTTCTCGCAATGATTGCTCTTCCAAAAACCTCAGCACGATAACTTGTCTCTGTTCCGGCGTGAGTTTGAGCAAGGCCTGCCGCACCCGTTCTTGCTCTTCTCCCAGCGCCGCCTGCACATCCAACGGCTTTTCCTCAGAAGGTAAAAGGTTTGACAACGGCTCCAGTTCAACTTGTTGCACTGTATTGCGGCGGTAGTAGTCGGTAATCCAATTGTGGGCTACGCGGTAAAGATAGGCCTTCAAGTTCTTTGATGGACCACCGCCGTCGCGCAAGGCTTTCAAGAAACGAGCAAAAGTTTCGGCTGTGCAATCCTCCGCGAGATCAGCGTTGCCCAAAAGCCGCATAGCGTAGCGGTAAATCAGCGGGCTGTAGATATCGTAGATGGCGGCTAATGCTTCCATATCCCACGCCCGCGCTGCTTGCAACAGTTTAGCCTCGTCGGTGGTTTGCTTCCTTTTCATAGGCTTTCACTTTCTATGACGGAAATTTTGCTTTAAGGATACGGGAAAAAACCGCGTTTACCGCCCGTTGCTCGGTTTGAGGACGATAAACTCGTAAGGATGTTCGGGGAAATAAACTATCGGCGTCCGGTTGGGGAACGCGGCACGAATGTGCGCATCTGAGCGCGGCCCACGGCTCCAAACGAAAATGAACGGCGTGGTGAGCCACGGATCTTCCAGCACCAGCAAGCCGCCGTATTCCGTCCAGCGTTTGGGATGGACGAACACCACCGCGGGCGCAAGCGCCTGCACTTCGGGCATGGTGAAAGGCTTTATTTGCTCGCGGCTGATGCCGTAAAGTCCGCGCATGGAATTGAGGCGCGTCGGCAGATACCACCTCAGGTTTGCCACCACGAGCAAAGCCAGCAACCCCGCCACCACAGCCGCGCGCCAAAATCTCAGCCGTGAAGGTACCCAATTTTCCCATAATTTTACCCCCACCTCAAGCGGCGCACCAGCAAGCCAAAAAACGCCCAACGCCGTGAGCAAAGTGAGGCTGTAAAGCCCTTCGTAGTAATAGCGCGGCCCGTAAAGCCACGCTCCAACCCAGTACGCCATGTAAAACGCGATCAGCGAAAACACCACACCCAACACAGGCCAACTGCGGGGCTTGCGCGCCGCCGCTATCAGCCCAAACGGGATGAAAATCCACGAATACCGCCCCCAGCCAAACAGGTCGGAATAGCCCGCGCGCAGGCTTATTTTGGTGTTGAGGACGGCAAGATGCCAATTGTGCCCCTGCGGCGTGACGCCGTGCCCTTTCCCAAAGCCAATTTTGTCGTAAGGCCACCAAAGCGTGTAGGGGTTCATCAGTGGGTTGCCGGTTACAGCCCACTGCCAGACGAAATGAAGCGAGCCAATGGCGGCAGCGGTCACAGCAACGGTGAGGGCGCGCTTGCGGTGGATGGGCGCACCGCGCCACAAAATCCAAAGCCCATGCAGGGCAAACGGAAAGGCCACCGCGACCGCCGTCCACGGGCGGGTGAGGGCAAGCGCGCCCAGCGTTGCACCGGCGAGGATGGGGAGGGCGCGCGGGATGGGCTTGCCTCCGGCGGTGTCAAGCCACAGCAAAGCAAAGGCGGCGCTTAGCGCCAAGCCGAGCGGGTGCGAGAGCAAAGAGCCGCTGTTGAGCCAGAAAAACGGGGAAGTGACGGTCAGCCCTGCCGCCAAAAGCCCTACTTCTGCCCGCCACAGCCGCTCGCCAAGCCGAAAAGTCAGCCAAACCGCCAGCGCGGCGAGCAACGCGTTGGCAAGAGCGGGCTTCCCCGCGAGCATTGCCAGCCCCAGCACCACCGGCCAGCCCAGCGGGTATTTGGCAAACCGCCGTCCGTGGTAGTCCACCACAAAGGGGACGAGGAAACTTTTGTGTTCGGGCGGGCTTGGGACGGTGAGTTGGCCGCGCGCCGCCACTTGCGCCTGCCACCAGTAGGCGATTTCATCCTCAAGGTGCGGGATGCCTTCGTAGATGTGAGCAGAGACGCGCAGGCTACCCGCAAACGCCGCGAGGCTGAAAATCAGAGCAAGGGCAAGGTTGATGCGGGTGCGAATTGAGCGGCTCATGGGGAAAGGAAACTTGCGGGGCGAAGCGCTATCCCGCGGATGCGGCTTTCAGCGCGGCAAGCACGGCGGCGTGGAGTTTGCCGTTGGTGGCGACGAGGCCGCGGTTGTTTGCCAAAATCCGCCCGGCGGTGAAATCAAGCGGTTTGCCCGCGAGGTCGGTCACTTCCCCACCGGCTTCTTGGACGACCAGCGCGCCGGCGGCTTGATCCCAGATTTTCTCACGATATTCCGGGTTTGTTGGCGGCGGGATGCGCAGGTAAACCTCCGCGCCGCCCGCGGCGAGCACGGCATATTTCACTTGGCTGTCCATCCGCACCGGCTCGGAGTGCGAACCCAAGGCATGCATCACGGCGTCAATCGCTGCAGCGTTGGTATGGGCGCTTTCGTATGAGCGGAGGAGGCGCGCCTGCGTTGGGTCTTCTTGCGGGGAAACGCGCAGTCTTTGCCAATCGCCCGCGGCAAAGAGCGGCTTCCACCATGCGCCGCGGCCGCGCTCGGCAAGCGCCACCGTGCCCGCACCGCCCACGGCTTGCCGCACGGATTCTTCCAATTCGGGGCAAGCAAGCGCGCCGATGAGCACCTCGCCGCCCTCAATCAGCGCCAGCGCCACCGCATACTGCCCACCGCGCAGAAAGCCCTTTGTGCCGTCAATGGGGTCAAGCACCCAGTAGCGCCCATGCGCATCGGCCGCGCCGCGGTCAATCCAGCCGAAAACATCCTCGGGTGTGGCTTCTGGGCGGATGGTGCGGACGTAATCAACTACCTTGGCGGCAACGTCGGCGTGTTCGCCGGAGCGGAGGGCGTGTGCCCGCTCCTCGGCGACGAGTTTATCCTGCGGAAAGCGTTCGGCGAGCATCGCAGCGATCACCGCCTGCGCGGCAAAATCCGCCACGGTGACGGGCGAGCGGTCTTGCTTGCTAAAAGCCTCTGCCGCCAAGTCGTCGCGTATGCGGCGGACGAGGCGCGCAGCGGTGCTTACGGCTTCTTCAGCGAAGGCAGCGAGGGGCGAAAATGAGGGCATGTTTTCCTCCTGCTCGGTGATGAAAAGAGCACGATGAGATGCGGAAATCGCAGAGAACATTAAGGCAATTCCCCTGCCAGCCGCAAGATGCGGCGGCGTATTTCCTCGGATACCCACATACCCGCATCAATCAGTTTATCCACATAAGGGGAAACTTCATCAATAATTCCCCCATTTTTTGCTTCAAAAAGAATGCGCAGGGTGCCCCAAACTCGTAATCCTGCCGCTTGGGCTATTCTCCTTGCTAGAAGGTCGTCCAGCAAAATCACACTTTCTCGGTGCTCTAACGCTAATGACATCGCCGCCAATTCTCCCCGCCCTAATTCAAGAGCGAGCCATTCCTCCGGCATGTGCAAAGGATTAATTCTCTTTATCCACGGGTATTCCAATTTGCTCGGCACATCGTAGCCCCGCTCGTGACCGGCTTTTAGTTCTTCTACCACTGCATCTGGCACCCAAACCTCTTGAAAAATATCCCCCAGCCACTCAATGCCGCCAATGCGGTACAAATAAAGCAACGGCGAAGTGTTGCTAATTGCCACGCTCACGGCTTGACTCCAATTCCTCCAACTCGGCGGCTAATGGAAATACGCGATAGCGACGCAAATTCAACAAAAATTCCACCCGCGGCACTCCGGCTAACTCCGCCGCGCGTCCTGAAGATAAACGCCCCATTTCATACAACTTCACTGCTGCCAGCATCCTCAGTTCTTGAGCAAAGGCGTCGGCATCCGTCTTTTCTGCCAACAATATCTTTTCTGGTATTTTCAACACAATTTCTTGCTCGCTCATAAACCACCTCACCATCCTCGGTGTTTTTAGTATAGCACAACCCACCTAATCTCCGATCTTAGTGGTCTTCTTGGGCACATACTCTCCCACCAAGTCATAGTGAAGAGCCTGCGTGATGCGCACGGGCACGATTTTACCCACCGGCGGCGAGCCCGCAACCAGCACTAAGCCATCCACCTCGGGCGCGTCGCGGTATGTGCGCCCCACGGCAAAGTTGTTCTCTTCGTCGTAGCCCTCAATCAGCACATCCATCACATCCCCCACAAAACGGCGGTTCAATTCCAGCGAAATACCCTGCTGAAGTTCCATCAGCGCCTCCCAGCGGGCTTGCTTCACCTCCGGCGGCACCGGATCGCCCAGTTCGGCGCTTGGCGTGCCTTCTTCGTATGAAAACTGGAACGCCCCAAGCCGGTCAAAGCGGATTTCTTTCACAAAGTCCAGCAAGGTTTGAAATTCGTTTTCGCCTTCGGTTGGGTAGCCCACAATGAAGGTGGTGCGCAGGGCAACGCCGGGCATGGCGGCGCGCACTTTCTCCAGCGTGCGATAAACCCAATCCATGTTGGACGGGCGGCGCATGGAGCGGAGCACTTTCGGGTCGGCATGTTGAAGCGGCATGTCAAAGTAAGGCACAATTTGCGGGTGTGAGGCCATCACATCTATCAGCCGATCGGTCACATAGCCGGGGAAGGTGTACATCACGCGCAGCCAAGGCAAATCGGGCACGGCGGCAAGGATTTTTTCCAGAAGCGAAGCCAAACCGTCCTTCATGCCGAGGTCGTGCCCGTAGTCGGTTGTGTCTTGGGCGATGAGGATAATTTCCTCGGCTCCGGCGTCGCGCAGGATGCGCGCTTCGCGCACAATCGCCTCGGCGGGGCGGGAAACCAGCGTGCCCTTTATCAGCGGGATGGCGCAAAAGGCGCATCCGCGGCGGCATCCATCGGCAATTTTGAGGTAGGCGCTCCCGCCTTGAAGGGTGGCGCGCAGAACATCGGGTTCATCGCGCCCCACGGTGGGCGCATCCGGCAGGTGCAACAAGGGGATGGGGTGCTTTGCCTTCCGCAGTTTGTGCACAACCTTGAGGATGTCCATCCAGCGGCGGGTGCCGAGCAACGCGTCAATGCCGGGGACGGCGCGCACAACTTCCTCCCCGTAGCGCTGAGTGAGGCAACCGGCGGCTATCAACAACTGTCCGGGACGCTTGCGCTCGGCAAAGTCGTTCAGCACGGCTAAGGATTCTTCCTTTGCCGCGGCGATGAAGCCGCAGGTGTTGACAATGATGAGGTCGGCGTCGTCGGCGCTTTCGGCAGGGGAATACCCATCCCCCAACAGCAACTGCGCCATTGAATCGGAGTCAACGGTGTTTTTTGGACAGCCTAATGAGGCAATGAAGAATTTTGGTTTCATGGTTAGGTGTTCCGGTGTCAAGTGTTTCAGTGTCAGGTGTTTCGGCGGCAGATGAAGCAACTTCAAGGGTACCAAGAAATGTAAAGGAGGCCAAGGTTAACGCCAAGAGCGCCAAGGATAAAAAGCACAGATTACACAGATTAGCACAGATTTTTTCTGCGGAATCTGCGAAATCTGCGGTTTCACAAAACCAATCAGTGTAAATCTGTGCCAATCGGTGGATAACAACGCCAAGGTCGCCAAGGGCACGAAGGACGCCAAAGACAAAAACCACAGATTACACAGATTAGCACAGAGGCTAATGCCAAGGGCGCCAAGGAAGCAAAGGACGCCAAGAAAGTAACGCAGAGGCACAAAGAAGCGCAAAGGACGCAAAGAAAAAATTCTGTGTTTTCTGTGGTGTTTCTGTGTTTTCTGTGGTTTTCTTTCTCAATCGGCGGAATCTGCGAAATCTGCGGTTTCAACCATCCAATCGGTGTAAATCTGTGCCAATCGGTGGATGGTAACGCCAATGGTAACGCAGAGGCGCAGAGAGCGCAAAGAGGCCTCTCCAAATTGCATAAAACGGCACAAGCGCTTTTAGGTTACAATTACCCCATTCACACCTCAAGGTGGAAAAATGGAACCGGAATTCCTCAAGCATTTGAACCCCGCCCAGCGCGAGGCCGTCACTGCCCCAGCCGGGCCTCTCCTCGTGCTCGCCGGCCCCGGCTCGGGCAAAACGCGCGTCCTCACTTACCGCATTGCCTACCTCATCCAAAGCGTTGGGATGAAACCCTACAACATCTTGGCGGTTACGTTCACCAACAAAGCCGCCCGCGAGATGAAACGCCGGTTGGAAGGCTTGCTCGGCGATGACGCCGCGCGCCTCTCCGTCGGCACATTCCACGCCCTTTGCGCGCGCATCCTCCGCCGCGAAGCCGAACACCTCCCCTTCTCAGCCAACTTCACCATCATGGACGCCGACGACCAAAAGCGCCTTGTCCGCCAAGTGATCCGCGACCTCAACCTTGACGACAGGCGCTTTCCCCCCGGCAAAATGCACAATATGATTTCCAACGCCAAAAACGAAGGGCGCTTGCCGCAAGATATTCCTGATTACGACTTTCGCGACAAAATCTTGAGGGAAGTGTACACCCTCTACCAAAAACGACTCCTTGAGGCTAACGCGCTGGATTTTGACGACCTGCTCTTTTGGACTTTGCGGCTCTTTGACGAGCAACCCGAAGTGCTGGAAAGGTACAGCCGCCGATACCGGTATGTGCTTGTTGACGAATTTCAAGATACCAACATGGTGCAATACGAGTTGACACGCCGCCTCACTTCCCATTACCGCAACATTTTGGTTGTGGGCGATATTGACCAGTCCATCTACAGTTGGCGCGGCGCCGATTACCGCAACGTCCTTCGCTTTGAAAAGGACTACCCAGACGCTAAAGTGGTGCTTTTGGAGCAAAACTACCGCTCGGTGCAGAACATTTTGGACGCGGCAATGGCGGTCATCGCCCCTCAGCAGGATAAACACCGCAAAAAACTTTTCACCAAGCGCGGGCGCGGCGAAAAAATTGTGGTGCACGAAGCCGAAAATGAGGAGGCGGAAGCCCTGTTTGTGGTGCGCACAATCGCCGAAATGGTGGCGCGCGGCGATGCTCGCCCCGGCGATTTTGCCATTATGTACCGCACCAACGCCCAATCCCGCCCGCTGGAAACCGAATTTTTGCGCGCCGGCCTCCCATATCGCCTTGTGGGCGCTCAGCGGTTTTATGGACGCCGCGAAATCAAAGACCTGCTCGCCTTCATGCGCCTTGCCTACAACCCCGCCGATGAAGTGAGCCTGATGCGGATAATCAACGTGCCGCCGCGCAGGATCGGCGCGCGCACCCTCTCCACCCTTCGCAATGCCGCTAACCGCGCCTCGCTCTCTGCAGGGCACTTGCTCCTCCACATTGCTGAATCTCCAAACGACTACGCCAACGCATTTTCCCCCACAGCCCTGCGCGCCTTAGCCGCCTTCGGCTTGATGCTCAAGCGCTGGTATGAACTCGCCCTCATCGCCTCCCCGCTGGATTTACTGGACACAATCATTGAAGACGTGCGCTACAAAGCCTACATCCTCGGCGACGAGCCCATTGAAAACGAAAGCCGTTGGGAAAACGTGCAGGAACTCCGCCGTTTAGCCGCCGAATATCCTGAGGGCGCGCTGAACGAATTTTTGGAGGAAGTGGCGTTGGTCTCCGACCAAGACACAGTGGACGATTCTGAAAACGTGCCAGTTTTGCTCACCCTGCACGCGTCCAAAGGGCTTGAATTTCCGATTGTGTTCATCGTGGGGCTGGTGGAAGGGGTACTGCCGCACGCGCGCTCTGCCGAAGACCCCGGCGGGCTGGATGAGGAACGGCGGCTGCTCTATGTCGGCATCACCCGCGCCAAGGATAGGCTTTTCCTCACCTACACCCGCTGGCGCACCGGCTTTGGCTATGAAGAGCCTGCTGAGCCTTCGCGCTTCCTTGAAGAAATCCCGCCGGAACTCACGGTCGGCGACCATCCGTTGAAAGGCGCGGAGGCATTTTCTGCCGCTCCGTCCTTCGCCCGTTGGGAGCCGGAACCCACGCCCGCCCCCAAGCCCAGTTTCAAGGTTGGAATGCACGTGCAACATCCGCTCTGGGGCACGGGCTTGATAGTCGGGCACCGCGTGCGCGATGGGCGCGAAATTGTGGATGTGCTCTTTGATTCCGTCGGCCTCAAGCGCCTTGACCCCGAAATGGCGGGCTTGGAAGTGGTGTGATTTGTGAAATTCGTGAGGCGTTGGGTCGTAAAGTCGTTGGGTCGTGAAGTCGTTGCGTCGGGCGTTGTCGGGTGGTTTTCATCCACCGATTGACACAGATTTACACCGATTGAAAAAGAAAACCACAGAAAGCACAGAAATTTACAGAAAACACAGAAATTTTTTCTCTGCGCTCTCTGCGTCTCTGTTTCCTCTGCGTCTCTGCGTTACTCCCTTGGCGCCCTTGGCGTCCTTCCGCAAATCCTAAATCGCTAATCTTCTCATCTGTGCTAATCTGTGTAATCTGTGGTTTTTATCCTTGGCGTCCTCTGTTTCCTCTGCGCCTCTGCGTTACCCTCGGCGCACTCCATCTACAAGGAGAGAAAATGGAGCGTTATGTTTTCGTAACCGGCGGGGCGGGCTACATTGGCTCTGCCGCGGTGGAAATGCTTCTACAAGCCGGTTTTCGCGTTACCGTGTACGACTCGCTGGTCACCGGCCACCGCGCCGCCATCCCCGCGGGCGCAGAGTTCATCCATGCCGATTTGGCGGATGAGGAAACCCTGCGCGCTGCCCTTTCGGCGCACCCCTACGAGGCAATTTTGCACTTTGCCGCCTTCATCCAAGCCGGCGAAAGCATGCAAAACCCCGGCATGTATTTCCGCAACAACGTGGGCAATGCCATTCGGCTGATAGATTCCGCTGTGGCGGCAGGGGTGCGCCATTTCGTGCTCTCGTCAACCGCGGCGGTGTATGCTCCGCGCGACGAACCGCTTGACGAAGCCGCGCCCCTTGGCCCCACCAACGTTTACGGCGAAACCAAACTGATGATTGAGCAGATTTTGGAATGGTATCGCCGCACCAAAGGCCTGCACTACGCCGCCCTGCGCTATTTCAACGCCGCCGGTGCACTGCCCAACCGCGGCGAAGACCATCCCCACGAATCGCACCTCATCCCGCTGGTGCTTCAGGTTGCGCTGGGCAAGCGCCCCAAAATCTACATTTTCGGCGACGACTACCCCACGCCCGACGGCACGGCAGTGCGCGATTACATCCACATTGCCGATTTGGTGGACGCACACCTGCTGGTGCTGGACGCCCTGCACAACGCCGACCGGCTGGTTTACAACCTCGGCAACGGCACGGGCTACTCGGTGTTGGAAGTTATAGAAACCGCCCGCGCGGTCACGGGGCATCCAATTCCGGCGGAAATTGCATCGCGCCGCCCGGGCGACCCCTCCCGCTTGGTTGCCTCTGCCGAGCGCATCCGCCGCGAACTCGGCTGGCAACCCAAAATCCCCTCGCTGCACGAAATCATCGCCACCGCTTGGGAATGGCACCGCACCCACCCCAACGGCTATGCCGATTCCTTCCCAACTGAGCACTGAACACCGCCCACAACCTCTATGCCCTCTGCCCTACTCATCCTCAACCCAAATGCCGATGTTGGGAACGCTTGGCGGCGGATAGCCGACCTGCGCGCCCTCGCCGAGCAAGCCGCCGCCGACCACGGCTACCGTCTGGATTGGGCAGGCACGGTTTACCCCACCCACGCCTCCCAGTTGGCGGCGCAGGCCGCCGCGCGCGGCCACGACCTTGTCATCGCCATCGGCGGCGATGGCACGGTTCACGAGGTGGTCAACGGCTTGATGCAACTGCCCGAAGGAGAAAGGCCGCGCCTCGGGGTTGTGCCATTGGGCTCGGGCAACGACTTCGCTTTTGGCGTAGGCGCGCCCTCCGAGCCGCACAAGGCGCTTGTGCGCGCCTTCTCCGGCATCCCGCGGCGGGTTGACCTCGGCGTGCTGGAAGATGAGCACGGCCGCCGCGAGTTTTTCGCTAACACCTTGGGCATTGGCTTTGATGCAGTGGTCACAATTCGCTCCCATTCCCTGCCGGTAGTGCGCGGCTTTGCCATGTACCTTGTGGCAGTGCTTCAGACCATCCTGCTCAACCACCACCCCATCCGTTTTCGCTTCCGCGCCGACAACGAAGAGTGGGAACACCACCTGCTGATGCTGGTATTCGGCAACGGCAAGCGCGAGGGGGGCGGTTTTTTGGTTACGCCCCATGCTGAAATTGACGACGGCCTGCTTCACTACGCCGCGCTGAAGCGCGTTTCACGTCTGCAATTTCTTTCCCTTTTGCCTGCCGTGATGAAGGGCCAGCACACTTCCTCGCCGCACGTCCGCACAGGCAAAGGCAAAAATTTTACGCTGGAAGCCGACCGCCCGCTCCACATTCACGCCGACGGCGAAATTTTTGCAGGTTTCGGCACCAATGTGCGCCGCTTGCGCATTGGCGTAGCCCCGCAGGCGCTGGAAGTGGTTGTGTGAGGTGCGCCCTATGCCGAAAGAAGTGGTGAATTGGCTTCAGGAGAACGGTTTTGGCGAAGTGGTGCGGCGCGTGCCCGTAGGCGGCGGATGCATCAACAACGGCGAGCGGCTCATCACCGCCTCCGGCCGCAGTTTTTTCCTCAAGACCAACACGGCCGCGCCGCCCGATATGTTTGCCCGCGAAGCCGAGGGGTTGCAAGCCCTCGCCACAAACGCCGGGCCGCGCGTCCCCACCCCTTACCTCTGGGGGCGCTCATTCCTCCTGTTGGAAGATTTAGCGCCCGCGCCGCCACGCACCGATTTTTGGCCGCTTTTGGGCAAGCAACTGGCCGAACTTCACAGCCACACATCCCCAAAATTCGGCTTTGAGCACGACAACTACATCGGAAGCACCCCTCAGCCAAACCCGTGGTACGAGGATGGCTACGCGTTTTTTGCCGAGCAACGCCTGCTTTTTCAGGCAGAGTTGGCGCGGCGGCGGGGCTTGCTCTCAGCCGAGGATTACCGCCGCGTGGAACGGGTGGCCGCCCGGCTGCGCGAACTCGTGCCGCCGCAACCGGCTTCAATCCTGCACGGCGATTTGTGGAGCGGCAATGTAATTGCCGATTCGCAAGGCAACCCCGCACTGATTGACCCCGCCGCTTACTACGGCTGGGCTGAAGCCGACCTCGCCATGACCGCCCTTTTCGGCGGCTTTCCGCCCGATTTCTATGCCGCATACGCCGAAGCGCGCCCGCTTGAAACCGGCTACCGTGACCGCTTTAACGTTTACAACCTCTACCACCTGCTCAACCACCTCAACCTTTTTGGCGGCGGCTACCTCCCAAGCGTCCAACGCATCCTCCGCCGCTACGCCCCGTGACACCGGAACACTTGACACTGGAACACCTGACACCAGCCCCCAAGGAGCCTACCATGCCAAAAATTTACGTTGCCGGACCGCTTTTCACCGAAGGCCAGCGCTGGCTTTTGGAGCGCGTTGATGCCGTTTGCCGCGCCCACGGCTTTGAAACATACTTGCCGCACCGCGACGCCGGCCTTTACGACCGCGACAGCGACTCTTCGTTTTTCTTTCAGCAGGACCTACGCCAGTTGCAGGAAGCCGATGCCGTGGTTGCCGTGCTCAACGGCGACGATGTGGATTCGGGCACAGCGTGGGAAATGGGCTACTTTTACGCCATCAAAGGCGGCCCAATCGTAGGCTATGTGAACGACACCCGCCGCCCACACCCCAAAGCCCAACTCAATCCAATGGTCGTCGGCTGTTTGCAGGCCTTGGTGGAAGATTTGGACGCCCTCGCCGACGCGCTTGAGCAGTTGAAGCGCTCCTCCGCCGAGTGAGTGTGGTAGAGAAGACGCAGAGAAACGCAAAGACGCAGAGGAACGCAGAGATGCCAAGGTCGCCAAGGGCACGAAGGACGCCAAGGATAAAAACCACCGATTACACAGATTAGCACAGATTTTTCTGTGTCTTCCATGTTTTTCCGCTCTACCTACGACGCAACACCCCAACGACTCAACGACTCAATCCCTCAGTACCTCAATCCCTAAATCCCTCTCTTTCTGTGTTCTCTGTAAATTTCTGTGTCCTCTGTGGTTTTTCTACCCTGCCCACAAAGCAACGACCCAACGACCCAACGACCCAACGACGCAACGACCCAATCCCTCAGCACCTCAATCCCTAAATCCCTCTTTCTGTGTCCTCTGTGTTTTCTCTTCAATCGGTGTAAATCTGTGTCAATCGGTGGATATTTTCTGCGGAATCTGAGGTTTCAACCATCCAACCGGCAAAATCAAAGTGAGTTGAGCCATGTCAAACTATCGCATCGCATTTTTAGGCTTTGGAAACGTGGGGCGCGCGCTGGCGCGCCTGCTGTTGCGAAAACGCGCCGAACTGCGCGCCGACTACGGCATCGCATTCACCGTCACCGGCATTGCCACCGGAAGCCACGGCATAGCAATTTCCGAGCGCGGAATTGACCTTGAGCGCGCCCTTGCTTTGCTGGCAGAAGGGGAAACCCTCGCGGCGCTGAGTAATTTCCCCGTTGCCGATGGATTGGAATTTGCGCGCCGCGTGCCCGCCGATGTGCTGTTTGAAAACACGCCTGTGAACTACGAAAACGGCGAGCCCGCGGTAAGCCACATCCGCACAGCGTTGGAGCGCGGCATCCATGTCGCCACGGCAAACAAAGGCCCCGTCGTCCACGCTTATCGCGAACTCACCGCCTTGGCAGAGCGCGTTGGGCGAAAATTCTACTTTGAATCGGCAGTGATGGACGGCGCACCGATTTTTTCGCTTTTCCGTGAAACCCTGCCTGCGGCGCGCCTGCTCGCCTTTCGCGGCATCCTCAATTCCACCACTAACTTGATTTTGACCCGCATGGAAACCGAAAACGAAACCTTAGACGAAGCAATTGCTTATGCACAAAGCGTCGGCATTGCCGAAACCGACCCCAGCGGCGATATTGACGGCTGGGATGCGGCGATCAAGGTCGCGGCGCTGGCCACGGTGCTGATGGGCGTCCCGCTCAAGCCGCGGGACGTGGAGCGTCGCGGCATCCGCGACCTCACGCTGGAGGACGTGCGGCAGGCCAAGGCCGAGGGCAAGCGCTGGAAATTGGTGTGCTCGGCGCGGTTGGTGGATGGTCGGCTGGAAGCCAAAGTCGCCCCCGAAAAAGTCGGCATTGCCTCGCCCCTTTATGGTGTGATGGGCACCTCTTCCTTGGTGACTTTTGAAACCGACGTGCTGGGAGCACTTTCAATTCGCGAAGACAACCCCGGCCCGGAAACCACAGCCTATGGCCTGTTGGCGGATTTTGTGAATTCGGTAACTGCCTACCCGCCCTGTAAGCGGGTGTAAACACTACAATGCAATGAGAGCAGAAGTCCACGCAGGTGGACTTCGCAGCCTGTAGCCCGTGACTTCAGTCGCTGGGCGCAAGCGGCGGCAGTTGAAACTGCACCTACTGCCTGCAAAGTCACCCTACGGCGACTTTTTGGGAAAAGCAAGCCCCAAAATGGCATTTTGCATTCACACTCGCGTAGGCAATTACGAACTCGGTGCGGAATTGAGCCAAATGGCCGGGCGCCAGCCCTCTCGGCAGACCAGTTTTACCTTTCGCGGCCGGTGCCTCTTGATTTTGCCGCAAAATTCCATAAAATATAAAGTGTAAAGCCCCGCACAACGAGTTTCAGGGAGGCAGACATGGAAGTGATCAAAGTTTCCGGTTCGTCCCGTACGTCGGCGGTCGCCGGGGCAATTGCCGGGGTGTTCCGCGAACACAAAATTGCGGAAGTTCAGGCAATTGGCGCCGGGGCGGTGAACCAAGCCGTCAAAGCGCTGATCATCGCCAAAGGCTATCTCGCGGACGATGGCTACAAGGTGGCCTTTGTGCCCGAATTCACCGATGTGCAAATTGAAGATAAAGTGCGCACGGCGGTGAAGTTTACGGTTATTCCTTGCGAAAGCGCCGAAACGCACACGGCCGACGCACAAGAAAACGAAGAAGGCGAAGCCTAATTTCAACCCCGGCGTGGAGAACGCCGGTGAATAGGGAAAGTCTATTTGCTAAGCGGGGATACTTTCTGTTAGCATTGTTCGCCGCGTTTGCATTGGCTATATTGCCGGCGGAAGGTGGCCGCGCGCACCAAGGCGCGGCCACTGTTGCTCCGCGCGCGGTCATCATCAGCGAAATTGCATGGGCAGGCACCGGCGCAAGCCCAAACGATGAATGGATTGAACTTTACAACGCAACCAACTCGCCCATTGACCTAACCGGCTGGCGCCTCAAAGCCGCCGATGGCACGCCCAACATCGCCCTCAGCGGCTCAATCCCGCCGCATTCATTCTTTTTGCTTGAACGCACCGACGACAGCACCGTTTCCGACATCCCAGCAGACCTCATCTACACCGGCGCGCTCGCTAATTCCGGCGAAAGCCTTTACCTCACCGACGCAGCCGGCAACACTGTTGACACCGCCAACGCCAACGGCGGCGCTTGGCCTGCTGGAGACGCCGCCTCACGCGCCACAATGGAGCGCATAGGCACTCTGCCCGATTCGGACGCCGCTTGGGGCACCAACAACGGCATTTTCACCCACGGGCACGACGCCAACGGCAACCCCTTGCGCGGCACGGCCAAGTCCACCAATTCCACCAACATGCCTACGCCCACCCCAACGGCAACCACGGCCGCTTCACCAACACCCACACCTACACACACAGCAACTTTCACCCCCACCCCGAGCGCCCCAACTGCCACCCCAACGCCCACCTTGCCGCCCTCGCCAACGCCGACACAGGTTGCTCCGCGCGCGGTCATCATCAGCGAAATCGCATGGGCAGGCACCGGCGCAAGCCCAAACGATGAATGGATTGAACTTTACAACACAACCAACTCGCCCATTGACCTAACCGGCTGGCACCTCAAAGCCGCCGACGGCACACCCAACATCGCCCTCAGCGGCTCAATCCCGCCGCATTCATTCTTTTTGCTTGAACGCACCGACGACAGCACCGTTTCCGACATCCCAGCAGACCTCATCTACACCGGTGCGCTCGCCAATTCCGGCGAAAGCCTTTATCTAACCGACGCAGTCGGCAACACTGTTGACACCGCCAACGCCAACGGCGGCGCTTGGCCTGCCGGAGACGCCGCCTCACGCGCCACAATGGAGCGCATAGGCCTCCTGCCCGATTCGGACGCCGCTTGGGGCACCAACAACGGCATTTTCACCCACGGGCACGACGCCAACGGCAACCCTTTGCGCGGCACCGCCAAGTCCACCAATTCCACCAACTTGCCCACGCCCACCCCAACCCCTACCACGGCCGCTTCACCCACACCGCGCCACACTCCAC
>JALVVL010000009.1 GCA_027023425.1 Anaerolineales bacterium
CTCAGCATACATGCGCACGATGATACCAAAGAAACGAGTAAGTTCTGGCAAGGCATCCTCCAAAAGCACACCTTATAGCGCTGACGGTTTTGAGTATTGTACCCCATTTCTCGCGCCTAACGATTGCTTACCCCGCTTTCCTTCCGCTTAATAACCCGCTATCGCGAAACCCTTGACTTCTTTCGGCTCTACGGCGGTATTATTGCCATCAGCAAGCATGATAAAATTACTCACCAGCGCAAAAAGCGGAAAGAAAGCACGATAACTACAACGACAACATTAACACTCCATTAACCACTTTTTGTCGTAATCTTACCCCTTTTCCCAAAAAAGTCAAGGATTTTGCCATGCCGCCGGCCAAAAAACCTAAACTGTTAGACCAAATGCGCGCCGCCCTGCGCGCCCGCCACTATTCCTACCGCACCGAGCAGTCCTACATCCAATGGGTCCGCCGCTTCATCCTCTTCCACAACAAACGCCACCCCGCCGAAATGGGTACCACCGAAATTGAAGCCTTCCTTTCTCACCTCGCAACCGATAAAAACATATCCGTCTCCACCCAAAATCAGGCGCTCAGCGCCTTGCTCTTCCTTTACCGCCACGTCCTTCAAAAAGAAATTTCCCCGACCCTCAACTACGCAATCGCCAAACGCCCCAAAAGGCTACCCGTGGTGCTATCCCGCGACGAAGTGCGCCGCCTTATGACCTACCTTGACGGCATACCTTGGCTGGTAGCCCAACTGCTCTACGGCAGCGGACTGCGCCTCTCCGAAGCCCTTCGCCTCCGCATCAAAGACATTGACTTCTCCAACAACTACATCCTCGTCCGCAACGGAAAAGGCGATAAGGACCGCGTAACCCTCCTCCCCCAAAGCATCCAGCCTCACCTCAAAATCCAAATCCAGCGCGCCCGCCGCCTCTACACCCGCGACCTTCAAAACCCTCGCTGGGAAGGGGTCTCAATCCCCAACGCGCTCGCCCAAAAATACCCAACCGCCCCGCGGGAATGGATATGGCAATACCTCTTCCCCGCCGAGCGCCTCAGCGTAGACCCCCGCTCACAACGCTTGCTTCGCCACCACCTCCACCCCACCAGCATCCAAAAAGCCATCCGCCGCGCCGCCTCCGAAGCCAAAATCACCAAACACGTCACACCCCACACCCTGCGCCATTCCTTCGCAACGCACCTGCTTGAGGCCGGCTACGACATCCGCACAGTCCAAGAACTGCTCGGCCACAAAGACATCCGCACCACCATGATCTACACCCATGTGATGAAAAGCGGCCCCTTTGCCGTCCAAAGCCCGTTGGATACCCTCAAATAAACTACCCGCCTCCCGAAGGCGTAGCAGTGGGGGTAGAAGCCGCACCGCCCCACACCCACTCCGGAAAGCCATCCACCGGCACCCAATCCCCGCCATTGGCAAAGCAATCATCCTTGCCTACACCGGGCACCAAAATTCCAACACCAGCAGGCAAAACGGCCAATTTCTTTTCCAAATCATCCCACTTTGCTTCATCTTTGGGATCGGGCAACTTTAGGTGCACCAAATTTGCCCACTTCACGGGCTTCTTAGAAGCCTCAAAAGCATACCCGTAAACCACAAAAGGATAGTGATACAAATCAATAAAAGCAACCCGACCACCGCCCAAACCAAAACGCCCCATCACGCCATAAAAAGAATCGCCTTCAGCGAGGACAGCAAAACACGCCTTACGAAAATTCGCAAAAGCCTCGGTAGGCGTAGGCGTAAAAGCGGGAGTTGCCGTAGCGGCGGCAGTAGCGGTAGCGGTGGCAGTCGGCGGCAATGAGGTGAAAGTGGGAGTGGCCGCGGCCGTCGCCGAAGGCCGAACCGCCACAGGCGAGGGCGAAACCACCGCCGTAGTAGCCGGAAGCGCCTCCTGCCCAGGAGAAGCCGCAAATTTGTTCCCCAGCGCAATTCCCAACCAAACGCCGAGCGCCAAAGCAAGCACCATCCCGGCCCCAAGAGAAAGCCACTTCAAAGCGCTACCAGCCGCTCCTCCACCCGAAGAAGGCCGCTTATTCTCTACCTTCCCTTGCAAAGACTTTCCCTCTTGTTGTTCTTGCAAATCTTCGGTAGCCATAAAACTCTCCTTTTTGTAAAAATTACCCCTGCACCAAAAGGGCGCAGCCACACCGCCCCTGTGGAGCCACGTCGGCGGCAATTATACTTCAATACGATGGCGCAGTACTGAGAAAGGCAAAAACCGGTTAACGGAAAGCAATGTTGTCATGCCTGAACGCCCTAACCCATCCCGCGGCGCTGAGGCTGTGCCTAAGCACCAGCGGAGGAAAAGCACGGAGAATACAGGTAACTGCCTACCCAACCCGTAAACGAAGGCAAATTCTTTGGTACGGCGTGAGCAGAAGTCCACGCAGGTGGACTTCGCAACTTGTAGCCTGCGACTTCAGTCACAGGGCGCAAGCGGCGGCAGTTGAAACTGCACCTATTGCCCACAAAGTCACCCTAAGGTGACTTTGTGGGCAGGACTTACGCAGTTGAGGGGCCCAACAGGCGAAAGTCGCTGTTCTGTGTCATGGCGAGCCGCCGTAGGCAGCGAAGCCATCTCCCAGACGGTGGGGGAGATGGCTTCGGCGGTCTCCGACCGCCTCGCAATGACACAGAAACCGCGAACTGCGTAACTTCTGTTGGAAAAAAACGGGGCGGTTCATTTTTCCGGGAAATTACCTGAACGCATTTTGCCCGCGCCAACGGCCTGTCAGTAGCCGTTACCGCCCTCACCTATCCCCCAGAGCCTCGCTTCGCGGCCGCTCAGCCCCCTTTCCTCTCCCAGTTCAAGGGCGGACAGGGGTTTATCAAACCCCTGTCCTACCACTTCCAAAGGCGGAACAAGCGAAACGTTGCACTTTTAGCGCCGAAAAAGTAATTTGGCAAAGTGAGGCGGCCGCCCGAATTTTCCAATCTTATCGCTAATACTTGCTTTTTCGGAGGATATTCTTTTGGAGTGCGGCGACAAGTCGCCGCTTTCCAAAGCGGTGCCGAGGCACCACACTCCAAAAAAGGCGTTTTCAGGGGCAGGTGTCCGCCCCTGAACCCAGACGGTGGGGGAGATGGCTTCGGCGGTCTCCGACCGCCTCGCAATGACACAGAAACCGCGAACTGCGTAACTTCTGTTTGGAAGAAACAAGCCTCAAAACGGCATAGCACCCACACTCGCGCAGGTAATTGGCTTCTCAATACCCCCCTTCTCTTGCGGTAAAATAGCCCCGCACCAGCACTAAACAAATAAAGCAGGCGCTCCGCATCACGAAACGCAGAGCGCAAAATCCAGCAAAAAGGAATCCTTTTGCCCATGAGCGACACCATACACGCTAAAGTGCTAATTCTGGGCGCCGGACCGGCAGGGATGGCCGCGGCGCTTTATGCCGCCCGCGATGAACTCTCCCCCCTTGTGCTCACAGGCCCCGAAATCGGCGGACAAGTTTCCATAACGGCCACCATTGAAAATTACCCGGGCTTCCCCGACGGCGTTGAAGGCCCCGATTTGGTGGCGCGCTTTCGCGAGCAGGCCGAAAAATTCGGCGCGCGTCTGGTGTTGGATACCGCCACAGAAGCCGACCTAAGCCAACGCCCGTTCAAAATCACGGGTTTAGAAGCCACCTACACCGCCGATGCGCTCATCATTGCCACCGGCGCAAGCGCAAAGCAGTTAGAAGTTCCCGGCGAAGAAGAATTTATCGGCCTTGGAGTTTCATACTGCGCCACCTGCGACGGGCACTTCTTCAAAGGCCAACACATCAGCGTTGTCGGCGGCGGCGATAGCGCGCTGGAAGAAGCCCTCTTCCTAACCCGCTACGCCGAAACCGTGACAATTATCCACCGCAGAGATAAATTCCGCGCCGGCCCCCTACTGCAAAAACGCGCCCGCCGCCACCCCAAAATCCGCTTCCTGATGGAGCACGAAGTGGTTGCCGTTGAAGGCGACGATGTGGTGCAAAGCCTCCGCCTGCGCCACACGCGCACCGGCGAAAGCCGCGAGCACCCCACCGCGGGTGTTTTCATCTTCATCGGCTATCACCCAAATTCGGATTTGTTTGAAGGGCAACTGGAACTTGACGAGCGCGGCTACATCGTCACCGACAAACACATGCGCACAAACATCCCCGGCGTGTTTGCGGCAGGCGAAATAGCCGATAGCCGCTACCGGCAAGTAATCACCTCAGCCGGCATGGGCGCCGCTGCCGCAATTGAAGCGCGCCATTTCCTTGCTGAACAGGAATAGCCCCCACCGAAGCAGAACGCCCTACCCCCCAAGCAACTTGAAAGGCGCCCTAAGAATTCGTTTGAGCAGGCTCTTTTTCAACGAAGCGGGCTGGTCGTTCACCGCCTCGTTCATCGCAATCAAGGCATCTGCGGGGTTATTGAGGCGCAACTGCACCGCCGAGAGCGCTTGAAGCACAGCAACCCGCTCCTGCTTAGCACCGACCTGTTCCAGCAAATCGGCGGCCTTCCGGTATGCTTCGGCCGCTTCTTCCCAGCGTTTTAAGCCATCAAGCGCGCTGCCAATGTTCCCCCACGCCAAACCCTCGCGGCGCAAATCGTTCGCCGCGGCAAACACCTCGGGCGTGCCAAGCGCCGCTTCGTAAGCACGCTGCGCCTCGCCCGCCTGCACCCACGCGACGGAAGCATTGTTGCGCATTTCAGCCGCGCTCAAGTTATCGCCCGCCAATTCGTAAATTTCCGCCGCCGCAGAAAACTTCTCGGCCGCCGCCGCATATTCTTTGGCCTCATAAAGCCGTTTCGCCTGCCGGACTAAATCTTTGGCATTTTTAGCACTGTTCATAGCGTGATCTCCAAAAGCCCTTCCGCAACTGCCCTAAGTTTTTCGGCCGACATCTCACTGAGCCGCTGAGCGAGTTCAATGTAAGGGCGGTTCACCGGTTTTGAAATGAAATCCCTCAATTCCGGCGGAAGTTCAAGAAAAGCGGCAATCTGATGGATTTTTATGCGCCATTCGCCGAGGGGGCCATCGCTGTCCAACAAATTGGCTATACGAAGCCCCAACACCTCGGCTATTGATTCCAATTCGGGCAGGGGGATCGGCTTTTCGGCAGCCTCGTAAGCGCGCAGACGGCCAGCGGAAAGGCCAGCGGCGCGCGCAAGCCGCCCCACCGAAAAGCCGGTGCTTTCGCGCTCCCTGCGCAAGGTGGCGGCTAAAATCCGCTGGCGCAGAGCGATCAGCCGCGGCAAGGGTAACGGCTTTGTGGGCGGCATAGGCGCATCCGAGGCTAATTCATCGCCAAGGAAATGCTCGGGTGGAAAGCCGAGGAAATAGGCAATAGCCTCCAATTCAGGCAACGAAGGGGCCTGAGAGCCGCGCTCATAAGAGCCGATCTTGGAAGTTTTTACCCCTATCGCTTCGGCCACCTGACGGCGGCTTTTCCCGGCCAGTTCTCGCGCGTTGAGAAGCAACACCCCTATTTTCTTAGCCCTCAGCAGACGAGCGCGTTGTCTGTCCATTCTGTCTCCTTTCGTCTTGGTTCGCCCCACCTTGCTCAGCGTAAAAGCGCCTCGGCCTTGTTGTAGGCGTCCATCGCCTCGGCCAGTTGGTCGTTTTTCAGGTAGGCATCACCCAGCGTCATGAAAAGGTCTACATTGACAGGGTGGCGCACTAAAGCAGTCTCCAAATCCGCTATCACTATTTCCAGCAATTTACCGCTTTTCACCAGCCGCGAATAGTTTTTGACAGCGGTGTCAAAGTCCTCGTTATCCAGCGCTTCGCGCGCCTGAGCAAGGATGGAAAGGTAACGCTCAGGCGTGTTGGGGGGAGGCTGAAGGCGCGGTTCTTCGCCGACAACGTGCTCGGCAAGCCACTCCTCAACTTCGGCATGCGCACCCTCGGCTGCACCTTCAACTGACTGAATCCAATCTGCCCCCTCCGCTTCTGCAGGGGCGCCAACTGCGGTTTCCTCTGTAGAGGTTCCCTCCTCCGGCACCCAGAAGGTTTCCGCCGCAGGCGCGGTCTCGGCCGCAGGAGCGGCTTCCGCTTCGGCCTCGGCTTCCGGCGCGGTTTCCTCTTCTTCCTCTCCCATTGCCGCTTTCAGCCATTCGGGCGGCTCTGCGGCTTCCGCGCGCTCCTCAGGTTCGGTCAGCAATTCTTCCTCAGCCGCGCCTTGCTTCGCCGCAAGGCTTTCAAGCCACGCCAAGGCTTCGTCCTCACTCGGCGCTTCCGCCACAGGCGCGGCTTCCGCCTCGGCCTCGGCTTCCGGAGCAGAGGCAGTCTCCTCTTCCTCCTCCATTGCCGCTTTCAGCCATTCGGGCGGCTCTTCGGCTTCGGCGCGCTCCTCGGGTGCAGTCAGCAATTCCTCCTCAGCCGCGCCTTGCTTAGCCGCAAGGCTTTCAAGCCATGCTAAGGCTTCGTCCTCACTCGGTGTTTCTGCCGCAGGCGCGGCTTCTGCCTCGGCCTCGGCCTGCGGCGCGGTTTCCCCTTCTTCCTCTCCCATTGCCGCTTTCAGCCATTCGGGCGGCTCTTCGGCCTCCGCGCGCTCCTCCGGCGCGGTCAGCAATTCTTCCTCCGCCGCACCCTGCTTGGCAGCAAGGCTTTCAAGCCACGCCAAGGCTTCGTCCTCGTCCGGCGCTTCCGCCGCAGGCGCGGCTTCCACCTCGGCCTCGGCCTGCGGCGCGGTTTCCTCTTCTTCCTCTCCCATTGCCGCTTTCAGCCATTCGGGCGGCTCTGCGGCCTCCGCGCGCTCCTCCGGCGCGGTCAACAATTCTTCCTCTGCCGCACCTTGCTTGGCCGCAAGGCTTTCAAGCCATGCCAAGGCTTCGTCCTCACTCGGTGTTTCTGCCGCAGGCGCGGCTTCCGCCTCGGCCTCGGTCTCGGCTTCCGGCGCGGTTTCCTCTTCTTCCTCCTCCATTGCCGCTTTCAGCCATTCGGGCGGCTCTTCGGCTTCAGCGCGCTCCTCAGGTTCGGTCAGCAATTCTTCCTCCGCCGCGCCTTGCTTGGCCGCAAGGCTTTCAAGCCATGCCAAGGCTTCGTCCTCACTCGGTGTTTCCGCCGCAGGCGCGGCTTCTGCCTCAGCCTCGGCTTCCGGCGCGGTTTCCTCTTCTTCCTCCTCCATTGCCGCTTTCAGCCATTCGGGCGGCTCTTCGGCTTCGGCGCGCTCCTCAGGTTCGGTCAGCAATTCTTCCTCAGCCGCGCCTTGCTTCGCCGCAAGGCTTTCAAGCCACGCTAAGGCTTCGTCCTCACTCGGCGCTTCCGCCGCAGGAGCGGCTTCTGCCTCGGCCTCGGCCTGCGGCGCGGTTTCCTCTTCTTCCTCTCCCATTGCCGCTTTCAGCCATTCGGGCGGCTCTTCGGCTTCAGCGCGCTCTTCGGGTGCAGTCAGCAATTCTTCCTCCGCCGCGCCTTGCTTGGCCGCAAGGCTTTCAAACCACGCCAAGGCTTCGTCCTCGTCCGGCGCTTCCGCCGCAGGCGCGGCTTCCGCTTCGGCCTCGGCTTTCGGAGCAGGGGCGGTTTCCTTTTCCTCAAGCGCGCCTTTCAGCCATTCGGGCGGCTCTGCGGCCTCTGCGCGCTCCTCCGGTGCAGTCAACAATTCTTCCTCCGCCGCGCCTTGCTTCGCCGCAAGGCTTTCAAGCCATGCCAAGGCTTCGTCCTCACTCGGTGTTTCCGCCGCAGGCGCGGCTTCTGCCTCGGCCTCGGCTTCCGGCGCAGGGGCGGCTTCTTCCTCCTCCAACACTCCTTTCAGCCATTCGGGAAATTCTTCGGCCTCAGAAACGCCCTCACCCGTCAAATCCTCCAGCAAATCGGGCATGGGCTCTTCCGCCTCGCCCACCAAATCGGGCGCTGCCTCGGCAGCGGCAATGCCAGCCTCGCCGAGCAAGCGCGCCAAATCCTCATCCTCCTCAACCTCCTCGGTGCCGCCCACCAACTCTTCGGGCGCAATTTCTTTCAACCAATCGGGAATTTCGGCCTGCACTATGCCCTCCCCCTCCTCCAGACCTTCCTCAAACTGCTCAGGCGCCTCCTCGGCCTCGCCTTCGCGCAATTCCCACCCCTGCTCCTTCATCCAATCGGGGATCAAATCCTCCGCAACGCCACCTTCTTCAACACCAGCCTCAGTTTCCATTGCCGCTGCGCCCGCCGCTGTTTGGGAAAAGGCCTCTTCCATCTCGGGAGACCATTCCATCCGTTCAAGCATCACCGCCTCATCGGGCACTTGGTCGGTGGTGAAGTCATCGGGAGCGGCAAAGGCAAAATACGGGTCAAGGGCAATGAGGCGTTTGCGATACCGATCGGATTCCTCAGCGCGGTCGTTCGCATAAAGCATTTTGAGCATCAGCAAATTGGCCTGATAGCAATACGGCAGTTTGTCAAGCAGGTTGTTGCAGACCTGAGCCGTGGCAATCCAATCGTGCTGACGGAAGTGGGCTTGAGCGAGCAAAACCATCAAATCGGCGCGGTTCGGCTCATCGGCCAAAGCGGAGCGCAGTTCAGAAATTGCGGGCTCGGTAAGGCCGTTGCGCAAGTAAATGCGGGCGAGTGCGCCGCGCGAAAGCCGCAGGCGCGGCGGAACTGTGCCATCTACTTGCGCATACAACCTGCGCAACTCATCCTGCACTGAAGGATTGTAAGGTTGCACCTCAAAAGCCCGTTCCATGTGCCAAACGGCATCCTTCAAATCACCACGGTGCTCCGCCGCAATGCTCATGCCGATATGAGAAATGAAATCATCCGGAACAGCGGCAAGCACGCGGCTAAACACATCCTCCGCCTCGGCCTCGCGGCCAGCCTCAAGGTATGCTTGCCCCAGTTGGCGGTAGGTTTCCACATGCTTTGGGAAATGGCGAAGAATGTGTCGGCAATGGGCAATTGCCTCCATGTACTCCTCATCCGCTATCAAGCGGTCTATGAACTTGTTGTACTCCCTCAAAGTTATTTGTTCCATGATTTCACTTCCTTCCGCATAAATGGCCGAAAGCCCGTCATTTCCTTATAGTATGCCTTATATTTGGCAGAAAGGCAAGGTTTATTAGAAATAAACACGTAAGGAGAAGATTAGCGATTTAGGATTTGCGGGTGTTCCCTGAAATCGGTGCAAATCTGTGCCAATCAGTGGATAAAAACCACAGATTCCACAGATTAGCACAGAGGCTAACGCCAAGAGCGCCAAGGACGCAAAGGGCGCCAAGAAAGTAACGCAGAGGCGCAGAGTAGGGGCGAGGCATCGCCTCGCCCAGAGACGCAGAGAGGAAATTTCTGTGTTTTCTGTGGTGTTTCTGTGTTTTCTGTGGTTTTCTTTCTCAATCGGTGAAAATCTGTGTCAATCGGTGGATAAAAACCACAGATTACACAGATTAGCACAGAGGCTAATGCCAAGAGCGCCAAGGACGCAAAGGGCGCCAAGAAAGTAACGCAGAGGCGCAGAGAAAGCAGAGGCGCAGAGGGCGCAAAGAAAAACAATTTCTGTGTTCTCTGTAAATTTCTGTGTCCTCTGTGTTTTTTTTCAATCGGTGCAAATCTGTGCTAATCGGTGGATAAGAACCACCGATTAGCACAGATTTTTTCTGCGGAATTTGCGAAATCGGTGGTTTTTTCCCTATTGGAGTTTCTGTGTCTTCAGCCCTCAAAAAGCGCTCAAGGCAGTCTGAACCACGCAATCACGGGGTCGTGGTCGGATTTGCGGCGCGGCGACGTATCATCCGGCTCCGGCGGCGGGAAGTCACAGTCGGCATGGAAGACCACCACCTTTTCCAGCAAATCATGGAGCGACAACGATGTCAAAATGTGGTCAAGCGTTTGGGTTTCGCCTTTGTAGATGAAAGTGTAGCGCTGTTCAGGCGTCATCCCGTCCATCACATGCACCAAACCGCCATCGCGGAGCACCTGTAGCGGCGGCGAATCGTAGAAAGAGTTGAGGTCACCCATCAAGATAAATTTTGCCTGTGGGTCAGATTGCTTGATTTGGCTGATGACGGTCAAATTCCACTTGGCTTGGGCAACGCGCCGCGGCTCGGTAACCTTTTCGCCACCCGCCATTGAGGTGAAGTGGTTGACTATGGCATACACTTCCAGCGGCTGGCTGCCGCCCTTGATGCGCAAGTGGGCGACCAACGGCGGGCGCGGTGTCAGCCCTTCAGGCGCGTCGTACTGCTTCACATCCAAAATCTCAACCCTGTCGGTGCGGATGAGAAAGCCCACATCAATCCCGCGGCTATCGTGCCCTTCTATCAACTCGGCTTTGTAATGATACGGCTTCAGCACATCAGTCGCCGCGACATCGTTCAAAACCTTGATGTTTTCCACTTCCTCAACGCCCACAATCAGCGGGAAGCCGGCGTAGGCGATTGTGTTGGCAACCTTCTGGACGCTGACATGGTACTGCTCGGGCGTAGGCAACGGCGGGTCGCGCGGATTGGGCATGAACGGGTCAAAGAAATTTTCGGTGTTCCAAGTCATCACAGTCAGCACATCGTCAGGCGCCTGCGGCAAGCGGTTGAGCGGATGGGGAATTGCCGCTACCACGGGCATCTGTAGCGGCTCAACCTTGTAAGCGCCGTAGGTGTAAGCCAGCGGGCCAACAACAGCCTTGAGATAGTCACCGGTGGCGGCGCGGTAGGGCATCCCCTCGGCAGAGCGGTAAACCTTTTCCGTGCCGTCGTCCACCATCATCAGGAAGCCGTCGGGGTCGCCGCGATGGATGTGCTGGCCATTGTAGTGGCTCAGCGCCACAATGGGCGTCTCGCCATATTTGGTAGTTGGCCCAACCGCGACCACTTCAGCCGGGGTTTCAACCAACATGCCTTCAAGGCTTTCGTCATATTCCAACGCCTTTTGCGGGTCGGTCGGCGGGTTCCACTCAACCGGTTTGGGCAAAGGCAAGTTGTGGCCTTGCACCACAAGGTCATCCGCCGCGCCGAGTTCAATCACCGTCTGTTGCCATGCTTCCTCAACCTTGCCGGTAACGCGCACAAGGTCGCCTTTGGCAACATCAACGCTCACCCGCTCGGGAACGGAAACAAAGATGCCCTCGGAGGTCTGCGGGTCGCCATCGGGCTTTTGGTCTTGAATCCAAAAGCCATTCAGTTCGGGGTAAACGCCGGTAACGATTCCGCCCGTGGTCACGGTTTCGCCCACATACGGCGAGCGGAGGCCACTGCCCTGAATAGCCCAAATCGGCACAATATCGCCAAGGAAGACGAAGCGCGCCGGGCCGGTTGCGGGCTCTTGCCACTGATCGGCGGTGGCTTGGTAGCCTTTGAGGGCAATTTCGCCGCTACCCGTTGCTTGGAAGGTCGCCTGCACCTTCCAAACGCCGCCGTTGCCCTCAAGCGAGTCCTTTTCCCAAACTATTGCGCCGTTTTGGATTTTGCCGCCGTCCTTCACCTCAGCCACGCGGGCGCGCTGGGGGATGGGTAGGCTGGCGCGCACGTGCGTGAGCGCGTTGGGCGTGTGGTTTTCCACCGTGAGGGTGACTGGGAAAGTTTCGCCCGGGCGCACATGGAGCGGCGCGGACACCTTCACCATCAGCACCGGCGGGAAGATACGCACCATGTCGCTTTGGCGGCGCGGGTAAAGTTGGATTGCGCCGTCGCGCTCGTCCAAAATGCCGATGGCGCGCATCTTCTGCCCAACTTCTAAAATCGCCATCGGGTTGGCGTGGGTGTTTTTGTCAACGTAAAGTTCAAGCGTGTGCCCGCTTTCATCGGCGAGGGTGATGGTGTAACTGTAGGAATGCTCTTGCAGAGCAGTGATTGTGCCCTCAACCTCAACAAGCATCCCCTCAAGGCTGTGGTTGGTGGCGGCTTCGGCAAGTGAAACTCGCAGCGGCTTGGGCTCACCGCTGGGCGGGGCAATGACCGTGATGTCGTCGGGCACAACTTTGGGCTGGATTTGGATTGCGCCGCGGTAAGCCGCCATTACACCACGCACGCGCACTTTTGCGCCAATCTGGAAGGCGACTTTATCCTCACCGCCAAAAACCTGAACCTGCACACCGCCGGTTTTGTCTTGCACGTAAAATTTGACATTGCCGCCGCCAGCGTAAAAGCCCCCCGGATACATGGTGGCAACGCCCTCAACTACCACTTCGGTGCCCGCAGGCAGTTTGCGCGCCACGCCTATCGGAATCACGCCGCCCGCGATTTTGAGCACAACGGGCTTGCCAAAGGCATAGCGCCCGCCTGCTTCGGCGTAGTAACCATTGGCGTACAGGGTGGTGTAAGTCCACGGCGCTTGGAAGGCAAGCGCCAGCCGCTTTTCGGCTCCGGTGTTGAGGTTGGGAATTTGCCAAACGACCTCGCCGTTTTTCTGCGGCACCTCGGCGGAGAATTTGGGCTTTAGCGCCGCAGGCCAGCGGAAGTGAACCGTGAGGTTTGTGAGTGCGTCCTTATCGGTGTTGCGTACGATGAGCGTTGTCTTGATTTCCGAGCCGGGCTTCGCCTGTGCTGGCGCCTGCCACTCCAACTGAACGGCAATGCCGTAGCCCTCAGCAGGGACAGAGCCGGTATCCTGTGGGTTGGGCGTGGTGATGTGGAAATCGGCCGCGTTGTTGTCGGTATCCTGTCCGTTGCCCTTAGCGCCGCCGGGGAGGCGCTCTAACGATTTGCCGTTGGAAAGTTTGGGCGCGGGCTTGCCTTCGCCGAAATCGGCAGGCCCGTTGCCCCAAGCCAAAGCGTCAACCGCGTTGCCCTTGGCGTCGCGGAGTTGAAGAGCGCCGCGGGCAGGCACCAGCGGCGCGCTGAATTCGGCATCGGGCGGCAAGCCAAAATCTTCGCCCTTGTGCACCAGCAGGTAGTGCCCGCCCGGAGGCACAAGTGCGCTTCCCTTCCACAGGAAAATGCGCACGGCCTCGCTCTCGGGGCTGAGTTTGTGCCAGAGCGACCAGCCTTTGAGGTTGATAATTTTATGGGTGGGGTTGTAGAGTTCCATAAAATCGTGGTTGTTGTTGCCCTGCACACCGCTCATCACTTCGCTGATGACCACGTGCGAGGCAACGGCTACGGGTTGGGCAGTCGGGGATGGCGCGGCGGTTGGCGTCGCGGGAAGTGCAGAGCCGCCGCAAGCCGAAAGCGCCGCCATAGCGGCGAGAATTAGTAAAACTGCAAGAAAGGTGCGTTTCATTGGAGTGCCTCGGGATTGAGGGATTGAGGGACTAAGGGATTGAGGGAGGATCGCAATTCGCAACTCGTAATTCGCCACTCGCAACTCGCTATTCGCTACTCCTCCTCATGAGCCGTGCGGAGCATGACAAAACCGATTAGGAGAGCAGCAACAGCCAACAAGCGCGCCATCAGGGGGCTCAAGCCGCCCATCCATTGCGTTTTTACCTCCCATGAATCGGTGAAAAGGGTGAAGCGCGTTTCTTCCCCACTTTTCGGAGCGTGGAGGATGTGCAGCCAGAGGGCACATTCGCCGCGCGTAGGGGCAGCGGCGCGTATCCGCCAGCGGAAAACGGTCGCCCTACCGGCCACAAGCGGTTTGCTAATTTCGCCGGCGGGCGCAACCGAAAGGCCGCTCGCGGCAACGCTCGCCTGCCACCAAAGCCCAGCCGTCTCTTTCTGGGAAAGGTGCGGCGGCGGCTCAAGTTGCAAAGCCGCCTCGCTTACCTCACCGGCGCGCACAACCGCTGGCGCGCTCAGCAAGAGGTTGTAGATTTGTCCGTTGAACTCAATCTGGCTTTCAACCGTCCTACGGGGCAAGGGGAACAAAGCCCAAAGCCCAACCGCAAGGCCAAAAGCCAACAAAGGCCAACCCAAAAACAACTTCAAACGGCTCATAGCAAGTATTTTACCAGCCCGAATCAGGGGGATTTGTAAAACCTGATTGACTGACAAAAGTTCAGGCGTTTACCAAATCTCTCCTATCCTCCAATGAGCCTTCGCCTGCGCCCGGCTCATCGGGTTCAAAGGCGGACTGAAAACTCATTATTGAGAAGGGCAAAAATCGGTTAACGATGGGAAAGCAGTATTGTTGATATTTCCTGAACGCCCTCACTTATCCCCCGCCGCCTCGCTCGTGCTCGGCGGCTGCCCCCTTCTCTCTCCCAGTGGGAGAGAGAAGGGGGCGCGGTGCCGAGGCTTTGCCGAAGCACCCGCGGGGGAAGAGTGAGGGCGCTACCATTGCGAGAATGTTAACCACTTTATGATGAACCCAATAATAGGGGACTTACGCAGTTGCACCCTGTCATTAAACACCTCATCCCTATAAAAAGCAAACAGGGTGGGCTATCAACCCACCCTGCTCGGCCACTCCGTTCAAGTTAGAGCGGGCGACGGGATTCGAACCCGCGAATGGTAGCTTGGGAAGCTACTGCCTTACCACTTGGCGACGCCCGCGCTACGCCGTAATTTTAGCCAGCACAACCGCTTTTGTCAATGTTGGCATAAAGGGCGCGGTTGACACCTTTCCAACCTTGGCATAAACTTGTAGCCACTAAACACCGAGCCAGCGCAGGAGGTGCTAAATGTACGATGAATTTCGCGAGGTTGGCGATTTCATAGAAGAAGAGCCGGCAAAGGTAAAAAGTGTCCACAGGAAAAAGAGCAGCGGCCTTTCCCCAATGCAAAAATTCATCCTTTCGGTGCTGTTTTTTATCGCCATGTTCCTAATCGGCTCGCTTTGCCTGCTCGTAACCAACAAAGTGATATTGCCGATCTACTAAAGCCGCTCACGGATGAGGCAATTGTTCTGCCTCAACAGGGTTTAGCAATTCGCCAATACCCTCAATTTCAACGGAAACAACATCGCCCGGATTGAGAGGGCCAACACCTGCCGGTGTGCCGGTCAGAATTACATCTCCCGGCTCAAGCGTCATAACCGAAGAAATGAAGGCTATCAACTGCGCCACAGAAAACACCATGTCGCGCGTTGAACCGCTCTGCCGCACTTCGCCGTTCACGCGGCAGGTGATGAGAGCATCTGCTGGGTCAAGGTCGGTTTCAATCCAGGGGCCGAGTGGGCAAAAGGTGTCAAAGCCCTTGCCGCGCGTCCACTGCCCATCGCGGCGCTGAAGGTCACGCGCCGTAACATCATTTGCCACAGTGTAGCCGAACACATACGAAAGCGCCTCATCGGCAGGAATCCAGCGGCCGCGCTTGCCGATTACCACTGCCAGTTCCGCTTCGTGCTCCACCTGCTGAGATTGCGGGGGCAAAATTATGGGCTGATTAGGGCCGATCACCGACGAAGGGGGCTTGAGGAACATCAGTGGCACAGTCGGCACTTCGGCGTTGTGCTCGCGAGCGTGCTCAACGTAGTTACGCCCAATGCACACAATTTTGGAAGGCACAACCGGTGCGAGCAATTGCACTTCATCAAGTGCGTACTGCGCCTGCTGGCGGGTGTAACTTCCAAAAGGCGCGGCGCTCGCCTCGCCAACAAGCCCATCCTCGCTTATCCAGCCCCATTTTGGGGGATCATCCCCACGTTTGAAACGCAGCCAGCGCATGGTTTCTCTCCAAAGTACCGCCAAGGGCGCCAAGGACGCGAAGGGCGCCAAGATTAATGCAAAGTCGCAGAGAAAGCAGAGGCACAGAGAAACGCAGATACGCCAAGGGCGCCAAGAAACCAAAGGACGCCAAGTTAACGCAGAGACGCAAAGGAAGCGCAAAGGCACAAAAAGAAAATTTCTGTGTTTTCTGTGGGGTTTCTGTGTTTTCTGTGGTTTTATCTCTCAATTCGGTGTAAATCTGTGTCAATCTGTGGATAAGAACGCCAAGGGGTAACACAAAGGCGCAGAGGAAACAGAGGCGCAGAGAGCGCCAAGAAAAAATCTTCTGTGTTTTCTGTGGGGTTTCTGTGTTTTCTGTGGTTTTATCTCTCAATTCGGTGCAAATCTGTGTCAATCGGTGGATAAAAACCACAGATTAGCGCAGATTTTTTTCTGCGGAATCTGCGCAATCTGCGGTTTCAACCATCCAATCGGTGTAAATCTGTGTCAATCGGCGGATACTGCCTCGGCGCGGCGGCGGACTTCTGCCTCATTCCATGGCTCTAACTCGTCGCGGTGGAATTCCTGCACACCCCCTTCGTCCAAAAGCACCAGTACCGTCTGCTTCAAGGGGTAAAGGTCAACCACTTTCCCCTCGCCGCGCGGCGTCATCACCCGTTTTTTGCGCTTAGGCAATGTCTTGGCGGCTTCGGCGTACTGCTCATACTCATACACCAAACAGCACCTCAGTCGCCCACACACGCCTGTAATTTCCGAAGGCGTGAGCGAAACGCCCTGCACCTTCGCCATCTTGATTGAAACCGGCGCAAAATCGGTCAAAAAGCGCGCACAGCACCGCTCCTCCATGCCGCAAGCGCCCATGCCGGGGAGCAAACGGGCAACATCGCGCGGCCCAAGCCTGCGAAATTCCACCTGCTTGCGGGGGAACTTGCGGGCAATGAATTGGTGCAGAGGGCGGACATCGGTCTTAGTGCTTCCCTCCGCCCCGTAAAGCACGGTGAGGAAGCGCTCATCAAAGGAAATTTCGGCTTCCACCACCTTGAGGCCCTCATAGCCCAACTCGCGCGCCTTCTGACGGGCGAAAAGCAAAGCCTCCAACTCGCGCCGGCGGAGCAAGCGGCGCAAGGTCAGGTCGCGGCCGGTCGCTTTGCGGATGATTGAGCGCCAGCCGCCCTCCGGTGGTTCAGGCGGGTCGGGCACAAGTTTCACCACCTCGCCGATTTGCGTCCCGCGGCGGCTGGGCGCAATCACAAACTCGCCCACGCCCACCGCAGGACAACAACCGGCGTCGTAGTAGTAAACCTTGCCGACCGCGCGGAAGCGAATTCCAACAACAGTGCTCATTGAGCGCTACTTGATCTCCAGTTGAATTGAAGAGGGGCTCTTGCCTTGCAAAGCATTGATGCTAAGTTGAGAAGCCAACCGCTCGGCGAGTTCAACAAACGCCTGCGCCACCTTTGAATCAGGGTCGGAGACCACAATCGGCACGCCTTCATCACTGCCCTCACGCACCTTCGGGTCAATCGGAATTGAGCCGAGGAAGGGCACTCCGGCATGCTCGGCAAGCGCCTTACCGCCGCCACTGCCGAAAATGTCCATGATTGTGCCGTCGGGCAGTTCAAGGTAACTCATATTTTCTACCACACCGAGCACGGGCACCTGAAGTTTCTGGAACATCTCCAGCCCGCGGCTGGCATCATCCAACGAAACCTTTTGCGGTAAGGTGACGATAACGCCGCCGGAAAGCGAAAGGCTTTGTGCAAGGCTGAGCGGCGCATCGCCCGTGCCGGGGGGCAGGTCAACAATCATGTAATCCAGTTCACCCCAGTCCACATCGCTGAGGAACTGGCGAATGGCAGAATGAAGCATTGGGCCACGCCAAATCAGCGCCTGCCCGGGCTTCACAAGAAAGCCGATGGACATAAGTTTGACACCGTAAGCCATTGCAGGCTGAATGCGGCCATCGCGGGCAGGCGGAAGGTGGCGCACGCCCATCATGGTAGGCACGTTGGGGCCGTAGATGTCGGCGTCAATTAGGCCAACGCGCGCACCGGCTTGCGCCAGCGCAACCGCCACGTTGACGGCAACTGTGCTCTTACCAACGCCGCCCTTGCCCGAACCAATTGCAATCGCGTTGCGGATGGGCACCTTCAGCAAGCCGCGGGCGCGTCCGTCCGCTGGAACTTCGGCGTCCATCTTCACATCCACTGACTCAACGCCGGGGAGGGCTTGGACGGCCGCGCGGGCATCCGCCTCCATCTTGGATTTGAGCGGGCAGGCCGGCGTGGTCAACACAATCGTAAAACTCACCTTGCCGCCGTCTATTTTCAAGTCGCGAATCATCCCCAACGAAACCAAATCCTGCTTCAAGTCGGGATCTTCAACTTTGCTCAATGCCGCAAGGACGGCATCCTTTGTAACTTGGCTCATAGCACACCTCTTTTTGTAGAGAAGAATGGTCACATTATAACGCTGTTAGAAAATCACTTCTGCTTCTGGGCAAGGAACTGCTTTACTTCCTCAGAAGCCTCTTGGTGCATTTGCAGCAACTCATCCTCATCAGCGCGCAGGCGGGCTAAAGCCTTGCGGGCGCAAACCTCACAGCCGTGAAATGCTCGTTGGCTGTCTATGGAACAGGTGTTACAGCGCACAATGCGGCTCATCATCAACACAAAGCCCAAGTGTTCAACAGAATCGGCCGGTTGCGCCTGCACCCGTTCCACCAACTGACGCCACTTTTCGCCTCGCAGGTCGCGCAGAGAGGCAATTGCCCGCGAAGGGAAAAGCAATTCCATCTGCTCATACATAGCATACCCGCCTTGCAGCGCCGTTAACCGACGCCTAAAGCCAGCCCCCTCCTGAGCCAATGAAGGGGGCTGGCTCAAAAAGCGAAGAAGTTTGGTGCTTAGGATTCGTTGTCTTTCTTTTTGGGTGGAGTAGCGGTTTTCTTGCGCGCCGCCATGCGCTTAGCCCGCGCCTCTGCCGCCTTACGCTTGGCTTCCTCTGCCTGCCGCTTTGCCTCTTCCTCACGGGCATAGTTCAACGGGCGGATTTGCGCATAGTACGAAGCAGGCTTGAGCAACCGCTCTTTGTTGAGGATGTTATCCTTGTGGCGGTCGTAAGTAGCCAGTTCGTAGTCATGGTCCATCTTGATTGAATCAAACGGGCAGTATTCCGCGCACAACCCACAGTTCATGCACATATCAATGTCAATGTAAAATTCTTCCGAACGCGGAACAGGACGCCCCGTCTTGGGGTTGGTAGCGCGCTTGATCCAAATGCACTGAGCGGGGCAGACTTTTGTGCAGATACCGCAGGCGGTGCATCGGTCTTTGCGCTCACCGTTGGGGCCTTCGTCATACACCAAGAAAGGCACAAAGCGAAATTCCTCAGGGACGGGCAGTTTTTCTTCCGGATACTGCACCGTGAAAATGCCCTTCACCTCTGCGCTTTGGCGGTAACGAATGCCCTCTTCGGTGTAATAGCGCTTTTTGCCGCGCTTGAAATCGTCAATGTAAGTGTCAAGCATACGCTTGAAAGTTACGGCTAAGCCTTTGAGAATACCGGTTCCGTCCATTGGTTCACTCCGTTAGCGGTCTACTTCGCCCAAAACGATGTCAATAGAACCGAGGATAACGACAATGTCGGCCACTTTATGACCTTTAGCCATCTCGGCAAGCGCCGTCAGGTTGATGAACGAAGGCGCCCGCACATGATAGCGCCACGGGTTGCCTTTGCCGTTTGAAACCACGTAGAAGCCGAGTTCCCCTTTGGGACCTTCAACCCGCCCATAAGATTCGCCAGGGGGTACGCGGTGCTGGTATTGCGGCTTGCCGGTCATAATAGGCCCTTCGGGGATTTGCTTCAGCGCTTGCTGGATTATGCGAATGCTCTGCCGCACCTCGTCCATGCGGATAAGGTAGCGGTCGTAAACATCGCCGTGGTAGCGCACTGCCACGTCAAAATCAAAGCGGTCGTAAATGCCGTAAGGCTCGGCTCGGCGCACATCGTAGGGCACGCCCGAAGCGCGGAGCACAGGACCGGCAGTGGAGTAGGCAATCGCCTGCTCGGCAGTAAGCACGCCAACGCCCTCGCCGCGCGCCCGCACAATTTCGCTGTTGGTCAAGTAGCGGTCAAGTTCATCAATCCGCCGCGGCAGGCGCTCAAATGCAAGGTCGTGGATTTTTTGCATCACATCCTCGGGAATATCCCGCGCCACGCCGCCAAAGCGGAAGTAGTTCACCATCATGCGGGAACCGGCAACCGCTTCAAACACATCCAAAATAAGTTCGCGCTCTTCAATTGCATAAAGCGAAGGCGTGAAGAAAGCGCCCATGTCGTTGAGGAACATACCGATTGCGAAAATGTGGTTTTGGATACGGGTGAGTTCCGCCATAATTACACGGATGTATTCGGCACGTTCGGGCGGCTTCACGCCGAGCAATTTCTCCACCGCAAGCGCATAGCCAAAGTTGTTGCTCATCGGCGAAAGGTAATCCAAGCGGTCGGTGAAGGGCATGTTCATCAGCCAAGTGTTGCGCTCGCCGATTTTTTCGTGGTTGCGGTGCAAGTAGCCCATCACCGGCTCAAGGTCAACAATGGTTTCGCCGTCCAGCGTAACAACCATGCGGAAAACGCCGTGGGTGGAAGGGTGCTGCGGCCCAAGGTTGACGATGATTTGCTCGGTAGGCAGGTCGTCGTGGGGTTTCTCAATGCGCCCAAGGCCTTCGTAAATGAGGGCGTCGCTGATGTCGGGAGTCCACTTAGCGGGGTCAAAGCCAGCCGGGTAATCCACATTTTTGCCGAATGGGTTACGGTCTTCGGCGCGGAAGGCTTTGCCCTCAGGCCAACGGCTCTTGTAGGGCTTGTGTTCTTCTTCGTAGTAAGGCTCGTGCCAATCCTTGCGGAGGGGATGCCCGTGGAAGCCCTCCCACATCAAAATGCGCTTGAGGTTGGGATGCCCCTCAAACTTGATGCCCAGCAAATCCCACGCCTCGCGCTCTTGGAAGTCGGCGCCGGGGTAGATAGAGACCAAGGAAGGCACAACCGGCTTTTCGCGGGGCACCTGCACTTTGAAAACCAGCGGCGCGCCGCCGGTGGTCTTGTAGGCGTGGTACACAACCTCCATTTTCCCTTCGGGGAGGTAATCCACGCCGGTTACTGAGGAAAGGTAATCGTAGCCCAAGTCGTCACGCAAGGTTTTGGCAAAATCCAGCAAGGCTTTGGAATCAACGATATAGCCGTCATAGCCCTTGCGCTCGTCGGGCTTCACCACCTCGGGGAAGCGGGAAAGCAACAGATCTTGTTCGGTTGCCACAACTTGTTCGCTCATCGGAATCACTCCACTTACGCTGACTGCGCGGATTCGGCGGCTGTAGCGGCTTGTGCTTCGGCTTCAGCCTTTTTGAGGGTGTATTCGCGGATTTTGTCGTAGTCGCGCGGGTCCATAATGTCGGGCCCCAGCACAGGGATGGGGATTTCCTTCCCCGCCTCGCGGTACACCTCTTTGATGGATTGCTTATCCACCTTTTGCTGAAGTTTCATCAAGCCGTAAATCAAAGCCTGCGGGGTGGGCGGGCAACCGGGGATGTAAACGTCCACCGGCAGGTATTTATCAATGCCCGAAACGACGTTGTAGCCCTCTTTGAACGGGCCACCGCCCGAGGCGCAAGCGCCCATCGCCACCACATATTTCGGGTCAGCCATCTGGTTGTAAAGGCGGACTACCTGTGGCAGCATTTTCTTGGTTACCGTGCCGGCCACAATCATCACGTCGGCCTGACGGGGGCTGGAGCGCATAACCTCCATGCCGAAGCGGGCAAAGTCAAAGCGCGCCGCCGCCGTACAAATCATTTCAATGGCGCAGCACGCCAGCCCAAACATCATCGGCCAGAGGGAATTCCGCCGCCCCCAGTTGTAAATGCGGTCAAGCGTGGTGATGGCGACCGTCCCCTGTAGTTCTTCGGGAATTTTGTCCTTGTATTCGGGGGAGTTCAGGTCATCGGTGCTCATGTTCACCATCTCCTTTGGATGTGATTACCAACCTTGCAACCCTGACGGGCAGGGCAAATGCCAAAAGCATCTGTTCAGCCTCAAAGGGAAAAACCACAGATTACACAGATTATCACAGAAGACACAGAAATTTGCTTTGCGGCCTTTGCTTTCTCTGCCACTTTGCGTTACCGTCTGGAGGATGGCTTCGCCGCCTACGGCGGCTCGCCATGACACGAAAACGACCGCTTCTACGGGCAACTGTTAAGTCCCGTAATTAACTCACCACCAACCTATCAAGCCATTCACGATAAATATCCATCAAAATCTCATCGTTAGCCAAAGCGGGGTCGTCGTCAAAATCAGGTAGAGCGAGAACCCAGCGGTAAATTTGCTCCAACGACACCTCTGCCAAATCCTGCAAAGGGTAGCGCTCTTGTAGCGCATCAACAATAGCGTAGGTCGCTTCCCACGTCAGAGGCTCAATTTCCGACATTTTTTACTCCGGCACAGCACGGTGAGCATTATACCCCCTTTTAGAGCCAAATTTAGCCAAATTTGTTTTGCGAAATCAAACCTGACGGGTGTCATTATGCAAACGATTTTTTGCGTAATACTAAGGGGCAAGCGGGCGTTTGGAGGGTATGCCCGCTCGGCGAGGGTAGCGCGCGGGCGTCGGGGCCACTTTGCGCACGAGCACAAGGTAACGCACCTCAGTTATGTGTGGCAATTCCACCTTTTGGACTTTTTCCAAAGAGCCGCCAAGCACACCGACGGCATATCGCGCCGCCTGCGCTTCCTGCGGGGCTGTTTCACCTTTTTGCGCCACCATTATCCCGCCCAAGCGCACCAGCGGCAAGAGATACTCGGCGAGGACAGGCAAGCGCGCTACGGCGCGCGCCACCGCCACATCGTAGGCTTCGCGGTGCTCATCCTGCCTGCCAATCTCCTCGGCACGCGCGTGCAAAAACTCCACTCCATCAAGCCCCAATTCCGCCGCAACGTGCTCGCAAAAGTTCAACTTCTTGCCCACCGCCTCCACCAAAGTTAGCCGCATCTGCGGGCAGGCAATTTTGAGCACCAAGCCGGGGAAGCCCGCCCCTGTGCCCACATCCACAACACGCTTGCCGTTTAGGCAACCCGTCACCGTGAGCACGCTCAATGAGTCCAAGAGATGCTTGACACGCACGTCCTCCGGCGTGCGGATGGCGGTAAGGTTCATGCGCTCGTTCCAACGCAGAAGTTCCGCGCCATACCACTCCAGCGCGGCTTCTTGCTCAGCGCTGAGGTGCAAGCCAAGCCATTGCTCTGCCATTTGCGAAAGGGATTCCACAATGCCCTCGTTGCTCACCAAAGAAAAACAGCCCCCGCGTGCGGAGGGCTGTTTGCAACTACAGTTGCAGACACGAAGTCGCCGAACGGAAGTCAGGCAGACTGCGCATTTTCGCCACTCTGCGGGCGGGCGCGTTTATAGCGGTAAACTATGCGTCCGCGGCTCAAATCATAGGGGGACATTTCCACACGCACCCTATCCCCGAGCAAAATGCGGATGTAATACTTGCGCATCTTGCCCGAAAGATAAGCCAAAATTTCATGGCCATTATCAAGTTTCACCCTGAATTGGGTGCCGGGCAAAGCCTCAACGACGGTACCTTCAACTTCAATTTTATCTTCTGCCATAACTTCCTCCGAGCGATAAACCCGTTAGCGGCCCTTGTGCCGCTCTTGCGCTTTGCGCATACGGCGGCGCATCCGGCGAATAGCCTTTTTCTTCTGCATACGGCGCAGTTCGCTGGGCGAAACATACCACCGCTTACGCCGCACTGCGCTCAGGATGCCGCTCTTGGCAACCTGCTTACGAAAGCGCTTCAGCAACTGCTCCGGCGACTCATTCGGTCGCAACATCACGGTAACCGGCAAAGGTCTCACCTCCCTTCTATTTTAGGATTGCGCCCGAGGCTCAACAAAAAAACTCGGCGCGCCTGCGCGTCGCCGAGTTTGCCTTGCTTTTGTCAAAGCATTTTGAGCCTCATGGCAAAAATTCTCCTGAGAAAGACCTCAGCCTCAGTTCCGCAGACGCAAGGGCAATTATACATCAAAAACGCGCGATGCGCAAAAACTTCGCGCCCTAACAACGCCGGGAAGCACTTTCACAACCTCGCGGCAATCACTGTTATAATCCCCACCATGAGGAAAAAACTGGCAATCCTCGGCGCGGCACTAATGCTTTTGCTGTTGGTGGGCCTCCCGGCAAAGGCATTTGCGGCCGCGCCAACACCAACGCCCACCATCACTCCCACCGCATCTCCAAGCCCAACGCCCGCGCCCGACGTGGTGCTTTGCGAACCCGGCGTTTTCCCGCAAAATTATGCCGCGGATTGCACCGTAGCGGGCGCGGCGGCATATCTCAGCCGCATGGCGGCTTTGGGCTACTTTTACCCGCCCGACCCACCGCCGGCAACCCCATTGCCTAAGTCGTGGTTTGCCATACCCGGCAAGTGGCGCTACGCGCGCGTGCTCAAAGACGGTGAACGGAGCGTCTACGGCAGCCTTGACGACGCCATCCACAACAAACACCCTAACCACTTGCCAAAAGGCTTTGTTTTCGTGTCCTACGAGGCTGTTGTTTACCGCAACCACAAACTCTACTACCGCATAGATGAAGCAGGCCGTTGGATGCGCCGGAACGACTTGGCGGTAGTAACCCCGTCGCAATTTCGCGGCGTTCTGGTGAAAGGAACCCCATCCCACCCCTTCGGCTGGATGGTAGCCTCGGTGCCCACAAAGCGCACCCCCGGCCTACGCTGGAAGGATTACACCCATCACAAAATGCACCGCTACGAAATCATCCAAGTCTACGACCAGAAAAAAGCCAACGGAACCACTTGGTACATGATTGCGCCCGACGAATGGGTGGCGCAACGCTTTGTGGGATTGGTCTTCCCGCGGAAAAAGCCGCCCTCCGGCGTAACCGGCGGCCGTTGGATTGAAGTGAACTTGTTTGAGCAGACGCTCGCGGTCTACGATAATTACAAACTCGTCTTCGCGACACTGGTTTCTACCGGGCACGCGCCGTTTTGGACTCACCCCGGCCTCTTTCGCATTTACAAAAAACTCAAAACCACGCTAATGCGCGGCGCATTTGAAGCCGACCGCTCCGACTACTATTCGCTGGAAGACGTGCCGTGGACGATGTACTACGACGACACGCGCGCCCTCCACGGCGCATACTGGCACGACTTTTTCGGCTACCCCACCTCGCACGGTTGCGTGAATTTGAGCATTGCCGACGCCCATTGGCTTTACGAATGGAGCAAAGTGGGCGATTGGGTGTATGTTTACGACCCATCGGGTAAAACCCCGACCGACGCCGAGGGCGGTGGGCCGTGAAAATCGGGAGCACTAAAAGATTGTTGGGAAACGCCTTACTTCGCCCTCACCCCTCAAGCCGCCTAACGGCGGCTTTCTCCCCTCTCCCAGTGGGAGAGGGGAGAAACGGCGAGCGCAGCGAGCCAAAGTGGGGTGAGGGCTGGATGAGGCTTCTACACCTGTGAGCACCTGTTTCAACACATCTTTAGTGCTCCCTGAAAATCCGCGGCTGACCGCCCCAAAAGCGCCATTTGGTATAATTACACAACAAACAATCACTTACCGCCGCCCGCCCTGCTCCCTGTGGGCGGGCGTTGTTTGCAAAATGCCATCTAAGGACAAGCCAAAGCATGAGCGAAAGCGGCAAAATCATCCCCGTAGACATAAATGAAGAAATGCGCTCGGCGTATCTGGACTACGCCATGAGCGTGATTGTGGCGCGGGCGCTGCCCGATGCGCGCGACGGCCTCAAACCCGTCCAGCGGCGCATCCTCTACGCAATGTACGACATGGGCTTGCGCTCCAACACCCCATACAAAAAATCCGCCCGCATTGTCGGCGAAGTGCTGGGCAAATACCACCCGCACGGCGACCAAGCCGTTTACGACGCAATGGCGCGCATGGCGCAGGATTTTTCCATGCGCTACCCGCTGGTGGATGGGCAGGGCAACTTCGGCTCAATTGACGGCGACGCTCCCGCCGCCATGCGCTATACCGAAGCCCGCCTCAGCCGCATCGCCGAGGAAATGCTCGCCGATATTGACAAAAACACCGTTGACTTCGCCGATAACTTTGACGGCAGTTTGCAAGAGCCAACGGTGTTGCCGGCGCGCATTCCCAATTTGCTCATCAACGGCGCTTCGGGCATCGCCGTCGGCATGGCAACCAACATTCCACCCCATAACCTCAACGAAATCGCGCAGGCTTTGGTTTACCTGATTGACCACTACGACGAACTGCACAAAGTTTCTGCCGAAGACCTGATGCAATTCGTCAAAGGACCCGATTTTCCAACCGGCGGCATCATCGTGGGGCACGAAGGCATCCAACAGGCGTACACCAACGGCAAGGGGCGAGTTACCGTGCGCGCCAAAGCCGAAATTGAGGAAATGAAAAGCGGGCGCTACCGCATCGTCGTCACCCAAATTCCCTACCAAGTGAACAAATCGGCGCTGATTGAGCGGATAGCCCAACTGGTGCGCGAAGGCAAAATTGACGCCATCTCCGACCTGCGGGATGAATCCGACCGCCGCGGCATGAGGATCGTGATTGAACTCAAGCGCACCGCCCAGCCGCGCAAGGTGCTCAACCAACTTTACAAGCACACGCCGCTCCAATCCACCTTCGGCATCCAACTGCTGGCGCTGGTGAACGGCGAGCCGCGCTTGCTTTCGCTCAAGCGCGCAATGCTGGTTTACATTGAGCACCGCAAAGAAGTAATCCGCCGCCGCTCCGAATACGAACTTGCCAAAGCCCGCCATCGCGCGCACGTCCTTGAAGGCCTCCTCACCGCCTTGGCGCACTTGGACGACATCATCGCCACAATCCGCTCCTCCAAAGACGCCGAGCAAGCCCGCAAGCGGCTGATGGAGCGCTTCCGCCTGAGCGAAATTCAAGCGCAGGCGATTTTGGATATGCCCCTTCGCCGCCTTGCCGCGCTGGAGCGCCAAAAAATTGAGGATGAATACCGCGAGGTCAAAGAACGCATTGCTTATTTGGAAGACCTGCTCGCCTCGCCCAAGAAAGTGCTGGCTTTGATAAAAGCCGACCTGCTGGATGTGGCGGAAAAATACGGCGATGAACGCCGCACGCTAATTGCCCGCGACGCTTCGGTTGAAATTCGCGAAGAAGACTTGATTGCCGACGTGCCGGTGCTGATAAGCCTCACCCAACGGGGCTACATCAAGCGGATGCCGACCACGACTTTCCGCGCGCAGGGGCGCGGCGGGCGCGGCGTTGCCGGGCACAACACCAAAGACGACGACGAAGTGACGCTTCTCATCCCCGCGCGCACGCTCCACACCCTGCTGTTTTTCAGCAACAAGGGCAAGGTGTATTCGCAAAAAGCCTACCAAGTGCCCGAAGCACGGCGCACTGCAAGCGGCACCCCCATCGTCAACCTGCTGCCGATGGAGCCGGATGAACGCATCACCGCCGCGATCGCCGTGCCCGATTTCAGCGCGGCCGAATACTGCTTCATGGCTACGCGCAACGGCGTGACCAAGCGAGTGCGGCTGGAAGAATTTGCCTCCGTGCGCCCATCGGGGCTGATTGCCCTTTCGCTGAAAGGGGATGATGCGCTGGAATGGGCGCGCCTCACCAGCGGAGACGATGAAATTTTGCTCGTAACCGCTCGCGGGCGGGCTTTGCGCTTCCACGAAAGCGAAGTGCGCGCAATGGGCAGGCAAGCCGCGGGCGTCACCGGCATCCGCCTGCAAAAGGGAGACCGGCTGGTGTCAATGAATGTGGTTGAGCCTAACGGCTACCTACTGGTGGTAACCGAGCGCGGCTACGGCAAACGCACCCCGCTTTCGGAATACACCGCCAAGCACCGCGCCACAATGGGCGTGCGCACCATATCTGCCAGCGCAATAGAAAAAACGGGCGAAATTGCCGCCGCTCTGGTGGTGCAGGAAAGCGACCAGTTGACCATAATCTCCGCGGGCGGAATCGCGCTGCGGGCGCGCGTCTCCGAAATTCCGGTGATGGGGCGCGGGGCGCGCGGCGTCCGCCTCATCCGCCTGCAAGAGGGCGACAGCGTTGCCTCGGTAGCACGACTTAAGTCGTGAGGGCGTTACGTCGTTAGGTCGTTAGGTCGTTGCGTCGTCGCGTTGTGAAGTCGTTGGGTCGTGAAGTCGTTGGGTCGTTGCGTTGTGAAGTCGTTGGGTCGTGAAGTCGTTGAGGCGGATGAGCCGCCGAAGCGCCGAGTTGCCTATTTCCATCTACCGATTGACACAGATTTACGCCGATTGAAGAAAAAAAACACAGAAGACACAGAAATTTACAGAGAACACAGAAAAATTTTTTCTTGGCGTCCTCTGTGTCCTTGGCTCCCTTGGCGTTAACCTCTGTGCTAATCTGTGTAATCTGCGGTTTTTATCCTTGGCGTCCTTTGTGTCCTTGGCGCCCTTGGCGTCCTTGTCATCCACCGATTTACACAGATTTACACCGATTGAAGAAAAAAACCACAGAAGACACAGAAATTTACAGAGAACACAGAAAAATTTTTTCTTGGCGTCCTCTGTGTCCTTGGCGCCCTTGGCGTTAACCTCTGTGCTAATCTGTGTAATCTGCGGTTTTTTATCCCGACACCGGAGCGCCGACCATGTCCACCCCATACTGGGTAGCAGACGCCGTTTTCTACCAAATTTTCCCCGACCGATTCGCAAACGGCGACCCAAACAACGACCCTCCCAACGTCGCCCCGTGGGGGAGCGAGCCCACAATTTGGAATTTCATGGGCGGCGACTTGCGCGGTATCATCAACCGCCTTGACTACCTGCTTGACCTCGGCGTCAACGCCATCTACCTCAACCCAATCTTCCACTCCACCAGCAACCACCGCTACAACACCTACGATTACTACCGCATAGACCCCAAACTCGGCACAATGGCCGATTTCCGCGCCCTGCTCCACGCCGCCCATTCCAACGGAATGCGGGTGATTTTGGACGGCGTGTTCAACCACACGGGACGCGGCTTTTTTGCCTTCAACGACATTTTAGAAAACGGCGAGCACTCGCCTTACCTCTGCTGGTATCACATCCACAACCTGCCGGTGCGCGCATATGGCGAGGGCAAAGCCGAAGATTACGAGGCATGGTGGGGCTTCAAAAGCCTGCCCAAACTCAACACCAACTGCCCCGAAGTGCGGGATTTCATTTACGGCGTAGCCCGTCACTGGCTACGCGAAGGCATTGACGGCTGGCGCTTGGATGTGCCCAACGAAATTGACGATGATGAATTTTGGCAGGAATTTCGCCGCGTGGTCAAAGCCGAAAACCCAGACGCCTACCTCGTGGGCGAAATTTGGACTGCCGACCCGCGCTGGGTGCGGCACTTTGACGGGCTGATGAACTACCCCCTGCGCGACGCCATCATCGCCTTCCTCAACGGCAACCTGACGGCAAGCGACTTTGACAACCGCCTACTGGAACTTGCGTCCATCTACCCGCCCGAAAACGCCCTTGCCATGTACCTGCCGCTCGGAAGTCACGACACGCCGCGCATCCTCACCGAACTCGGCACACCCGAAAAGGTAAAACTCGCGTTTGCAATCCAATTTGCCTACCTCGGTGCGCCGGCAATTTACTACGGCGACGAAATCGGCATCGCCGGCGGCAAAGACCCCGACAACCGCCGCGCCTTCCCGTGGGAGCAGGATAAGTGGAACGCCGACCTGCGCGCTTGGGTGCAAAAACTGATAGCCATTCGCAAGCGCGCAGCGGCATTGCGGCGCGGCTCCTTCCACCTCATCACCCAGCAGGGCAAGCAAACCTGCGCCGTCTTTGCCCGCAAACTCGGCGCGGACGGCGTGCTTGTGCTCGTGAACCCCTCCACCGTCAAGCGCCACTGCCATTTGGACGTGCGCCCCTTAGGCTGGGAAGACGGCTACATCGTCCACGACCTCTTAGGCGGAACGGAAGCCATAGTTGACGGGCACACCCTCCACTGGGATGCGCCGCCCCTTTCCGCCACATGGCTCGCCCATTAGAGCCTATCCGAAAATTCTTTGCAGATGTGTCACTGCGAGGCGGCATAGCCGCCGAAGCAGTCTCCCGACTAATGAAGCGGAGATTACTTCGCCGCTTCGCGGCTCGCAATGACACAAAGTCTTAGAACGCCCCAACGACCTCACGACCAACGATCTACGCCCCACGGTATAATTGCCCCATGAAATCCGACAAACTCACCCACATAGACGAACAAGGGCGCGCCCACATGGTTGACGTGGGCAAAAAGCCGCCCACCGAGCGCGTGGCGGTTGCCAAGGGCGAGGTGGTGATGAAGCCCGAAACGCTGGCGCTGATACGGGCGGGGGCGCTCAAAAAGGGCGACATCCTCACCGTAGCGCAGGTTGCCGGAATTATGGGCGCAAAGCGCACAAGCGACCTCATTCCCCTATGCCACCCGCTGCCGCTGACGCACGTGGAAGTTGAATTCGCCCTCCGCGACGACCTCCCCGGCGTGGAAATCACCGCTACCGCCCGCACGGTGGCGCAAACCGGCGTGGAAATGGAAGCGTTGACAGCGGTGTCGGTTGCCGCGCTCACGATTTACGACATGGCAAAAGCGGTTGAAAAAACCATGCGCCTGACCAACATCCGCCTTGTGCGCAAACACGGCGGACAAAGCGGCGACGTGATAAACGAGTGAAGCCATGCCGGAGCACAAAGTCCTCCTTTTCGCCACACTGCGCGACCTCGCCGCGCCTGCGGTAACGGTTGAACTGCCCACGGGCGCAACCGTGCGCGACCTGCGCGCCGCCCTCGCCGCCGCCCATCCGGCGCTAAAGCCATACCTTGAAGACGCCATCGTTGCCGTCAACCACGATTTCGCGCTGGAAGACGAGCAAATCCCTCAAAATGCCGAAATTGCCGTTTTCCCACCCGTCAGCGGCGGCTGAAAATATAGGAGCGAAAAATGCCCAAGATAACCATTACATTCTTCGCCGCGCTGAGCGACCTAACCGGCACAAGCCGCCTCAATTGGGAAATTCCCGATGGCACCACAATTGGCGATCTGAAAAAGCGCCTGATTGAAACCTACCCGGACTTGGAAGACGCCTTCAGGCACGGCTTGGAAATTGTGATCGGCGATACAATCGCCCACGATGACGATGTGATTCCGCAAAACGCGCGCATCGCCTTGTTTTACCCCAAGTGACGGAGTAAACATGCCCAAAATCACCGTGATATTTTTCGCCGCGCTGAGCGATATAACCGGCACGCGCCGTTTAGAAATGGAGATCCCCGAAGGAACCACGGTGGGCGAACTCAAGCGCATTCTGCTTGAACGCTACCCGGGGTTGGAAAAATCGTTTCAGGGAATTGTCACCTCAATCGGCCCGGAAACTGCGGAAGATGATGAAATCATCCCCGACGGTGCGCAGGTCGCCCTTTTCCACCCAATTGCAGGCGGCGATGGGCAAGAAGCCCCCACAATCGTACGGGTAACGGATGAGCCGCTTGATGTGAACGGCTTGATAACCCAAATCACCACGCCGGCAGTGGGCGCGGTGGTGACTTTTGTCGGCACGGTGCGCGGCTTCACCCGCGGCAAGCAGACCAGCGCACTGGAATACGAGGCCTACAAGCCAATGGCAGAAGCCAAACTGCGCCAAATCGCCGCCGAAATCCGCGCGCGCTGGCCTAAAATTGAAGGGGTTGTGCTCATCCAGCGCATCGGGCATTTGGAAGTGGGCACGCCGACAACATTCGTTGCGTGCTCTTCCCCCCACCGCGGCGACGGCGCATTTGAAGCCGCCCGATACGGCATTGACCGCCTCAAAGAAATCGTGCCCGTTTGGAAGAAAGAAATCAGCCCCAACGGCGAGGAATGGGTTGAAGGGCATAACCCGATAAAACAAACCACAGATTACACAGATTAGCACAGATTTTTTCTGCGAAATCTGCGGTTTCAATCATCCAATCGGTGTAAATCTGTGTCAATCGGTGGACTAAAACCACAGATTACACAGATAACACAGATTTTTTCTGTGTTATCTGTAAATTTCTGTGTCCTCTGTGTTTTTACTCCAATCGGTGTAAATCTGTGCCAATCGGTGGATAAAAACCACAGATTACACAGATAACACAGATTTTTTCTGCGGAATCTGCGAAATCTGCGGTTTCAATCATCCAATCGGTGTAAATCTGTGTCAATCGGTGGACTAAAACCACAGATTACACAGATTAGCGCAGATTTTTTCTGCGAAATCTGCGTAATCTGCGGTTTCAAATCTGTGTAATCGGTGGATATTATTCTTCATCTGAAGGGAAAGTAATGGAAACCATCCGTTGCACATCCTGCGGCACGGCATACCCCGATGAAGGCTTGCCCTACCGTTGCCCAAAATGCGGCGGCGTGTTTGACCGCGCCGAAATCCCCACTTACGACCTCAAAGCCTTAGAACCCAGCCTTCCCGGCATCTGGCGCTACCGCCACACATTTGCCCTGCCTGAAGGCTCACCGGTGATAAGCCTCGGCGAGGGCAACACACCCCTCGTGTGGGATGAACTTTTCGGGCGCAAGGTTGCCTTCAAACTTGAATACCTCAACCCCACCGGCTCGCACAAAGACCGCGGCGGGGCTCTTCTGACCGCGGCGGTTGTGGGGCGCGGCATTAAGCAAGTGGTTGAAGATTCATCAGGCAACGCGGGCGCGTCGCTGGCGGCGTATGCGGCGCGGGCGGGAATTCATGCGCGCATCTACACACCCGCCTATGCCTCAAAGGTCAAGCGCGCCCAAATGGCGGCCTATGCCGCGGAAGTGATTGAGGTGGAAGGGCCGCGCTCGGCGGCGGCAGAGGCGGCGCGCGCCGACGCCGATGCAGGCTACACCTACGCCAGCCACGCCTTCCTACCCTTCCCGCTTGATGGCTACGCCACCATCGCCTACGAAATTTACGAACAACTCGGCGCTCCCGGCACGGTCGTCGCTCCTGTTGGGCACGGCGGGCTGATGTTGGGCATTGCCCGCGGCTTCCTTGCCCTCAAGCAAGCCGGACTGATTGAGAAAATGCCAATGCTCGCGGGCGTGCAGGCGTTGGCGTGTGCGCCGCTATGGGCGGTTTACCGCGGCGGGCGCGAGGCGTTAGGCTGGGTTACCGACCAAGTGCCAACCTTAGCCGAAGGCGTGCGCATCCGCTGGCCTGTGTGGGGCGATACCCTGCTCCGGCTCATTGAAGAGCACAACGGCACTTTCCTTGCAGTTGAAGAGGAAAACATCCTCCCCGGACGCGACGCCTTAGCCAAGCGCGGGTTTTACGTTGAGCCAACCTCGGCCATCGTTTGGGATGGCATACGCCAAATCGCCGAATGCGCCCCCGAACCGATTGTAGCCATTCTCACCGGAAGCGGCTACAAAGTCCCTAACCCTTCCCTTCCCCAAGAAACCGTTTTTCCCCAAAAAAAGTGAGGAGCAAAATGAGCGAACGCGTTGTAATAACCGGCATGGGCACTCTAAATCCCCTTGGGAACACAGTGGCAGAGACTTGGGAAAACGCCGTCAACGGCGTATCGGGCGTCGGGCCGATCACGCTATTTGACCCCAAAGACCTCAAAGTCAAAATCGCCGCGGAGGTCAAAAACTTTGATCCAACGGCCTACATGGACAAGCGCGAAGCCCGCCGCATGAGCCGTTACGAGCAACTGACCGTCGCCGCCTCGGTAGAAGCAATCGCCCAAGCAGGATTAGAAGCGGATAAAGAAGACCCGTACCGCATAGGAGTTATCGTCTCTTCGGCAATTGGCGGACTGGACAAATTGGAGGACAATGTAATAATCGCAGTCACCCGAGGGCCAACGCGCATAAGCCCGTTTGTAATTCCAATGATGATGGCAAACGGCGGCGCGGCGCATATAGCCATCCGCTACGGCTTCCAAGGCCCCTCATACGGCACAACCTCTGCCTGCGCCACCAGCAACGACGCCATAGCCGTGGCGTGGCAACTGATAAAACTCGGGATAGCCGATGCCGTGGTGACCGGCGGTGCCGAGGCCACAATCACTTTCACAGGCATAGGGGCGTTTGACCGCTTGGGCGCAATGTCCCGCCGCAATGACGACTGGAGCATGACGCCCCAGCCCTTTGACAAAAATCGCGACGGGCTGGTGATGGGCGAAGGTGCAGGGATTTTGGTGTTGGAAAGTGAAAGCCACGCCAAAGCCCGCGGCGCCGAAATTCTTGCAGAACTTGTGGCCTTTGGCTCAACAAACGACGCCTTCCATGTGACCGCGCCGGTAGAATCGGGCGCAGGCGGCGCAGAGGCAATACGGCGCGCACTGGCTGCGGCGCGCATCTCCCCCGAAGAGGTGGATTACATCAACGCCCACGGCACCGCGACCCAACTCAACGACATCGCCGAAACGCGCGCCATCAAGGCGGCGCTCGGCGACCATGCCTACAAAATCCCCATTTCCTCCACCAAATCTATGACGGGGCACATGATGGGCGCTACCGGCGCGGTGGAGGCCATCCTTTCGGTGCAGGCAATTCGCACCAACACCGTGCCTCCAACAATTCACTTCCAAGAACCCGACCCCGAGTGCGACCTGGACTACGTGCCCAACGAAGCGCGCTCGTTGCCGGTGAAAGTGGTCATCAGCAACGCCTTCGGCTTTGGGGGGCACAATACAATTCTCGTATTTCGGGAGTACAACTGAGAAAGGGATAGGAAGTTAGGTCGTTAGGTCGTTAGGTCGTTAGGTCGTTGTTTTCTGTGCAAATTTGCGGTTGTCTCTTTTACAGGGTTGAAGGATTGGAAAAATGAACAAAGGCAAAACTTTCGGCTGGATAGCCATCTTTTTAGCGGCAGCGGCGCTGATTTTAGCCGGTGGGTTTATGGCCGCAGGGTTGGCAAGCCACAAACTCACCATAGGCGGGGCGGTGCTCGGCTTCATCCTCTTCGGCGCGCTGCCCGCCCTCGCTCTGGGCGCATTTGGCATTTTCATGCTGGTGAAGGGCAAAGCCGAAGCCAAAGAAAAAGCCCACGCCGAGCAAATGCAAAAACTGCTGGGCTTGATCCAAAGCCACGGGCAGGTTTCGCTCAGCCAAGTGATGATTGAAATGAAAATGACGCGCCAGCAGATAACCGAGATGATCTACCAAATGGTCAGCCTCGGCCTGTTCACCGGCTACATTGATTGGGATTCCATGACCTTTTACGCCGCCGAGGCTTCAAAAGTGGTGAGCAATGTTTGTCCCAACTGCGGCGGCATCCGCGAATTTGTGGGCAAGGGTATTGTAAAATGCCCATACTGCGGCGCGACCATCTTCATCCCCCCCGATGCCGAAGTGCCCCAAACGCCGGTGAAGCCCCAACCCCCGCCGCAAAATCGGCCAAATCCTCAAGCGGGCACTACAACCGGCAAATAGGGGAAAGCACAAATTACGCGTCCCCAATCTGCGGTTAATTTTCCAAATGCTCACGGTTGCGAATGCCCTCAAACAAGCCTCCAAAGCCGCAGAAGCGCACAGCGAGACCCCCGCGCTGGATGCGCAAACCCTGCTCGCAGGCATAATGGGTCGGCCGCGCGCTTGGCTCCTTTCCCACCCTGAGGCGCGGCTCACCCCCCGCCAACACCACCGCCTCAACCGCGCCTGCACCATGCTCGCGCAAAGCATCCCCCTGCCGTACGTGCTCGGCCGCTGGGAATTTTACGGCCGCGAATTCGCCCTCAGCCCCGCCGTGCTCATCCCTCGTCCCGAAACCGAAACGCTGGTGGAACGGGCGCTCGCGTGGCTTCGCGCCCATCCAAACCGCCGCCGCACCGCCGACATCGGCACCGGAAGCGGCATCATCGCCATCACCTTAGCCGCCGAAATTCCCAACCTGACCTGCACGGCGACCGACATTTCCAAAGCCGCGCTCGGCATTGCCGCGCTCAACGCCTCCGCGCACGGCGTCGCCGACCGCATCCGCCTGATCCATGCCGACCTGCTTGAAGGCGTGTCCGAAACTTTTGACCTGATTGCGGCAAACCTGCCCTACATCCCCACCGAGCGGCTGGCTTCGCTGGAGGTTGCCCGCCGCGAGCCCCGCATCGCACTGGACGGCGGCGCGGACGGCTTGGCGCTAATCCGCCGCCTGCTCATGCAAGCCCAAAGCCGGCTACGGCCGGGCGGAGTCATCATGCTGGAAATTGACGATTCGCACGCCCACAGCGCCTCCGAGGCCGCACGGTCATTCTTCCCTAACGCCGCCGTCCAAGTCTACAACGACCTCACCTCTCGGCCGCGGGTGCTGGTAGTGCAAAACAACGCCAAGGAGTAAAAAAAATGCCGCGTGTGATCTCCGGAACTGCCAAGGGGCGCAAACTTTACACCGTGCCCGGCGAAGGGACACGGCCGATAACCGACCGCGTGAAAGAAGCGCTTTACGACATCCTCGGCGTGGACATTTTTGGCGCGACCATGCTTGATTTGTTCGCCGGAACGGGCGGCGTTGGCATTGAGGCGTTGAGCCGCGGCGCGGATTTTGTCCGGTTTGTGGAATGGGGCAGGCAGGCGGCTGCAGTGGTGCGCAAAAACCTTGAGCACTGCCGCCTAAACGACCCGCGGCGCACCGAGGTGCTTCAGATGGACGCGTTCGCGCTCCTCAAACGCGAGCCCGACCGCGCATTTGACTACGTCTACATCGCCCCGCCGCAATATCACGGGCTTTGGAAAAAAGCCCTGCTGATGCTGGACGAAAAGCCCGATTGGCTTGCCCCCGACGGCTGGGTGATTGTGCAAATTCACCCGCGGGAATATGAAGCCCTTGACCTGCGTAATTTCGCCGAGATTGACCGCCGAGATTACGGCAACACGCGGCTTGTGTTTTACGAACGGATTGCAGAGGGAAAGTAACGCAAAGGACGCCAAGGATAAAAACCACAGATTACACAGATTAGCGCAGATTTTTTTGTGGAATCTGCGGTTTTACAATCCAATCGGTGAAAATCTGTGTAAATCGGTGGATGAAACAAACCACAGATTACACAGATTGGCACAGATTTTTTCTGTGTTCTCTGCAAATTTCTGTGTCTTCTGTGGTTTTTTCTTCCTGTGGTTTTTCCTTCAATCGGTGTAAATCTGTCTCAATCGGTGGATGGGAATTGGCAACTCGGTGCTTCAGCGGCTCACCCGCCTCAACGACTTCACGACGCAACGATTTCACGACGCAACGACTTCACGACGCAACGACCTAACGACTCAACGCCCCAATCCCTCAGTACCTCAATCCCTAAATCCTTCTCTCTTTCTGTGTCCTCTATGGTTTCTCTTCACTTACTCTTCCGGCACGCGCACAAGGGGGAAAATTGCCAAAACCGCCACGCCCAAAATCATCAACCCTGCACCGACCCCAAACGCATCTGCCAGCGCGCCCAAAGCCAATGCGAACGTGGCGCTCAACAGCGTGGTCAACTGTGATTCCACCGACAACCCCGACGCCATCACCTTGGAGGAAATTTGGTCGCTGATGAACGAAACGTTCATCGGGCGGCGGAGGTTGTGAAGCACGTAAAACAGCAAAAAGACCAAAATTGCCACCGCATCCCAGCGGAGCCAAGCCGACGCACCCGCGAGCACCAAGAGCGCCGAGCCGAGCAGAAAACTCACGTTGATAGCGCGCCCAAGGTTTGGAAACCGCTTGCTGAACCTGTCGGCGCTCCGCGAAGCGTAACTCGTGCTCAGGTAGACAAAAAAGTACACAATGCCGATTACAACCGCACTGCGTTGTTTGCCGCTGTATGCCAGCAGGATAGGCAGTGAAAGAGCAAAAGTTTTGACAATCGGCTGGAGGTAGTCTTTGGTCGCTTTGTGCAGGGCACTGAAGCCGGAACTGTTCAGGATGGCACGGAGAGCATTTGGATTCTTGAACATCCCCACAAACGACTTCAGCGTGCTTTTCACCTGCGCTCCGATGGTGGAAAGGCGCACTTGCGCCAACTCACCGTCCAATTCCGGCGGGTAGGTGGCAAGGTTGATGAAATCAAGCACGTAGGGCACCATCGCCGCCAAAAACATGACGCGGTAGCCACCCGTGTAAAAGGCAATTGCCGCGGCGATCAGCGCGTTTATCGCCGAGCCGAACTGCGAAGCCGCCCGCGTGCGACCGTAATACGCCACTTTCAGGTGCTGCATGTTGTTCAACTTGAGGTATTCCAGAATGAGCGCCTTGTGGGTGCCGCTCCGAAAAGCCTCGCCAAAAGCAAAAAGCACCATCGCGGCGGCAAAAGGCCAAAATCCGGCAAAAAGATAAAACACGGCAAACGAAACCAAATAAGAGCCAAACGCCATCAGCATACTGCGGCGGCGACCGAAAGCGTCGGCAAAAACCCCCGTTGGAATTTCAAGCACGTTTACCGCCACATCGCGCACGGCGTAAAGCGTGCCAATCTGCAAAAAGGTCAAGCCCGCATCGCGAAAAATCAGGATGAGGAACGGGTCAAAGAAGCGCAGGTTCTTGAGGAACCCGTACAGCGCGAAGCGGGGAAACATGCGGTCGTGTTTGAACATTGGGAATTGAGGGATTGAGGAACTGGGGGATTGGGGGGATTAGGGGTGCAGGGCATCCGCGATCATTTCGGCGAGTTTGGGGGCGGGGAGCGGCTCGGCGGGGTATTTCAGCCATGCGAGGAATTCCACATTGCCTTTTGGGCCTTTGAGCGGCGAGCGGATGAGGCCGCGCACGCCAAAGTCGCTCTGCTGGGCAAAGCCGAGCACGTCGGCGAGGACGCGGCGGTGAATTTCGGGGTCGCGGATCACGCCTCGCCCGCGCGCCGCCGCCTGCCTACCAGCCTCAAACTGCGGCTTGATTAGCGTCACTGCTTCGCCGCCATCATTCGTGAACCAGCCGGCGATAACCGGCAAAAGCACTTTGAGCGAAATGAACGACGCGTCCACCGTGACCAATTCCACCGGCTCGGGCAAATTTTCCACAAAGCGGGCGTTGGTTTCTTCCATTACCACCACCCGCGGGTCATTGCGCAACTTCCAGTGCAAAATGCCCTTGCCGACGTCAATTGCATAAACCCGCCGCGCCCCAAACTGCAACAGGCAATCGGTGAACCCGCCGGTTGAGGCGCCAACATCAGCGCATATTTTGCCCTGCACGGCAATCGGGAAAGTCTCCAGCGCGGCGAGCAGTTTTTCGCCGCCGCGCGAAACAAACCGCGGCCCGCTCACAACCTCCAGCGCAACGTCCGGAGCAAGCCGCACGGAGGGCTTTTCAACCTTTTGCCCAGCCGCCCGCACCTGCCCTGCCATTATCAAGCGCTGCGCCTGCGTTCTGCTTTCGGCAAGCCCGCGCTCCACCAGCAACACATCGGCTCGTTCTTTTCTCATTGTTTTCTGCGGAATACGCGCTTTTACATGATTGTATGTTTCCACACAGAGAACACAGGGAACACGGCGAACACTGAGAACTTTTCTCCTCTGTGCCCTCCGTGTCCTCCATGTAAGCAATCATCCGTCAAACAAACGCACCGCTCAGACATTGAACCTGATGTGCAGAATATCGCCATCCTGCACAATGTAGTTTTTGCCCTCAAGGCGGAGTTTGCCCGCAGCGCGGGCGGCGGACATGCTTCCCAGTTCCACCAAGTCGTCGTAGGAAACAACCTCGGCGCGGATAAAGCCCTTCTGCAGGTCGGTGTGGATTACGCCCGCAGCTTCGGGAGCGGTTGCGCCGCGGCGCACCGTCCACGCGCGCACCTCATCTTCGCCAACCGTGAAGAACGAAATCAGCCCCAGCAGGTCGTAAGAAAGGCGGATGACGCGATTCAAGCCGGGCTCTTCAATGCCGTATTCTTGCAAAAAGACAGCAGCGTCTTCGGGCGGCAGTTGCGCAATTTCCATTTCCAGTTCCCCCATGATGGATGTGACGGCGCTCCGCTTGTGTGGGTATTCATACTGCGGCGGCTCCTGCCCTTCAGCGAGGTTGAACAAAATGAGCAACGGCTTGCGGGAAAGGAAGCCAAAGCCCGCGAGCATCTTTTCCTCGTCGGGGGTCAAATCCACATCCCGCAGCGGGATCTCAGCCGAAAGGGCTTCGTGCAGGCGCTGGAAGAGGGCGCGTTCACGCTCAATTTGAGCGCGGTCACGGGCGCTTTTCTTCCATTCTTCCTCCAAGCGCTCCAACTTGCGCTCAACCGCGATGAGGTCGTTGAGCAAAAACTCGGCGTCCATCGCCTCAACATCGCGGATTGGGTCAACGCTCCCGAGCGGATGCGGCACATTTGGATTTTCAAAACACCGCACCACATGCACCAGCCCGTCCATTTGAGTAAGTTGATTGAGCAGTGGGCCGGAAATGTTGCCCGAACCCTTGCCTTCCAAACCGGCAATATCGGCGTAGGTAACTTTGGCGTAGATTGTGCGGCGCGGGTGGAACATTTCCGAGAGGACGTCCACGCGCGGGTCGGGCACGTCCACGACCGCGGTGTGCACCTCAAACCTGCCGCTGCCCATTGTGACAGGGGCATCACCGCGGGTCAGCGCATTGAAAACAGTCGTTTTGCCACTTTGGGGAAGTCCGATAATGCCTAAACGCATAGTAAATTCTCCGATTGCTTTTCTTGACCTATGCTACCAATCCGATTATACTTGAGGTGCGTGCCGAAGTGGCGGAATTGGCAGACGCGACGGACTCAAAATCCGTTGGGGCTCACACCCCGTGTGGGTTCGACTCCCACCTTCGGCACCAAAAAGGCGGCTTGAAAGCCGCCTTTTGTGTTTGCCCAAAAGCCCCAGGCGGGACTTGAACCCGCGACCTACCACTTAGGAGGCGGTTGCTCTATCCACTGAGCTACTGGGGCACAGCCAGAATTATAGCATGGCTTTACAGCGAAATGGCAACTTGCTAACCTAAAGTTGGAAATTTACGGTTTCACCCCAGCCAGCCTGCTAAATTTTGCTCAAATTTCAAAAGGATGGAGTATAATTTTTACACTTGAAGCGCAAGTAAACAGGAGGTGAGTTCATGGAAGATATGAAACCGGAACACATTGTAGGAGAGTACAAGGAATACACCCTAACTTACTATGACGGCACTACCCGCAAAGTGCTGGTAACCGATATTGAAACTCCTTATCCTGATGGAAAATTGATTGTCTCCACCACAGACCTCAACGGGATTATCACCCACGCCAACCAAGCATTTGTAGATATGTCAGGGTACACAAGGGAAGAACTTATAGGCCAACCACACTACATTTTGCGGCATCCCGATATGCCCAAAGCGGCCTTCCGCGAAATGTGGGAAACGATAAAATCGGGCAAGACGTGGCGCGGGTACATAAAAAATCTACGCAAAGATGGCGGATATTACCTTGTTTATGCCACCGTAATGCCCAACTTCAAAAACGGCAAAATCGTGGGATACACTTCGGTGCGCCGCAAACCGTCGCGGCGTAAAATGGAAGAGGCGCTCCGGCGGTATGCCCGTATGAAAGCAGAGGAGGAAAACTCATGAGTTTCCAATTCACCGTAAGCCCCGACTTTCCGCCGACGCGGTTGCCGTCATGGTATCTGTTCAACACTTGGCTGCAAAAAAGCACGGGGCTGTCCATACATTTGGAAATGTTCCCCGACTTTGAAAGTCAAAGGGAAGCAATAGCGAAAGACAAAATAGACCTTATCTACGCAAACCCGTACGACGCGGCGATGTTGGTGCGCGAAAAAGGGTTTATCCCCTTGGCACGCCCCAAAGACAGATTGGACGAAGCCGTGATACTCGCCTCGGCGGATTCCCCCTACACAGAAGTAGAGGAACTAAAAAGCGGCGTACGGGTAGCGGTTACAAACGACCCGGCGATAAACCTGCTGGGAATGATGATGCTTGAACCGGCAGAATTGCATTCGGGGAACATTGAAATTATCAAGGTGGATAGTTACCAAGCCGCCATCCGAAAAGTCCTTCAGGGCGAAGCCGATATAGCCTTTCTACTAAAAAACTCCATGATGCGGCTGAGCAAACTGGTTCAAAGCCAGTTGAAAACTATTGTAGAAAGCCAAATTGGAGACTTGTATCACACTTTTTTAGCCTCAACCACGCTTGGGGAACATGCCGAGACGATAAAAAAAGCACTGTTGGACATGCACAACTCACCTAAGGGGCGTGAGGTGCTGGAAGGATTGGAAATCCCCGCTTGGGAAGAAATAACGCCGGAAGAAACCGACTTTATGATAAACCTGATAGAAGCCTTGAAGTAAAGTTGGCTTGCGTTAAAAACAACAAATCCCCCACGAAGGGGGATTTGTTGTTTTGGGCCCAAAAGCCGCTACTCGGCGTAGCGTTGGCGCGCTTTCTCCACCACAGCCACTACCTCTGGCAGGTCAATGCCCAATTCTTTGAGTTTCTCCACTGTGGGGATGCCGTGCTTATCCCAGCCGCGGCGCTGGTACACTGCGTCCATCAACTTTTCGTATTCGGCGTAGCGGTGCTTGCGCAGCGCGGCCACCTTCTCCTCGGTGCTCATCTTCTCCACATCGTGCCCGAGTTCGCGCAGTTGCTTGTCGTAGCGTTCTTGGCGCGATTCGTACTCTTCCACCGTCACAGGACCCATCGCGCGGTAGGGCACATAGTCGTACTCGCGCGTGCCGTAGCCCAAGCGCACAGCGAACACCCGCTGGAAGTTGTACACCTTCTCCGACTCAAAGATGAGGTCGTCGGGGGTAACTTTTTTGCCCAAAATGCCCTCATACAGCCACGTGTAGTTTTCCAAATGCTTGGGGACTTTGTGTGGCTCGTCGGTTTTATCGTTATCCTCGGGCACAATGTCGTTCCACGGCAATTTGCAAAGCCCGTGCAGGCTGAACCACGTGCGCCACATCGGGAACCAGTGAAGCGCCTCGGCTTTATCTTCAAACGTGGGCAATTGCTTGTTGACTTGATCCATGAAAATCAGCCACGCTTCGTCGTGTTGACCGCCTTTTAGCGTCATGCCGTAGCCGCCTTGCTGAGCAAGCGATTCTTTGGTGACGTATTCGGAAATTTCCATGCCCTTGTTGTGCATGGCAATATCGTGGAGGAATTGGCGGTCGGCGCCGTATTTGTCAGCAAAGTAATCTGCCAAATAGCGCGTGCCTTTGCCTACCAGCAAACCAAAGCCTTCACCACGCGCCATCTGGTGCAAAATTTCAAGCACGGCTTCGGTGTTGCCCCAACTCAGGTCAAGACCACCCGTGCGCTCGGCGTTCAGGATGCCGTTTTCCCAGCATTCCATGCAGAAAGCAATGGTGTTGGCAAACGAAATGGTGTCCACGCCGTAGGTGTCGCAGTAGAAGTTGATTTCCAGCACAGCGAGAGGGTCAAAAGTGCCGATATTCGCACCAAAGCCCGCCGCGTTTTCATACTCAGGCCCATCCACCAGCACGGCTTTGCCCTTGAAAGGACCGGTCTTTAAGTGGAAATGGTCAACGCCATGCGAGCAGGAAAGTTGGCAGCCCGCCCAGCATCCATCGGGCATACCCTGCGAGAAAAGTTTTTTCCAAACGGTGGAATCAATTTTATAGGAATCGGGGTGAGAGCCAAATTTGTAGTTGTGGACGGGCAAAAGGTCAAAGTGGTCCATGATTTCCACAAGGTAAGGGGTGCCTACCTTGCGCATTTGATTTTGCTTGTCGTCAAGTTCCCAAATTTCCCTATTCATACGCCGCCCCGCCTTTTTGACGAGTGACATGTCGGCGGGGTGGTTTGAATCGGGGCGTAAGTTGCTGAAGCGGACTACGATGCCCTTGATACGCTTATCACGGAACACGGTGGCAGAGCCGCCGCGCGCGGCTTGCTTGACGCGCATTTCCTTACGACGGACATCGTACCAACTGAAGTTCAGCGCGCCGTACCAAATATGCTCGGCGGCGGGGCCGGCCGTCACGGTGGAAATTGCCAGTTTCCCCTTTTTGCTGTCGCCTTTGTATGCCTCGGCAAGTTGCTCTTTCAATTCGTAAGTGTCAAGCGCCTCAAGCGGAGCCGCTTCAATGGTGACTTTGCCGGTGTCACCATCAATGAAAATTATCACATCCTCCTTTGCTTTGCCTTGAATTTCCAGCGCATCAAAGCCGGAAAACTTCATGTAGGGTCCGAAATAGCCACCGACGTTGCTGTCAACCACCTGCTTGGTCAGCGGCGAAATGAAAACCACGGTGGATTTGCCGGAGCCCGGGTAAGCAGTGTTGCCCGAAATTGGGCCGCTGGCGATGATAAGTTCATTTTCAGGGTCGTCCCATTTGGTGTCGTCGTTGATAGCATTCCACAACAGCCAAAGGGCAAAGCCCTTGCCGCCAGTGAAACGCTCTTTCATTTCTTGGGTGACCGGTTTTTCTTTGATGGTGTAGTCATCCAAGTTGATGTAGAGAGTGCGGTTGGCATAACCCCGTTCAACCGGACGCAGTTCGTAGTGATATTCGGCAAGCACTTTGTGGGCTTTCAACAGTTCCTCAACAGGGGTGGATACCGTGGCCATAAAAGCCTCCTCACATGTAAGGATGGGATTTGCAGTTTCATTATACACCATCGGGGAGCGCGCTAAGAGCCTATCCGAAAATTCTTTGAGGATGTGCCACTGCGAGGCAGCATAGCCGCCGAAACAGTCTCCCGCGGTCGGAAAGGGGATTGCTTCGCCGCTTCGCGGCTCGCAATGACACCATCACGATATTTTTCAGATAAGTAACTGCCCACCTGCCTAATGCATAATCAACCCAGATGTTGGGTTTAGGCTCTTCGGCAATGCCCAGTCGCATGGCTTAATCTCTCCCTACCCCCGCTACGGCGAGGCCTCGCTTCCGCTCAGCCCGCCGTAGCCGCCCCCTTCCCTCCCTTAGTGCATAATCAACCTTGATAGTTGGTTTAGACCTTTTGCAACTTAGCGCCCAAATTTTTGATCTCTCCCTACCCCCGCTCCGGCGAGGCTTCGCCTTCGCTCAGCCTGCCGGAGCCGCCCCCTTCCCTCCCTTAGTAAGGGAGGGAAGGGGGCTGGTGAGCCGAGCGTTAGCGAGGCTCAGCGGGGGATGGGTGAGATCTTGCCACAGGCGCGATAGATCGCACCTTTTGCAATAACCAAAATCTTGCTTGAAAATGCATTAGTAAGGGAGGGAAGGGGGCAGATGAGCCGAGCGCCAGCGAGGCTCAGGGGAGATGGGTGAGATCTTGCCACAAAGAGAGCAGATGGCGCCTTCCGTAATGACCAAAATCTTGTTTGAGAATGCACTAATAAGCGAGGGTAAACACTTTTGTGCAATGCAAGCAGAGGTACACGCAGGTGGACTTCGCAACTTGTAGCCCGTGACTTCAGCCGCTGGGCTCAAGCAGCGGCAGTTGAAACTGCACCTACTGCCTGCGAAGTCGCCCTACGGCGACTTTTTGGGAAAAGCAAGCCCCAAAATGGCATATTGCACTCACGCTCGCGTAGGTAATTACGATGCTTCCTCTAATGCAACCACAAAAGCCCTGCGCTCACGGCCTTGCATCCCAGCGCACCAGCGTCAATTTTACAGCCTCTACGCGGGCTTTGAGCCGCAAAAGCCGCCCACAGCACAGCGTGGTGAGGGTGTAATCGCCCGCTGGTAAGTCGCCGAGCACCGCGTTTTCCCGAAAAATGGGATCGCCCATGCCGTTTTCGGCATAAGTGCGGATGTAGTAAACCGAGCCATCGGCCGATGCCACCGTAATCGGGTGTTGAAGCAAGGGTTTGCCGTTTTCGGTCAGCCGCACCGCCAAAACACCCTCTGTGGGCTTTAGCGGCCGAAGCCACAGCCAAGGGTTTTTCGCCGCGCCGTATTCATTTTTCCCCAGCCTGACCTCAAAATGAAGGTGCGGGCCAATAGCCACGCCGCGGCTCCCCACGGTAGCGATTTGCTCGCCGGCGCGCACCTCTTGCCCCGGCCGCACAAGCACCCGCTCCACATGCCCGTACAGCGTGTAAACCGTCCCCACACCGGCAACGGCGTGCTTTAGCACCACCGCCTGCCCGTAAAAGCCGCTGAAAAGCCCCAGCCGCGCGTGCAAATCATCGCCGGCAAAAGCCACCACGCCATCGGCGGCGGCAAGCACGGGCGTGCCCTGCGGGTTTTCAAAATCCACCCCGTGATGGGGCGGACGCTTGCCGCGATAGGTGCTTTCAAAGCGGTAGGTCGGGGAAACGCGGTTGTTGGCAGCACTCGGCAGCGGGCGGGCGAAGACGAAATGTCCCGCGAGCACGCAAACCTGCGCGGTGCAAGGCGTTGGCGTGGGAGATGGGGCGGCGGGCGGCGTCGGTGGCGTGGTTTGGGACGGTGTTACAGTAGGCGCTGGCGGCGCGGCGGTTGCCGTGGCGCTCGGTTTTGGGGAAGGGGCATCGGTCGGCCTCGTCGGTTTTGCCCGAGAGGTACCGCACGCCGCCAGCAGAACGGCCGCCAACAAACCGAAAGTTACCTTCAGAATTTTGCTCACGCTTTACCCCACAAAACCGCCGCGCTCCTCAACCACGCTCATCGTCTGGGTGCAAATTTCCTCCGCCTCGGCGAGCAGGCGACGGATCGCAGCGGCGAGTTCCGCGGCCTCATCTTCGGGCAAATCACCTGCGCTGGCGCGAATTTGTACCGAAGCGCCGAGCACAGCGGCGCGCGCCAACGCCGCCGCCGTGCCCGCAGCGGCAATCGCTTCCGCGCTGCCGATGGAAGCAATTTCGCGCGCCAGCCTCACCACCTCCACCGCGCGCTCAGCGGTGCGAAGCAGGCTTTTGGCATTCGCCGCGGTGAGAGATTTGACAAAAGCGGCGCGCAACTCTTCGGCGCGTTCAACGATAGACCGCACTCGCGCCTCAAGGGCTTTGTGCTTTTCCTTGCCCAACATGAGCCGCCCGGCCTTAGTAACCAAAGCCGCGGCCTCCGCTGCGGCATAGGCCGAAGCCGCGCCGCCGCCCAAAGCAGAAGCGTCCGAAGCCAAATCATCCAAGAACGCGGCTTGTTCTTGCAAAACGGCCTGCTCGGCAAGCGCGGCATAGAGGCGGCGCTCTAAAATTTGCCGGTCGGGGTCAAACTGGTCTAATTGCAAATACCAGCGTGCCGCGTCGGTAAGCGCCTCTTCGGGCGCGAGGCCGACCAATTCGCTGTGGTGCACCGCCGTGCCGTAGCGGGCGGCTTCGCGGCGGATGAGTTCCACCACGCGGGCAATGGGCGTTTTGCGATAGTCGGTGAGGTTCATGGAAACCTGCGCCCGCCCTCCAACCAACATGCCCAACGCCTTGACGTAGCGCAAACCGCCCGAGGAATGGCGCACAGCGCGGGCAATTTTCTTGGCAATTGCCACGTCGTTTGTGGTGAGGTAAACATTGTAGGCGATTAGCGGGCCGCGCGCGCCGACAACGGTCGCGCCCGCAGGTCCAACGCGCTTAGGCCCAAAATCGGGGTCGCGGTCGGGGTTTTTGCCGATTTCCTCTTTGAGGGCTTCGTATTGCCCGCGGCGGATGTTCTCCAGCCGCTCGCGCTCCGGCCGCGTGGCGGCTTTTTCGTAAAGGTAAACGGGGATGCCGAGTTCATCGCCAACGCGCTTGCCCAGCCGCCGCGCCATTTCAACGCACTCGGCCATGCTCACGCCGCGAAGGGGCACAAAAGGCACAACATCGGCCGCGCCAATGCGCGGATGCTCGCCGGTGTGGTGATTGAGGTCAATCAGTTCGGCGGCCTTAGCAATTCCGCGAAACGCCGCCTCCTCAACCGCCCGCGGCGCACCAACAAAAGTAACCACCGTCCGGTTGTGGTCGGGGTCGGAATGGCGGTCTAAAATCACCACCCCGTCAACCGAGGCTATGGCTTCCTCAATAGCCCGAATCACCCCCTCACGCCTTCCCTCGGAGAAATTTGGGATGCACTCAACCAACTTTTGCACATCGGCCTCCAACATAGTGGCAGAAGTCGCCGCCTCCGGTATAGCGAGGTTAACGCCAAGGGCGCCAAGGAAATAACGCAGAGGCGCAGAGAAAAAACCACAGATTACACAGATTACACAGATTAGCACAGATTTTTTCTGCGAAATCTGCGTAATCTGCGGTTGCAAATCGGTGAAAATCTGTGGAATCGGTGGATGGTAACGCAGAGGCGCAGAGAGCGCAGAGACGCCAAGGACACAAAGGACGCCAAGAAAGTAACGCAGAGACGCAGAGAGAGCAAAGAGCGCAAAGGAAAATTCTGTGTTCTCTGTGGTGCTTCTGTGTCTTCTGTGTTTTTCTTTCAATCGGCGAAATCTGCTGTTCCGCCTTGCCAAGGCTGGACGGTTACGATATTGTACCAAGCCAGCAAACAAGCCCCCACAAAACAGGCGGCATTTGCGCGATGGCGGTATAATCATAGCCGCGAGGATACCAGTCAACCAAGGAGTGCTAAATGAGCGAAAAAACGGCTTTGGATTTTTTGAACGCCAATCACGAGCGTTTTTTGGAAGAATTGAAAGACTTTTTGCGCATCCCCTCGGTTTCAACCACCGAAGAGCACAAAGCCGATGTGCAAGCCGCAGCCGAATGGGTCGCCGCGAATTTACGGAAAATCGGCGCAAAAAATGTGCAAATTTTCCCGACCAAGCGACATCCGGTCGTTTACGGCGAAATCGGGGTGGCAAAAAACGCCCCCACGGTCTTGGTATATGGGCACTACGACGTGCAGCCGCCCGACCCCGAGGAAAAATGGGAAACGCCGCCGTTTGAGCCAAGCATCCGCGGCGAAAGGCTTTACGCCCGCGGCGCCTCGGATATGAAAGGGCAGGTGATGGCCTCGCTCAAAGCAGCGGAAGCGGTGGCAAACTCCGGCTCGCCTGTCAACATCAAATTCATCATTGAAGGCGAAGAGGAAATCGGCTCACCCGACCTTGCCCCCTTCATCGCCGAGCACAAAGAAATGCTCGCCGCCGACGTCTGCCTCAACCCCGATGCCGGAATGCTCGCCCCCGACCTGCCAACCATCACCTACGGCCTGCGCGGGCTGGCATACTTTGAACTTTATGTGTACGGCCCAACACACGACCTGCATTCCGGCGTATACGGCGGAGTGGTGCACAATCCGGCGCAGGCAATTGCTGAACTGATCGCCGGTATGCACGACAAAAACGGCCGCGTAACCCTGCCCGGCTTTTACGACAAGGTGCTCCCCCTGAGCGAAGAAGAGCGCGCCGCCCTCGCCGACCTTCCGTTTGACCCCGAAAAGTTTTACCTTGAACAAACCGGCGTGCCCAAACTTTGGGGCGAGCCCGAATACACACCGATTGAGCGCACAGGCGCGCGCCCCACGCTTGAAATCAACGGCCTCTACAGCGGCTACATCGGCGAAGGAGCAAAAACCGTCATTCCTTCCTACGCGATGGCAAAAATTTCGTGCCGCCTTGTGCCCAAGCAAGACCCGGCCGAAGTGGCCGAGCAATTGCGCGCCTACCTTGAAGCAAACGCCCCCGACACAATCCGCTGGGAACTGAAGGTGATGGACGGCGCGCCGGCTTCCATTGTGAACTTGAACCAACCCGCTGTGAAAGCACTGGCAAAGGCAATGGAAGAAACTTGGGGGCGCGGCCCGGTTTACCGCCGCGAAGGCGGCAGTATCCCCGTGGTGGGGCAAATGCAAGAAATTTTGGGCTTAGAATCGGTGCTGACCGGTTTTGGCTTGCCCGATTCGCTGATTCACGCCCCCAACGAAAACCTGCACCTGCCCACATGGCGCAAGGGAATGGAAGCATTGGTGCGCTTCTTTTACCGATTTGCAGAGGGATGACAACGCAATTTATGAAACACAAGACGAAACACGCCCTCAAGGCGATGGCAATGTTGCCGCTTTTTGCCGCGCAGACCGCCGCCGAAAACGAGCCACCGCCGACCGCGGGCAAAAACCTGAAAATGCCCAACTACGGCGGGCAGGCAATCATTGAAGGGGTGATGATGCGCGGACGGCGGGTTGCCGCAATGGCTATGCGCGCGCCGGATGGCGAAATCAAAATCCACACCGAGCCACTCAGTGCGATTTACAGTAGCAAATTGATGCGCATACCCTTCCTGCGCGGCATGATCGGCCTGTGGGACGCACTCGTGCTCGGCACACGCGCCCTCACCATCTCCGCCAACGTGCAACTTGACAAAGACGAGCAACTGGAAGGCTGGGGGCTTTACCTTTCGCTGGCATTTTCGCTGATTGTGGGGCTCGCGTTTTTCGCCCTTCTGCCCGCCGGTGTGGGGCATCTCACCCAGCAATACCTCCATTACGGCCCAATAGCCGCCAACTTAGCCGAAGGCTTGGTCAGGCTGGTAATTTTGGTGGGCTACATTTGGGCAATCGGGCTAATGGAAGATGTGCGGCGGCTGTACCAATACCACGGAGCCGAGCACAAAACCATCAACGCCTTTGAAGGCGAAGCCCCGCTCACGCCCAAAAGCGTCGCCCGCTTTTCGCTGGAGCACCCGCGCTGCGGCACCGCATTCCTGCTGGATGTGGTGGCAATTTCGGTGGTGCTGTTTGCGTTTTTAGGGCATCAGGGCTTGCTTTGGCGGCTCACCAGCCGCGTTCTGCTTTTGCCGGTTGTGGCGGGCATTGCTTACGAATACCTGCGCTGGACGGCAGACAACATGCACAAAGCGGCCGTGCGCGCGCTGGTCAAGCCCAATTTAGCCCTCCAGCGGCTGACGACGCGCGAACCAACGCACGATATTTTAGAAGTGGGCATAGCGGCGTTCAACGCGATGCGGGCCAAAGAGACCGTTTCCTAAGCCTAAAACGGTATAGGCTTACGCAGTTACCCGTAGAAGCGCTCGTTTTTCATGTCATGGCGAGCCGCCGCAGGCGGCGAAGCCATCCCCCAAATGATGGAGGAGACCGCTTCAGCGGTGTACGACCGCCTCGCGGCGACATACAGGAGGAGAACTGCGTAACTCCTATGGTAATTTGGCGAATTAAACGGCTGAACGGCCTGCCCAACGCAATGAATTGACAGCGTAACGGGTTAGAATTCTGTGCCTATTGCAAAACGCCTCACAGCCGCATAATCCTAACTCACGGAGTGCAGGGTGAAAACAAATTACATCTTCGTAACCGGTGGAGTGCTCAGTTCCGTCGGCAAAGGGGTTACCGCGGCCGCGCTGGGACGCGTCCTGAAAGAGCGCGGCTTTTCCGTGACTGCCCAGAAACTTGACCCCTACATCAACGTAGACCCGGGCACCATGAACCCCTACCAGCACGGCGAGGTGTTTGTGCTGGACGACGGCACCGAAACCGACCTTGACCTCGGCCACTATGAGCGCTTCATGGACGTGCGCCTCAACCGCTATAGCAACCTCACCACTGGCAAAGTCTATGCCGAAGTAATAGCAAAAGAGCGCCGCGGCGACTACTTGGGCGGCACAATCCAAGTCATCCCCCACATCACCAACGAAATCAAACGGCGCATAGCACTGGTTGCCCAGACCACCGGCGCCGAAATAGTAATTGTGGAAGTGGGCGGCACGGTCGGAGATATTGAATCACTGCCATTCCTTGAGGCAATGCGGCAAATGCGGCGCGATGTGGGGCGCGAAAACACCTTCTACATTCACGTTACTTGGCTTCCCTACATCAGCAGCACCGGCGAACTCAAAACTAAGCCCACTCAGCACTCCGTGCGCGAACTGCGCTCGCTCGGCATCCAGCCCGACATGATAATAGCCCGCTCCGATTATCCGGTGGCAAACGAACTGCTGGATAAAATAGCCCTTTTCTGCGATGTGGAGCGCGAAGCAGTGGTGCCGCTGGTTACCACCGACGTGCTATACGAAATACCGCTTTTGGTAGAGCAAGCGGGGATGGGCGAGTATGTGTTGCGCAGGTTAGGGCTTGAAGCACGCAAGCACCCCGATTGGAGCGAATGGCGCAAACTTGTAGCCGAGGCGCGCCGCCCCAACAAGCCCAAGGTCACCATTGCGCTGGTGGGCAAATATGTGGAATTGCACGACGCCTACCTCAGCGTGCGCGAAGCACTGATTCACGCCGCCCTCGCACTGGGCTTAGAGGTGGAAATCCTGTGGGTGCATTCGGCAGAACTGGAAAAAGGTAAAGGCTGGGAAGCAATCCAGAAGGCCGACGGTATTTTAGTGCCCGGTGGGTTTGGCGATCGCGGCATTGAAGGCAAAATTATGGCGGCGCGCTACGCCCGCGAACACAAAACCCCCTACTTTGGGCTATGCCTTGGCATGCAACTTATGGTGGTGGAATTTGCCCGCTTTGTGCTCGGCGACGATGAAGCAAACTCAACCGAATTTGACCCCACAACACCGCATCCGGTGATAGACCTAATGCCCGACCAGCGCGGAATTTCGGATATGGGCGGCACAATGCGGCTCGGCCTCTACCCCTGCCACCTACAACCCGGCACCAAAGCCGCAGCGGCCTACAACCAAGAAGTGGTGGAAGAACGCCATCGGCACCGCTTTGAGTTCAACAATGCCTACCGTAAACGCCTCGCAGAAGCGGGGATGGTGTTTTCGGGGCTTTCGCCCGATGGCAGGCTGGTAGAAATTGCCGAAATTCGCGACCACCCCTTCATGTTAGGTACGCAATTTCACCCCGAATTTTTATCGCGCCCCAACCGACCGCACCCGTTGTTTGTGGCATTCTTGCGCGCCGCGGCCGAAAAGCGCGGCATCGCAATCCCTCCTCAAAGGGCACCGAGGGATTAACGCCAAGGGTAACGCAGAGGCGCAGAGGAAACAGAGGCGCCAAGGTCGCCGAGGGCACAAAGGAAGCCAAGGGTAACGCAGAGACGCAGAGAAACGCAAAGGGCGCAAAGAAAAAACTACAGATTACACAGATTAGCACAGATTTTTCTGTGTTTTCTACAAATTTCCGTGTTTTCTGTGTTTTCCCGCTCTACCTACGACGCAACAACCCAACGACTCAACGCCCCAATCCCTCATTGCCCCAATCCCTCCAGATTTCTGCGTTCTCTGTAAATTTCTGTGTTCTCTGTGGTTTTACCTCAATCGGTGTAAATCTGTGCCAATCGGTGGATGAGAACCACAGATTAACGCAGATTACGACCCTACGACTCAACGCCCCAACGACCCTACGCCCCAATACCTCATTGCCTCAATCCCCCAATCCCTAAATCCCTCTCTCTTTCTGTGTTCTCTGTAGTTTTTCTGTGCCTTCTGTGGTTTTTCTTCATTCGGTGTAAAGTAGTTTTTATTCCCTATCCCCCTCACTGCCCCTCGGGGTTAAAGCGATACCCCAAAGTGCGCAATGTTTGGATGAAACGCGGATTGCGGGGGTCAGGCTCTATGGCGCGGCGCAGCCAAGTAATGTGGACTTGTAGGCTACGCACATCTTCCGTATAGTCGGTATCCCAAACAGCACTGAAAATCCGCTCGCGGCTCAAAATCTCGCCGGGGTGCTCCATAAAGAACCTAAGCAAACGGGTAAGGCGCGGCGTTAGCCGGCTTTCCTTGCGCAAACACCTCACAATGCGGTTGCGCTCATCAAGCCACACCTTGCCAACCTGAAACCACGGCCCTCGGCGCAAAGGTGCAAGGCGGCGCACGTGGTTTATCAACTTGCGCTTGGTGAAGGGCAAAGCCAGAACATCGTCCACCTGCGCTTTGGAGTTCGGAGCCTCCCCCTTGCCAAGAATCAGCAAAATCGGCACCTGAGGCGCAACTCGCCTCAAAGAGCGCGCCACCCTACAGCCACTCGTCCCAAACGAAGCAGCAAAAATAACGGCCAAAGCGGCAGAATGCTCCTTTAGCCACTCGGCTGCTTGCTTGCCCGAAGCGACCTTTTCCACCCGATAACCGGCCACCTGTAAATCGGGCACAAAGTCCGGCACGGCAACCCTGCGCCCCTCAATCCAAAGCACCGCTCTAACCGGCTCTGTAGGCTGTTCCGTCATCTTCCCCACCCTCCGCTTATCAACTACTTCCCCCTGCCTTAGAAAACCAGCAAAGCAGGGGGAAGCAAAGCACAAAACACGGGAATTTTAAGCCTCTGCATTGGCATTATCACATTTTAGCCGCCCTTTGAGCCAGCAGCGCCACTCTTTATTTTCCCAAACCACCAAAATCGGGGCGGCGTTGAAGATAGAAGAGTAAGTGCCGCTGAAAATACCCACCAACAGGATAATCACAAAATGGCGGGTGGTAACGCCGCCAAAGAGCGCCAAGGTCAGCAAAGTGAGCATAACCGTCAACTGGGTGTTGATTGAACGGTCTAAGGTTTGCACAATGGAATGGTTTACGAGCGTTTCGTAAGGCAAACGGCGGTAGCGGAGGCTGTTCTCGCGAATCCGGTCAAACACCACAATGGAATCGTGCACCGAAAAGCCGATAATGGTCAGCATTGCCGTTAGGAACATGGCATCCGCTTCCCAATGTAGGAAATGCCCCAAAATTGCCTCTACGCCCAGCGTGACTAAAACATCGTGAAGCATGGCTATGATGGCCGCCGTGCCGTAGCGGAAGGCATGGGGGACGCCGCGGAAAGCGTAGGTGATGTAAAGCAAAATCGCAATAGCCGCCAAGCCAACGGCTCCGGCCGCCCTGCGCGCCACTTCTTTGCCAACCGACGGCCCAACGGTGGAAAATTGCCGCACAATCACTTTGGTGTGGAAACGCTCTTCCATAGTTTTCACCAACTTGTTCATCGTTGCTTCGTCTATGGGCTTAGAGCGGATGATCAAAGTATTGTTTGTGGAACTCTGAACCGTCGGGTCGCCAATGCCAAATTCATGGTAGATGGCGATCACCTCTGCGGGCGCGGGCGCTTTGCCCTGAAACTGCACTTCCAACATGCTGCCGCCGGTAAAATCTATCGCCAGCGGAAGCCCCCACAAAGCCAGTGCTATCAAGCCGGGGATAATCACGCTCAAAGAAATTGCAAAGTAAAGGTAACGCTTACCTACAATATCCATTGTTTAGCCTCCACGCCGGCTTAGATGCCGAACCATTTGTGATGTTCCGAGAAGTCAACCGCATCCAAAAGGGTGTGCAAGAAGATGCGGGTAACCGTCACGGCGGTGAACAGGCTGACCAGCACGCCCAATGCCAGCGTAAGGGCAAAGCCTTTCACAAGGCTTGCACCGTAAGCATTGCCAAACCAAAAGAGGATGGCAGTGGTTATCAAAGTGGAGATATTGGCGTCGCGAATGGAAGGCCAAGCCCGCTCCCAGCCCAAGTCAATTGCCTGCTGAAGTGGATGGCCTGCGCGCAATTCCTCCTTCATGCGCTCAAAAATCAGGATATTAGCATCCACCGCCATGCCCACGCTCAACACAAAACCGGCAATGCCGGGCAGGGTGAAAGTGACCGGTATCCACTTGAAAATGGCAAACGAAAGCAAGGCGTATGTTATCAACGCCAAATCGGCCACAAAGCCGGGAAGCCGGTAGTACAACAGCATGAAGAGCAAAATCACAATCGTAGCGATTATGCTCGCGTGGATGCTCTTCCGCAGGGAATCTTCACCCAAGGTAGGGCCAATGGTGCGGCTTTGCACCACTTTGAGCGGGACGGGGAGAGAGCCGTAGCGCATTTGAATTGCCAAATCATTGGCGCTTTGGAGGGTAAAGTTACCGGTAATTACCCCACTCCCGTCGGTAATGGGGCTGTTAACCCGCGGTGCAGAAATCAGTTTTCCATCCAAAACAATGCCCAAAATCTTACCCACGTTCTTGGAAGTATAATCGCCGAAAATCTTAGCCCCCTTGTCGGTCAAAGTGAAGGCAATTTCATAGCCGCCGCCGGTGGGGTTAGGCTCTACGCGCACGCTTTTGAGTTCTGCACCGGTCATCACCGTGTGCCATATTTTAGGCTTTGGCGTTGGCGAAGCGGCAGGGGTGGGGCTTGCCTTGGCCGTGGGGGTTTTCTGCGGCGTGGCAGAAGCCTCAGGGGTAGGAGTGGCTTCTTCGCCCTTCTGATTTGATTGCTTGCTTCTGAAATCGGTCTGAATCGGGGTCCCCGGCGGCAGGTAAGTATCGCCCAAATCCACAAACTCAAGCACACCGGTTTTGCGAATCACCGCAAGGGCATGTTCCGGGTCACGCTCGCCCGGCAATTCCACCACAATGCGGCAGTTATCGGCCAACTGCACCACTGCCTCGGACACACCCAAGCCGTTGACGCGTTTTTCCACAATTGCCCGCGCCGTCTTCATCGCCTCGGGAGGCACCTGATCACACGGTATCTCGGACTGGAGCAGTGCCTGCACGCCGCCCTGCAAATCCAGTCCCAAGCGCGTCTGCACCGGATGCGAAAACAACGGCTTAGTGCCAAACGGGTTTGGTATCGTAACCGCTTTGGTGCTCGGAAGGTCAATGTAAATGGCTATGGCTATCAGCAACAAAACTGGTATCAAATAACGCTTGGGATTATGCATAGAGGGAGCCTCCCAACGTGAAAAATTCGGTCGCCTTTGCCACAAACGCGACAGGCAAAATTATACCACCGTGTTTAGGCACTCAAATTGTGAATTATAATGGGGAAGCACATTTTGTAATGCAAAGGACGCCAAGGGTAACGCAGAGACGCAGAGAGACGCGGAGAAACGCAAAGGACACAAAGAAAAAAACACAGTAGGAGTTACGCAGTTCTCCTCCTTTATGTCGCCGCGAGGCGGTCGTAGACCGCCGAAGCGGTCTCCCCCATCATCTGGGGGATGGCTTCGCCGCCTACGGCGGCTCGCCATGACATGAAAACGCGCGCTTCTACGGCAACTGCGTAAGTCCTACACAGATTACACAGAGGAGAAGATTGGCGATTTAGGATTTGCAGAAGGATGCCAAGGTCGCCAAGGGCTCAAAGGCCGCCAAGAAAGTAACGCAGAGACGCAGAGAAACGCCAAGGACGCAAAGAAAAAAACATAGATTACACAGATTAGCACAGATTTTTTCTGTGTTTTCTACAAATTTCCGTGTTTTCTGTGTTTTCCCGCTCTACCTACGACGCAACAACCCAACGACTCAACGACTCAACGCCCCAATCCCTCATTGCCTCAATCCCTCCAGATTTCTGTGTCCTCTGTAGTTTTCTTACTCAATCGGTGTAAATCTGTGTCAATCGGTGGATAAACTGCAAATTTCTGTGTTTTCTGTGGTTTTCTTCTTACAAGCGTGCTCAAACCACAAAACAGGAGGCAAATGATGCAACATCAACCCCGCGGCAAATATTTTGAGGAGTTTTCCGTCGGTCAGCAAATTGTAACCGCAGGTCGTACAATCACTGAGGCTGATATAGTGGCTTTTGCCGGAATTTCGGGAGATTTCAACCAACTGCACACCGATGCCGAGTTTGCCAAAACCACTCCTTTTGGCAAGCGAATTGCACATGGCCTGCTGATAACCAGCATCGCCAGCGGCTTGGCCGCCCAAACCGGCATTTTGGAAGGGACAACTATTGCCTTCCGCGAGATTAAGGAATGGAAATTCGCCAAACCTGTGTTCATCGGCGATACAATTCACGTTGTGCTGGAAGTGATAAACACCAAACCGATGCGCCGCCTTGGCGGCGGAGCGGTTGACATCAAAGTTGACGTCCGCAATCAAAACGATGAAAGCGTTATCCGCGGCATTTGGACAGTGCTGATGGCAAGCAAGCCCGAAGAGTAAGAATCTATCCGAAAATCTCGTAGCGGTGTCATTGCAAGCCCTGTAGGGGCGAAGCAATCCCCCCCTTCTACTGGTCGGGAGACTGCTTTGGCGGCTCCGCCGCCTCGCAGTGACACGCCCGCAAAGAATTTTCGGATGGGCTCTAAACCATTAGCAGTTTGGAGTAGAAGTTGGACGCCCAAAGTAAGCAACCGAAAGAGCCAAACGGCGAACCCGAAAACGCTTTACCGGAGGATGCGCTGCCGCGCGCGGAATGGATAGACGGCGAGCAGGTGTATGAGCCGGTAGAGCGCGCCGAAAGCGCAAGCACAGGGGAAGAAGCGCCCGATGACGAAGCCATTTCTGGGGAAAAGACGGCTTTGGAAAACGCAGACCAGCAAAGCGAGGCAGAAACGCAATCATCCCCAGAAGCCTCCACCTCGCCGCAGGCACTTTCCCAAAAAGAAACTGCCGAGGGGGAAAATGAAGCCGCGCCAGCCGCCGCCCGATCCACTAAACCGCCCACGCAAGAATTAACAGAAGGCTCAAAAACGACAGATCCCCAAGAGCAAAGAGAAACGCCCCCGGCGGAAAAAAGGGTATCACAGGACACAGCGGAGCAAACTCCTGCGCCTCAACCAACCAATTCCCCAAAAACCAGCGCGACCCCACCGCCGCCAAAAGCACCGCCGCCTGACTTACCGCCAGAGACGATGATAATTCCACCGCCGCCCGAACAACCACCCCAAC
>JALVVL010000010.1:0-112930 GCA_027023425.1 Anaerolineales bacterium
CCCCCCATCCCTCTCCAACCCATCTCCATCGCCGTCGCCAATTCCTTCGCCCACTCCATCGCCCACGCCAACTCCTGCACCAACCCAAATCCCGCAGATTCCGCATTCACAGGCCTCGCCTCTCCAGCAAATGCTCGCCCGCGAGTTCGGGGCGTGGCCGGAGTTGGTTGCCGCAAAGCAGAAAGACACGCTTGTCGGCAAGAAAGGCATTGTCCACCTGCATCCGGGCGACATTGTGGCCGTTTACAAACTCTCCGATGGCAATGTCATGCTTGCTTCACAGGACAGCATGGCAATAGCAACCCCTGAAGACGCCCAGAAGGCGCTTGGCCTTGATGTTTCCTCTGCTCCAAAAGTCAATGCCGACACAAGCGCCGCACTTCAGGCTTTCACCCAGGCCAAGGCTTGGAATTACTACATCCAAAACTACCAACTGCCCGACCACATTGATGGTTTGGTTGACGCCAATGGCCAGCCAGTTGACCTCCACAAATTCTTCACCGACAGGAATTATGCTGTAAAGGTTGTTTCAGGCTATCTGAATTCCCCCATCATCATGCGCAAAGGCAAAACCATTCCTTTCAGGAGAAGAATCAACAAAGACCCGAACAGGATTGTTGACGCCCTTTATGCTCTCTATTACGGCATGAGGTTTGATCCGGCTATGACCATGTTCGGAAAATTTGGCCCAGATTTTTGGAAGGATGGAGCAGACATAAAAGCCAATGGCACGGGATGGGCTGTGTCATTTGACAACCCGTGGATATTCACACCGCCATTTGTTGATGACCACAATGATATTCATTCAAACATGGACATTCGCCCATCCAATCCATCATCAGCCATCCTCTACAACCCCTTCACCCAGCCCGTGAAAGTCAAGAATGTGTGGTTGTGGTATGACAGAAGAAAATTTAGAACATTTAGACAAGCCTACGAGGCAGGGGCACTGAACGCCTCAATCCACGGAGTGGTAACTCCACCGGACGGAGGAAAGCCGGTGGAGTTTTATTTTGCCCATTTGAAGGCCGAAAAAGGCTTTGGCATATGGAATTACCTTGACCCTATGAAGGCAAGCCTCCTCTCGGGTGCCAATGCTGTTATTAGAGTAAATGAAAAGTTCAGCATAAAACCCGGTGAACCTATCAGCCACCTTGACAACCCCAAAGATGACCCGCTTTCCCAAGGCTGGCATGTTGAGTTTGGCGTCACCTTGAGAAACGGATACAAACATTACGGCATAGAAGACTACCGCATCGCCACCCTCATGGCGACCGCGATGCTGTATCATCCAAATCCCGAGCAATACCTTCCGCCTCTGCCTCCCGCCCCGGAGCAGGGCTATTGGTTTGGGAAAAAGCATGTTGTCTCATACCAGCCCACGGTGCCGGCTGTTGCCGTGAAACAGCCGAACGGCACAATTGCTTTTGCCAACATCAACCTCAACAAGAAAGAGCCGGGCTGGAAGAAGCAATTGCCGGCCTCGGCGAGGTTTTCAAAATATCCCAAATCGGCCTTCCACAAAAGGGCATGAGCGCAAAACTATAAAAGCCCCACCGACCAAATAAAACAAGGTGGGGCCATGAAAAGGTTTGTTGTCGCTCTATTCTTGCTCATGCTTGTTTCTGCTGGGCTTTCTTCCGTTCCATGGAAGCCCTTGAAGAAAGTGGGAAAGGCTGTGGAACTGGTGAAAATTGCACATGCTAATGAGGATTGGCCTTGCACACCAGCGGTTTACAAGGATGGGTGCGCCTGTTTAGATGTGGGAGATGGCTACAAACTCAAGCATGTGGTGCAATGCTGGATTGGGAAATACGGGGAGTGCGAGTGTTCCTATACTGACTGGTGCAGTGACACCATTTATTGTGATTCCCAGTGTACCCAGCCAAGTCAGGGAGGTTCTTGCTCTGGCGAAGAAAACCAATGCAACTACGACAGCGACTGCATAAACAAGCATATTGGCAAGTATTGTTGCGATGTGGGAGACCACAACGAGTGCTGGGATTGCCCGTGCAACGACCCGAATTGCAATGGCGGTGGGGGAGGCTCAGGCGGGGGCAACGGATGTGATGTCACCCCGCCAACAGGGCTGTCGGCCAGCCCGTCCTACACCTCGGCCTCCATCACCTGGAGCCACGGCCACAACGACCATCAGGAACTTTTTGTTGACCCCGACCATTCAAAAGTGGAAAACGACTGCGCCAATGGTTGCTTTTTGAAGAAAACAGACCTCGCCTATTCCGCCAATGCCTACACAGTCACAGGCCTCCAGCAGGGAACAACCTACTACTACAAAATCGTCTCGGTCAAGGACTGCGACTCAAAAGCCGCCGAATCCTCTTTCACAACCCTTGCCTGCGATGTCACCGCCCCAACAGGCCTTCACGCATCCCCTTCCTACAACTACTCCATCCTCACCTGGACCCCGGGCCACAACAGCCATCAGGAACTCTACCTTGACACGGACAAGGCCAGAGTGGACAGTAACGCCAAGGGTAACGCAGAGACGCAGAGGAAGCAGAGGCGCAGAGAGAAAACCACAGATTACACAGATTAGCACAGATTTTTTCTGTGTTTTCTACAAATTTCTGTGTCCTCTGTGGTTTTTCTACCCTGCCCACAAAGCAACGACCCAACGACGCAACAACCCAACGACTCAACGCCCCAATCCCTCAGTACCTCAATCCCTAAATCCCTCTCTTTCTGTGTTCTCTATAAATTTCTGTGTCTTCTGTGGCCCTCCGGCGGCAGTTGAAGCCACATCCAGATTCGCTCGGCTCGCAATGACACGCGACGGACGTCGCTTTTATTGGCGCTTCCCAAGCACAGTTATCGGCGCGCCGCGCTCCAGCCCCAGCATTTCCGCCGCGCTTTGCCGATTTGCCACAATTTCTATCATGCCAGCACTCCCAACAATGGCCCCAATCTCGCCTTGGGGAACCTCGGCAAATGTTTTGAAAATAGGCACAACTTCACCATCGGGCAAGCGCACCGCCGTGGGGGTGAAATACACCGGCGTCGCCTCGCTGAGCCACGGCGTGAAAACCCACAAGCCCCCCTCTTTTTGAAACACACCGGCAGAGGTGATTAGATTGCCAAAATGATCGGCATGCAAAACCTGAGCATGGATTTCCTCGCCGACAAGACGACACTGCGGCCTCGGCAGCCGCTTCAGCGCAGGCACGAGAGGCCCAAACGCTTTGCCCGGCACCCCCTTGGCCGCATAAGCCGCGGCAGGCGCAAAAATATCGCGCCCGTGGAAGGTCGCGCTGGGGTTTGGTAGGTGAAAAACAGGGTTAGCAATCGCCCACGCGCGGGCATTTTCGGGCAACAGGTAAGAAAGCAAGCCATTATCGGGGGCGATGAAACGATAGCCCTCCACCTCAGCCAAAACCGGCAAACGATGAGTTCCCACGCCCGGGTCCACCACCGCCAGGAACACCGTTCCTTTCGGGAAATAGCGCCAAGTTTGCCAGAGCACAAACGCGCCTCGCTCCACGTCCCCCGAAGGGATGTGGTGGGTTATATCCACAAGGTGCACTTCCACCCGCTGAAGGATTACGGCCTTCATGAGCGCTGTGTAAGGGTCTTGGGTTCCAAAATCGGTAAGTAGCGCAATTATCGGTAAAGCCATTTTCAAAATCCTCAAGTTACGATACGAAATTCTAAAGTTATCTTGACAAAAGCGGCACGATGGTGTATTATTTCAATGCGCGCGCACGAAATTTGCTATCCACATGTTGATTTTACCCCAACTATCAGGAGATGAAAAATGAGCATAAGCGAAGAAAAAAAGCGCATTCTCAAAATGGTAGAAGCGGGCACCATCACTGCCGAAGAAGCCGCTCAACTGCTGGAAGCACTTGAAGCCTCCGAAGAAAAGGTCGTAGTTGCACCCTCCAAGCCCAAAAAGGCCCGCTGGCTGAGAATACGGGTTATTGAAGGTGGGCACGAAAAGCCAACTATAAATTTGAAAATCCCGATAGGGTTGGTTGGCTTGGCAAAGAAAATTGGCGGCCGCTTTTTGCCCGAGTCGGAAATGGAAGACCTGCAAGAACTTTTGGAGGGGCTCGCCGCCGACCCGGAAGAAGGAAAATTTTTAGAAATAGTAGACCACGACGACGGCGACCGCGTTGAAATCATGGTTGAGTGAACGGCCTACCGCCGCTTTACCTTCCCAGCGAATGGCCTTTCCTGCAGTACAGGGAAAGGCCATCGCCTTATACAAGCGAGCAAAATCCTGACAAAAACTCCCGACGGCGAAAATGCCGTCGGGAGTTTTTCGTGCAAGGCACTATTTCTTGCCGTTGCCGTTTCCATCCTCGTCAAGGCTGAATTTCATCTGCGCCCACATCTTGTACATTTGCCAGCGCATCTTGACGTCTTCCTGCGCCTTGGCGAGCAGTTCTTCGGCGCGCTCGGGCTTGCTGCGGGCAAGCATAGTGTAGCGCGTCTCGTTGTAGACGTATTCGTGCAAAGGAATCTTCGGATCGCGCGAATCAAGTTGCAGAGGCGGCTTGCCTTGCTTGATGCGGCGCGGGTCAAACCGGATGAGCGGCCAGTAACCCGAATCCACCGCGCGCTTCTGCTGGTCAAAGCCATAGCGCAGGTCGTAGCCGTGCGCAATACAATGCGAGTAAGCAATGATGAGCGACGGGCCATCGTAGGATTCAGCCTCAAGGAAAGCCTTGATGGTCTGCGATTCGTTAGCGCCCATTGCCACGCGCGCCACATACACATTGCCGTAGGTCATCGCCATCATCGCCAAGTCCTTCTTAGGCAACGGCTTGCCCGCGGCGGCAAACTTAGCAACAGCGCCGCGCGGCGTCGCTTTGGACATCTGACCGCCGGTGTTGGAATAAACCTCGGTGTCCAGCACCAAAATGTTCACATTCCGGCCGGACGCCAAAACATGGTCTAAACCACCGTAGCCAATGTCGTAAGCCCAGCCATCGCCACCGACAATCCACACGCTCTTCTTCACCAGCGCATCGGCCACATGGAGCAAATCTTTCACCTTCGGCGTCTGTTCCATCTTGGAAAGGCGCTGCTTCAATTCCTCAACGCGCTCGCGCTGGGCGTTGATGCCCTCCTCGGTGGATTGGTCGGCGTTGAGGATGGCCTCCGCCAATTCCTCGCCGATTTGCGGGGCAAGCGCCTCCAGCAGTTCGCGCGCATATTCATTCTGCTTATCAACCGCAACGCGCATACCCAAGCCGAACTCGGCATTATCCTCAAACAGCGAGTTAGACCAAGCCGGGCCGCGCCCATCCTTGTTGTAAGCCCAAGGGGTGGTGGGCAAGTTGCCGCCGTAAATGGAGGAACAACCGGTTGCATTGGCAACAAGAGCGCGGTCGCCGAACAAGCGGGTCAGCAGCGAGAGGTAAGGGGTTTCACCGCAGCCCGCGCAAGCGCCCGAGAACTCAAACAGCGGGGTGAGCAACTGCACGTCTTTCGCCACATTGAACTTGAGTTGGTTGCGCGGCGGGTCGGGCAGGTTGAAGAAGAATTCCCAATTCTTGGATTCTTGCTCGCGGATCGGCGGTTGCGGCGCCATGTTGAGCGCCTTGCGCTCGGGATTGTTCTTATCCACCGCGGGACAGACTTCCACGCACAAGCCACAGCCGGTGCAGTCTTCGGGCGAAACCTGAATGATGTATTCCATGCCCTTGAACTGGCGCCACTTGGCGGGCATGTGCTTGAGCGTGGGCGGAGCGTCTTCCAGCGCCTCGGGGGGCACAACCTTTGCGCGGATGACCGCGTGCGGGCACGCCATCACGCACTTGCCGCACTGGATACACAGGTCGGGCTCCCAAACGGGAATTTCAAGGGCGATGTTGCGCTTTTCCCAGCGGGTAGTGCCGCTCGGGTAAGTGCCGTCGTTGGGCAACACACTGGTCGGGAGTTCGTCGCCCTCGCCCGCAATCATCTTGGCGGTAACCTTCTGCACAAATTCAGGCGCTTCGGGCGGCACAGGCGGGCGCATTTCAATCTTAGAAGTCACCTTGTCGGGCACTTTGACTTCGTGCAAGTGGGCAAGCGCGGCGTCCACCGCGGCAAAGTTCTTCTTCACAATGTCTTCGCCCTTGCGGCCGTAAGTCTTCTTGATTGCCTCTTTGATTTTGGCGATAGCCTCATCCTTGGGCAACACGCCGCTGATGGCGAAGAAAGCAGTCTGCAAAATGGTGTTGATGCGGCCGCCCAAGCCCACATCACGCGCCACCTTGTAGCCGTCAATCACAAAGAAGCGCAGTTTCTTGTCAATGATTTCTTTCTGGATGGTGCGCGGGAGTTTATCCCACACCTCATCGGCCTCGTAGGGGGAATTGAGCAAGAAAGTGGCGCCGGGCTCGGCGGTCTTCAAAACATTGATCCGCTCAAGGAAGGAAAACTGATGGCATGCCACAAAGTTCGCCTTGCGGATGAGGTAAGTTGAGCGGATGGGGTGAGGGCCGAAGCGCAGGTGCGAAGTGGTCATTGAGCCGGATTTGCGCGAGTCGTACACAAAGTAGCCCTGAGCGTAGTTGTCGGTCTCGGTGCCGATGATTTTGATGCTGTTCTTGTTCGCACCAACCGTACCATCGGAGCCCAAGCCGTAGAACACGGCGCGGATGGTTTCGGGGTCTTCGGTGGAAAATTCGGGGTCGTATTCAATGCTGGTGTGGGTGAGATCGTCGTAAATGCCGACCGTGAAGTGGTTTTTGGGGTCGTCTTTCTTGAGTTCGTCAAAGATGCCCTTGACCATCGCGGGCGTAAATTCTTTGGAGGAAAGGCCGTAGCGCCCGCCAACCACGATCGGGGTGGTTTCAAAGGGCAGTTCGCCGCGCATTTCGGCTTCGCGGATGGCGGTGAGCACATCCTGATACAGCGGCTCGCCGGCGCTGCCAGGCTCTTTGGTGCGGTCAAGCACAGCAATTTTCTTCACGGTCTTGGGCAACGACTTGATGAAGTGCTCAACCGAGAACGGGCGGAAGAGCCGCACTTTGAGCACGCCGACCTTTTCGCCCATCTTGGAGGTCATGTATTCCACAGTTTCGTGAGCGGTATCGGCGCCGGAGCCCATCAACACAATCACCCGCTCGGCATCGGGAGCGCCAACGTAGTCAAACAGGTTGTAGCGCCGCCCCACTAACTCATAGAATTTATCCATGTATTTCTGCACAATGGCGGGAGTGGCAATGTAGAACGGGTTGACGGTTTCACGGGCTTGGAAGAACACATCGGGGTTTTGCGCCGTGCCGCGGATGAACGGGCGTTCAGGGTTGAGCGCGCGCTCGCGATGCGCCCGCACGAGTTCGTCGTTTATCATTGCGCGGATGTCTTCGGGCAAAAGGCGCTCAATTTTGCGGATTTCGTGCGAGGTGCGGAAGCCGTCCATTATGTGGAGGAAGGGCACGCGCGCCTCAAGCGTGGATGCGTGGGCGATTAGCGCGAGGTCTTGCGCCTCTTGCGGGTTGGCCGAGAAGAGAAAAGCCCAACCCGTGGCGCGCGCCGTCATCACGTCGCTGTGGTCGCCAAAAATAGAGAGCGCCTGAGCCGCCACCGAGCGAGCCGCGATGTGGAATACTGTGGAAGTCAACTCGCCCGCGATTTTGTACATATTGGGGATCATCAAAAGCAAGCCCTGAGAAGCGGTGAACGTGGTGGTCAGCGCGCCGGCTTGCAGCGAGCCATGCACAGCGCCGGCCGCGCCACCCTCGCTCTCCATCTCAATAACCTGCGGCACAGAACCCCAAATGTTCGGCTTACCCTCCGCCGCCCACAAGTCGGCAAGTTCGCCCATCGGCGATGCAGGGGTGATGGGGTAAATGGCAACCACTTCGCTCGCATGGTACGCAACGTACGTGGTTGCCTCATTACCATCTACAGTTACAACAGGCCGCTTTGTCATAAAATGCCTCCTTCAAGTTAGAATTATCGGCCATCCCGCCAAATAGATGCAGGAAATTACGCTTTTTCTCAATTCATTATACTACCATAACCAAATTTCTCAGGCAGAGCAACGCGAAAAGGTGATAAAAAGCACATTGCCGCGGCTCCTACCAGTCACAATCGGACGACAAATTTTGCCACCGCAGCCCTTCGTTTTGGTAATATTTTGGGCGATAGAACGCAATTTTCTTCCCAAAAGCCACATGGGGTGATATAATCCCCGCGCCGCCGTGGGCGGCATTAGCGCGTATGTGCCCTTTCGCCAAGCGGCACCGCTACGCGACTCTATCAGCGAGGTAATCACCATGAACCCCGAACTTCTGAAAGCCGTTCAAGCACCCCCTAACCCAAACGTGCCTGAACTCCAGCCCGGCGACATTGTGAGCGTGTTTCTGCGCATCAAAGAAGGCAACCGTGAGCGCGTGCAGGAATTCCGCGGCACGGTCATTCGCATCCGTGGCGGCGGCAATGACGCCACCTTCACCGTGCGGCGCATTGCCAGTCACGGCATCGGCGTTGAGCGTACCTTCCTTGTCCGCTCGCCGCGAATTGAAAAAGTGGTGGTGCACCGCCACTCTTACGTCCGCCGCGCCCGCCTCTACTTCCTGCGCGAGCGCCGCGGCAAAAAAGCCCGCCTCAAGCAAAAATTCACCCGCCGCGAAGAAAAATAACCTCTTCGCCGGTCTCGGCAAGGGTGCAGACGACTTCAAGCCGTCCTGCACCCTTTTTCAAATTCCCACATTACCCCCTTCTCCCCCCAAAAGCCCATGACACAGACCATCCCAACCATTGGTATAACAGGTACATCCTGCCGCGGCAAACACAAACTAATGATGGCGGCGGTCGCCATCCGCTACGTGGAAGCCGTCCGCAGAGGAGGAGCGCTCCCCCTCGTTATCCCGCCCGATACACCTACCGAGCATATTCCAGCCCTTTTTGACCGTATTGACGGCTTGGTGCTTTCCGGCGGCGGCGATATTTCCCCTTCATTGTATGGCGGTGAAGACTCGCCAGCAATCCACGACGTCATCCCACAGCGAGACACTTTAGAAATCGCCCTAACCCAAGCCGCCGTTGAACGAGGATTACCCTTTTTGGGCATTTGCCGCGGCATTCAAGTTCTGAATGTGGCATTGGGCGGCGACCTTTACGCCGACATTGATACGCAAACCTCCGTCACCGAAAAGCACAATCGCGATTCCACAAACGAGCGCACCTTGCTTGCCCACAAAGTTGAAATCCTGCCCTCAAGCAGGCTGGCGCAAATTTTGGGAGGCACAGAGTTTGAAGTGAACAGCCTGCACCACCAAAGCATCCGCAAACTTGCCAACCGCCTGAAAGTGGTGGCGCGCTCGCCTGAAGGTATTGTGGAAGGCGTTGAGGTTATCGGCCATCCGTTTGGAATTGCGGTCCAGTGGCACCCCGAATGGATGGAACAAGACCATCCAGCAATGCAAGCGCTGTTTCGCGCGTTGGCAGAAGCGGCCAAACGCAAGGCAGAACGGTGAACGGCGACTCCCGACCGATTGGAGTTTTTGATTCAGGCGTGGGAGGATTGTCAATCCTGCGCGCTTTGCGCACGCAGTTACCCAACGAGCACTTTATCTACATCGCCGACCAAGCCCATGTGCCTTACGGCCCCCGCCCGTTAGAAGAGGTGCGCGGTTTTGCCGAAGGCATAACGCGCTATTTGATTTCGGAGGGCGCAAAGGCCGTGGTGATAGCCTGCAATACCGCTTCGGCCGCGGCGCTCCATTACCTGCGCCAAACCTTCCCCGAAATTCCGTTTGTGGGGATGGAGCCAGCGGTAAAGCCTGCGGCTGAGCAAACACAAACGGGCGTCGTAGGCGTGCTGGCGACCCCTGCAACCTTTCAGGGCAAACTCTACGCTTCGGTGGTTGAAAGGTTTGCGCGCGGCACGCGTTTGCTGGAAAATACCTGCGACGGCTTAGTCCAGTGCATTGAAAACGGGAACTTAGACGGCGATGAGCCGCGCCGCATCTTAGAAAATGCCCTCAGGCCAATGTTAGCCGAGGGCATGGATACGGTAGTGCTGGGATGCACCCACTACCCGTTTGTAATTCCGCTAATTCAAGGAATTGTGGGGGAAAACGTGCGAGTGATAGACCCCGCGCCGGCAATAGCCAAACGAACCAAATATGTGCTCAAAGAGCGCAACGCTCTCTCAACCACGCCAAAAGGCACGGTGAAATTTTTCACCACAGCCGAACCGGAAAGCACCCGCCGCGTGCTCGGCTACCTTTGGAGCAAAAACGGGGACACGCCGGAAGTTGAAAAACTGGTTTGGCACAAAGGCAAATTAGTCGCCCCTGTGCCGCAACGGTGATGCTCAAAAGCGCCGCGGCTAACTTTGCCTAAACGCTTCAACGTCGTCCGGCTCTCCAAAAGTAAACCGCTTAGTCTTGCGGTTTATGCGCTTTATCAAGCCGCTCAGCACGTTCCCTGTGCCCATCTCCACAAAGTTTTCAACCCCGCGCGCAAGCATAAACTGCACGCTCTCGGTCCAGCGCACACGACCGGTCAACTGAGCGCTCAAGTCCGCCCGAACATCATCGGCGTTTTGCAGGGGAGCGGCGCTGATGTTCCCCACAACCGTTACCTGCGGGGGCGCTATCGGCGCTTCGCTCAACGCTTGGTTGAACCGCTCCTGAGCGGGTTTCATCAAATGCGAATGAGCGGCGACACTCACCGCCAACGGCACAACCCGCCGCGCCCCGGCCTCCGTTGCCAACGCAATAGCCCTTTCCACAGCCGCCTTTGCGCCCGAAATCACCACTTGCCCCGGGCAATTGTCATTTGCCACCACAACCCTCTCGTCATTTGCGCTTGCCTCGGCGCATATTTTCTCCACGGCAGGAATGTCCAACCCCAAAATTGCCGCCATGCCGCCCGGGGATTGCCTACCCGCCTCGGCCATCACTTCACCGCGCAATTTCGCCAAGCGCACCCCGTCGGCAAAGGGAATGCTCGCCGCCGCTATCAAGGCGCTCAATTCGCCCAACGAATGCCCGGCCATAAATGCCGGCGTAAACTCGGGAAATTCCTCCCGGAAAACCCGCAAAGCCGCAATTGAATGCACAACCAGTGCGGGCTGGGTGTAACGGGTTTCATTCAGCATCTCGGCGGGGCCTTCCCACGCTATTTTGCTGAGGGCAAAGCCCAAAATTTCATCGGCCTCCTCAAAAGTCTGCCGGGCGATTGGGTAACGCTCGGCCAAGGCTTTTCCCATTCCAACGGTTTGCGAACCTTGGCCGGGGAAGACAAAAGCAGTTTTGTCCGGTGCTATCATTCTCCACCTCGCGAAGGAAAATTGCCGCGAACACGGCTCGGCATTGAAAACACCGAGAACGGCTGAGGGACGCGCGGCCAAACGCAAAAACGGGACGGTTTGACCGTCCCGTTTTTGGAAGTGAGGAAATGGCGCTACTTTTCTACCGGAATGACCTCGCGGCCGTCGTAATAACCGCAATGAGGGCAAACCGTGTGGGGCAAATGCTTTTCGCCACAATTGGGGCACTGCACAAGGTGCAACGCCTTCAAGGCGCGATGCGAGCGCCTTTTATCGCGGCGAGCACGAGAAACTCGGCGTTTTGGAAGAGGTGGCATGACTTTACTCCTTCGGTCGCCGTCCCAAAATTAGGACGCGGGAATTGCGATAAAAATCCCGCCATTGGCGGGTGCGGCGCAATTATAACCCATCGCCTACCTGCGGGCAAGGGAAATTTGGGATTTTGAAGCAAAAATGGGGCAACATTTTACCTCAAGGCAATTGGCAACAGCAACGCCTCCTGCTCCACCGGCAGGCTATCCAGCCGCACCCCCACCGCGCGATAAATCGCGTTAGTGATCGCTGGCGCGGTGGGGACGCTCACGATTTCGCCTACGCCTTTGCCTCCGAAGGGGCCGGTGCTCACCGGATGCTCCACCACAATGGGGATGATTTCCGGCACTTGCTCAAAGGACGGCATCCGGTAGCGGGCTAAGCGGTCGGTCACCACGCGCCCTTCCTCAACAATGAAGTGCTCGGTGAGCGCGGTGCCGATGCCCATGATCACGCCGCCTTCAATTTGCCCTTTCAGCGTCAGCGGGTTGATGGCCGCGCCCACATCCACCGCCGTGACCACCCGCAGCACTTTCACTTCACCGGTGAGGGTGTTCACTTCCACCTCTGCGGCTTGCGCAGCGAAGGCGTAAGCAAAGTGCATGTCACCGCCCTCGCCCAACGGCTTGGTTTCGGGCGCGTGGTAGGTGTAGCGGATGCGCGGCTCGCGCCCCAGGGCGTGCATTTCCGCCGCCACCTCAGGCCAGCGGAGCAGCCGCTCGCCAAGCAAAAGGCCCTCGACCTGCGGCTGAATTTGCTCCGGCGGGACGTCGTACCGTTCCGCCAGCGTGGAACGCAGGGCGCTGACCAGCACCCGCGCCGCCATCCGCGCCGCGTTGCCGCTGACGTACGTCTGCCGGGAAGCCGTGGTCGGGCCGCCGTCGGGGGTGCGGTCGGTGTCCATCACCAGCACCCGCACGCCCTCGGCTTCCACGCCGATTTCCTCCGCGGCCACCAACTGCAACACCGAAACCAGCCCCTGCCCCAACTCGGCGGACGAAATCCGCACTTCAAACAGGCCCTCAGGCAGCAGTTCCACCTCGGCGGTGGCCTCGTCGGGCGCGCCGCCGCCCAGCCCCGTGTTCTTGAACGCCGCGGCAAAGCCCCACGCCCGCACTTTGTGCGGCTCGCCGGGCACGGGATGCGGCGCGAAGGGATCGGCTCCCTCGCTTAGGCGGCGCACCTCCGCGTCCACGCGGTCAATGCATTCCAGCAGGCCCACACTTTCCCGCAGCACCTGCCCCGTGCTGGTGGCGGAACCCACCCGCAGGGCGTTCTTGCGCCGCAGTTCCACCGGATCCAGCCCCAAGCGCTCGGCCAGCATGTCCATCAGGCTTTCCACCGCAAAGTTGGACTGGGTGACGCCGAAGCCGCGGAACGCGCCCGCCGGCGGGTTGTTGGTATAAACGGCGTAACAGTCGGCGCGCACGTGCGGCACGTCGTAAGGCCCGGCGGAATGGGTGGTGGCGCGCTCCATCACCTTCTCGCCAAGGGAGGCGTAGGCGCCGGTGTCGCCGTAAAGTTCGGTCTGCACCGCGGTCAGGCGGCCGTCGCGTTTGGCGCCGATGCGGACGCGAATTTGCGTGGCGTGGCGCTTGGGGTGGGCAATCAGGCTTTCGCGGCGGTCGTAGAGCAGTTTCACCGGCCGACCGGTCTTCCACGCCAGGAGCGCGGCGTGAATCTGCCCGGCGATGTCTTCCTTGCCGCCGAAGCCACCGCCCATGGTCTGCCCCACGATGTGCACCCGTTCCTCGGGCCAGCCCAACGCCGCGGCTACCTGCCGTCGGTCGTCGTAGGGGATCTGCGAGCCGACATACACCTCCATCCGCCCGTCCTCGGTGGGCACGGCGACGCTCGCCTCGGGCTCAAGGAAGGCGTGGTCGTAGTGGGGCGTGGTGAAGGTGTGTTCCAGCACCACATCGGCCTCGGCAAAACCCCGTTCCACATCGCCCTTGCGGACTTTGATGTGCTTGAGCAGGTTGCCGGAAGGGTGCAACTGCGGGGCATCGGGCGCAAGCGCGGCCAGCGGGTCGGCGAGCACGGGCAACGGCTCAATTTCGGCTTCAATCAGGGAAGCCGCTTCCTGCGCGATGGCGCGCGCTTCCGCGGCCACAATGGCTAAGGCGTCGCCGACGTAGCGGATGCGCTCGCCCACGCCGACCAGAATAGGCCAGTCGTCAATGAGGACGCCGTGGTTACGCGCCGCGGGCAAGTCCTCGGCGGTCATCACCGCGACCACGCCCTTCAGCGCGCGGGCTTTGCTCACATCCAGCCGCCGCAAAATGCCGTGGGGGACTTCGGCGCGGCGCACCGCGGCGTGCAGCATGTTCGGGAAGACGAGGTCGTCGGTGTAGCGGGCGCGCCCCGTGACCTTGTCCACCGCGTCGGGGCGGATGTGGGGCCTGCCGACCACCTTGCCCGCGTAGGCCGAGGCGGGGATTTCGGGCGGGGGCGGCGGTTCGCCGGTGCGCAGGCCGTGCGCGGCGGCGAGAATTGCGTCCTCAATGGCCGGATAGGCCCCGCAGCGGCAGAGGTTATCCTTCAGCGCGTGGTGGATGTCCTCGGGCTGGGGGTCGGGGTTGTGTTCCAGCAGGGCATGGGCGGCCATGATCTGGCCGGGGGTGCAGAAGCCGCACTGCACCGCGCCGTGCTCCACGAAGGCTTCCTGCAGCGGGTGCAGGATGAATTCGTGGTCGTGCTTCTGCGCCAGCCCCTCAATGGTGAGGACGCTCTTGCCGTCGGCGCGCTCGGCGGGGTAGATGCAGGAAAGCACCGCCTCGCCGTTCACTTCCACAGTGCACGCGCCGCACTCGCCTTCCTGACAGCCGATTTTGGTGCCGGTCAGGCCCAGGCGGTAGCGCAGGACATCGGCGAGGGTTTCGCCGGGGTCAACGGTGAGGGTATGGGGGGTGCCGTTTACGGTAAGGGTGATAGTAGGCATAGGGATTGAGGTACTGGGGTGCTGGGGTACTGGGGTACTGGGGATGCGGGCGGCGGTAGGCGGCGCAAATCGCAAATCCTAAATCGCTACTCGCAATTCGCGATTCGCAATTCCTCACTCGCCACTCGCCCTCTCCCACGCCTTCCCCACGGTTTCGCGCAGCAGAATGCCCGCGAGGTGGCGGCGGTAGGTTTCGGTGGCGCGGTAGCGGCTGGTGCGGAAGCGGGCTTCGCGGAGCAGGGCTTCCACCGCGGCGTTCAGCGTCGCTTCGTCGGGCGCGTGGCCGCAGAGGGCGCTTTCGGCCGCGGTGGCGCGGCGGGGCACCGGCCCAAACGGCCCCACGGCGATGCGGATTTGCGCGATGCGGTCGCCTTCCCGCGCCAGCCAGACCGCCGTGTTGAGGATGGGCAGCGCCACGCCCTGCGGGCGCATCACGCGGCGGAAGGCCGAAGCCGCCTTTTGCCGCGTCAGCGGCAGCCAAAAACCGACCAGCATTTCTTCGTGCTTGAGCGCGGAGCGGCCGGGGCCGAGGTAAAGGTCGGCCAGGGGCACGCGGCGGCGCCCCTGCGGGGAAGCGACCTCGGCGCGGGCATCCAGCGCCAGCAAGGCAATCGCGCCGTCCGCCGCGGGGAGGGCATGGGCCACGTTGCCGCCCAAGGTGGCGACGTTGCGGATTTGGTAGCCTGCCATCTGGCCGGTGGCTTCGGCCAAGGCCATAGCGTGCTCGCGCACCAAGGGCGACGCCGAAACGCGGTTGAGGGGCACGCCCGCGCCGACGAAGAGTTCGTTCCCGCGGATTTCCAGCGCCCGCAGTTCAGGGATTTCGGTGATGTCCACTAAGGCCTGCACGGGCGGGTGCCGCCCCTGTTGCAAATCCAGCATCAGGTCGGTGCCGCCGGCAATCAGCACGGCGGCTTCCCCTGCTTCGGCCAGCATCTGCAGGGCTTCTTCAACGGTTTTCGGGCGAAGGTAGGTGTGCCAGAGGGTGGGCATGGGGAAAAGGGGATTGAGGGATTGGGAATGGTTAGGTCGTTAGGTCGTTAGGTCGTTGGGGCGTTAGGTCGTTAGGTCGTTGGGTCGTTGGGCCGTTGGGGCGTTAGGTCGTTGGGGCGTTGGGGCGTTGGGGCGTTAGGTCGTTGGGGCGTTGGGGCGTTCTATATCGGTGCGAATAACAACATGCTTGACAACGGGGAATTTTTATTCCATAATGGTTGCAAAACGAAACCAGAGGGAGGTTTTCATGCCAACGCTGACCATCAAGAACATTCCCGACGACCTCTACGAGGCGCTGAAGCGGCAGGCCGAGCGCCACCGGCGGAGCCTCAACAGCGAGGTCATCGTGTGCCTTGAACGGGCGGTGCGCAGTTACCCCATCCAGCCGGAGGAGTTTTTGGCGCGCGCCCGCCAATTGCGGGAGAAAACCGCAGGCTACGTCATCACCGACGAGGCGTTCAACGCGGCCAAGCGGGAAGGGCGGCTATGATTGTGGTGGAGTAGTAAGGTACTGAGGGATTGGGGGATGGGGGTCGTTGGGTCGTTGCGGCGTTCGTTCGGGGGAGAGACGATGAGTTGATGAAGCAAGCAATCAATCGGCGCGCACCCCTGCCATCAACAAGCCCACGCGCTCGGCGGTGGCTTCTTCCCGCGGCAGGATGTCCATCACCTGTCCTTCGTAGAGCACCGCAATCCGGTCGGAAAGCGCCAGCACTTCGTCCAAATCTTCGGAAATCAGCAACACGGCCACGCCGGCGCGGCGCTGAGCCAGCAACTGCTCACGGACGTATTCGGTCGCGCCGATGTCCAAACCGCGGGTGGGTTGGGCGGCGATGATCACACGGGGTTGGCGCGCCAGTTCCCGCGCCAGCACGATTTTCTGGATGTTGCCGCCGGAAAGGCTTTTCGCCAAAGTGTTGCGAGAGGGCGTCTTGATGCGGAATTGCCTGATGAGCCGGTCGCTGTGCTCGGCAATGTAGCGCAGGTTGAGGAAGCCGCGGCGGGAAAAGGGCGGCTTGTGGTGCTCGCGCAAAATCAGGTTCTCGGCCACGGTAAAATCACCAATCATGCCGTCGCGCATCCGCTCTTCGGGGATGTAAGCCAACATGCGGTCGGTGCGCGCGCCCACGGGCAGGTCGGTGATGTCTTCGCCTTCCAGCAGGATGCGGCCCGCGGTGACCTCGCGCAAACCGGCAACGACCTCGGCAAGTTCCCGCTGGCCGTTGCCCGAAACGCCCGCGATGCCCAAAATTTCGCCGGCGCGTACCTCAAGGCTGACATCACGCAAGCCGGGGGTGCCGCGGTCGCTTTCGCAACTGACGCCTTCCAGCACCAGGCGCGGCTCGCCGATTTTGCTTTCGCCGCGGTCCAGCACCAGCGACACCTCGCGGCCCACCATCCAGTTGGCTAAGGTCTCTTTGGTCACTTCGGAAGTGGGGCGGGTGCCGATCTTGCGGCCGTCGCGCAGCACGGTCACCCGGTCGCTGATTTCAATGACCTCGTGCAATTTGTGGGAGATGAAAATCAGCGCGTGCCCCTCTTGCGTCATCTGGCGCATGATGCCGAAAAGTTCGTCCACTTCCTGCGGGGTGAGCACCGCGGTCGGCTCGTCCAGAATGAGCAGGGAAGCGCCGCGGTAAAGCGCCTTGATGATTTCCACCCGCTGTTGCTGCCCCACCGACAGTTGCCAGATGTAGGCGGAAGGGTCAATGTGCAGGCCGTAGGTCTCGGCGAGTTCCAGAATGCGGCGGGAGACCACATCCAAATCGGTAAGGACGCCGCGGGATGAAGGCAAGCCCAGGGCCACGTTTTCGGCCACGGTGAGGGTTTCCACCAACATGAAATGCTGGTGCACCATGCCGATGCCGTGGGCGATGGCGTCGCTGGGGGAGTTGATTTCCACCCGCTGGTCGTCGATGTAAATTTCGCCCTCGTCGGGCTGGTAAAGCCCGTAGAGGATTTTCATCAAGGTACTCTTGCCCGCGCCGTTTTCGCCCAGAAGCGCGTGCACTTCACCCGAGTGGACGTCAAAATCCACGCGGTCGTTGGCCAGCACGCCGGGGAAGCGCTTGGTGATGCCGCGCATCTCCACGGTCTGGATGCGGCGGGTGGGTATGGCCGGGGCGTTGGGGTGGGTCATGGCGAAAATCCCGTGGGCGATCTCTCCCCTCCCCCGCCTCGCAAGGCTCGGCACCCTCTCCCCTCCCTTAGTTGCACTTTGATAAATTGTTACGACAATCCAAGGCTACAGCCTAAGCCAGTCTCCCCTCTCCCTCTGGGAGAGGGGCTGGGGGTGAGGGCGTAAAAAAGCCCATCGGCTTAGCGCCCTCACCACTCCCCCGGACGCCGTGCCCTTCGTCTTCGCTCAGGGCGGCGTCCCGCCCCCTCTGCCTCTCCCAGGGGGAGAGGAGAGGGGGCTGTGAGATTGCGTGGTTATTGTCGCAACAATTTGTAAATCTCCAAAAAGAGGAAAGGGAAGGGGCCGGGGGGAGGGGTGAGATTTACTTCTTCAACTCAATCTTGATAGAGCCGTCTTCAATGCCCTTGATGGCGTCTTCGGCGGCTTTCTTCACGTCGGGCGGCAGGTTGAACTTGGGGTTGTATTCAATCACCTCGCCGCCGTTCTTCAAATTGATGGTGAAGGATTGCCCACCGAGTTTGCCATGCTGAATCATGTCAATCATCTTGGTCAGCACGACCTCCCAGTGGTAGACCTGATTGGCAACCACAATGTTGGGGGCGAGGGAACTCTGGTCGGCCTGGGTGCCGAACCACAGGACGTTCTTTTCCTTCGCCACGCCGATGGCACCCACCACCATCTGCGCGGTGCCGGTGAGCACATCCGCGCCGGCGGAAATGTGGGTGTTGGCCGCCTCGGCCGCGGCGGAGACATCCGAGAACGAGCCGGTCCATGTCACGTTGACCTTGATGTTGGGATTGGTGGCCTTCGCGCCGGCGATGAAGCCCTGCACGTAGCGCGAAGCATCGCCGGTTTCAATGGGCCCGATCACGCCCAACACGCCGCTCTTGGAAAGTTTCGCGGCCATCACGCCGTTGACATAGCCGCCCTGCTCAGAAGCCGCCTCGTAGGCGAAGACGTTGGGCATACCGAAGGTATCCACCGTGGTACCCCAGGCGAAACTCGTGTTCGGAAAGTCGGGCGCGATTTCCTGCAGGGACGAGCCGTACTGCGAGCCGTGGGCGATGATCAAGTCATAGCCCTGCGAAGCATAGTCGCGGATGGCGGCCGCGGCGTCGTCCACCTTGTACATGCCATCGGAATACACGAACTGCATGGCGTCCTTGCCGCCCATCTGCTTCTGCACGGCCACCAGCGCGTCGTACATACTCTGACTGAAGGCCAAATCGTTGATGGAACTGGGCAGCACCACCGCGATGCGGAAGGGCTTCTTGGGGGCTTCCGTCTTGGCCGCGGGGGCAGGGGTAGACTTCCCACACGCCGCCAACACGAACGCCGCCACCAACAAAACGGCTACGAACACATAGAGTTTCTTGCGCATCGGTTCCTCCTTCAAAAGGTGAAAAGCGGACAAATCAGAACCACAGATTACGCAGATTTGCGCAGATTTTTTCTGCGGAATCTGTGAAATCTGCGGTTTCAACCATCCGATCGGTGCAAATCTGTGTCAATCGGTAGATTCACCCTTCCCGTTCAAACGGTTTGGCAAGAGCAGAGGGGGCGCGCACTTTGGAAACTGTGACCATGAGCACCAAAATGGTGAGCACGTAGGGCATCATCACGGCCAAATCCGGCGGAATGGGCACACCCACGACCTGCATCCAGAGTTGCAGGGCGTTGACCATGCTGAAAAGCAGCGAGCCGCCCAGCACACCCAAAGGACGCCACGCCCCAAAATAGACCAGCGCCACCGCGATGAAGCCCATCCCGCTGGTCATGTTTTGCTGGAAGACGTTGAGCAGGCCAATGGAAAGCGCAGCGCCCGCGATGCCCGACAGCACACCGCCTTGAATAATGGTGTAATAGCGCACCGCGGCCACGCTGATGCCCAACGAATCCGCCGCCTGCGGGTTTTCGCCCACCGAGCGGATTTTCAGGCCAATGGTGGTTTTGTTGAGCACAAACCACGCCAACGGCACCAGCGCGTAGGCCACGTAGACCAGCAGGTTGTGCTGAAAGAGCACCGGCCCCAGCACCGGCAGGTCGCTGAGCACGGGAATGTGAATCGGGGGGAAGCCCTGAATGGTCTTCACCGTGCCGACGAGTTTCTGGAAGAGCAAATCGCTCAGCCCTAAGCCGAAGAGGTAAAAGCCGATGCCGCTGATGCCCTGCTCGGCCTGCAGGTTGACGGTGACGAAGGCCATGGCCAGCCCCATGAGCGCGCCCACAACCGCCGCGGCCAGCAAGCCCAGCCACAGGCTGCCCGTAACCAGCGTGACATAAAAGGCGAAGAACGCGCCCAAGAGCATTTGGCCTTCCACGCCGAGGTTGAGCACGCCGCTCCGCTGGCCGAAGGTCTCGCCGATGGCCGCGTACAGGTACGGCGTCGCCAGCCGAACGCCCGAAGCCAGAATGCCGATCAACACCGAAGCGGAGAGCAGTTTCGCTAGCATGTGAGCCTCGTTTATCCACCGATTTACACAGATTTACACCGATTGAAGGAAGAAACACAGAGAACACAGAAGACAACAGAGAACACAGATATTTTTTCTTTGCGTCCTTTGGCGTCCTTTGGCGTCCTTGGCGCTAACCTCTTGGCGCCCTTGGCGTTATTTTCTGTGCTAATCTGTGTAATCTGTGGTTTCCTCCTCTGTGGTTTCCTCTTTCTCAGTCTGCGCGGCCAAGCGGCGGCGCTGGCGGCGGATGCGCCAGATTTCGCTGCTCACCACGAAGACCACCACCAGGCCGTTCAGCGCGGTAATCAACGCGGAAGGCACCTGCGCCACGCGCTGCATTTTGTTCGCACCGACCAGCAGCGCGCCAAATAAAATGGAAGCCGGTATCGTGCCGATGGGGTGCAAATGCCCGAACAGCGCGGCCACGATGCCGTTGAAGCCCGCGCCGCCGGTAAAGCCCGTGGCCGAGCCGTCGGTGATCATGCGGTAGTTCACGCCGTAAACCTGAATCACGCCCGCCAGCCCGGCGAACGCGCCGCTCAGCAGCAGCGCCAGTACCACATACTTCTTGACGGGGATGCCGCCGTAGCGCGCCGCGTGGGGATTTTTGCCCACCGCGCGGATGCGGTAGCCCCACACCGTGCGCCAGAGGAAAAGGTAAACCAGGAAAGCCAGAATCAGTGCGATCAGCGCGCCCAAGTGCAGGCGCGTGGGCACTAAGCGGGGCAGGCGGTAGGCCATTTCCAGCCGCGCGGTCTGCGGGATTTTGGAGGCGTGCGCGGCCTGCGCGGGGTCAATCATCGGGCCGCGCAGCAGGTAATTCATCAACTGCACCGCGATGGCGTTCATCATCACCGTGCTCAAAATCTCGTTCACGCCGAAATACGCCTTCAACGCGCCGGCAATGCCGCCCCAAATCGCTCCGCCGACGAAGCCCATCGTCAGCGCAAAGGTAATCATCAACCAGCCGGGCCAGTGATGGAAGTGCAGACCGACCCACGTCCCCAAAATCGCGCCCACGATCATCTGCCCTTCGCCGCCGATGTTGATGACGTTGCCCTGAAAAGCGATGCAGATGCCCAAACCCACTAACAGCAACGGCGTGGCCTTGACTAAAGTCTCGGCAATGGCGTTGGTGCTGCCAAACGCGCCCACCACCAGCGCCCAATACGCCTTGAGCGGGTTGGCCTTGAGGAAGAGCAACATCACCGCGCCCACAAGCAGCGCGAGCAGGGTTGCAATCAGCGGCAATGCAAGGTCAAACAAAGCACCCCAACGGGAACGCACCAGCAAGCCTCCTGGGAACGCAAAGGGAAAACCACAGATTACGTAGATTAGCGCAGATTTTTTCTGTGTTCTCTGCAAATTTCTGTGGCTTCTGTGGTTTTTCCTTCAATCGGTGGATAACAAGGGCGCCAAGGACGCCAAGGGACGCAAAGGACGCCAAGAAAAAATATCTGTGTTCTCTGTAAATTTCTGTGTTCTCTGTGGTTTCTTTTCTTCAATCGGTGCAAATCTGTGTCAATCGGTGGACAAGAACCACAGATTACACAGATTAGCGCAGATTTTTTCTGTGTTCTCTGCAAATCTCTGTGTCTTCTGTGGTTTTATTCCTCAATCGGTGTAAATCTGTGTCAATCAGTGGATTAAAACCATCCGACAACGCCCGACGTAACGCCTTTACGACATAACGCCTTCAACGACCAAACAACCCAACGACCTAACGACCCAACAACCTAACGACTCACGAACTTCAATCGGCGCAATCTGCGGTTTTTCCTTGCCAAGGCTGAACGGTTACAAGACGACAAAGCAAAACAACCCAGCAAAAGCAACGCGCTGACAGTTCAACGCCTCTCACCACGCCTGAACCAACCGCAGGCGCAACACTCGGTCGTCGAAGAAACTATGGCCTAAGGTGAGAGGTTCATCGTCCTTGCTGTAAAACACCACCTGCAGCGAGAGCATCACCTCTTCCGGCTGGCGGCAGAGCCACGAGGCCACCTTTTCGGGCAAGTGAGTGGCGTGCACGGTGGTTATGGTGAAGGCGACTTCGCGCGCGGCGTAACGCTGCAACAAGCGGCGGATGTGCAGAGAGCCGTCAATCTGCTCCACAGGCACCCGAAAGAGCGAGAGGGGGAAGACGTTGTGCGCCAAAATCACGGGTTGGGCATCGGCCAGAAAAAGGCGGTGGATAGAAAACAAACCCTCGCCGGGGGCAATAGCCAGGGCGAGGGCTTCTTCTTCGGTAGCAGGGCGCACTTCACGCGCCACTTCTTGGATGGTAGGGGTGTAGCCGTTGTTCTCAATCAGGCTGTTGAAATCCCACAGGCTGCCCCAGTGGGCATTGGCCTGCTGAACGCGGGCGTTGACATACGTGCCATCGCCCTGCCGCCGGAGCAGCAGCCCATGGACGGCGAGTTTGGCCAACACGGTGCGCACCGTGGCGCGGCTGACGCCAAATTCGGCCGCCAACTCGCTCTCGGAGGGAATGCGCGAACCAGCAGAATAAACCCCTTCGCGCAGGCGCCTACGCAACACCTGCTCAACCTGTTCTGCCAACGGCTTTGGTTGCACCAACATAAAAATAGCCTTTCACCACCATTCAGCAGACGATAATCGTCTGACCTTTCAATTACACTTTAGCACAACTGCCAATCCAAATACAATAGGGAAACGCAGGTTTTAAGCAAATTCGTGAAGCAAAAACTAAAATTCAGGCTCCCAAAGTTGAGTTTTGGGAGCCCGAGGGATTATTTGCAGTACCAATCTTCCCGCGTCCACGGGAGGCCACTTGGGGCGCGCTCCACTTTCACCATGAGCGTTTGGAACAATTTATGGCGGCCAATTTCAAACCCATAGGAAGAGCCAGACATGAAAAGCCGCCAGATGCGGTAAGTCGTTTCGTCCACAATTTTCAAAGCATCATCGTGATGAGCCTCTAAACGGCGCACCCAGTGGCGCAAGGTGAGAGCGTAGTGCTCGCGCAGGTTTTCAATATCGCGCACGTCAAAGCCGGTTTCCTCCGCGGCACGGGTCGTAAGCCAGATAGGCTCCAGTTCCCCATCGGGGAACACATATTTATCGCCAAAAGTGCCGCGCTTCCACGGGATATTCGCATCGCGCGCAATGCCGTGATTCAAAAAGACGCCGCCGGGTTTGAGCAATTCCCACGCTTTCTTGAAATAAACCGGCAGCATCTTTTCGCCCACGTGCTCAAACATGCCCACACTCACAAGTTTATCGTAGCCTTCCGGCTCGTTCACCTCGCGATAATCAAGCAATTCAACGCGGGCGCGATCCTCCAACCCTTCCCGCTTAATGCGCTCATTCGCCCAGCGGTACTGGTTTTCGCTCAGCGTGATACCCACCGCCTGCACGCCGTAATGCTTAGCCGCATGAATCACCAAACCGCCCCAACCACAGCCTATATCCAACAGGCGTTCACCGGGCTTGAGGCGCAGTTTGCGGCAAATGTAATCCAGTTTTTGCTCCTGAGCGGTGTCAATATCCTCCTCACCCGTCTTGAAATAAGCACACGAATACACCATATTTTTATCCAACCAAAGGGCATAAAACTCGCTGGGCACGTCGTAATGGTAACGGATAGCCGCACGATCGCGCTCTATGGAATGAATTTGGCCCTTCAAATTGGCGGCGCGACTTGGCACTCTGCTGGGCGCTTTGGGCAGCGAAAGATAAAGTTTGAGCAAACGAGCCTTTTTCTCCAAAGACATCCCTTGCTCAAAATGGTCTTCAAGCGGAAAAACCTTGAAAATATCGCCCTCAATATCAAAATCGTCGTAAATGTAGGCCTCACCCAATGAAAGGTCGCTATCGGTCACCCGAAACATTGAGCGCAAAGCCCCCGGATGCTTCAACACAACGGTGAAATCGGGCGTCGGCGTCTCCGCCTTCCAAACGCTGCCGTCCCAAAAGCGCACATCAAAATTGCGCGGATGGTAATCTTCCGTAAGGGCTTGCAAAAAACGCAGTGACGACTGTACCGCTTTGTCGGGGTTTTGAGTAGCATCCATAGGTCACCTCCTGAACAGATGGGCAAGGGTAAAAAGGAAATGTTTTGCAAGTAAGAGCCCGAGAAATACAACCCTCTATTTTCATTATAGGCATATTCCGCAGTGACAACATGCACTATTCTGACTAAATGGATAATTACGCGATACCCTCTTGAGGCTCGCTTTTCCCAAAAAGTCGCCGCAGGGCGAATTCGTAGGCAATAGGTGCAGTTTCAACTGATGCCGTCTGGTGTCATTGCGAGCCGCCGAAGGTGGCGAAGCAATCCCCTTTTCGGTGAGTGGGAGACTACTTCGGCGTTGTTTTGGAAGGCGACAAGTCGCCGTAGGGCGACTTCGCAGGCAGTAGGTGCAGTTTCAACTGCCGCCACTTGCGCTTTGCGACTGGAGTCGCAGGCTACAAGTTGCGAAGTCCACCTGCGCGGGCTTCTTCTCGGGCCGCACTGAAGTGTTTTCCCTCGCTTACGAAGCGGGTAGGCAGTTACATAAAATGGTATAATGCCCAAACCCGCCGCAGTACAAAATACCTAATACTTATTACACAAATACAAGGTCCCCTATGAAAACCACAAAAGCATACTATGCGGTGCTGCTTGCCGCTATTTTAATAGCGGTGACGGCACAAACGGCACGCGCGTGGGACATTTGGCTGGTCACCACCCAAAACCGCATTCTGGTTATTCGCGATGTGGAAACCAGCCCCCATCAGGAATTCGTCCTCACCCACGATGACGTACCCGATGCCCACACCCGCTACGGCTATTTTGGTTTTGGGGATCTTTCATTTGCTCCCAACGGTAACGTTTACGCCATTTCGCTATCCTTAGAGCAAAAATCACACCTCTACACCGTAGATTTTGACACCGGCCATGTGAGCCAACTTTCCCCACAACTGCCGTTTGAATGGGGCGCGGCGCTGTTTTTTGACCCCCGCCGTAACATCGGCTACCTCGGTGGAGGGCTGGAAAGTTACATCCCCTACCGATATTCCCACGGGCTTTATGCCTTGCATGATTACGACCCCGCCACCGTGTTTTTGTGGCACGATATGCGGCCCGACTACCCCTCTGGCGGTTACACCAGCGACTATACCGAAGCCAACGGCTATCTTTACGCCATCTGGGGGATTGGCAATTGGAGTGGCCATCACACGTACCTCCTCCAAATCACCACCGACACCGCGGGCAATTTCATTTCTTACACCAACTTGGGCGAAATGGAAACCCACGGCGTTCCCAACGCCTTGGTCGGCATATCCAGCGATGGAAACCAGATTTACGGCGTGTCCGCGGACGCACTTTACCGCGTGACCATCAGCGGCGGAAGCGCCAGTTATACCAAAATCTTAGACCTCACCCTCCTGCCCGGCGAAGAGGTCAACGGCGCGGCCAGCAAACTTGCCGATCTTTCCATTGGCATTTCCTCCCCCACCTCATCTATTATCGTGGGAGAAACCACACAGGTCACGGTCACCGTGCACAACGCAGGGCCCTTCAGCGCAGAAGCCACAACAGCCCAAATCACCCTGCCCGCGGGCCTGACCCTGGTCAGCGCGACGCCCGACACCGGCAGTTACGACGCCGGCTCAGGCACGTGGGATTTGGGCACCATGGCTGTAGGTCAAACAGCCACTCTCACCCTGACGGTGCGCGCTCAAACCGCGGGCACACACACCATCCAAGCCGAGATCACCCACGCCGGCCCCACCGACCCCGACAGCGTAGCCTCTACCGGTTTTGCCGACGACGACTGGAGCGACGGCCAGTCCGATGATGACGAAACCTCTTTGGCTCTGGAAGCCCTGCCCCCCACCCCAACCCCGACGCCCACACCCACTCCAACGCCTACCTTAACTTTCACCCCTACACCTACCCTAACACCCACACCAACCTTCACACCTACGCAAACCCCCACTTCCACCCTTACGCCAACACCTCAAACACTCCCTCAAACCGGCTTTGCGCCCCACGCCATCGGCGCACTTCCGCCTCAAAGCCGTGCCTACACCTCTCTTGACCTCACCCTCAGCATCCCCAAAATTGGCGTCAGCGCCCCCATCGTCGGCGTGCCGCGCGAGGGTCGAGGCTGGGACGTGCAGTGGTTGGGCCACGCGGTGGGCTGGCTGGAGGGCACGGCCTTCCCCACATGGTCGGGCAACACCGCGCTCACCGGCCATGTTTGGAACGCGGACAACACCCCCGGCATCTTCTACCACCTCAAAGACCTGCACTTCGGCGACCAAATTTTCCTCCGCGCTGGGGAACTCACTTACACTTACGAAGTGCGCGAAAACCGCCTCATCACCCCCTACGACACCGCCGCCGCGCTAAAACACGAAAGCCACGACTGGCTCACCCTGCTGACGTGCGAAGGCTACCTGCCCACCACCGGCGGCTACCGCTACCGCCGGATGGTGCGCGCGGTGCTGGTGCGGACAGAACGCTAAATAGTCACTCGGCCGATCAAAAAAGCGCACCTTTGCGGGTGCGCTTTTTTGTGATCAAATCGTAATCACCTACGTGAGCATGGGTGCAACACGCCATTTTGGGGCTAAAGTCGCGCCGTAGGGCGACTTCGCAAGCAGTAGGTGCAGTTTCAACTGCCGACGGAGAACCACAGAAAGCACAGAAATGCTATAGAAAACACAGAAAGGTATAAGGGACGAGGTAACGTGCTTTGCGTGTCATTGCGAGCCGCCGAAGGCGGCGAAGCAATCCCCTTTTCGGTGAGCGGGATACTGCTTCGGCGGCTACGCCTCCTCGCGGTGACGCATCGGCGTGCCCTGGAAGGCGACAAGTCGCCGTAGACCGACTTCGCAAGCAGTAGGTGCAGTTTCAACTGCCGACTTGCACGACAAGCAAGTAGGTAATCACATCAAATTTCTTTTCGGAAAACTCTGTGATTTTTGTACTCTTTCGCTCCAACATTTTTCAAATCGCGTCGCATTTGGACGGCGGTTTCGGCAACTTGGGTCAGTTCGCCGTGCTCGTAGCGGTTTTCAGAGGCGACAGTCTTGTACATTTCATCGTAAAGCAAAACATTTGCGCCGCGTCCGTGATATTTCGGCAACACGCCCGCGCCGTTCAACGAAATCCAGTTGGTGTGCGAGCGCGTCCAGAGCAGGTCAACAATGTTCCACGGGTAAAGGTGCCCCTTCGCCCGCTTCATCGCCGGCGAAACGTCGGGAAAGCCGAACAAAAAGCCGATAACATCCTCATCCTTGTTGAGAATGACCTTGATGTAGCGCGGCACGGCCACCAAGACCAGCGTGTCAACCACAAATTTGATTTCGTTTTGGGTTAACGGGTAATATTCCCAATTGTTCACAAAAGTATCGTTGTAGGTGCGCCCAATTTTGTCCGCCCAGCGGCGGATTTCGCCAACCGAAGAGAAGGTGTGGACGCGGAAAGTGCCGCGCTCTTGCACCTTGCGAGCAATACGGCGGATGCGGTCGGGCAACTTGTAGTCGGGCACATGGATGTAGGTTGAAACGAAGTCAACTTCCTTCTCAAACCCCATTTCTTCCATAAATTTGGGGTAGTAGGGGAAGTTGTAATTCATCATGTTCATCATTTGATGATGTTCAAAACCCTCTATTTGAATGCCATAGCCGTCAAAGGGGCTAAAACCCTTTGGCCCAACCAAAGCGTTCAAGCCGCGCTTGTGCGCCCATTCTTCAACGCGCGCAAACAACGCTTTGGCGACTTCAATGTCTTCAATCGTGTCAAAGAAATAAAAACTCGCCTGCTTGGTGCCGTGATATTCGTTGAAACGCTTGTTTTCAAGCGCGGCTATGCGCCCCACCACCTCACCATCTCGCTCGGCGAGGAAAAAATCGGCGTCGGAGTGTTCGTAGAAGGGATGCTTTTTCCTGTTGAGCGTGTGCTTCAGGTCGGAGATAAACGGCGGCGTCCACTGAGGCACGTCTTTGTAAAGGTCAAAATGAAATTTGATGAATGCTTTGACGTCTTTGGGGTTTTCGGTATCAATTTGTCTTACTTTGACAGTGCCCATGATTGCACTCTCCTTGGGGAGGAAAATTGGGAATTGCGAATTAGGAATTGCGGTTGGGGTGCCGCATAGCAGGCAAGTACATTGTTTTGACGTACTCTTTCACCATACGGCGGGTGCTGAACTGCGGGGTGATGGTGCGGATTGATTCGCGGACGCGTTCCAGCCATTCAGCGGGCAAGCCATCGGTGGAACGGCGCTTGTAGTAAAGCGGGATGATTTCGTTTTCCAGCACGGCATACAGGCTTTCCGCGTCCGCGGCGTCCTGCGCGGCGGGGTCGTCGTAATCGGTCTCGTCGCCAATTGCCCAGCCATTGCGCCCGTTGTAGCCTTCCCGCCACCAGCCGTCCAGCACCGAAAAGTTGAGCACGCCGTTGATGGCGGCCTTCATGCCCGAGGTGCCCGAAGCCTCGTTGGGGCGGCGGGGCGTGTTCAGCCACACATCCACGCCCTGCACCAGGTAACGGGCGAGGTTCATGTCGTAATCTTCCACGAACACCAGACGCCCGCCGTTTTCCGCCAGTTTGACCTTGCGGTAGACCTCCTGAATCAGGCGCTTGCCCGGCTCGTCGGCGGGGTGGGCTTTGCCCGCAAAGATGATCTGCACCGGCATGTTGGGGCGGTTGAGCAGGCTGAGCAGGCGCCCGAAGTCGCTCAGCACGAGGTTGGCGCGCTTGTAGGTGGCAAAGCGGCGGGCAAAGCCGATGGTGAGCGCGTAGGGGTCAAGGAGCACGCCCGCGGCCACCACCTGCACCGGATGCACCCGCAGTTCCAGCCACATCTTGCGGGCGCGTTCCCGCAGGTAAGCCACCAGTTTGCGCTTCAGGTGGCGGCGCACCGCCCACAGTTCACCGTCGGGGATGCGGTCTACCTGCTCCCAAATTTCGGGGTCGTCCATGTGCTCCCGCCAGTCCGCGCCCAAATAGCGGTCAAAGAGCAGCCCGAGGCGGCGGGCGAGCCAGGTATCCACATGCACGCCGTTGGTGATGTGGGTGATGGGCACGTCGTCTTCCTTGCGGTCGGGCCAGAGGAAGTGCCACATTTTGCGGGCGACGCGGCCGTGCAGTTCCGAAACGCCGTTACGATATTCGGCTAAGCGCAGGGCAAGGATGGGCATGGAAAAGGTCTCGCCCCACGGGTGCTCGCGGCGCGCCAACTCCAAAAACTGCTCGCGGGTGAGGCCGAGTTCCGGCCAGAGGCGGGCAAAGTAGCGCTCCACCAGCCAGGTGGGGAATTCGTCGTTGCCTGCGGGCACGGGCGTGTGGGTGGTGAACACGCTGCTGCGGGCGACCTGCTCGGCGGCTTCCTCAAAGGGCACGCCCTGCGCGACCAGTTCGCGGATGCGTTCCAACGTCATGAAAGCCGAGTGCCCCTCGTTCATGTGCCAGACGCGCGGCGCGCAGCCCAGTTTCCGCAGGGCGCGCACGCCGCCGATGCCCAAAATGATTTCCTGCGAAATGCGCAAATCCAGTTCGCTGCTGTAGAGGCGGGCAGTGAGCGCGCGGTCGTCGGCGGAATTGCCTTCCACGTCGCTATCCAGCAGCACCAGCGGCACGCGGCCGACCTGAATCGTCCACAGCCGCACCTGCACCTCGCGGCCGGGCAGTTCCACCGAAACGGTCAGCGGCTTGCCGTCTGCATCGTAAAGCGGGATGATGGGCAGGTCGTCGTAGCGCAGGTTGACGGGCAGGGCTTCCTGCCAGCCGTCGTCGCTGATGCGCTGGGTGAAATAGCCGTGGGTGTAGAAAAAGCCCACAGCCACTAAGGGCAGGCCGAGGTCGCTGGATTCCTTGAGGTGGTCGCCCGAAAGCACCCCCAAACCGCCAGCGTAGATGGGCAGGGTTTCGTGCAGGCCGAACTCGGTGGAAAAGTAAGCGATGGTGCCCTGCACGTCGGGGTATTCACGGCGGAACCAGGTGTCGGCGGCGTTCAGGTAGCGGTCGTAGGCGTGCATCACCGCGTCGTAGCGGCTGAGGAAGTGCTTGTCTGCGGCCACCGCGTTCAGGCGGGCGCGCGGCACTTGTTTGAGGAAGCGCACCGGGTTGTGATAAGTTTCCTCCCACAGCGAATCGTCAATATGGCGGAAAAGGCGCTGGGCGCGCGGATGCCACGTCCACCAGAGGTTGTAGGCCAGTTCGCCGAGGCGGTTGATGCGGCGGGGCAGGCTGAAGTGGTTGGGCAAATCGGTGAAAAACGAAAGCATGAAGCCATCCTTACGGCGAGGCCGCATAAATTCATAGTGAGCGCAAAGCGCCCACCGCGCCGATTTTACCACGGTTGAACGCGCGGCAAACGGCGTGATTTAGCCCGGGAGCACTAAAAGGTTGTTGAGAAACGCCTTGCTTCGCCCTCACCCCTCAAGCCGCCCATCGGCGGCTTTCTCCCCTCTCCCAATGGGAGAGGGGAGAAACGGCGAGCGCAGCGAGCCAAAGTGGGGTGAGGGCTGGATAAGGCTTCTATGCTTGTGAGCACCCGTTTCCACATATCTTTAGTGCTCCCTTTAGCCCCATCCCCCTGCGCCACAAACGGGCGGCTCAGCCCTCATCGTGAAATGCGAACGATCTTCTGTGGATGGCCGAAAGGCCTAATTCCTTGACTGCGGCGCGGTGAAACGCCGTTCCGTAACCTTTATGCCGTCCAAAGCCATAAGCCGGGAAAGCCCCATCGTAAGAGCGCATCAGTTCATCGCGGTGCACTTTGGCAAGGATGGAGGCCGCCGCAATGCTGAGGGCGCGCCCGTCACCCTTGACCAACGCGGTCTGCGGCAACTCGCACTCCGGCAAGGTAAAGTAGTCCAACAGCAAATAATCGGGAGCAACGCCCAAGAAGGCCAACGCTCGCCGCGCGGCGAGGTACACTGCCCACACAATGCCCAAAGAATCAATCTCGGCTGGCAAAGAATAGCCAACCGCCCATGCCAACGCAAGGGATTTCACAACCTCGGCAAAGTGCTCCCGCCTGCGTGGGGTGAGGGCTTTGGAATCGTCCACGCCCTCAAGCGCCAATTCGCTCATTCCCGCTGGGAAAACAACAGCGCCAACGGCAACCGGGCCAGCGAGCGCGCCGCGCCCCGCTTCGTCTATCCCAGCCACAAACCTAAAGCCCCCATTCCACAAACTGCGCTCAAAAGCAAAATCAGGCCTTCGCTTTGCCGTCATACACTCCCCGCAAAGCGTTCCAACGAATTGTCAGCAAATCCCAAGCCATCCTAAGCGAATCGCCCACAAGGCGAACGCGGCTGTCGGGGTCAAAATACCAATCCACTGGCACTTCCACAATGCGGTAACCACGCCGACGGGCTATGAACAGCACCTCCACATCAAACGACATACCGGGAAGGGTTTGGAAGCGGAAGAGGTCTTCGGCCACCTCGGCGCGGAAGCACTTAAAGCCGCATTGAGTGTCCTTGAAGCCGGGGAGCGCCATCACCTGCACCATCAAATTGAAAGCGCGCCCTATGATGTGCCGGTAAGAAGGCTCACCGATGCGCCGCGAATCCGGAAGTTCGCGAGAAGCAATGGCAATGTCAAAATTTTCCAGTTGTGGGGGGAGGAAACGTGAAATTTGCTCAATGGGCATGGAAAGATCAGCATCGCTCAAAAAGCGATAAGCGCCGCGCGCCTCCAACATTCCCCGCCGCACGGCCAGCCCTTTGCCGCGCTCATCCTCATGAAAAACTCGCACCATCCCCGGATTGGAAGCCTCAAATTCACGCGCAATTTCAAGCGTGTTATCCTCAGAGCCGTTTTCAACGATAACCACTTCAGAGCGGTAGGGCTGAGAATGCAAAAATTCCAACACTTTGGGCAAAGTGTTGGGAAGGCGGCGCGATTCGTTGTGCGCAGGAATCACAACCGAAAGGAAAATGGGCTCAGTAGACCGTGTTTGCATAGAGCAGATAAAAGACCACACCAATGGACACGCATAAGGTAATGGTGGCTAAAATGCCCAAAATTGCCCACTGACGAGGCGTAAAATTGAAATAGCGCTCAACCTTCTTCAAAGTCTTAGAAGAACGGCGCTTCTTGGGGCGGGTTTTCTTTTTCGGGCGCTCGGGCGCCGCGGATTTACGGGATGAAACGGCCTCAAAAACTCTTAGCACCTGCTTTGGAGTGAGCACTACCTCAGAATCTTTTGCTAAGCGGGCAAAATACCGCTTCAGCCCATCAATGAGCAAGGGTTTTACAGCGGGGTTTACAGGGTCAATATCCACACCGGGGTTTGTGAAGACCATTATCGGCTTGACTGGTACCCTTTCCCCCAGCACTTTCTCTAAAAATTGCTCAGCCGCCTTGGCCTGATCAAGCGCGGTGCGCACAATGTTTGGCTTTGCCAAACGGTAGCGCCGCGAATTGCGTTGCATCACCTCCCAGTATTCCTCCCGTATGCGGTAAAAACCCGCATTAGGCCACACGGCAAGCAAATAAGCCCCACTCGGCCCAACCAAAAGCGGCGGCAGGGGAGTACTCTGCCCATCCGGCTTCAAGCCGCGGATAAGCAAATAGCGGTTATCCAGCAGCGAGCGGAGCAGTTCCACAACTTCATCTTGCGCTTTTTGCTCGCGATACCACCTACTGCCATATTTAGCCACCAACTGCCAGCGCTTTAGGGTGCTTGCGCGCGCCTCTTCCACTTCCGGCGTAAGATTCACAACCTGCATAGTCTTTTACCTCGCTTTTGGCAACTCAGCAGGTAACATTTGTGCTTATTATAAACCGAAAACGCTCGGCACAGCGTTGACTTTTCGCTTGAGATGCATTCAAAATACGTAAAAAGCGGATTCGTTATGATATACTGGCGCAAGTTTAAAGACCGACAAAAAGGAGGCTAAGATGCGGGTATTGCTCCAGCGCGCCAAATGGGGCAAAGTGAGCATTGATGGCCGGGTTGTGGGAGAAATCGGCCTTGGAGTGGTGCTTTTGGTGGGAGTGACCCACTCCGACACCGAAAAAGAAGCCGCCTATCTCGCCAACAAAATCGCCAACCTGCGCATATTCAACGATGAAAACGGCAAAATGAACCTCTCGTTGTTGGATGTTGGAGGCGCGGCTTTAGTCATTTCGCAATTCACCCTCTACGCCGATGTGCGAAAAGGCCGCAGGCCGGCATTCGTGGACGCCGCGCCACCTTCCATCGCCCGCCCATTGATAGACCGCTTCGCCGAAATGCTACAAGAGCAAGGCGTGCCGGTGCAAACGGGGGAATTTGGCGCCCACATGGAAGTGAGCCTTTGCAACGATGGGCCGGTAACAATTTGGCTGGAAAGGAACGCCAAGCAAAAGTGAAGCCGTGCCCAACTCAAACCCGCGAGTTTGCCCACGGAGGAGAAAATGAGCCCTGTTTGCCGTGGTGTGCGCGGAGCAACGACCGTCCCCGAAAATTCTCGCGAAGCCATTTTGCGCGAAACGCGCCGCTTGCTCGCCCTGATGATTCACCTAAACGGCATTCGCGCCGAAGATGTTGCCAGCGCCATCCTCACCACCACACCCGACCTGAACGCCGAGTTCCCCGCGCTGGCCGCGCGCCAACTCGGCTGGAAGCACGTGCCTCTGCTCTGCGGGCACGAAATGAACGTGCCCGACCAACTCCCGCGCGTCGTGCGCGTCCTCGTCCACTGGAACACCGATAAAACCCAGCGCGAAATCGTCCACGTTTACCTCGGCAAAGCCGCCAAACTCCGCCCCGACCAACTGCACCTGCAAGAGGTGGATTGGGAGGCGCTTGAGGCTTGGATAGCCGAACAACTGGCGGCTTTTCAGAGCGGAAAATAGGAGAAGCATCATGGAATTCACAACAGCCTTCATCGGGCCCGGAACCATGGCCGAAGCGATGATAGCGGGCTTGTTAAACAAGGGCGTTACCGAGCCGGGGAAAATTATCGCCGCAGGGCCACGCCGCGAGCGCCTGAACGAATTGGCTTCGCGCTACGCAATCCACACCACAACCGACAACCCCGCTGCCGCTCGGCAGGCGGACTTGGTGGTGCTTTCGGTCAAGCCGCAGGTTCTGGCAAAAGTGCTACCCGAACTGCGCGGCAAAATTCGCCCCGACGCGCTGGTGCTCTCCATCGTAGCGGGCGCTACCATTCCCCACCTTGCCGCCGAGTTGGAACATGAAGCGATTGTCCGTGCCATGCCCAACACTCCGGCGCAAATTGGCATGGGAATCACGGTTTGGACGGCATCGGAGGCCGTAACTGACACACAGCGCCACCTCGCCGAAAGGGTGCTCGCCGCCTTGGGGGAAACCGTTTTTATGGAAGACGAGGTTTACCTTGACATGGCGACCGCGCTTTCGGGCACGGGGCCAGCCTATGTTTTTCTTTTCATGGAAGCGTTGGTGGACGCGGGCGTGCATTTAGGCTTTCCGCGGCGGGTGGCGGAAAAATTAGTGGTGCAAACCGTGAAAGGATCTGCGGCCTATTACGAACGCCAGCAGGGAGAGGTGCACCTCGCCCATCTGCGCAATCAAGTCACCTCGCCGGGCGGCACATCCGCAGCGGCGCTGTATTACCTTGAAAAGGCGGGCTTCCGCACTGCCATTTCGCGCGCCGTCTGGGCGGCCTACGAGCGCGCACTCTCTCTTGCCCAAAACGGCAAGCCCCAACCGCCGAAGTAAGTTTGGTATCCCCCTATTCGGGCATTCTGAACATGGTGGCGAGGTGGAACGCCAAGGTTTTGCTCCCCTCAAATCGCACTTTGCGCAAAATGTAAGCCTTCATCGGGTCTAATTCGCGGTTGACCAACGCAAAAAAATTCTTGACGCTGGTCTCAAAAAACAAGTCCGGTTCCTCCACGGTGCCGGGAGTGATGGTCATTTGGCCGTCGTGTATGCGCACCACCCACTCTCCGCCCCCCTTGCCTTTGATGCGAAGTTGAACCGTGGCATCAGCCCCCTTGGCTTGCTCGGGCACAAAATTTTCCTCGGCCAATTTTAGCACTTCTTCCACCGAATTTAGATGTTGCATGGTTTGTCTTCTCCGATTTCATCGCCGAAGCAAATACCGATTTCGCGCGCTGTCCGCACGGCGTCGCAGTTGGGGTCAACGCGCTTTTGCTCTGCAAGCGCTTCGTCAAGCGTGATTGATGTAACGCGCATACGGCGGAGCACAGCCACGCGCCCGAATTCCCTTTGAGCCACCAACCTCATAGCCTCGCCCGCCAGCGTGGTGGCGAGCCAGCGGTCAAATGCGGAAGGGGAGCCACCGCGTTGAAGGTGCCCTAACACGGTAACGCGCGTCTCTGCACCGCACTCCTCCTCAATGTACTTGCCCACAATTTGGCCAATGCCGCCAAGCCGCGGCACAATTATCCCTTCCTCACCCGGGCGATAGTAAATTTCGTGCCCGCCGACGGGGCGCGCACCTTCCGCCACTGCCACAATGCTGGACTTGCGGCCGTGGCTGATGCGCTGATGCACTTTGCGACACAACACCTCAAACCGGAAGGGAATTTCGGGGATGAGGATGATGTCCGCTCCGCCAGCGATGCCCGCATAAAGGGCGATGAAACCAGCATGACGCCCCATCAGTTCAACCACCATGACGCGGTGGTGCGATTCGGCGGTATTGTGCAAGCGATCTAACGCCCGCGCGGCGAAGTCAATTGCGGTGTCAAAACCAAACGTGGCATCGGTGCCAAAAACGTCGTTGTCAATGGTCTTGGGTACGCCCACCACCGGCACACCGCGGCGGAAAAGATCGCGGGCAATGCCCAACGTGCCGTCGCCGCCGGCGACCACAAGCGCTTCAAACCCCTCACGGTGAAAGCGCTCTATCACCTCGCCCGACACGTCTTCAACCACTGTTTTGCCGTTGCGGACGACCTTGCGGGCAAACGGGTTGCCGCGGTTTGCCGCGCCCAAAATCGTACCGCCCAAAGGCAAAATGCCGCGCACATCATCAAGCGTAAGGCGGAAAATGCCATCGGGGCGCAAAAAGCCCTCATAGCCGTCGCGCACGCCCCACGGCTCCCAGCCGTAGGTGAGGATTGCCGAACGCACCACGGCGCGGATCACGGCGTTCAGCCCGGGGGCGTCGCCCCCACCGGTTAGGATTGCGAGTTTGGGCATGATGGTTTCTTCCTTTACTGCCTACCCGTCCTGTATGCGAATGCAGACACTTCACGGCGAGCACAAGTCCACGCAGGTGGACTTCGCAATTTATAGCCTGCGACTTCAGTCGCCGGGCGCGAGCGGTGGCAGTTGAAACTGCACCTACTGCCTGCGAAGTCGCCCTACGGCGACTTTTTAGGCGAGAAAGTCTTAAACGCTTAAAACGGCATACCGCACACATACCCGCGCAGGCAATTACGGTGTTTCTGTGGTTTCTTTTCGCCACGCTGAACCAAACGCCTTGTGCCCACGTACGAGCCACACTCAACCGACCCTAATCCTCACATCCAGCGCCAGCGCGCCCTGCCGCAACACACGGAGCGGGTTTATCTCGGCTTCGGCAATTTGCGGCAGGTCGGCGACGAGTTGAGCAAATCGGGCAAGCACATCGCGCACGGCGTCCTTATCGGCAGGCGGCAGGTTGCGGAAGCCCGCGAGTTTGCGCCCCGCCCATGTTGAGGCAAGCATGTGCTCGCGGTCGGAAGGCGTGAGCGGGGCAAGCGAAAACGCCACATCCCCCAAGCCTTCCACCTCAACACCGCCGGAGCCGAACATCGCCAGCGCGCCGAAAAGCGGGTCGCGCACCGCGCCCACAATCACCTCTTGCCCTTCGGGCGCCATTTGTTGCACCAAAACGCCCGTGATGCGCGCTTGCGGCGCGGCGGCGCGCAGGCGCTCCATCATCTCGGCATAAACCCTTTCTACCTCGGCGGCGCTGTTTAGCCCCAACGCCACCCCGCCCACCTCGGATTTGTGCGCAATGTCGGGCGAAATCACCTTGATTGCAACCGGGAAGCCGATTTCAGCCGCGGCTTGCGCTGCCTCTGCGGCAGTGCGGGCAATTTTTTCTTTGGGGAACGGGATGCCGTAAAGCCGCAAAAGTCCTTTGACCGCGCTTTGAGGCAGCCATTCCTCGCGGAGGTTGGCGTGCTCGGCAAGGATTTGCTCGGCGGCGCGCTTTTGCTCCTCGCCGACTGGTCTGAGCGGCTCTTCGGACGCCGTTTCAAGCCAACGGGCGCGGCGGTAAAGCACGCCCAACGCCGAAGCCGCATCCTCCGGAAAGCGAAATTCGGGCACTTTGGCGGCGCGCAGGTGTGCCACTGCCTCGGCGATAAGGTCGTGTCCCATCGGGACGACCGCCACGGGCTTTTCCGAAGTTTGAATCAGCGGGATGACCGCGCGCGCCACCGCACCGGCGCTGAACATCGGCGGCGGCGGCAAAATCACCATCACCATGTCCACGCCCGGGTCGCCGAGTGCAATTGAAAGAGCGCGGGCGTAGTCTTCTGGTGAAGCCGAAGCCAGCATGTCCACAGGGTTGTTGAGGCTTGCGGCAGGAGGCAAAAATTCTGCCAGCAGTTCACGGCTTTGGGGCGTGAGGCGGGCTAAGGCAAGCCCGTTTTCTTCGGCGGCGTCGGCGGCGGTAACGCCGGGGCCGCCCGCGTTGGTGAGGATGAGCAAGCGGTTGCCGCGCGGCAAAGGCGCCCATGCCAACGTGCGCGCCCACTGGAACATCTGCTCCACCGTTGCGGCGCGCAACACGCCGCCACGGCGAAATGCCGCATTGAATGCCTCTTCGCTACCAGCCAGCGCCCCCGTGTGCGATGCCGCGGCGCGCTTTCCGGCTTCGTAGCGCCCCACCTTCAGCGCCACCAGCGGCGTCTTTTGGGAAACCGCGCGCGCCGTCCGCACAAACCTTTCCCCAGCCGCCACGCTTTCCAAATACATTGCCACGGCTTTGGTGTGCTTATCCTCCGCCATGATGGGGAGGATGTCGGTTTCGTTCACATCGGCTTGGTTGCCGAGGCTGACCAAGCGCGAATAGCCGACGCCCGCGCCGCGCGCCCAGTCAATCACCGCCGCGGCTAAAGCCCCCGAATGGGTGAGAAAGCCCACCTCACCCACCAGCGGGCCGGGCGGCGGCAGGAAGGTTGTGTCCAGCGGCAGGTGCGTATCCACCACGCCGATGCAGTTGGGGCCGATGAGGCGCATTCCGTGGCGGCGGGCGATCTCAACGCAGGCTTCTTCAAGCGCCGCGCCCTGAGCGCCGGTTTCGCGGAAGCCGCCGGAGGCGATGATGGCGGCTTTGATTCCCTTGCGCCCGCAAGCCTCAAGCACGGGCGGCACCGCAGGAGCGGCTATCAGGATGACCGCCAAGTCAACCGGCTCGGGAAGGTCGTCCACGCTGGCATAGAGCGGATGCCCAAGCAGGGTGCCGCCCTTGGGGTTGACGAGGTACACTTTGCCGGGGAAGCCGCCGGCGATGAGGTTGTATGCCACGCCGTAGCCGAGTTTGGTCGGCTTGGTGGACGCGCCTACAACGACTACGCTTTTAGGGTTGAAAAAAAGGCTGAGGGAAGTCAAGGGAAGACTCCTGAGGGGGGCAAGTGCGACGGTGTCAAGTGTTCCGGTGTCAAGTGATCCGGTGTCAGGTGTTTTGGTGGTCGGTGAGGGGCGGGAGGTCGGAGATGGAGGTGAGTCCGAAGGAGCGGAGGAACAAGTCGGTGGTGGCGTAGAGGATGGGGCGGCCGGGGGTGTCGGCGCGGCCAACCTCTTCTATCAGCCCTTTTGCCAACAACGAGCGGATTACGCCGTCACTACTGACGCCGCGCACTGCGTCTATTTGTGGGCGGGTTATCGGCTGGCGGTAGGCGATGATGGCAAGGGTTTCCAACGCCGCGGGGGAAAGGCGCGTTTCCCCCGCCAAGCCGAGAAAGCGAGCAACGTCCTCGCCACATTCGGGAGCAGTTGCCAAATGCCAAAGGCCGCGGTGACGCACAAGGCGGATGCCGCGGCTTTGGAGCGTTTCTTGCAGGCTTTCCAGCGCCTTTTCCACCGCCGAGGCCGAAGCGCCTAAAGAGCGCGCCAACCGCGCCGCCGAAACCGGCTCATCGGCAACGAAAAGTAGCGCTTCCACTCGCGCTTCTAACGAAAGAGGAACACTCATGCTATAATTCGCCTGCTTGTTTTTGGTATTGTAGGATTGATTATAACCTATGTGCACAGGAGCACAGGGCGCGATGAAAAACCTGTTGCGGGCATTTGTGTTGCTGGGGTTAGCGTTGGCGATGTTAGGTGGGTGCGCGCCGCGGCGTGGCGAGGGGATGCTCACGGTCAAGGTTATCGCCGACGGAAAGACGCACACCGTCCGCTTGCCAGTGGGGAGCAGTGCCCAACAAGCCGTCAACGCCGCCGGAGTCAAACTCGGCAACTTAGACCGCATTGAGCCGGCCGCTTACACCCTGCTAAACGATGGCGACACCGTGCGCGTGGTGCGCGTGCGCGAAAAATTCACCGTTCGCGAGGAAATCATCCCCTTTGAACGGCGAATTTTGCGCAACGAAGCCCTGCCCGAAGGCGAAACCCGCCTTGTACAAGCCGGTGTGAACGGGCGGCGCGAGGTCACCTACCGCCAAGTGCTTGAAAACGGCAAACTGGTCTCAAACCAAGCGGTCAAAAGCGTGGTGGTAAAAAAAGCCGTTCCCGAAATTGTGATGGTGGGCGTGCAAACGCCGTTTGTCCCCAAACCAATTCCGGGACGGCTGGCTTACATTTCGGGCGGCAACGCGTGGATTATGGACGGCAACACAGGCAAGCGCCGTCCGGTTGTCACAACCGGCGACCTTGACGGCCGCGTTTTCACCCTTTCGCCCAACCGCCGCTTTTTGCTTTTTACACGCAAATCCGATAAAAAAGGCGAACTGAACTCGCTTTGGCTTGCCGATTTGGATTCCTCGCCGCCCAAACTTACCGACCTCGGCGTGCGCAACATCGCCCATTTTGCCGACTTCGCGCCCGATTCTTCCTTTACAATTGCCTATTCCACGGTGGAACCGCGCGCCGCGCCGCCGGGCTGGCAGGCTAATAACGACCTTTACACCCTGAGTTTCAGCGCGACCGGCTGGGAATCGGAGCCGCGGCTGAGGCTTGAAGCCAACGCCGGCGGCATTTACGGCTGGTGGGGCACAACGTTCGCTTGGTCGCCGGTGGAGGAACGCTTGGCGTTTGCCCGCCCCGACGCCGTGGGCTTGTTCAACTTCGGGGATGACGCGCTCACGCCGCTCATCCACCTTGTGCCGTACCAGACCAATGCCGATTGGGCATGGGAGCCGGAGGTGGCGTGGTCGCCCGACGGCAAGGCGCTCTTTACCGTAACCCACGGTGAGCCGGGGAGCGACGACGAAACCTCCCCGCACTTCAACCTGACGGCTTACGTGCTCCCGCTCAACCTTGAGGTTACGCTGGTTGAAGACGTGGGCATGTTCGCCAACCCCGCACCTTCACCAAAGATGAAAGAGGGCTACCGCGTGGCGTTTTTGCAGGCGGTTTTTCCGCAGAAAAGCGAAATCAGCCGCTACCGGCTGGTGGTGATGGACAGGGACGGCTCAAACCGCAAGGTGCTTTTTCCGCCGCAAGGGGCGCTGGGGATGCAGCCGCAAAAGGTGGTTTGGTCGCCCGCGGCTTTGGACAACGGCGATTTTGCAATCGCAGCGATTTATCAGGGCAATTTGTACCTTGTGGACGCGAAGACCGGCGAGGCTCAGCAGTTGACCGGCGACGGGCTGGTGAGCGCCGTGGCGTGGAAGTGATGACGCTCTAACACAGGGAGCACGGAGAACACGGAGGAAAAAGTAATTTCTCTGTGCCCCCGTGTTCTCTACGCAAAAATATAGCAAAAATTGAGATGGTGTAACTCATGTTACGCAATTGAGCATCAACATATCTAAGCGCCCTCACCTTACCCCCGCTGCTGAGCCGCCGCGAAGCAAGGCTCTGGGGGAGTGGTGAAGGCGAAGAAGCCGAAAGTTCAACAGTTTCATAGGGTGAAATTGTTGCCTGTCAATCACCAATGCGTAATGTGAGATGATGTAATTTATCAGTCAATCATAGGAGTTACACAGTTCTCCTCCTTCATGTCGCCGCGAGGCGGTCGTAGACCGCCGAAGCGGTCTCCCCCATTGTCTGGGGGATGGCTTCGCCGCCTATGGCGGCTCGCCATGACATGAAAGCAAACGCTTCTACGAGCAACTGCGTAAGTCCAGCCAATCATTGTTGTTTTACTGAACGGAGGCTCTTATGAGAATTTTGGTTACCGGAGCGGCGGGCTTTCTCGGCTCGCATTTGTGCGACCGCTTGCTTGCTGAAGGGCACGAGGTCGTTGGCATGGACAATTTCATCACCGGCGACCCGCAAAATTTGGCGCATTTGGCGGGAAATGAGCACTTTTCGTTCATTCGGCACGATGTAACTCAATACATTTTCGTGCCCGGCAAAATTGACGCGGTGCTACATTTCGCCTCGCCCGCCAGCCCAAACCGCAATTCGCCCTACGGCTACCCAAATTTGCCCATCCAAACGCTGAAGGTGGGCGCTTTGGGCACGCACAACGCCTTGGGGGTGGCAAAGGCGCATGGGGCGCGCTTTTTGCTTGCTTCCACGAGCGAGGTCTACGGCGACCCCGAAGTCCATCCCCAGCCCGAAAGTTATTGGGGGCGGGTGAACCCAATCGGCGAGCGCTCGGTTTACGATGAAGCAAAGCGCTTTGCCGAGGCAATGACAATGGCTTACCACCGCTATCATGGGGTGGATACGCGGATCGTCCGCATTTTCAACACCTACGGGCCACGGATGCGGCTTGATGACGGGCGCGTCATCCCCAACTTCATCAAACAAGCCCTGCGCGGCGAGCCGCTCACCGTTTACGGCGACGGCTCTCAAACCCGCAGTTTTTGCTATGTGGACGATTTGATTGACGGCATCTACCGCCTGCTCATGTCCGACGAGCACGAGCCGGTCAACATCGGCAACCCCGCCGAATTTACAATTTTGGAACTCGCCGAAATTGTGAACAAAATTACCGGCAACAACGCTGGCGTGGTTTTTCTCAAATCCGAGCGCGACAAAGACGACCCACAGCGCCGTTGCCCCGACATCACCAAAGCGCACACCATCCTCGGCTGGGAGCCCAAAGTGGATTTGGAAGAGGGCTTGCGCCGCACCATCCCAGATTTCAAACGGAGGCTCGCTCAAGCATGATTTTGCAACACAAAAACGAACGCAAACGCCTCTACAAATTCCTCTTTGTGGGCACTCTCGGCATGACGGTGGACTTCACCGTGTTCAACCTGCTCACGCAATTGGTGCATTTGGCACCCGTTCCGGCAAGCATTTTGTCGTTCATCACCGCCGCGACGCACAACTTCACTTGGCACCGCTTTTGGACTTACCCCGAATCGCGCTCAAAGCACGTTTTGCACCAATGGGTTCAGTTCATCATCGTGGCGGTTATCGGTTTGCTTCTGCGGACGGCGCTTTTCGCGTTCATCCGCCCGAAAATTGTAGCGGCCTTTGCACATTCCGGAAGTAACCTTTCCATAAGCCCTGAGGTACTGGGGAACAACGTCGCGCTCGCAATTGTGGTGCTGGTGGTAACGGCGTGGAACTTCACCGCCAACCGTTTTTGGACTTACAACGATGTTGAAATAGGAGCATAAGCGGAGGCAAAAATGAGCACAGAAGGCAAACCGGTGAGTGCCTCGCGCATCACCATAGCCCAGTTGATGCAACCCCAGCATTCCAACAGCGCCGGTTCGGTTCACGGCGGGTGGATTATGAAACTGGTGGACGAGGCCGGAGCGCTGGCTTGTATGCGCCATGCTAACCGCCGCGTCGTCACCGTTGCAGTTGACCAAATGATGTTCCGCCAACCCATCCACGTGGGCGATTTGGTAATCCTCACGGCGGAAGTTTCGTATTGCGGCCGCACCTCAATGGAAGCCGAAGTGCATGTTGTGGCCGAAAACCCCATCACCGGCGAGCAAACGCACACAAACACGGCCTATGTGGTGTATGTGGCGCTGGATGAAGAGGGCAAGCCCACGCCAGTGCCGCCGCTGATTTTGGAAAACGAAGCCCAACGCCGCCGCTGGGAGCAGGCAAAACAGCGGCAAGCATTCAGGCTACAGCAGCGCGAGCAGGCCAGCCAAGAAATTTCGTAATTACCTACAGCAGTAGGTGCAGTTTCAACTGCCACTGCTTGCCTCCGGCGACTGAAACCGCAGGCTACGAATTGCAAAGTCCGCCTGCGCGGACTTTTAAGTGCACCGCACCGAAGTGCTTGCCCACCGTTTACAAGGCAGATAGGCAGTTACAAATCCTCACAAAATTGAGCACACCTCACTTCAAAAGCATATGACCGAAATCCTCCCCGCCTCCGACCCCAAAGCGCTGGAAAGCGCGCTTGCCGCACTGCGCGCCGGCGCGCTCATCGTCATCCCCACCGACACAGTTTACGGCATCGCCGCCAACCCGTGGAAGCCCGAAGCCCTGCGCCGCATTTACGCCGTCAAAGGGCGTAATTCCACAAAAGCCATCCCGCTACTGGTTGGGCTTTCTGCGCACTTGGCACAGGTGAGTTCCGAAGTGCCGCCTTGCGCCTCCGCACTCATCAAGGCATACTGGCCCGGCCCGCTCACAGTGATAGTGCCCAAAGCGGCACGGCTTCCCACCGAAATTTCGCCTTTCCCCACAGTGGGGGTGCGAATGCCAGCCAACGATTTCGCCCTAAAACTGCTGAAAGCCGCCGGTCCGCTGGCAGTCACCTCGGCAAACATTTCGGGCAAGCCGCCTGCGCTGAGCGCGGCTGAGGCCGCCGAGTATTTGGGCAATGCAGTTGCGCTGATTGTTGACGGCGGGCCTGCCGCCGGTGGAACTGCCTCCACCGTAGTTGACTGCACAGCCTCGCCGCCGCGCATCCTGCGCCCCGGCCCGATTACCGAAGCGCAAATCCGCCAAGTCCTCAAAAATGCCCCCAACCCGCTCAATGCCCAGATCTAAACTAAAAGTCATAGTGGCAGGCAACGTTACGCTGGATGTGCTGTGCTATCCGGTAAACGATGTGCCGCGCCACGAATCAATTTCGTTTGAACGGGCGTTCATCGGCCCCGGCGGGTGCGCGTCCAACACCGCTATTGTGCTGGCTTCGTTGGGCGTGCCCACCGGCATCGTTGCCTGCATCGGCAACGACGAAGCCGCCCAAATTGCACGCCGCACATGGCAAGCCTACGGCGTTGACGCCCGCTTTGTGGAGGTGGTGGCGGCGCAAACCGCCGTCAGCGTTGGACTGATTGATTCCGAGTTTCAGCCGCGCTTCATCCACACCAGCGGGGCAAATGCCATACTGACGCCCGAGCGCCTCAAGCCAACAGCCTATGCCCAAGCCGGTGCAAAATGGCTGCACCTCGGAGGCTATTTTGTGCTCCCCGGGCTTGCCCAAGCGGGGCTTGCCGCCGTCTTTCAAAAAGTGCGTGCTTTGGGAATGGCCACCTCGCTGGACGTGGTTACTTCTCCGGCGATGGACGACCCCACGCCGCTGTGGCCGGTTTTGCCCCATGTGGACGTGTTTTTCTGCAACCTGCACGAAGCCCGCCGCCTCACCGGCGCCAGAACCGCGCCGGAAGCCGCCGCTTTCCTGAAAAAGCGCGGCGCCAAAACCGTGGTGGTCAAACTTGGGGCTGAGGGAGCATTTGTGCAAAGCGCGGACTTTGGCGGAATTGTGCCCGCCCCCTCCGTGGAAGTGGCAGACACCACCGGCGCGGGCGACGCGTTTGCGGCAGGCTACATCGCCGCCGCTCTGGAGGGAGCGCCGCCGCGCGAAGCCACCATTTACGGCAACAAAATCGGCGCCCAAGCCGTAACCGCCCTCGGCGCAACCGCCGCCTTCCAAGTTAACGCAGAGGCGCAGAGAGCGCGAAAAACCACAGATTACACAGATTAGCACAGATTCTTCTGCGGAATCTGTGGTTTCAATCATTCAATCGGTGTAAATCTGTGTCAATCTGTGGATAAGTAATGCCAAGAGCGCCAAGGGCACAAAAACGCCAAGTTAACGCAGAGGCGCAGAGAAACGCAAAGAGATTAGCGCCAAGGTCGCCAAGTGCCCAAAGGACGCAAAGAAAAAAATTTCTGTGTCCTCTGTGGTTTTTTTCTCCCCTACCCACGACCTAACGACCTAACCACCTAACGACTCAACGACCCTACGACCATACGCCCCTCCCCCATGACCAATTTCCCCCACGAACTTATCTTCCTCAAACTTGGCGGTTCGCTGATAACCGAAAAAGACAAGCCGCATACGGCGCGATGCGAGCGCATCCGCGCGCTGGCGCAAGCCGTGGCGCGCGCCCTGAGCGAATGCCCGCACATCCGCCTGCTGCTGGGGCACGGCTCGGGCTCGTTCGGGCACGTGGAGGCCGCAAAATACGGCACGCGCCGCGGAGTCCATACAGCGGAGGAATGGCGCGGCTTTGCGGAAGTTTGGCGCGCGGCGCAAAGCCTCAACCGGCTGGTGATGGACGCGTTGCACGATGCCGGAGTGCCCGCGGTGGCGTTTCCCCCATCGGCAGGAGTGCTGGCCTCGGATGGGAAAATCGCTCACTGGGATGAAAAGCCACTTGCCGCCGCGCTGAACGCTGGCTTGGTGGCAGTCACCTATGGCGATGTGGCGTTTGACACAAGCCGCGGAGGCACCATCGTCTCCACCGAAGAAGTTTTCGCCTACCTCGCGCCCGTCCTCAAACCGCGCCGCATCCTCATCGCCGGCGAAGAGCCGGGCGTTTGGGCAGACTACCCAAAGCGGACAAGGGTAATTCCGCTCATTACCCCCAAAGATGCACCAGAACTGAACTCCGTCCTCGGTGGCTCCGCCGCCACCGACGTCACCGGCGGCATGTTTTCCAAAGTCCAAGCAATGCTGGCATTGGTGAAGATGCTGCCGAGCACAGAGGTGCTGATTTTCGGCGGAACGCCCGCGGAAAACATCCACGCGGCGATTTGCGGCGCATCGCTCGGCACAAAAATTTTGAACGCGATGCCCACGGCATAGCGGGCAAAGACGCAATTCAGGGCGTTCCACCTTCAACCCGAATTTGCACCGCCCGCGAGCGCAAAACCCGCCCATCTGCATCCACCGCCTGCGCCCAGAAGCGGTGGGTGCCAACCTCCAAATTCCACCAAGCGCGATACGGGGGAGAAGTTATGCGCTTCCACGGCCTCCCATCAACCCAAAGCGTAACCGCAAGCGGCGTTCCGAGTGCCGAAGCCGCCTCCACCACAATGGCTTGTGAGCCTGCGGGCGCATCGGGGTTTAGACGATAAACGGCGTTATCGGCAGGGGAAAGCATAACCAACGGTTGCTCCGTCTTCAACAAAGGGGAAGAGCGCGCCAGCAAGTCGTTGAGCAAAACAAAGCCGTGCTTGCGCGCCCACGATTGTGCGCGCGGCGGCACCACCACCGCCAACACCGTCTTGCGACGCTCCGGCGGGGTGGAATCGGTAGCAAGCCTGCCCGTAGCCATGTCAATTTCCACCCGATGATACACATTGTCGGGCTCGGTAGGCTCAGTTCCGCGGATGAACCAAGCCCGATGGGTAATGGGGCAATTCGGCGTGGGCAAAAGCCCTGAAAGCGAGCACACCCTAACCGAAACCAGCCCCTCGGGGCGCTTGAAGCCTTCCGAAGGGCGGAGCCTCGCCGCGGCTCTGATAACGCTGTGCCAAATGGGAGCCGCGCCGGTCAAGCCATCCACCCCCTGCATGGGTTCAAAATTGGCATTGCCAGCCCAAACGCCCACCACAAAATCGGGCGTGTAGCCTACGGCCCAATTATCGTGAAAGCCGGAAGAAGTGCCCGTTTTCACCGCCGCGGGGAAGCCCACCTCAAGCGAAGAATGTGGCGGGAAGCCAATGGTGCGCGCCGCATCGTCGGAAAGGATGTCGCTGATAAGCCAAGCCACACGCTCATCCCACACTTGCGTAGGCCGCGGCGGGGCTTGGCGGTAAAGCACGTGGCCGTCCGCATCGCGCACATCCAACAAAAGGCGGTAAGGGTGAAAGCGCCCCGCATCGGCAAAGGCGGTGTAAGCGTCCGCAAGTTCCAAAAGCGAAACCTCGCCGCCGCCCAGGGCAAGCGAAAGGTCGTATTGCTCGGCGCTCTTGAGCGAGCGGATGCCAAGGCGGCGGGCATAGGCCAAAGTCGCGCCCACCCCCACAAACTGCAAAGTCTCCACCGCCGGAATGTTGAGAGAAGAAGCCAATGCCTGCCTCAAACTGACCGGGCCGTGTTCCCGCAAGTCATAGTCGTGCGGAATGTAAGGCTTGCCATCAGCGGTATGGAAAACCGTGCGCACATCCCAAAAAACGGTCGCTTCCGTGAATGGGTGGGGAAGGGTAGGCTGAAGCGCGGCGGCGTAAATGATGGGCTTGAAAGCCGAGCCAGTAGAGCGCGGCATGGTAGCCATGTTGACAGCGCCCTGAATGGTGCGGTTGTTGTAATCGGCACTGCCCACCAGGGCCAAAACATCCCCCGTGTGAGGGTTAAGAACCACCACGGCGGCGTCGGTGACGCTGTACTTCTGCAAACGCTTCAGATGCCGCCGCACGGCTTCCTCGGCGCTCCTCTGCAGGCCGAGGTCTAAAGTTGTGCGCACCTCCAAAGGAGCATTTTTGGGGAGCACACCTTTTGCCTGCAACTCGGCAACTTTTTCCAGCGTCATCCAAACGGCGTGAGGGGCGCGCATAGGGTAAGGCGCCGGGTTGTACTGCAAAGGCACGGCAAGCGCCTGCTCGGCTTCGGCTTCGGTGATAAAGCCGTGTTTGACCATCAGCGAAAGCACAATCTTTTGGCGGGCGCGCGCCGCCTTCGGATGCTTGAAAGGGTTGTAAAGGTTGGGCGCTTGCGGCAAACCGGCAAGGAGCGCGCATTCGGGCAAGGTTAGTTGCGCCGCGGGCTTGCCAAAATAAGTTTGCGCGGCCGCCTCTACCCCGTAGGCAAAGCCACCGTAGTAGGTGTGGTTTAGGTAAAGTGCAAGTATTTGGTCCTTGGTGAGGGAACGGGTCAGGCGGCGGGCGAGCAACATTTCCCGAATTTTGCGGTGCAGCGTGCGGCGATTGCGCTCGGCGGGGGTGAGCAAAAGGTTGCGCGCCACCTGCTGTGTGATGGTGCTCCCACCAGCGACAACGCGACGGGCGCGCAAATCAAGCCAAAGAGCGCGCAAAATCCCCTTCCAATCCACACCCGGGTTTTGGTAAAAAGTAGCATCCTCCACTGCCACGGTGGCCTGCTTCATGCAAGCAGGTATTTGCTCCGGCGGGATGGGCACCCTCAAGGCCGAGCCCTGCGCAAGCGAAGTGTAGAGCAAATTGCCGTGGCGGTCGGTCACGCGCACGCTCGCCGGCGGCAGGGAATGCAAAGCCTCTTTTGGGTCGGGCAAGCCGCGGCTAAGCCAAAAAGTGGCAATCCCCCCAACGGCGGCAAGCGCAAGCAAAGCCAGCGCCGCAAAGCGCAGAAGGCACACCAAATTTCGTTTGCTCAAAACAGACAGCCGCATTTCGTAATACCAAGGGTAACGCAGAGACGCAGAGGAAACAGAGGCGCAGAGGTTAACGCCAAGGGCGCCAAGGGACGCCAAGAACGCCAAGAGTAACGCAGAGACGCAGAGGACGCAAAGAAAAAACCACAGATTACACAGATTAGCACAGATTTTTTTCTGTGTTTTCTGTGGTGTTTCTGTGTTTTCTGTGGTTTTCTTTCTCAATCGGCGGAATCTGCGAAATCTGCGGTTTCAACCATCCAATCGGTGAAAATCTGTGTCAATCGGTGGATGAAACAAACCACAGATTACACAGATTAGCACAGATTTTTTCTGTGTTCTCTGTAAATTTCTGTGTCCTCTGTGGTTTTCTTTTTCAATCGGTGTAAATCTGTGTCAATCGGTGGATAAAAACTACAGATTACACAGATTAGCGCAGATTTTCTCTGTGTCTCCTGTGTTTTTTCTTGGCAAGGCCGAATAGTAACACAGAGGGTCAGAAAAGGCGGGCTTTGAAGCCCGCCTCGGTGATTACGGCGTTGGGGTGGGTGGGGCAACCGCTCCGCTCCAACTGAACACCCGCTTTTCACTCGGAGCACCGGCTTCCTTCCAAATAGGCTTGCCGTCCTCATCGGTGCCGACGCGCCTCACCGTGACAACCCACCATTGGAAAATGTGCGGCTTCGTCCCTTGAGGGCGGAAGGAAGAAGGCACAACGAACTTGGTATCGGTCACGTAATCCACAATCTTGCGGCCGCGGTCGGCTGTTAGGTCTTCAACCACCACTTTGTAAGCCTCGTTGTCGCGCAGTTCGCCAACCGAAGCCCACTGGAGCGCCACCGTGTTATCGGCAAGGGTAAAAACCGCCCCGTTGACGGGTATCAGCAAACTGGGCGCAGGGTAAGGCGGCGGCGGGGTCGGGGTTGGGGTTTGTCCGGGCGGCGCATTACGCATACATAGCGGGATGACCAAAGTCTCGCCGGCCAGCACCGTGTTGCCCACCAAGCCGTTGTAGGTGCGGATGGCATCAATGGGCACATTGTAGGCCGCGGCAATGCCGCTAAGCGTATCGTTGGCCTTGACGGTGTAAGTCGTCTTCTGGCAGGCTTGCCGCGTTGCCTCGGCGGGGCTTAGGGTGGCCTTCGGCGTCGGCGTTGCCGTCGGCGTAGGCTGAGGAATCAGCAACCTCTGCCCAACCCTAAGTGTGCAGGACGACGAAAGGTTATTCTGCAAAATTATGCTTTGGATTGAAGTGTGGAAAGCCAACGCAATTTTGCCGCAGTTATCGCCCTGCTTCACAATGTAGGTAAAAGGCGTCGGCGTAGGGCGGGGAGTATCCGTAGGCGTAGGAGGAAGCGGCGTGACGGTTGGCGTTGGTGTCAGGGTGGCAGTTGCCGTTGGTATTTGGGTCGGGGCGGCTATGCGATTGGTCTTCTGAAGGGCAAGGTAAACCATACCCGCCCCAAGGGCAACAAAGAAGGCCAAAAGCCCCAACGCGAGCGGCAAACTCAATGTTATTGCCGGTATACGGCTTTTGTGCATCGCAGGCGGCGTGCTCACCTGCCCATCGGGCGTCAGAACCGCGCCGCAAACATGGCATCTCGTTGCATTGACGTCCAAACGTGCACCGCATACCGGGCAAGTTTTGGTGGCAATTTCTTTTTTCTCATCCATAAGTCACCTTTTTCGGCTGCGAAAAGCCGCGGGCATTATACCATCCTTTCAGAATGTGGTATCCTTTCCGGCGCGGCGAGGAGCGCCTACGCGCCGCATACCACCCTCAAACCCATCGGAGACGCCTATGCCGCGTTGGAAAATCTGGATTTTAGCAATCAGGCCAAAAACACTCTTCGCCTCCATCGGGCCTGTTTTAGCCGGTTGGGGATTGGCGACCTATACAGGCCATTTCAAACTTTTGCCCGCGCTGGCCGCGTTGCTCGGCGGGGTTTTGCTACAAATCGGGGCTAACTTAGCCAACGACGTTGCCGATTTCCATCGCGGAGCAGATTCGGGCGAAAGGTTAGGCCCCCTCAGAGTAACCCAAGCCGGCCTACTCACCCCAAGCGAAGTAACCCGCGGGATGTGGGTAGCGTTCGGCCTCGGAGCGCTGGCAGGCGCTTACCTAATTGCGGTGGCGGGATGGCCGGTGTTGCTCATCGGCGTTACGGCGATACTCGCCGCCATCGGCTACACCGGCGGGCCTCTTCCATACGGCTATTATGGCTTGGGGGACTTGTTTGTGTTCATTTACTTCGGCATTGCCGCGGTCGGCGGTACCTACTACGTGCAATCAAAGGCATGGGATAGCATAATTTGGTGGGCGGCAGTGCCCTTGGGGCTACTTTCGGTAGCCCTGCTGGTGGTGAACAACTTGCGCGATCGGGAAAACGACCGCCGCGCGGGCAAAATCACACTGGCCGTCCTTCTCGGGGAAGCCGGAACACGCGCCGAATACATCCTCACGGCTTTTGCACCATACTTGATAGTGACTTTGGCCGTAGCCATAAAAACTTTCCCCGTGTGGGCGCTGCTGGTGTGGCTTTCGCTGCCGGTTGCAATAAAAGCGGCGCGCATTGTGCTCACGCAAAGCGGGCGCGCCCTAAATGCCGCCTTAGCCCTAACGGGGCAATTGATTTTCGTTTTCGGAGCACTTCTGGCTATTGGGCTTTGCCTGTAAGCAGTTTCTTTCCCCAATGTATGGCAACCGTACCCAGCATCAGCCGCCGAAAGCCAACTTGCCGCAAGCCAACGCCGCGCAACACTTCTGCCAATTCATCAGCAGATAGAAAAGCCTCGGTAGAAGCCTGCAAATAGCGGTAGGCGTGCTCATTGTTGGCAAACAATTTGCCGAGGAAGGGCACCACGCCCCGCATGTGGATGCGTACAAACGGCCAAAGCAAGTTGCGCGCCGGGCGGGTAGTGTCTAAAGTGACAAACATGCCGCCCGGACGCAAAACCCGCATCTGCTCGCGAAGGGCTTGCTCAATATCGGCCACATTGCGAAGCAAAAAGCCAGAAACCACGGCATCAAAAGCGCTTTCCGGAAAGGGAAGCGCCAAAGCGTCGTTGTTTACCCAATGAACAGCACGGGGGAAATTCCAAGAGCGCTTACCAACATCCAGCATCTCCCAAGTCAAATCAGAAGCCACCACCTCGGCAGAAGGGTGCGCCTCCAGCACAGCAGCGCTAAGTGCACCGGTGCCAGCGCCAAGGTCAAGCACACGCCCCTGAGGGGGGAGTTGAAGGCGGCGCGCTACCATCCTCCGCCAGCGCGAATCCTGCCCAAGAGAAATCAAAGCGTTGAGCAAATCATAGCGGGCCGCAATTTGCGCAAACACCGAGCGCACGAAAGTGGCTTTTTCGTCCTTGGAAGGCAGAGGAGCATTTGGATCGGCAACCACAGCAACACCTCAAACTCAGCCATACAAACAAAAACCCCAGCCCTGAAATCAGGGCGGGGCTTGGCTCCTCGGGCAGGACTCGAACCTGCAACCTAGCGGTTAACAGCCGCCCGCTCTGCCGATTGAGCTACCGAGGAACGCGAGGGGAATTATATGCAAAAGCCATGCTCGTGTCAAGCAAAACGGGAGAATGCCAAGATTAACGCAAAGACGCAGAGAAACGCAGAGAGGTTAACGCCAAGGTCGCCAAGGAAGCAAAGGACGCCAAGGATAAAAAACCACAGATTACACAGATTAGCGCAGATTTTTCTCCTACGAAATCTGCGGTTTCAACAATCAAATCGGTGTAAATCTGTGCCAATCTGTGGATGAAAACCACAGATTACACAGATTAGCACAGATTTTTTCTGCGGAATCTGCGAAATCTGTGGTTTCAATCATCCAATCGGTGTAAATCCGTGTCAATCCTACGACCTAACGCCTCAACGACTCAACACCCCAATCCCTCAGTACCTCAATCCCTCTCTTTTTCTGTGCCTTCTGTGGTTTTCCAGCAATCTATGGATGTCAATCTTCAGAGGGTAAAGCCTCCCCATCCTCCGAAAGCAATTTCCGCAAAAAAGCGCGATCTTCCTCTGTAAGTTGCGCCTTAGCCAGCAAATCGGGGCGGCGATGCAAAGTGCGCAACAAAGATTGCTCACGACGCCAGCGGGCAATTTTACCGTGGTCACCCGAAAGGAGCACCGGCGGCACCTCCCATCCACGAAAGACGGCCGGGCGGGTGTAGTGGGGGTGCTCCAGCAGGCCGGTAGCGTGGGAATCCTTATCAGGGGCATCGGGGTCGCCCAAAACATTGGGGAGCAGGCGTGTAACAGCATCCAGCACCACCAAAGCGGCCAATTCACCGCCGGTGAGCACGTAATCGCCGATGGAAATTTCATCGGTGACCAAGTGCTGGCGGACGCGCTCGTCAATTCCCTCATAACGGCCGCAAAGCAATGCCACACGGGGCAATTCGGCCAACTCCCGCGCCACCTTTTGGCTGAACGGCCTCCCCTGCGGGGTGAGCAAAATCACCGGCGCTTGCGGCGGGCGGCCGAGCACGCTTTCCACCGCGGCGAAGATGGGCTCGGCCTTCATCACCATCCCGCCGCCGCCGCCATAAGGCTCGTCGTCCACGGTGCGATGCTTGTCGGTCGCCCAATCGCGGATGTTGTGCAAATGAACTTCAAGCGCCCCCGATTTCCGCGCTCGCCCGATAATGCTCACATCAATGTAAGGATGAAACACCTCGGGGAAAAGGGTAAAAATATCAAAACGCATTGCTCACTCAAACTTTATCGTCCGTCCCAAGTTTTGCGCTTTGGCGTTTCGGACTGCTGCCAAAGAAGCCATCGCATCTTGCACAGCAACGCCCACCGATTTGAAAAAGGTGATCTGGTCGGCAGCAGTGCGCCCTTCCTTGCGCCCCAGCAAAATTTCGCCCAGTTCGGCGTGGATGTGCTCGGGGGTGATAATGCCCGCCTCAATTGGCTGAATCAAATCTCCGGCCTCAGCAAGCGCCGCTTCACGAGAATCCACCACCACCAACGCCCGCGCCACCGTCTCGGGCGGCACCTCGGCCATTTGGGGTGTGTAAGCGCCGATACCGTTGATGTGCACACCGGGCTTCAAATCGGCATCGTCAAACACCGGCTTGGACGAAATGGTGGCAGTGCAAATCACGTCGGCCTCACGCACCGCCTCGCGCGGGGTTTCGGCCACGCGCACATCTTGGGGAATTGGGCCAAAACCGGCCATCTCGGCGGCAAAAGCCTCGGCGCGCTCGCGGCTGATGTCATACACCCATACGCGTTCAATCGGGCGCACCGTGCAAACTGCTTCGGCCTGCGTGCGCCCCTGAGTGCCTGCGCCAAAAACGGCCAAAACGCGGCTATCGCGGCGGGCAAGCACATCGGTCGCCGCGCCAGAAGCCGCCCCCGTGCGCAGCGCTGTCAACATACCGCCTTCCAAGAGCGCAATCGGCCGGCCGGTATCCGGCTCAAGCACCAGCACAGCGGCGTAAATGGTCGGCATGCCGCGCTCGGGGTTGTGCGGAAAAACCGAAACCACCTTCACCGCCAGCGCCTCCTCCTCGCCGCCAACAAATGCGGGCATAAACAGGCTCACACCATCGTGCGGCGCAACCGGAAGCGAAAGCCGCAAAGGCACTTCGGCGCGCCCCGCCGAAAGCGCACGGTAAGCCTCTTTCACGGCGTCAATCGCCTCACGCATTGGCAAAGCCTGCCGCACTTCCTCCTTGCTGAGCACCAACACCGCGCACCTCCTTTTACCAATGCCTGCCAAACCCTTCCACACGCTTAAGTTCAGCAAGGGTGCCACCAAGCGCAGTTTCGGGGTCGGCTTGTCCTACTGCTTTGATAGCGTCACACACAGCCTCAAAAGCCCGCAGATCCCACCAATTGGAATGCAAAAGGGCAATATCGCCGCGGCGGATAGCAGAAGCAGAAGCCGCGATCGCACGCCATATCTGCGAAAAGCGAGGCTCTTTCAAAGCCGCTTGCGGGTTGTCATAAGCATGGGACTTTGTCAAAATTTCACCCTCGTCCCAGGTCCATTCCACCACCGTGTAGCCGAGGTCGGAAAGGACACGATGGACGCGCGGCGTATTCTTGCCCGCGCCAAACGGAATGCGAAAATAGGGGTAACGGGCTTTGACAGTGCGCAAAAAATCTTTGCCCATTGCCTTGACAATTTCCCGTTCCCAGCCAAGCACCTCCTCGGCAATTTGTTTGGCGCTCAAATGGGTGAAATACGGGTGCGAATAGGAATGGTTGCAGATGATGCAACCCATATCCACCAGTTCTTCAAGGATGTTACGGCCCTCGTAATTAGCAAGGATGCTCACCATGCGCCCCATCGGGAAAAAGGCAATCGGGCAGTTTTTGCGCTTGATGAGGTCTACCATTGGGACAAAAGTTTGGGAATAGCCGTCATCAACCGTAAGAAGGGCGCCGAAACGCGGGTCAAGGGAAGTGATTTTGAACATTTCCCGCGGTTGGGCAATCACGGCCGAGGAAAGGCGTGGTTTAGTTCCAAGAACCAAAGCGGCGCCCCCGACCCCCAACAGCCGCAAAAAATCCCGCCGAGAAATCGCCATAAGGCCTCCGAAACTTCGTTGCAAGTGGTGAGGCTATTATATCCTGAATGGCTGGCGGGGAAGGCCACAACACAAAAAGCGCGGGAGCGTCCCGCGCTTTTTGTGTTGTCGGGTACGGCTTGCTACTCCATGCCGAGGTAAGTTTTCTGCACCATTTCGTTGTTGCGGAGGTTTTCGGCGCTATCGGCAAGCACAATTTCGCCCGTGCGGAGCACGTAACCACGATGGGCAATTGAAAGCGCCATCAGGGCGTTTTGCTCCACCAGCAGGATAGTTGTGCCCTGTTTGTTGATATCCACAATGGTATCAAAGATTAGTTCAACCAACACGGGCGCCAAGCCCATTGAAGGCTCATCCAAAAGCAGGAGGCGAGGGCGCGCCATCAACGCCCGCCCAATGGCGAGCATCTGCTGTTCACCGCCCGAAAGCGTGCCCGCAACCTGATTGCGGCGCTCCTTCAAGCGCGGGAAAAGTTCATACACGCGCTCCAGGTCCTCTTTGATGCCTTCTTTATCGTTGCGGATATAAGCGCCAAGGTCAAGGTTTTCAGCAACGGTCAAACGGGCAAAAATCCCGCGCCCCTCAGGCACCATTGAAACGCCTTTGTAAACGATTTCGTGCGGCTTGAATTTGGTCAAATCCTCGCCTTCCAGCGTAACCGTGCCCTGACGGGGCTTGATCAAACCGGTGATGGTGCGCAAAGTGGTGGTCTTACCGGCGCCGTTTGCGCCGATAAGCGTCACAATCTCGCCCTCATCCACATAAAGCGAAATACCTTTGAGGGCTTCAATGTTGCCGTAGAAGGAATGCACATCCTTGAGTTCAAGCATAGCCATAAGCGGTCTCCTCTAAGCCGTTGCAGTGGCCTTTCCGATACCCGAAGCGGCACCGCGCCCCAAGTATGCCTCAATCACCCGCGGGTTGCGCTGAATTTCTTCGGGCTTGCCCTCGGCGATCTTCTTACCGAAATCCATCACGGCAATTTTTTCGCTAATGGTCATCACGACTTTCATATCGTGCTCAATCAGCAAAATGCTCAAGCCCAGTTCATCACGCAAATGGCGGATGAAGCGGATCATTTCGGAAGTTTCCTGCGGGTTCATGCCGGCGGTTGGCTCATCAAGCAACAGGAGTTTAGGCTCGCTGGCAAGAGCGCGGGCAATTTCCAAACGGCGCTGAGCACCGTAGGGGAGATTGCGGGCTAACTGATCGCCAAGCCCCTGCAAGCCCACAAAGTTGAGCAAGCGCCGCGCCGCCTCCAAGGCTTCCTGCTCCTCGCGCTTATAGCGGCGGGTGTGCAAAATTGCGTCCCACCACTGATGGCGCATGAGGGGGTGCCGCCCAACCATGATGTTTTCAAGCGCGGTCATGTTAGAAAAGAGGCGGATGTTCTGATAAGTGCGGGCGATACCCATGCGGGTAACACGGTCGGGGGTCAAGCCCTGAATTTCGCGCCCGTCAAATATGATTTTGCCCTCTTCGGGGGTGTAAAAGCCGGTAATGCAGTTGAAAAAGGTAGTTTTGCCCGCGCCATTTGGGCCGATAACGCTGGCAATGCTGCCGCGCTCAATGGTGAAATCAAGGTTGTTCACCGCCACCAAGCCGCCAAACCGCTTTGTTACACCCTTAGCAATCAAAATCGGTTCCATCACAGCGCCTCCTAATCCCCTACTTCTTCGCGAAGTTCACGTTTGCGAATCGGCTCAGGCCAAAAGCCCTCGGGCTTGAGCAACATCATCGCAATCAGCGAAAGGCCGTAAATCAACATCCGGTATTCGGCGAATTCGCGCAACAGTTCTGGCAAGCCAACCAAGGCAAGCGAACCGACGAACACACCGGGCATACTGCCAACACCGCCCACAATGATGAGCGAAAGCACGTTGATGGAAATCAGCAAGTTGAAACTGTGCGGGAAAATTGAGCCTACATACGAGGCGAAAATTGCACCTGCCAAGCCCGAGAACGAAGCGCCAAAGGCAAAAGCCGTCAATTTGGTCACCACGAGGTCAATGCCCATTGCTTCGGCCACGTCTTCGTCCTCGCGCATAGCCATCCACGCGCGGCCAAGGCGCGACTCGCGCAAGCGATAGGCCACAAATGCCGCTATGCCTATCCCCACAAGTATCAGGTAGTAAAAGTGGATGGGCGTTTGTATTTTGAACCCAAATAGCGGCGGCTTGGGGATGAGCAAAATGCCCTGGGCACCGCCGATTAGCGGCTTCAACCAGTTTGAAAGGGCTAAGATGCGGATGATTTCGCCAAAGCCCAAGGTCACAATGGCGAGGTAGTCGCCGCGCATACGCAACACCGGCACGCCGAGCAAAATGCCCGCCACCATCGCCACCAGAATTGAGAAGGGCACAGCCTCCCAAAACGTCCAATGGGCAATGCCCAAGGGGCCTGTAGAGGTGAGCAAGCCCATAGTGTACGCGCCAAGAGCAAAGAAGGCCACATAACCGAGGTCAAGCAAGCCAGCATAGCCCACCACAATGTTCAAGCCCAAACCCATGATGGTGTAAAGTCCCACCATATTGAGCACATGGCTGAGGTAAGAACCAAGCAAAAGGGGCAAGCCAGCCACAACCACCAGCGCCAAGGCACCGACAACCATGCGCCGTAACTGTGATTTGGTTACGCCAGCAGGCTCGGTTGCAACAGCCTCGGCAGATTCCTTGGGCTTGCGGTGTGCACTCCAATAATCATAGGCTATACTCAGGCCAAATACCAGCACAGCGCCCAAAATGTTGAGCCCTTCCACACCCAAAAACGGCTGGAACATCCAACCGATAGTCATTCCAGTGAACAGGTCTGAGAGCAACCCCACCGTAATCGTTATCAAAAACGCCTTGACTACGCTGTCGCGCCAAAAAGTAGGCAGGGAGACAACCAACGCTATCAAGATCCCCCACAAAGCACCTACCGCAACAAGCATGGCCGAGCCAAGCCACGGCCCTTTGCCAAAGGTGAGGAGCGAATACATTTCCGGCCCGGCGTGGACAAACACAAAATGGTAATCCACCCACTGGGCGGTCATGGGCAGAAGAGCAACCAAAAAAGCACCCAAACCGCCCACAAGGGCACCGGCGGCTATAAGTTTGCCTTTGGACTCGCTCTCACGATGATGGTTCAAGAACACATACGCAACCACACCCCAAGAGAGCAAAAGGGTGATGTGCCCCAAAGAAAGTTGTTCAATCACAGCGCGCTTGTTGAACGCCTGCACCAACCCAACAAGGGTGGAATACAACCCGATAGCACCAGCAAGGAGGCCGTTTTTGACGGCGCTTTTCCAAAAAGTGTTTTGGGAATCCATTTTTGCCGCCTCCTGCTACACTTTCTCTTCCGAAAGGCGCTCGCCCATCAAGCCCGTGGGGCGGAAAATGAGCACAAGCACCAACAGGGTGAAAGCGATAACGTCCTTCAATTGATAGGAAGCCGGTATGCCCAAGCCTTCCAAAATCAAACCCGGGCCAAGGGCTTCAAAAATCCCGAGAATAAAGCCACCCAGCATAGCGCCGGGGACATTGCCGATGCCGCCCACCACCGCGGCAGTAAAGGCTTTGATGCCCGGAATGAAGCCCATAAAGAAGTGCACCTGCTTGAAAATCAAAGCATAAAGCACGCCCGCAATGCCCGCCAGCGCCGCGCCCAGAATGAAGGTGTTGACAATCACGCGGTCCACATCAACGCCCATCAGCGAGGCAACATCTTTATCTTCGGCTACGGCGCGCATTGCCTTGCCTGCTTTGGTGTACTGCACATAGGCGTACAAACCAGCCATCAACAAGATTGAAAGGATGATGACCAGCAAGTGAACTTTGAGAATTCGCAGCCCAAACACCGAAGTTTTGCCCACGAAGATTTTCATATCGGGGTAGGCTTCCACACCAGAGCCGTAGAGGCCGCGGAAGGTGTACTCAATTGTGAAGGAAGCGCCGATAGCGGTAATGAGCGGCACAAGCCGGGGCGCTTTACGAAGTGGGCGATAGGCAACACGCTCGGTGATGAGCGCTACCACAACCGAAGTTACCATTGCCAACAGCATTATCAACAAAAGCGAAATGATAGGGTGAGAGTTATAAATGCCATACTGGTTCAGTTTCGCGGCAAGGAAGTAACCGGTAAATGCACCGGCCATAAAAATATCGCCGTGGGCAAAGTTGATCATAAAGAGAATGCCGTAAACCAGCGTGTAACCCAAGGCTATCAACGCATACACACCACCTTGGGAAATGCCAAAAACAACAAAATCCATCCACTGCTCTTTGGTGTAGTAAGCGTTGTGGATGGAACCAATCACCCCGATAACGGCGATGACTAAAATGGCGAGGCCGAAAAGCCACACCATAATATCTACCCAACTAAGTCGCTCAAGGAAATACTTGATTTTCTCGGACATGCACACAGCCTCCTTGGTCTAAGGCGGCATTCACCCGTAGAGCGCCCAAAACACACGAATAAATAACAGCAGAGGAAGGGCACCGGCGGCGGACACCCACCGGCGCCCTTCTCAAAGCCTACGAAGCCACTCGGTTACTTCTTCGGCCACACCGGCACGTACTTGCCGTTGATGATCTTGTTGATGTTGATCTTCGGGTCGGCGCAGTCACCGTACTGGTTGCAGGTGAGCGTGCCGGTCAAGCCCTTGAAGTTCTTGGTGCTGAAGAGAGCCTGGCAGAGAGCCTTGCGCGGGATGTGAATAGTGCCGTCCTTGTCCACCACGGCTACCTTCTTGATGGCGTCAAGCAACATCATGGTAGCGTCGTAGGCATGCAGGTGGAAGGCGCTGGGCGGCTCCTGCCCGTACTTGGCCTCGTACTTCTTGTTGAACTCTTCGTTGTTCACAGCCGCGGGGCCAGAGAGGTACATACCCTCAGCCGCCTTGCCGGCCGCCTTGATGAAGTCGGGCGAGATCATGCCGTCAGAGCCCATCAACACGGTCTTCTCCAAACCGGGCACCTCTTTGGCCTGCTGGGTGATCAAAGCGCCCTCTTGGATGAAGATCGGGTAATAGAGCACATCGGGGTGAGTGGCCGCGATCTTGGTCAGCACCGGGCGCATGTCGGTATCGCCAACGTTGATGGCCTCTTGAGCCACGCATTTGCCGCCCAATTGGGTGAAGACATCGCAAGCCACCTGCTGCAACTGCTCGGCGTAGGGGCTACCATCGTGAATGGTCGCCATAGTCCTCGCACCGAGCACCTTGTAGGCAAATTCGGCCACGGCCTTACCCTGCACTTTGTCGTTGTGGGCAGTGCGCAGGTAGCACTCGGCGTGGGTCTTCGGCGCAGTCAGCGAGGGCGCAGTGTTGGAGGGCGAAATCATGGGGATGTGAGCATCCGAAAGGATCTTGGATGCAGGCTCACCGGCGCTGGAGCAGTTGGTACCGATCACGCCCACAATGGACTTGTCGGCCGCCAACTTCTGCGCGGCGGTCTGGCCGCCCTCGGCGGAGCACTGGGAGTCTTCCTTCACCACCTGAATGGAGTGCTTGCCTTTCGCAAGCCAATCCTTGTTCGCGGCGGTGAAGTCATCCACGGCGATTTCAACGCCGCCCAGTGAGTCCACGCCCAGCGATTCATTCGGGCCGCTCAGCACCAGTGCGGCGCCGATCTTGATGGGCTGCCCGGGGGCAACGTTCACACAGCCGTACGGGTCTTCGCACTTGTACGAAGACTTACCGCATGCCGCCAGCACAACTGCTACCAGCAACACCACGGCAATTAAGATGAACCAGCGTTTCTTCATGCTTCCTCCTCCTTTATAAGGAACACGAATTGGGATAGGATGGACAAAGAAGGGGCAAAAAAGCCCCTCCTGTGCTCATTTTACAGACAACAAGGGGCAAGGTCAAGCGCTCCCCGCAATCACCCTTATTTTTTTACGATGATTTTATGTTCCCGATGCTCAACAAGAGCAAAAGCCCCATTATGGTAGAATTAAGCCAGTGTGGAACTGTGGAGGTAACGAGTGACTCAATCTCAAAACAACTCTTACGACGCTTCCAGCATTCAAGTTTTAGAAGGTTTAGAAGCAGTACGCCGCCGTCCGGGGATGTATGTGGGCGGCACAGATTCAAAAGCCCTCCACCACCTCATCTACGAGGTGGTGGACAACTCTATTGACGAAGCACTGGCCGGAGCGTGCGACCGCATTGAAGTCATCATCCATCCCGACCAGAGCGTGACGGTGGAGGATAACGGCCGCGGCATCCCTGTGGATATTCACCCGCAGACGGGTAAACCCGCGCTTGAAGTGGTGATGACCACCCTGCACGCGGGCGGCAAGTTCGGCGGCGGAGGCTACAAAGTCTCCGGCGGCTTGCATGGCGTCGGCGTTTCAGCCGTGAACGCCCTTTCGGAATGGTGCGAGGTGGTGGTCAAACGCGATGGCTTCATCTACCGCCAGCGCTATAAGCAAGGCCGCCCCGTAACTCCGGTGGAAAAAATCGGCAAAGCCCCAAAAGGCCAAACCGGAACCCGCACCACTTTCAAGTTTGACCCTACCATTTTCAAGGACAATCTCTCTTTCAAATACGAAACGCTGGTGCAGCGCTTCCGCGAGATGGCTTTTGTTACCCGCGGCGTGACCATCCACTTTGTGGATGAACGCACCGACCGCGAAATGACCTTTTACTTTGAAGGCGGCATCAAGTCCTTTGTGCGCTACCTCAACCGCAACCGCCAGCCGCTCCATCCGGTCGTCCACGCCGAAAAGACAATTGAAAATATCACAATTGAATTTGCCCTGCAATACACCGATGCCTTCACCGAATCGGTTTACGCATTTGCCAACACCATCAACACAGTTGACGGCGGCACACACCTAACCGGAATGCGTAGCGCAATCACCCGCACGCTCAACGATTACGCCCGTAAAGCCGGTTTGCTGAAAGATTCCGACCCGAACTTCAGCGGTGATGATACCCGCGAAGGGCTCACCGCCATCGTGAGCGTCAAGCACCCCGACCCACAGTTTGAAAGCCAAACCAAAGTCAAACTGATGAACCCCGAGGTGCAAACTTACACCGCTCAGGTGGTGAGCGAAGCCTTTGGCAGGTTTTTGGAAGAAAACCCCTCGGCCGCGAAGGCCATAATCAAAAAATGCCTCACTTCGGCGAGGGCACGCATGGCGGCGCGCAAAGCGCGCGACCTCGTCATCCGCAAATCCGCCCTTGAAAGCCTGACGCTCCCGGGCAAACTGGCCGACTGCTCCTCGCGCGATGCCACCAAAACCGAACTTTACATCGTGGAGGGCGAATCGGCAGGCGGCTCAGCCAAGCAAGGGCGCGACCGCCACTTCCAAGCCGTCTTGCCCCTGCGCGGCAAAATCCTCAACACCGAGCGCGCTCGGCTGGATAAAATCCTTTCCAACAAAGAAATCAAAGCGCTCATTTCGGCGTTAGGCACCGGCATCGGCGAAGATTTCAACATCCAAAACCTGCGCTACGGGCGCGTCATCATCATGACCGACGCCGACGTGGACGGCAGCCACATCCGCACCCTACTGCTCACCTTCTTCTTCCGCTACATGCTACCGCTGATTGAAGAAGGCCACCTCTACATCGCCCAGCCGCCGCTCTACCGCATAGCGGTCAAAAACAAGGTCTACTACGCCTACACCGAGGCCGACCGCGAGCGCATCCTCAAAGAAATCGGTGACGGCGCGAAAGTCAACATCCAGCGCTACAAAGGCCTTGGTGAAATGAACCCACAGCAATTGTGGGAAACCACAATGGACCCACAAAACCGCACCCTTTTGCAGGTCACGATTGAAGATGCGGCAGAAGCCGACCGCGTGTTCAGCATGCTAATGGGAAGCGAAGTGCCGCCGCGGCGGCGTTTCATCCAAACGCACGCGCGCGAAGTCCGCAATTTGGATATCTAAAGGCCAAAATGCCCCTAAACCCCGGCGACATCCTGAACGGACGCTACAAAATCATTTCCATCCTCGGTCAGGGAGGGATGGGGTTTGTTTACCACGCCTTGGATACAAGCCTCAACATTGAAGTCGCCATTAAAGAAAACATTTTCACAACCCAAGAATACGCCGAGCAGTTTAAACGAGAGGCGCGGCTGCTTGCCGCCTTGCGACACCCAAACCTGCCGCGCGTAACCGACTACTTCGTCATAGAACAACAAGGCCAATACCTGGTGATGGACTACATTCAGGGGGAAGACCTAAAAAAGCGCATTGAAAGAGAAGGCAAAATAGGAATTGCCGAAGCGGTAACAATAGGATTGGCGCTATGCGAGGCGCTGGAATACCTGCATTCCCAAGACCCACCGGTGATACACCGCGATATCAAACCCGGCAATGTGCGCATCACACCCGAAGGGCACGTCTACTTGGTAGATTTTGGGCTTGCCAAAATAGGCGGGCGCGACCAACGCACAATAACCGGCGCGCAAGCAGTAACTCCCGGCTTTTCACCACCCGAGCAATACGGCTCAGGACACACCTCGGCCGTTTCGGATATTTACAGCCTTGGCGCAACCCTCTACACAGCCTTGAGCGGCGAAATTCCACCAGACGCCTTTGAGCGCGCATTAGACCAAGAAGAACTGAAGCCTCTTGACGAAATAAACCCCGAAGTGCCCTCGGCGCTTGCTCGTATCATAGAAACAGCCATGGCGTTACAGCCCGGCGAGCGTTTTCAAACCGCTGCCGAGATGAAAGAAGCCCTTCTGAGCCTGAACTTGGTGCCCAACCAGCAGGAACACCTTTCGGAGCACGAATGGAGCATTGCCCCGCCACCACAGCCGGAACACTGGCGCACGGAAACCAAACCAGAAACAGAACTCCCGCAGGGAAACAAGCCACTCCCATCACCGCCGTGGAGAAACGCGAGAGAAGCCACCATTCCCGAAAATGACGGCAACCCACCCAAACCGCCAACGCCGCCGTCCAAACCTCCTCATGCCGCAAATGGCAAAGGCGGCAGAGCGCTTCTCCTTGTGATGCTCATCGCCATCGTTTTAGCAGGATGGCGGCTTTTAGCACCCGCCGCTTTTATAAACACAACTCAACAAGCGATCTCGGCAGCAGAGGCGAAAATAAAACCCCTTATTCCGCCGCTCATCCCATCACGAACACCGGCTACGGAGGTCAGCGCGTCCATCCCAACCATCGTTTCAGCCGCCGAAAACACTGCCTTAGCCCCATCTCCAGTCCCACCTTCAGCGACCCCAAGCGCCACCATCAAACCGTCCCCCACCTATTTACCCAGCCCAACCCCCTCACCGACTAAGCGGCCGACCCCAACCGCAACGGTTGCAAACACGCCAACGTCCTCAGCCGTTGCAAGCAAACCGACCACCGTCCCCAAACCTACTCCAACGCCACTCGGCGGGAGCGGCCTCATTGCCTTTGCCGCCTACACCACAAACGAAGGCGTGCAAATTTTCCAAATCAACCCTCAAACGAAAGAGTATCGGCAGATCACCCACCGCAACGGCGGTGCTTGCCAGCCGCGTTGGTCACCGGATGGCAAATCACTGCTCTTCACCGCGCCTTGCTCCAAAAATGCGCTCTCTTACCCCAATGCGCAAATCTATTTGTTGCACTTGGGTAGCCTCAAACCAAAAGAAATCACACCCCCCGGCCTTGGAGATTACGACCCTGCATGGTCGCCAGATGGCCGCTACATAGCCTTCACCAGCCTGAGAGATGGCTATCCGCGCATTTACTATTTTGACACCCTAACCGACGAAACACATCCGCTCACCCCGGCAAAACAACACGCCTTCCAGCCTGCATGGTCGCCCGACGGCAAAACTGTGGCCTTCATCAGCAACAGCCAAGGCAGCTACCGCATCTGGATGGTAGGCTTTGCCTCACCACCTACCAAGCCTAAGCCATTTTCACACAGTGGCATCAAAGCCAATTTCCACCCGAGTTGGACACCTGACGGCAAATGGCTTGTTTACGGTCAAACCAACCCAGCCCTTCCACTGCCATATTTGGTAAAAACGCCGCTAAACAACCCACTGCTGGAAACACGATTGCTCAAATCGGGATTAGCAATGCGCGAGCCCGCCGTCTCGCCCGATGGAAGATGGATAGCATTTGAGGGTTGGGAAACTGCCCCGGAGCACAAAATTTACATCATGCGCTTGGACGGCAGTTCAATAACAGCGCTCCTCAAACACGGGGGAAAGGTTTTTGATGCAGATTGGAAGCCATAGCCGCCCCCCACGCTTTGGAGTAGGGCGACTTCGCGAAAGCGGTAGGTGCAGTTTCAACTGCCGCCGGAAAACCACAGAAGGCACAGAAGCACTACAGAAAGCGGCAGGTGTAGGGGCGGCTTTGAAAAGCCGCCCCTACGCTTTGGGAAACGGCGACTCGTCGCCGCACACAAGAGCGCCGCGGCGCTGTGGCAGGGAAAGAGATGTCATTGCAAGCCCCGTAGGGGCGAAGCAATTCCCTTTTCGGCCCCGGGACAGGCGCACGCCGTGCGCCCCTACACGAGGCTTCGGCAGGATCACTTTTGTAAGGGCAAACGGCTGTTTACCCAGCGCCCCAAGCCGCCGCAGGGCAACTTGGCAGAAGAGTTTTCAAATAGGTCTTACTCTTGAATTACCAAAATCCTGTTTGATAACGCATTACTCCCCAAAAATAACAATCCACAAAACTCCAAAACCAACACCTATCACCCCACCCAAAAGGGCAACCAAAGGGGCGGTTCCATAGCCAAAACGCGCCAGCAAGTCAGATGTGTGCGGACTAAGGGCAAGGAAAAGATACGCCCCCATGCCGCCGATAAAGGCCAAAAGCCCCACTCTGATGCCCCAGCGCACTGCGCCGCGCCACCTCATCCAACGGCAAGCCAACCACCCAATCCCAAGCGAAACCAGCAGCGCGCCAAGGTAATCTACAAAATCAAGCCGATTGTGCGAAACCGGCGCAACAGCGGCCTGCGCAGGCGTGCTGACCACCGTGGGAGACGGCGAAGGCGAAGCCGTGGGCAAAACGACAGTGGCGGTGCTTTCTGCCGCACCCGGCACCTCAACTTGGAGGGGCTTGGACTTTGTGGCCGGGTCGCTCTGCGCTTTGATTTCCCACAACCCCGGTGTGGAAATTTGGAACGACGCGCGCGCAACCCCGTCCACCGTAGTGACTTCTACACTCTGTTGCACCTGCTCACCGCCCGGCGTGGTGATCAAAAAACGCACCACCGTGCCGTCAGGCACAGGATTGCCGTTGTGGTCAACGATTACGGAGGTGCGCACCGGCAAGGTTTGGCCTACGGTAGCCCTAAACGGTTTATCGGCAGGGATTGGGGTAGCCTTAGCCGAATCCTTGGGAGCAGGAAAATCCCATTCCAATTGAATAACTTGCTTAGGATCAGGCGAAGTGGCAGTAATCAAATCGTACCCCACCCCCGGCACAGAAACTGGCAAAGCGCCGCGCGGCGCAAGTTCACGGAATAGAAGCCTAACCGCTGCCTCAACAAATGGTGTGGTTTTGCTGTAAAGGCCGTAATAGGCCGAGAGTTTGGAAATGTCGGTGGCGTCCAAATAGTAAGGTGCATGAAAAGCAAAAACTACAACATGCTTAGAGCGCAAAAGCGCCGACTGCTGATCCAACAAACGGCGAAAGGCAAGCGACTCGGGGCGCGCGGGGTTCATATCCAGCAAGCCAACCACAATCCAATTTGCAAGGCGTATTTTGGCCTCAACCTCGGGGTATTTATCGGGGGCCTCAAGCCATTTTTGCAACTCGGCAAAGGTGAGGGTGAACATATTGCCGGCGCGCATCTGCCCACTGGTTTTAGGGCCGTAAAGGCGCAGGACAGCATTGCGTAAAGATTCAGGCGAAAGGGAATGCCGTTGAGGGCAATCGGCGCATTCGCGGTACAGTAGGTCGTCAGTGAGGAAGAGAATACGGTCGCGCGGCTGAGGCGGTGTCGGCAGCACAGCGTCCAAATCGGTCGGCGAAGGGGAAATGAGCGTCGCGGCCTGCTGGGCTACTTGAAACACCACATCGCGCTTTTTGCTGAGCGAGCTCAAATCCTCCTTGCGCGGCGTAACAGAAGAATAAGTAAAACTGGGGTAAAGTTTCAGTTTGAGGGTAAGCACCCGAAGGGCGGCAGCGTCAACGCGCTGAGCAAAAGCCGGGTCGGTGTGGTATTTCTGCAAGAAAAAGTCAAGCGTGCGCAACACAGTTTGGTACTGAGAATCGTCACCCGGGGAGCGAAAACCAATGCCAAGGTAAAGCACATCATTACCAGCAAGGAGAGCGTCGCGCGCCACCAAGGGGGCATTAAAAGTTTTCTCGGTGGGGTCGTAAAAGCGGTGGATGGCGCGGCTGCCGAGGTCATCGCTAACGGCCAAACCGCCGTTCTTGCGCCACTCCGCAAAAGGCTGGAGCGCCATCAAAGCCGCGAACGCCTGCGGGTCAAGGCTTACGGGGCGGGTGGTGGCGCGGATGTTCCCCTGAAATCCCTGATAGCGGATGTGAGAAACCAGCAAACCGTCAGCCACCATTTCAGGAGAAGCATTGGAAGAAGTCACAGCAAAAAACGGAGCGAGTTCTATTTGCTTTAGTTGCTCAAGTGATTTTCGGACAGTGGCAACCTCGTCCTCGGGGGAACGGTCGGAGCCACTGTAGCCGGGAAAGTGCTTGGCAACAACAGCCAAATGCCCGTGGCTACCCTGATGCACCCCACGGATGTAAGCCTTCCCCATCTTTCCGACCCAATACGGGTCGCCACCAAAGGCATTGACGCCCAAATCGCCCGGTTTCCCCGGATGAGGGGTGGCAAGCACATCCAAACTTGGGCCCAAAAGCATATTGAAACCTATAGCCGCCATTTCTTCGCCCAAAACCGCGCCAACTTTCCGCGCCAGTTCGGGCTTCCACGTAGCCCCGATCGCCATCGGGCTGGGCAAGGGCGCAACACCATCCAAAACTTGGTCGTTTGGGTAGCCATCCCCATCCTGCACAGTTGCGACAAACAACGGCACAAAGGTGCCAACGTAAAACTTGCCGGTAACGGGGTCTTGGTGCAAAGTCCGCCCCCCTTCCCAGGCGGCGTTCTGCAAAGCGGCAATCTCGCCCTGCAATGCTTGCAAAACGTCATCACCCGCTGGTATATTGCCGTTTGAACGGAGGAGGATCACGCCACCAATGCGTCGCTCTGCTATCAGTTTGTAGATGGGGGCATCTGGGCCCACTGAATCTCCCGGATAGGCAACGAGAAAGAGTTGTCCAATGCGCTCGGCAGGCGAGAGGCGTTCCAAAAGTTCCCGCGCGCGCGCCTCGGCCGATGTGCGCGCGGGGAAAGCCCGCACCTGCCACAACGGTGCGAGCACAAACAGCAACAAAATCAACAGCCCTACGCCCACGCGTTTGGCTACAAAACGCAATTCTTCCTCCAAACGCAACCCTTCCAGACGGAATATATGCCTCACCGAGGGGTCGCTTTTACTTCTGAGCGCACTTTTTGGGCTAAAATCGGGTCATCGGTAAAAATGCCATCAACACCTATGCGAAAGAGGCGGCGCATCTCCTCCGGCTCGTTCACGGTGTAGACGAAAACCCGTTTGCCCGCGCGATGCCACTTTTCCACCCGCCGCGACGTTACGAACGAAAAGTGCGGGTGTATGGCGCGGTGCGGTATTAAACCGCGCAAGGGGTAAATCAGGCGCGGGTGCGATTTTAGCAAAAGCCCGGTCGGAATTTCGGGCATTGCCGCCGCAAAGCGGTAAATCGCAACCGGGTTAAAGGAGGAAACCCACACCCGTTCGGCCACCCCCAATTTTCGCACCAACGCGGCCACCCTTTGCGGCAAATTATCAAAAGGGGTGGCGTAATTGGTCAATTCAATGTTGACCATCAGGTACGGTGTAACTGCTTCAAGCACCTCGGCGAGCAGAGGGATGTGCGTATCGGGAGCAGACCGCCCGCTATAGAACTTGCTCAGTTCCTCCCAAGTATGCTCACGCACAAGGCCGTGGCCGTTGGTGGTGCGGTCAATGGAATTATCGTGCATGACCACCACGCGGCCGTCGGCGGTGAGTTTGGCATCCAACTCCACTGCGTCAGCATGCTGGCGGACGGCAAGGTTGAAAGCCGCGAGGGTGTTTTCAGGCTCATAAGCCGAAGCGCCGCGGTGGGCTATCACTGCTGGCTTAGGCAATTCTTTCCACGAAAGCGCCATGCTACAAATCCACAAAATAAGCGGCGGCGGCCTCGTCAATGAGGGCGCGCGTCATGGCCGGCTCAACCCCGCGATAACTGGCTATGTCCAAAATCTGATCGCAAATATCGCGCGGGTGAGAGGCACGCAATTTGCGCCCGCGCTTGATGTACCATTCTTGGAGCAAGTAGGCCAAGCCTTGATCGGAGTAGCGCACTCCCTTGTGCTGAGCCACGCGGCGGAAGATTTCGCGGTATTCTGCATAGGTCGGGTCGCCAATGTAAATTTTGTGGCGCAGACGGCGCAAAAAGGCTTCATCTACCAATTCCTTCGGGGGCAAGTTGGTAGAAAAGACCACCAACACGTCAAAAGGCACTTCTATTTTGCGGCCGGTGTGCAGGGTGAGGTAATCAATGCGGTTTTCCAGCGGTACAATCCAGCGGTTGAGCAAGTCGCGCGGCTGCACTTGTTGGCGCCCAAAATCGTCCACAAGCAAAATTCCGCCGTTGGCTTTGACCTGCACAGGCGCTTGATAAAACTTGTGCACGTCGTCAAAGATGAGATCAAGGCTTGCCAAAGTGAGTTCACCACCGACCATGATGAAGGGGCGGCGAATGCGAACCCAGCGCGGGTCGCGATATTTGCCGGAGCGCAAAGAACCGGTGCCGCGCGAGGTTGAATGCGGCTCAGGGGCAAGTTGGTGGTTTACAGAATCGTAAAGCGTAACAACCTGCCCATCCACATAAATGGCGTATGGGATATAAATCGCTTCCGAGAGCACCAAATTACCGATAGCGCGAGCAATGGTTGTTTTGCCGTTGCCCGGTGGCCCGTAGATAAAAATAGAAGCACCGGAGTTGACCGCAGGCCCAATCTGGTGAAAAGTTTTCTCGGAAAGCACAAGGTTGGAAAGCGCGCGCCTCATTATCGGCGGGGTAACTCTTAGGCGGGCGCGGCTCTGGCGGCGCATCGCTTTATTGTACTCTTCCAGGGGGACCGGCGCGGGGCCGGCATATTGGCTGCGCGCCAACGCCTCGCGCGCCCTCGCCAGCCCCAGTTGTGTGAGGGCATACTCGTACCCGCCGGAGCCAAGGCCGCCGCGCGAAGTCTTCACTTCCACAAGTTTTTCGCGCTTCAGCGCCTCAAGCAGTTGCTCGGTCAGACCGGTATAAGGCAATGCCACCGTCTCAGCAATATCGTAACCGGTCATGTAACCCCGGAAATAAAGAATTTTCAGCACCAAATCCTGCAGCCAAAGCGCCGAAAGGCCAGTTTCTTCAAGGCGTGTTATCGGCCGCGGCATAAAGCCAGAGCGCTTGCTAACGCGAACCGCGTCGGAGTTTGCTGTCATTTACCCGGTACCTCCTCTTCGGACAAGTAAGGAATAAATTCGTTAGGTCGTTAGGTCGTTAGGTCGTGGGTCGTTAGGTCGTGGGTCGTTGGGTGGAGTAGAAAGCCACAGAGGACACAGAAACGCCACAGAAAACACAGAAAAAAATCTGTGCTAATCTGTGTAATCTGTGGTTTTTCTCTTTGCGCTCTCTGCGTCTCTGCGTTACTCTTGGCGTTCTTGGCGTCCCTTGGCGCCCTTGGCGTTAACCTCTTGGCGTTACCATCCACATTATAGCACCCAACCCGCATAGAGAAAAAAGCAGGCTGAGGGGTAAGTCTCCTCAGCCTGCTACCGGGCGCAACGCTAAAGGCTATCCACAGCCGCCGCCAGCAACGCCCTTAGGCTTTTGCAGTTTAATCTTGGGCTTGAACTTGAGTTTTTCAAGCATTTCCTCAGCCCATTCATCATTGATAGAAAGGTCAGAAGCGCGATAGCGGTCTCCAAGAGCACCCTTGAAGTAATAATTCAAACGCTCCACCTCCGAAACCGAAGACGGCGCCGGCGCGCACAAGCCTTTCTCAATATCCTCATCCCCAAACGTCATTATCAGGCTGTTGAAACCGCCGCTGAGGATGTAAACGTTTGGCACGCCTTCGGCTTCTAAAATCTTCCAGCCTTCGGTGGACTTGCCCTCATCATCGCTGACCAACACAAACACCGTCAGCGGCACCTCCTTCACCTCTTTCTTGAGAATGGGAGCATAAGCCTCCAATTCGTTTAGGGGAATGTGATGCTCCCATTTCAAGTGGAAGAGGTTGTAAGAATAGTCATCGCGCACGTCAATCACAACCGTATTGGTCTTGTGGTCCTGGAGCGAAGAAAAGAGTTCGGCAGGAGAAATTTGCACTTGGTACTGCTCAAGAAGCGGCGCTTTCTTGGGGGCAACCCGCGTCCACTTCTGCTGCCAAGTAGGCCAAATTGCCCACACAATCAAAGCACCAGCGACCAGCACAATCGCGACCCTGCCAACCCAGCCGCGCTTCAGGAAGGGATCGCTATCCTCACGGGCATACTTGCGCACCAGCACATCGTTCAGCCAGAAGAGGAGCACGGCCAAGATTACGAAGATGGTAACAGTAAGGCCGGTGCTGATATGAAACACATCCATCACCGTGAGACGCCCGTAGAAACTGTCGTTGTAGAAGTAGTGGAACAGCGGCTCAGTTTCGCTGAAGAGAAAAGTGCCAAACAAGCCGCCCAGCACAAAGAACCATGCGTCCTTCTTCAGCGAAACCGAAGAGACAATTGAGGTGCCGGGGCAGTAACCGCCGATGATTATGCCCAAGCCCATCAACAGGCCGCCGACTATGCCGGGCCAAAGGTAAGTCGGGTCAACCCAAATCACATCGTAATCCAAAATGCCCAGCGCAACCGACCCAAAGATGAGCACCATTGCCACCATAATGGCGGTGAACATTGCCTTGATTACGCGGCCGTTGCGGAAGTAGAACTGCCCCGTAAGCACATACGAATTGCTAAAGCCGGAGATTTCCAACCCAAAGCCAAAGGCAAAACCTATCAACACCTCTATTAGGAAAACTCCGGTCTTGCCGAGAGCGTTGATTGAAGCCAGTGGGAACATGGCATCCTCCTCAGTTCCAAATCTTCCGCACGAAGTAGGCCACGATAAAGGCAATGGTAAACATTACCAAGCCAATAGACCAACTTCCGGCCGAGAGCGACGCACCGCCGGACATAACTTGCCCCGAAGTACAACCGCGAGCCATCCGAGCGCCGTAGAGGAAAATCGCGCCGCCGATGAAGGCAAGCAGCCAGCGGGTTTTCTCGCTCACGCGGGGGCCTTTGGTGGTCTCAACCTTGAAGCGGCCGAAGAGAATTGAGGCTGTTAGCGCGCCGATTATCAACCCCGTCACCTCAAAGGTGATCCAATTGTTGAAGGGATTGCGCGAGCCTCCGGCCACTTTTATCAACTGCGGCACTCGGTCAACATGGGATGGAGCAACCAAGTTGACCAAAAAGCCGTTTATCCGAGCGAAAATCGCCGAGGCACCCAAGCCGTTCGCCGTCAACATCAGCGAGAGGAAAAGGGTAACGCCGAGTATCGCCCCGCCGATGTAGGGGTTGGCATATGGCTTGCGCGGACGCTCGGTCAGTTTCTGAAACCAAGACTTCTTTTCAGACATTGTCCACTCTCCTTGGGACGGTTACGCCTGCTCGGCGTCGGTGTCGTCCGCCACTTCCACGTCTTCCCAACCGGTTATCATGGCAACGATGTAGTCAAAGATGCCGTGCCCGGTGGTGGTCAGGTAGACATGGCCTACCACAAACGCCGCTATCAGCCAAGCGTCAAGCGTGTGAGTAGCCGCCACGTAGGTCATCGTTTCACTGCCAAGCAGTTGAGTTACAGTTTGCGGCCATATCCTTGCTGCCCACAGCCAGAGACCAGTTATCATCTGCACAGGTAGCAGGAAGAAGATGAGCCCAAAGTAAGCCATCCGCTGCAACGGGTTCAGTTTGTTCCAGTAACTCTTGGTAAACGGATGAGGCTCACCTTTGAAAATGCCGCTAAGGTAGAACTTTGCCTGCTTGATAGCCCGCTGTATGTAGCCTTTGGGGTTGGGGATGAACTGCCCAATGTACCCAATGGCTATGAAGTAGTACATTGCCAGCAGGAAGTTGATGACCAAAATCCAGCCAAAAACGGTGTGCAAGAACACCAAGTAGCGGAACTTGGCGCCAGCAATGCCAAACCACTCAGGCTCGTGGATCGCTAACCCGATGAGCAAGAGCAAAATGATGCTCGCCATCTGCGTCCAGTGCCAGAAGCGCTCGGCGCCGGTGTAGAGGTATTCGCGGCGGGTCTTGCCGTGATGCGGGTGATGTTTCTTCGCCGCCACATACCGTAGCGCACCGTGGAAGGACACGCCGAGGAGCGTACCGATAAAGGCGAGCACGCCGATGAGGTCAATCCACCAAATGTGGTGATAACCAGCCACATACACTTTGTCCAAATTGTTGGAGGGCTGGTACAGGACTTTTCCGTCCTTGACTTCAACCTTTCCACTGCCGTTCAGGTCGTTATCGTTGAAGGAAACCTGAGCGCCCGCGGGCACAAACGCCGCCAATTCCAGCGACTTGCCAATCCGCGAATCCTCGCCGTGGCAGGCTTGGCAGTTGTTGAGCGCGAAGTCACTCTGCACCACGCCGTGGTGGATGGGGTAAGCCTTCACCACGCCCACGATGTGAGCGCCGCTAAAGCCGAGGTCAGCAAGCCGCTTGGCGATTACCTGCTCTTTAGCCTGCGAATCAATCACCAACTCGTCGGCGGTCAATTTGCCGTCCTTGTTGGCGTCAAATGCCTTCACCACATCGGCGGCATAGGTCTTGCCGTCGGGCATCCATGCCTTCTTGACAGCATCGGCGCTGATGGGTGCGTCCTTGCCATCCTTCTTGTAAACCCATTGGAAGGTAGTGATGAGGTTGTAGGGAGCAAGTTTACCGTCGCTGTTGCGCTTGAGCACGGCCGGTTCGTAGCCCTTCACCACATGCGAGACGGTGAACGGCTCGGCAGTGTCCGCGCCCTCAGGCGCTTGCGCCGTGGCTTCTACGCCGCGGTACACCACCTTTTCCTCGCCGTTGGGCAAGACCACGGTCTTGTCAACCGTTTCCGCCGCCGGGCCGTAAAGATGAGGCACGTGGCAGGTCTCGCATGCGACCTTGGACATGTGCAGTTTCAGGTACGGCAGCCAATCTTTGTGGCTGGCGACGGGGTCATGGCAACTTTCGCAATTCTCTTTGGTGAGGATGTGGCTCGGCTCTTTGAGGAACTCGCCCGGGGAAGGATGGCGAGGCTCAAAGGTGAGGTAGGAAGGCAATTCAGAGGCGCGGCGGGCGCGCGGGCTGTTTGCGCTTGTGTGGCAGTCCACGCATTGCAAACCGCGCTCGGCGTGCACATCCCACGCATAGGTTAGTTTTTCCTTGCCAACTATGTCCATCCCCGAAAACGAAATTTTTTGCGGGGAAACCACAACGCCGGTTGTGAAGGTCTGCCATTCGCTCTCGCCAACTTTGTTGATGATGAGCGGGCTCTTCATATCCGTGTGGACCACGCCATGACACTGAGCGCAGTTTGCGTTTGTGGGGCGGTGGATGTCAACATAGTCGGACTTCAAGCGGCCATCAGGCCAGAAAGCATCGGCGTTCCACTTCCAGCCCTTGTCGGTCTTTTCCACCACGCCCCTGCCGAGCAAGAGGGCGGTATCGGCCCATTTGCTACCCTGAGCGTAAGCCTGCTGGTAGGCCTTCCAGTTTGCGCCGTCGCTGTGGCACACATAGCAGGCTTTGGTCAGCCCCGCAAAGCCGGGGACATTCTCGGCTTTTTGGTGGGTGGCGTGGGTGGTGATGAACTCGGTATCGTGACATTGGCCGCATGTTTTAGCCAGAGACAGCGGCTCACCGCTTTCGCTGACCGGCACGCCGTTAGCGTCCAGCAAAATGTAGTCGGGGTGCATGGGTGAAGGGGTAGCCTGACCGCCGGCGCTGCCGGGCTTTTCGCCCTCCGCAACCGCCTGATGCACGCCCAGGGCTAACCCAGCCGCCATGACCGCGACAAGCGCAGTAAGCAACAACAAGGGTATCCATTTTCGTCGCATGGCTACACTCCGTTAGTGGTTGTCGTCAAAGCGGCCGCCCCACTTCATCGGGTCACCCGGGTAACCCAGAGCCTGCCAATCAAGGCGACCGTTCGGGCTGTGGCAGTCAGCACATTGAAGCGCCTGTTCCTTGGGGCGCACCATGTGGGTCTGCGGCCAATACATCACCGTTTGGGTGAAGGCAAAATGCCCGCTGTACTTCAGGCCAGTGTAAGGTGCGGCAATGCGGAAAGCCAAATCCCAATCAAACTTGCTCCAGAAGCCATTGGGCACCGAAGCCGTGGAAGGAGCCAGCAAGTAGCCATAAACCGTGTCGTAAGGCTGCAAGGTATGGTTGACCTTGAACGGGAAAATCTTGGCAGTCGGGTCGTTTATGCTACCGGCAGGCTTGTTGATGTAGGTAACGCCGTTGTGGTTAATCGGGTCGCCTTCCACATAGCGCTCCGATTCATTGCCGTTGAACCACAGGTAGGTAGGAATCATGTTCTTGACATAGACGAAACTACCCTTGATCTTCAAGTAGTGGAAGTGGTTCTGCGGGCGGTCTTGACCAGCCGTTGACCAGTCCCAATAAATTTTGGTGGGGACTTCCTCCGCCGTTTCGGGCACGTGGCAAGTTTGGCAAGCGACCGACTTCACGTGAGCGTTCAAGCGGGCGTCCTTGTGCGGGGCGTTGCTGTGGCAGTCGGTGCATTGCACCTGCTCAGAAGGAGCAACCTGCGGGTTGAGGTTGATGAGTTTGCCTTTGATTTGGTGGTGCGAAGTGCGGTGGCAGTCGGTGCACTGCATGTTGTAGCGCCCCATGTGGACGTCCAAATCGGGCGAGGGGTGATATAGGGCGCTGCTGATGTCGCCGTGCTTGACGTTGTCGCCACCGCCGCCAAAGGCATGGCATTTCAAGCAGTTATCGCGCGTCGGATTGCGCACACTTTTAGCCGCCGCTACCAAATTCACGCCCTTGGCAGGCTTGCCATAGGGACCACGACCGTAAAGGTTGGGGTCGGCATGGCAGACCAAGCAGTCAACTTCTTCCGGCTTCTTCAAGTCTTCGGCAACCTGCTGGTTGCTCATGCCCTCTTCCCAGAAATAGCCGGTGTGGCATTTCATGCACACACGCTGGTTGGTGCGTGTGCCGATGCAGAAATTGTTGAAAGAATGCAACTTACCAAAATGTACCGGCTTATCGTGGCCCGGGACCTTATAGCCTTTCACGCTGTCCCAGCGCCAGTGGGTCGTGTGCATGAAATCCGAAGCCGCGTTGGGATGACACGAAAGGCAGGTTTTGGTCACGTCCTCGCCGCTCTTGAACGGGCCCTTGATAATTGCCGAGTGATCCACATGCGGCGGATGCTTGGGCAGGTTCGCCCAAGGGTTGTCCGCGGGCTGTTGGGGCTTAGGCCATAAAATGACCACTGGCACTATTAGCACCAGCAAAATACCCAACAAGCCCAACCACCAAAGAGATTTTTGCTTCATAGCCGTCTCCTTGAATTAGGATTGGGACTTTGCGGCCACGGTGTCGCGCGCCTCCAAAACGCTGGCATGATGCGAAAGGCGCTCCCGTAGCACTGCCCTCATCAGATCCAGAGCGCTTATCAGCCTCTGGTCGGCTACTTCGTAGAAAACTTTCACGCCTTCACGCTTGGCGCTTACTATTCCCTGCTCGCGAAGCAGTTTTAAATGCCGCGAGGCGGTAGGCTGGCTCATGCCCAGCCGTTCCGCCAATTGGCTAACATGCGCTGGCCCCTCCGCCAGCGTGCACAGTATGGCCACCCGCTGAGGATGCGCCAACGCCGAACACAAATCGGCTTGCAAAGGCGCTATTTCCTCTCTCAATTCGTCTAAATTTCTACCCATGGGCGCATCTTTCCTTTTATGCACCTATACACATACTTCATTTTCATCTGCAATTAAGAGTATAACATCCCATGAAAAAAATGTGAGTGACAAACGTCACCCATTAGGGCGCAAGCATGTGAATTGTTGAAAATTAAGCAAAGGGCAAACATTCCAAAGCACTTCCCCCATGGAAATCGGCAAAGGCACACGAAGCCGGCAGCAACCTACTTCGCCAAGGCAAGGCCGCCTAAAAGTGAAGGCTAATACGACTAAGAGTTGCGCAGTTCCCCTCTTTACGTCACCGCGAGGCGGTCGTAGATTGCCAAACCGATCTCCCCCACCGTGCTGGCGCTCGGCTCAGCGGGGGGACGGGTGAGATCTTGCCACAATAGCGATAGATCACACCTTTTGCAATAACCGAGATCTTGTTTGAAAATGCATTAGGAACCACGCACCGGCTTGTAAAAATTGCGAACGCGGCACAGCGAAAGCAGTTCACCGCTTTCTTTGAGGCGAATTTCAACTTCGTGGACGATGAAATTGCGGCCGCGCTGCACCACGCGCCCTATTGCCTGCACCGTTCCCTCAGCGGCAGGGCGCAAGTGCGAGCCGCTCACCTCCACCCCAACAGGGATGCGCTCTCGCAAGTCAACTTTCCATGTGGCATGGCCGCTTGCCGCCGTCTCGGCCAAAAGCAAACTAACCCCGCCATGCAAAAGTCCAAGCGGCTGGCGGCTCGCATCTGTAATCGGCATTTCCAGCACCACAAAGTCATCCCCCACCTCGGTAAACCGAATATCAAGCACGCCCTGAACGGTGAAAGGACGCGCCGCGTTCATCGCCTCCAGCCATTCCTTCGGCGAGGCGGGCAGTGTGCCGTTTGCTTGGATGTATTCCATGACTTCAGGACGCATGTGAACCTCCGGTAGCCGTCAAAGGAGAAGAGCCCCCACAGTGAGCAGGCTAACAAGGGCTATCAAAATCACAACGTAAGCGCCGAGCGCCGCCATCACATCGCCCTCTTTGCCCGCCATGCCGGTTGTGCTTGCTCCAACCACCACTTTGGTTGGGGCAATAACCGACGCAAGCGCCCCACCTGCGCTTTGCGCCGCCAAAATCACCGGCACGGCATAGCCCAGCAGTTGGGCAGTGCGCATTTGCAACGCCGCGAACACCACGTTGGAATTGGTATTGCTGCCCGTCATAAAAGCCCCCAAAGCGCCAACCCACGGCGCCATCAGCGGATACGCCCTTCCAACCGCAGAAGCCAACCCGCGCGCCAGCGTTTCGGTCATTCCGGCATGTTGCATCACCATTGCCATTGCAACCATTGACGCAATGCCAACGCTGGAGCCCATCACGCGCTGCACCGTGCCGCCGACTATGCGCTTTAGCGCGCCCACTTTGTACCAGCCGGCGCGCCGGTAGAAAAGGTAAGCCACCGCAGCAGAATAGAACAACACCGCGCCGGCGTGTCTAAACAGGGGAATTTTGCGCCCCATCCCTGCGGGGGTGACGAAGCCGCGCGCCGTCCTCAGTTCAGGGAAGGGCACCTGAATCACCAGCAAACTTTCCAGAAACGCACGCACGGGGTGCACTAACTGCACCGTCAGAGTAATGACCACCAGCGCAAGGTAGCCCGAAAGCGCAATCAAAAGCACTTTTGCGCCATCGGCAGAAGCCCTTTCCCCAGCATGGTTTTGCCGCCAACGGGGAGCAATGAACACGCCCACGGCCAAACCCGTGATGCCCCCACCCAGCGCGGCGATGTTCCACATGCGGTTGGTGGCGACCAAAAATTGGGCGACGCTCATAGCAACGCCCATCACCAACACCGCAGGCCAAAGCCGCCAGACGCCATCCCAGCCGGCCGCGGCGTGGGCAACCATTCCGCCGACCAGCAAACCTGCAATGCCGAGAAAAGCCGCCGTGGGCGGGGCAAGCAGCACGCCTGAAACCCCAGTAGCCGCCATCAACGCTTGGAAAGAGGTAGCCAGCGAGCCAAAACTGACTGCCCATGAGTGCCCAACCGAGGGAATTACAACCGCTTCAAGCGGCGAAAAGCCCAGCCCAACCAAAAGCGGTGCGGTAACGGCAACTGGAACCCCAAACCCGCCCACGCCTTGCAAGAAGGACGCAAACGCCCAGCCGAGCAAAAGCGCCTGCATGCCGCGGTTATCGGTCAGCCGGGGCAGGGCGCGCCCGATGACAGCGATTGCACCCGCTTCATCGGCAACACGGTAGAGCAGAAAAGCCGCCCAAACGATGAGCAACACGTCAAGGGTGAGAAAGAGCGCCTTCGCATGGGCGTAGGCGAGCACGCGCGGCCCAGCCCCAAAATAAGCCCAAGCGATGATGAGCGCGGTGAGGTAGCCTGCGCCGCCAGCGCGCGACGCTCCCCATCGCTTGCCGATCATCAACGCCAAAATCACCAAAATCGGCAGTGATGCAAGCAGGAACGCCATAAATGCCTCAGCCCGTGCCAAACTGCCGATCGCCTGCGTCGCCGAGGCCGGGCAGGATGTAGCCGTTTTCGTTCAACCCCTCATCAATCGCCGCAAGGTGTATCGGCACATCAGGATGGTGCTTCTGCATCAGAGCAATGCCTTCGGGCGCGCCGATAATGCCCATAAACTTGATGCGCTTTACGCCCCAGCGCTTGAGGATGTCAACCGTCGCAACGGCTGAGCCGCCAGTGGCAAGCATGGGGTCAAGCACCAAGCACAGCGTCACGGTTGGGGCGACGGGCAGTTTGTTGTAGTATTCAACCGGACGGAGGGTACGCTCGTCGCGGTACAGCCCAATGTGCCACACCTGAGCGCCCGGGAGCAAATTCCAAACACCCTCAACCATGCCCAAGCCGGCGCGCAAAATCGGCACTAAGCCGATTATGTCGCTCACCTCCGAACCGGTCATCGGCGCGAGCGGCGTCTCTATGGGCTTTGGGCGGGTTGGCAGGTCGGCGGTGGCCTCGTAGGTGAGCAAAGTCGCAATCTCGCGGATGAGTTCACGGAAAGTTTTAGGATCAGTGCGCTTATCGCGCAACAGGGTAAGTTTATGTGCTACCAACGGATGAGGAGACGGAAAGACGTTTTTCATTTTTGTTCTCCAAAAAGGGCGTATAAACTGGCGGCCTTCCCATTATAGCCGAAAAAGGCAAGTGCCTACCTGTCCTGTAAGGGAAGGGACACACTTCGCCGCGACGTGAGCAGAAGTCCACTTTCCATAAACCGCGCCTTTGCCCAGAGATTAGAAAACGTTAACAATTCGTATTAATTCGGCAAAGGGGTTGATTTTTGACCTTAAAAGTTGTATTCTGGAAATGCCGTTGCGGTAAAATAGCATCTTTGATTGCAACGGCGCTAACAAGGCTGTGACGGTTTCAACTGTCCGGCCTTTATAAATTCAAGCCGGGAGAGTGAAGAAAATGATGGACGAAGAAATTTTGTTGCATGATTTTGATGAAGAATACTCTCCTACCGCCCAACTAATTGACTTGGGCCGGCAAAAAGGCTACGTAACGCTGGACGACATCCTCCATTACTTTCCCGAAGCAGAAAAAAATGTTGACCAGTTAGAGGAAGCATTTGCCGCCCTATTGAGTGCAGGGATTCCGTACCTTGAAGACGACATTGTAGAATCGCCCAGCGATGAAGAACTGGAAAGTGAAGCAGAGGCCGAGGAAGAAGAGGAAGAACGCAGCCAGCAAGACGAAGAAGATTACCTCGCCAACATAGACACCGACGACATGATAGGCCTCTACTTGAAAGAGGTGGGGCGGATACCGCTTTTGACCGCGGAGGAAGAGGTTGATTTGGCAAAACGGATTGAGGCCGGGCGGGCAGCGCGCGCCGAACTCGCTCAGGGCGTTTCAGACCCCAAACGCCGCGAGGAACTGCGCCGCTTGATTGAAGACGGGTGGAAGGCGCGCGAACATCTGATAACCGCCAACTCGCGTTTGGTCATCAGTGTGGCGAAAAAGTACATGGGGCGCGGCGTGCCCTTCCTTGACCTCATCCAAGAAGGCAACATCGGGCTAATACGCGCCATCAAAAAATTTGACTACCGCCGCGGCCACAAATTCAGCACCTACGCCACGTGGTGGATACGGCAAGCGGTGACACGCGCCATAGCCGATCAAGGGCGCACCATCCGCGTCCCAGTCCACATGGGCGACCAAATCAACAAACTCCTGCGCGTCCAACACCACCTCACCCAAAAACTGGGGCGCACCCCTGAAATTGAGGAACTCGCCGAAGAACTGGGCGTGCCGCCCAAAAAAGTGGAATACATGATAAAGGTAGCGCGGCGGCCACTTTCGCTTGAAATGCCCACCGATGACGAAGAAGATTCGGTGCTGGGCGATTTTATTGAAGACAAAGATACCCCCGCCCCCGACGAGGCGGCAACGCAAAACCTGCTGCGCGAGCATTTGGAAAGCATTTTGAACACATTGCCGCCGCGCGAAGTCCGCATTTTGCAGTTGCGCTACGGCCTATTGGATGGGCAGGCGTATACGCTGGAGGAAGTGGGACGCAAAATGGGCGTGACGCGCGAGCGCGTGCGCCAAATTGAAGCCCAAGCCCTCAGCCGCCTACGCCACCCCGACATACGCCGCCAACTAAGAGAATACTTGGGCTAAAAAACCTGCTCCTCGTGAAGACAGACATTGCCAAAAACCTCTCTCAAACAAAACTGCTCAGTGTTGGCCTACGGCCAATGCTGAGCAGTTACGTTTTCCTACCGACCTATCGGGAGAAAGCACATGGCGCCGGAAAAAGATTTCCTCAAATTGCACCTTGAATCCATGGGCCCACACCGAGCAATACTGCGCTCGGTGGAAGCAAAATTGATGAGCAAAGTGCCGTTCAAGCATCCGGTCTTAGACCTCGGAGTGGGTGACGGCCACTTTGCCTCAATTGCATACGATGAACCAATAGACGTGGGAATTGACGTGCTTGAACGCGACCTGCGTGAAGCCGCAGGCAGAAAAGGCGTTTACCGGAATTTGGTATTAGCCAGCGCAACCGATATGCCATTTGCCGACGCCTCTTTCAACACCGTGGTCAGCAACTGCGTAATTGAACACATTCCCGACCTAAACGCCACCCTGCACGAAATTCACCGCGTGCTCGCGCCGGGCGGGACGTTTGCCACCACCGTACCCAGCCAACATTTCGCCGAATACTTACTTGGAAGCACGATCTTCCGCAAAATCGGCCTCAAATTCCTCGCAAACGCATACGGCAACTTCTTCAATAAAATCTCAAAACACTACCACACCTACTCGCCCGAAGTGTGGAAGGAAAAATTAGAAAGCCTCGGCTTCAAAGTGATTGAACAGAAGTACTACTTCTCCCAAAAAGCACACCACACTTTTGACCTGTGTCACTACATAGCCCTGCCGATGTGGATCACAAAGCGGCTATTCGGCAAATGGGTAATCCATCCGGCAATTACCAAACCGCTTGAGCCGATATTGCGCAAGCACTACGAAGAGCCATGGCCGGACGAAGGTGCCTATCATTTCTTGATAGCGGTGAAGGAATGACCCCCCCACCGAGCACACAGCACAGCCCGCGAGTCGTGCGTGTTTGACGCCGCCTTAGGTTACAAGTATAATCACTTCAATCTACAACACTGCCATAAAAAGCAAGCGCATCCCCACATCAGGAAAGCCAAATGGCACTCAAAGGAAACTTGCGCGACTTTTCTGTTACGCAGCTGCTAAACCTGATACACTTGGCGCACAAAACCGGCGCCTTGAAGGTAAAAGGTGAAACCACCGCGAACGCTTACTTCCGCGAAGGCAAACTTGCTTATGCACATATGGATAACGAACCCGATGATTTAGCCACAATTCTCTATCGGGATAAAAAAATAACCCGCGCTCAATACCGCACCCTCAAAAGTCGCGCCGGCCACCTCAACGACAAAGCACTGGGCTTGCTCCTCATCAATGCTGGCTATTTGACCCAAGAAGACATACTCGCCAGCGTGCAATCCCATTACCTGAGCACAATGCAGCGCCTATTTGCATGGGCTGAAGGTCTATTTGTGTTTGACGCTCACGCCGCACCGCCAAACGGCAAAATCCTCACCAAAATAGGGCTGGGCAATCTGATAATAGAAGGCGCGCGCCGCCTGCGTGAATGGGAAAAACTGCAAGACGAAATTCCGAATCTGGATATGGCGCTCAAATTCACCGAGCGCCCCGGCACAGACCTGCGAAAGTTGAACCTGAGCGTAGAAGAATGGCGAGTAGTATCTTACATAAACCCGCGCAACACCATCCGCCAAATAGCGCGCGCCACAAAAATGACCGATTTGGAAATTAGGCGCATAGTGTACAGCCTCCTCCAAGCCGGGCTGGTTGAATTGGTAAGGCCAGAAGGCCAAACCGTTCCCAAACCAATTCACACTGCCTTAGAAGGCAAAAGTAAAGAAGAACAAAAGTCCCTCGTCAACCGGCTCATTGCACGAATACGCGGGTTATAGCCGCCCTGAACCCCCTATGCCGAGGAATAAAACATGCAAACAGTAAAAATCGTGGTAACAGGCCCCTTCAATTCTGGCAAATCGGCATTCATCCAAAGCGTTAGCGAAATAGATGTAGTATCCACCGAGCGCAAAATCACCTCTGAGGCCGAAAAAATAAAAAACACCACCACAGTAGCAATGGATTTTGGCCGCATTACAGTTGACGAAGACCTTGTGCTCTACCTGTTCGGCACCCCCGGCCAACGCCGCTTTGACTTCATGTGGGAAATCCTTTCGGAAGGCATGTTGGGGTTCATAGTAATGGTAGATAGCACCCGCCCCGAAACCTTCCGCGAAGCCCGCAGCATACTTGAAACTTTCCGCGCCTATGCTCCAACACCCTATGTGGTAGCCGCCAACAAGCAAGATTTGGAAGACGCATGGGACGTGGAAGATATGCGAATCGCCTTACGCCTCCCCGACAATGTAAAAATCCTACCCTGCGTAGCAACCGACAAAGAATCGGTCAAAAAAGTCTTGCTGGAACTCCTGTTCAGCATCTTAGAAGAAGTAGAGAAAAACTCATCCCAATAAAACACAGGGCAGAACCGTGTCCTCAATTACAACCGACCAAGGCGTAGTGCACTACGAAGTTTTCGGCCGCGGCAAGCCGGTTATCTTGCTGCATGGCTGGTTAGGCTCATGGGGAGTTTGGCAAGAAACCATGACCTACCTCGGCCAGTTTTACCGCACCTACGCCATAGACTTTTGGGGGTTTGGAGAATCGGGCAAAAAGCGAGAATCCTACGCCGTAAACGACTTTGTGAGCCTTGTAGATCAATTCATGGAACGGCTCGGCATCCCAAGCGCACCACTTGTAGGCCACAGCATGGGCGGAACGGTCGCGCTAAGTGTAGCGATCAAATACCCCCACAGAGTGCATCAAGTAGTGGTGATCGGCTCGCCAATAACCGGCTCCTCACTTGCACTCGCACTAAAACTGGCTGGATACAAACCGATAGCATTCATGGTATACAAAAACATGGGCTTGCTCAAACTGGGGCTGAAGATTACAGCCCCGTTGATAAGCGAAGACCCACGCTGGTCGCAAATGATAAATCGCGATCTTTCCCAAACCACACTGGATTCATTCCTACAAAGCATCTCTACTTTGCGCAACACCGACCTGCGCCCAATGCTAAAGAAAATTCAAGTACCCACAATGGGCATGTACGGCGATAAAGATGTGATAGTAGACCCCAACCAGTGGATAACCCTAAAGCAAAACTTGCCGCACGCAATTATCAAAAGGTACAGCAACGCCGGCCACTTTGTAATGCTGGACGAACCTGAAAAGTTCCGCGCCGACCTAAAACAATTTCTGTACGCCGACAAGGAAAAACTGCTCTCAATACCTCACATCTTTTACGATGAATGAGCCACTGCCCCAACAAAACATTCCGGCTGAAGAATTGCAACACGCCTGGCAACAAAGCCTTGCCGAAATACTCGGCGAAGCAAAAGAGGACGAAAGTTTTACCCACGCAGGCTTACTCAGCACCATAACCCGCATCAGACGAAAATACGGAGCACAAGCGGCAGACGGCTTGCTCTTGCGGCTTGGCAGGTCTCTTGCACGGAATTTGTTACCGTGGGTATGTGCAAACACCCACGCTACAGAGCGGCTTGCACCCAGAAGCCAAAAAATACTAAAAACTGCTCGGAGAATGGCCGAAGCCCTATCGTTCCTGCAAAATGCCGCTCCGCAAGTGACACTCAAAACCCGCTCACTTGAGGTAAAACTTCCAGCCTCCGCTTCGGAAATGGCGGCATTTTGGGCGGGGCTTTTTCAAGAAACAACATATTGGGCCAGTGGCGGCCAACTGCGGCCCACCTTCACAGGCGCGGAGAACGGCGCGGCGGTGATACGTATTCATCTGTAGGGCCGATGCAGCCGCACAATGCAGTTCCTCCGCAAGCATACAATTGCCGCTGAAGCAAATGCCCAATACGCCCCACCGCACATAAGCAAATGCAAACTGGTGAACGCTCCGCCCCAGAGAAACCGGCAGACAGCCGTTTTCACCTTCCTATCCCGGCAGCCCAAAGTGCCAAATGCTAAAAATTATTCTCCACGACGATAGACACATAATCCCCTTCAACGAACCGGCGCGCGATCTACGCATTCAAAACAAGCCGCTTTGGCTCGCCCAGCGCGACGTCCTTACCCCCTACGTAGATCGCGAAATTGAAATCCGTTACGGTCAACAACTACCGCCAGTAAAGGAAGAAACAATAGTCTATCGTGACAACCTTTTCTTTGATGAATTTTACATAAAGGAATTTTTAGAAAGGGCACAACGCCGGCAACAACCCGTACAAGCGGCCTTTTTTGCCGACGATCCGGCGTTTCGCGAGCACGCCTTGCCACTTTCTACTTCCTACACCCCTTACGGCGACCTTTATTTGGCGGATTTGTGGTACTACCCCGAAGGTACGGCCACCGATGAAGAACCTGTGCCGTTGCCAATAGACTTGCAGGCGCGCGAAATCGGCTACTATCACGTGCCAACCTACATGGCCTCCGAGGAAGGCGACTTAGTCTTTCAAGTGCCGCTGCGCGCCATGCTTGCGATAGATTCTTGGGTGCACATTTTCATAGCCGATGTTGTTTTTGGGCTTTTTGCGCGCGGAGCGCGCTTTGAAGAGCGCCTAAAAGCCGACCCTTTCTTCAAACTCAAAATACTCGCCAAAGCAATGTACGAGGGCAAACAAGTGTTGGAATCTTCCGAACTTGTGCAAGTGGGGCACAACGTGGTAATTGACCCGACAGCGGTAATACACGGCCCTACCATAATAGGCGACAACGTAACCATCGGCGCAGGCGCGGTAATTGACAACTGCATCATTGGCAACAATGTAAACATTTCCCAAGGATGCCAACTCATGCTCTCGGTGGTAGGGGACGGTGCGTTTCTACCATTCCGCGCCGCGCTGTTTATGACCACGTTCATGGATAACAGCATGGTAGCGCAAAACGCCTGCCTCCAAATGTGCGTGATAGGGCGCAACACTTTCATCGGCGCAGGCACAACATTCACCGACTTCAACCTACTCTCGGCGCCGATAAAGGCTCGCGACGGCTACGGCAACCTAAAAGACTCAAACCGACCTGTGCTGGGCGGCTGTGTGGGGCACAACTGTCGTTTGGGCTCGGGGTTGATCATTTTCCCCGCGCGCACAATTGAATCGGATGTTGTGCTGGTGGCCTCCCGCAAGGAAAAAGTGATCACCAAAGACGTAACCTACGAGCAGAGCGACCATCACCACTTGCGTGGCGGTGAACGCCATCCGCGGCTATACCCTCGCCCGGGCGAAAAATCTGAGCAGAAGTGGTAACGCAGAGGTTAACGCCAAGGACGCCAAGGGTAACGCAGAAACACAGAGGAAGCAGAGACGCCAAGGTCGCCAAGGATAAAAACCACAGATTACACAGATTAGCACAGATTTTTTCTGTGTTTTCTGTGGTGTTTCTGTGTCCTCTGTGGTTTTCTACTCCACCCACGACCCAACGACTCAACGCCCCAATCCCTCAGTACCTAAATCCCTAAACCCCTCTTTCTGTGTTCTCTGTAAATTTCTGTGTTCTCTGTGGTTTTCCTCCTCAATCGGTGCAAATCTGTGTCAATCTGTGGACAAGCCACCCGCATCCCACGGCCTATGGATACGTTCGCCTTCATTATCCACCCCATCCACCCAAAGCGCGACGTAAGTCGTAAGTTCCCCCTGCTCGGCAAAATACTGACCGAGCGGCAAATAGACTTCTTTTCCACCTTCTTCCCGCCGGTCTACATTTCGGAAATCACGGGCATCACTTCTGAAAGCACAGGCAAAGAGATAAAAGGCTGGTTTGTGGCCTGCCCACTCACCCCGAGGCGCATGTTAGAACTTCCGGAAAAGACGGTTTACCGCAAGATCATCCAAACCGGACGCATGGCCGAAAAACTGGGCGCGAAAATCCTCGGGCTGGGCGCTTTCACCTCGGTGGTGGGCGATGGAGGGATAACCATTGCCAAAGCGCTGGATATTCCGGTCACCACAGGCGACTCGTACACAGTTGCAATAGCATTGGACGCGTTGCGCGAAGCCGCCCGTATCATGGAAATTGACTACCCAAACGCCAAAGCGGCAGTACTCGGTGCCACCGGCGCAATAGGGCGCGTTTCGGCCGAACTTTTGGCGCACGAGGTAGGTGAGGTATACTTAATCGGAAAGCGGCGCGCCGCGCTGGAAGAAATAAAATCCAAAATTCAAAACAGCGGCGCGCGGGCAATTCTGCACGTTAGCACCAACCCTTCCGACATAAAAAACGCCCAATTGGTGCTAACGGTAACGAGTTCTTTGGACACAGTTGTTGAGCCGGAGCACCTACAGCCCGGCAGCGTGGTATGCGATGTGGCGCGGCCGCGTGACGTCTCAGCCCAAGTTGCGGCCGCGCGCCCCGATGTGCTGGTGATTGACGGCGGCATGGTGGAAGTTCCCGGCCGCGTGGATTTTCATTTTGACTTCGGGTTCCCGCCCGGCAAAGCATACGCCTGCATGGCTGAAACTATGGTGCTCGCCTTGGAAGGACGCTTTGAAGATTACACCGTGGGCAAACACATTACAACCAACCAAGTCAAAGAAATTGCCCAATTAGCGGCCAAACACGGCTTCAAACTGGGCGGCTTCCGCTCTTTTGAAAAACCAATCACCGAAGAAGAAATCACCCGGATAAAGACGCAAGCCCAAAAGCGGCGTCACAGATGAAAGGGAGGTCGGTCTCATGAGCAAAGCGCGCATATTAGTGGTTGAAGACGATGCAGACATCGCCAACATGCTGAAAATTTACTTCAGCAGCCAAGGCTACGATGTAGACATCGCCGCGCGCGGCGAAGAAGCCTTGGAAAAAACTCGGCAAAACATGCCCCACCTCATAGTGCTGGACATAATGCTACCCGATATTGACGGCTACGAAGTTTGCCGGCGCCTGCGCACCAGCACCCGCACCAGCCACATTCCCATCATTTTCCTCACCCAAAAAGACGAGCGGAGCGACCGCTTGCAAGGGTTGGAACTCGGCGCAGACGACTACATAACCAAACCGTTTGACATTGAAGAACTGCGCCTGCGGGTGCAAAACGCTATTAGCCGCTCAGAACGCGAAAGCCTAACCGACCCGCGCTCCGGCCTGCCCGCGGGGCGGCTCATAGAAGACCACCTGAGGCAAATAATCAGCCAGCGCGGTTGGGCACTGATGGACATTCGCATCAACTACTACGATGCCTTCCGCGAGGTGTACGGCTTTGTGGCCGCAGGCGACGTCCTCCGCTTCACAGCCATGCTCCTGAACGAAGTGGTGGACGAAGTAGGCACGCCCGACGACTTCATCGGCCACCCGGGCGAAGAAAATTTTGTGGTGATAACCACCGAAGAGGCCGCGCCGGCTATACGCGAGCGGCTAAAAGAACGTTTTGCCGAGGAAGTGAAAAGCCATTACACCTTCCTTGACCGAGAACAGGGCTATATCACCCTTGAAGAAAACGGCAAAGAGAAAAAAGTGCCGCTGATGAGCCTTTCAATAGGAATTGTCTCGCCTTCGCAATATGAATTTGCCGACATACGCGAAATCACCGAACTCGCGGCCGAAGCGCGCCGCAAAGATCTACCCCCTCAACTGGAACAATAACCACAACACCAAAACATGGATAGCACAAACCTGCTCGTCTTGGGCACTACATTAGCCTCTACCGGCGCTGGGCTGTGGTTAGTAGCATGGGCTCTTGCTCATGTTACAAAACCCGAGGATGCGGTCAACGTAAAAACCGCTCCTCTTACGCCCATTCCTGCGACAGAAGAACCAAAGTCGGATAGCGCCGTTTTGATAGTGACTGAAGGGGGGAAGGTAGCATACATTGATAATCAGGCGCGCGAGATGCTCAACCTTAGCACGGCCGACTTCCCTTCATTGGACTACATACTTGAACACACCCATCCAGAGGAAGAACTGCTAAAACTGTGCAACAGCCCCGGCCAAGCCACGCTAACCATCGGCTCCACACCGGTAGAAGCAACATCTTATCCCGTGCCATATAACGGCACAAAAGCAATGTTAATAGCCCTGCGGCCATTTGGCTCTCTAAAAGAAGAAAAATCTTCTCTGGGCACAACAATCCAAACGCTAAATTTGTTTGCCGATCTGGCGCAATCGGTCAGCAAAGAATTAGACGTAGAAAAAGTGATGCACGCTTTGGCGCGTGCAGTCAACAGGGTAATACAAACCGACGCCGTACGCATTTCACTTCTTGACGAACAGGGAATACTCCACCCATACGTTTTCCACGGCGCTCCGGGGAAAGTGTACGAAGCAAGGACAATCCCGCCGCACCCGCCCACAAGCGGGTTGGCCAAGCACGTGCTCACTACCAAAAAGCCCCTGCTGATTCCCGACGTACAAAACCTACCCGAAAAATTTAAGGCCAACCCGCCGCATCAACCGCGCGGCACTTACCTCGGCGTGCCAATACTTATAGACGACAAAGTAATAGGCCTTATAGAAGTCGGCAAGGCCGAACCAAACGCATTTTTTGGCATTCAACTTGAGTTTCTCACCCTATTGGCAAACATGGCTGGGGCATCGGTGCGCAACGCACACCTATTCACCGAAACCCAAAAACGCCTGCGCGAACTCCAAAGCCTCACCGACCTCGCCGCCGCCATAAGCGGCTCAAAAGAACTACGCACACTGGTACAAAAAATTCTGGAAAGCATCCGCCCGCTCACAAAAGCAGAAATTCTCGGCCTAATCTTATACGACGAAGCCCACCGTGACCTTGTAGCACAAAAGCCATTCCTCGGCCTGCCGGAAAGCATAATATCCAACTACCGCGGCCATGTGGCCTCAGGCTCAAAAGCCGAAGCAATTATCCAAAACAGAGAGCCAATTGTTGTTGAAGCCAACGCCCCGGAAGACGAGCGGATAAAAGCCTTGGGCTTCTCAAACTTTTACCTCGCCGCAAGCATAGATGCCACAGTGCTGTACCCCCTCCATTCAGGGCGGCAGTTTCTGGGCTATTTACAAATAGCCAACACGCCCGAGCGCCCGCCATTCACCGAAGAAGAGCGGAAAGTGGTGGCCTTGGCGGCCTCGCAAATAGCGCCGTTATTAGAAAATGCCGTGCTCTTCCAACAAGCACGGGAGCGCGCCCGCAGAGCAGAAGCGCTGCGGCGCGTAGCAAGCCTTGCCGCCTCATCGGCAAGCATAGATGAACTCCTTAAGTTCTCAATTTTAGAATTAGCCCACTTGCTAAATGTAAAAAAGGCGGCTGTTCGGTTATTGGATGAAGACAGTAACCGCCTCGTACCTCACCTGCCTTCTCTCGTTGGAATTCCAAAAGAGTTAGCAAAAAAACTCGGCGAGTCTTCCGCTCAACATACGGATTTTGCCAGCACTGCCACCCATAGCGGCAAGGCGCTTATTTCCAAAAACGCCCAAACCGACGAAAACTTGCCACAAGTTTACCGTGAACTATTGCAAAATTTCCACGAAGTAAAATCTGTGCTGATAGTACCCCTAAAAACCGAGCAAGGCGGCCTCGGGGAACTTATTTTCCTGAGCGAACAAGAAGGACGGTTTGACGAAAACGATCTCAAACTTGTAAGCGCCACAGCCGCACAAATCGCACTTTCACTTGAACGCCAACGTTTGCTTTCCGAAAGCGATATTAGCCTCCGCCGCCGTGTGGAAGAATTGAGCACGCTCGCGCATTTAAGCCGCGAACTTGGCCTGCTTTCTTCTCTAAACGAAGTGCTGCGCTACTCCCACAAACAGATGCTTGCCCTAACAAACTCAACGTGCGGAGCAATTTTCTTGCTTCGCAAACAGCAAGGCAACTACAAAATCAAGCATCTTGTGGCCGATGAAGGCTGCCAGCGCGCCCTTTCGGCGCTGGATAAAGAAACGTTGGAACGCGGGGAACCCCTTTCCGTGGAAGATTACAGCACCGATGTGCTCCAACCGCCCCACGAAGGAGTGCGTTCTTCGCTATCGCTTCCCCTAAAATACCAAGACAAGATTCTCGGTGTAGCGCACCTCCATTCCAACAAAGCAAGGCACTTTACAACCAAAAGCATTCACCTTGCCCGACTCATAGCCCAACACGTGGCCGTAGCCATCGGCAACGCGCAGCGCCAACAAGACCTGCTTGAAGAAAACGCCGCACTGCAAAGCAAAGCACACGCCCTCACTTTGCTGCGCAATTTCCTACGCTCCGAGCAGCCACTAAGCGACACCAAAGGCGCAATAAGCAAACTCATAAGTGCCCTTCACCAGATCACCCCCTTTGACGCCATCTGGGTGGGCGAATACACCCCAAGCAAAGGCACAATCAGCGCCATAACCTCGGTTGGCTTCCAACCCGGCGAGCCGCTCCCTTGGGATTCCCTAAGCCTGTTGCTGGAAGATGAATTCAACCGCGCGGGAGTTTATTTCATCCCGGCCGAAAAGCGACCACCGACGCCTTCTAACCTGAACCTTCCACAACCCAAAAACCCAATCCTCGGCCAAGATGAAGAAAACTCATGGCGGCAGGATGACCTATTGCTCGTGCCGCTTAGGGCTTCAAACGGACAGGTTATTGGCCTGATTTACTTCAACTCACCGCGCAACGGCTTGCGGCCATCCGCCACCGAGTTGGAAATCATCCGCCTGTTTGCCGAACAAATAGCGTGGCTGATGGAGGCACACCAAACCGCGCAAGCCCTGATAAAACGACAAGAGGCACTTGAAAAGCAAATAAAGCAAACCGACGAAGCACTCCGTACCGCACAAAAAGATACACCGCGCTGGATGCGCAAAGACCTACAGCAAACGATTGACCGCTACCGGCTTGGTCAACGAGCAAATCGTCTGCACAAAGGGCTCAACATCGCGGCGCTGGTAAACCAACAGCCCAGCCGCTCAGCAGTTTTAGACGCTCTTGGCACCCAATTGATAGAACAATTTGGGTTCAACTATTTGCTAATTGCCGCTCCGGCCGCCGGCACCAAAGAAGGCCTGCACCTTGAACAAGCCTTTGGCGATTTGCCCACCGACCTAAAGATAGAAATTCTGCTTGGGCAGCGCAATCCCCTTTCCGAAGTTGCACGCAAGGGCGAAGTAATCATAGAACCCGATATCCAGCGCAACAACAAATGGGCAAATTCACCGCTACTGGAGAGGCTTGAAATCAAGGGATTTGTTGCTTTCCCAATTCACACCGAACAAGCCGGGGAAGAGACAACAAACCAAAAGGTTATCAGCCATGTAGTAATGGCGGGCTCGTGCACACCTTTGCTTGAATTTTCAGAGGATGAAAGCGCGATCTTCCAACTGATAAGCCGCCAAGTAGGTATAACGCTTGACAACCTAACCATGCTGGCACGCACCGAACGGCGACTGCGCGAAGCCGCCTTGCTTTTGGAATTTAGCAGTCAACTCGGCGTTTTAGACCCAGAACGCATCCTCAACACGTTGCTCCACAGCACCCTTGGCGTCCTGCAAAACGTGCACGCCGGCTTTGTAGCGCTATGGCAACCGGAAGAAGAAATCCTAAAGCCGGTTGTGGCAACAGGCTATGCGCGTTCCGATGAAATAAAAAACATCGTCCTGCCCAAAGAAAGCCTGCCCGCAAAAGTAATGTTTGAAGGGCGCAGCAGGATAATAGACGAACTGGACTTTGCCTCCGCCTACCCATTTGACGCCGACAACCTGCTGCGTTACCGGACGGCCACGGCCGAGCGCCTGCCGGTCTCCAGCATGATGGTGCCCATACGCTCCGGCGAAAACTCGCTCGGCGTGATTGTGCTGGACAATTTCAACACGGCTTCGGCTTTCACCGCCGAGGACGAAAAACTGGTACTTTCGCTAACCCAGCAGACGGCTTTGGCATTAGAAAACGCCCGGTTGCTCAACACAGCCGAGCGCCGCGCCTCTCAGTTGCAAGCGCTTGCAAAAGTATCTACCAACATAACTGCCCACATCCTTTCATACGAAGAAGTGGCAAAATCGCTGCTTGACCAATTAGCCCAAGTACTGCCTTACGATCGCGGCACGCTGTGGCTGCTTGAAGGCAACCGGCTGACGGTGCATGATGCGCGTGGCTTTGAAAACGCTCAGGAAATCATCGGCATCTCCACAAATGTGGAAGACAGCGCCCTGTTTCAAGAAATGCTCAGAGACAAACGGCCTTTGGTTGTGGACGACATAACCAAAGACCCGCGCTTCCCCCAAGCGCAACCGATACCCTACCGCTCATGGCTCGGCATCCCGCTGGTGCTCAAAGAAAAAGTGCTGGGCGTAATAGCGCTGGAAAAAGACAAAGCGCGGTTCTTCACAGCAGACTGGGTAGAAACGGCAGAAACGTTTGCCGCACAAGCCGCCGCCGCGCTTGAAAACGCCCGGCTCCACGAAGAAACCCTCCGCCGCACCAACGAATTAGACGAACGGACGCGCAGGCTTGCTCTTGTTTACCAAGTAACTTCCAACCTCGCAACCTCTTTAGACCCCCAATACATTGCCCGCTACACCGCTGAGCGCCTGCACGAAGCACTCGGCAAAGGCAAAGTAATAACCCTGCTGTGGCACGAAAGCAAACCTACCGTCGTCGCCGAATTCCCCGAAAGCGCTAAAACCGAAAACGCATCGGAAATCCCCGCGGAAGCACCGCTTTGGGAACACCTGCGGGAATCCGGCGGCATCTACAGAGCCAAAAACGCACTTGACGATGAGGAATTGGCACCGTTGCACCCACTAATTGCCGCCCACAAGGCAAAAAGCGCCACCTTGGTGCCCATGATCGCAGGGCAAAGCCTGATGGGAGTGATGGTGTTGCTGACTGGCGAAGAGGAAGAAGTAGACGCCGATGAGTTGGAACTTGTGAAGACATTGGCAAACCAAGCCGCAGTTGCCCTCCAAAACGCTCGGCTATACGAAGAGACGCGCCGATTCTCCGAAGAATTGGAGCGCCGCGTGGAAGAGCGCACAGCCGAACTTCAGCGCGAGCATCACCGCTCCCAAACCCTCCTTAAAATCATCGGCGAACTGGCCGCCAGTCTGGACTTAGACCAAGTACTAAACCGCACGCTGGCACTGCTGAACGAAAGCCTTTCGGCTGACCACAGTAGCATTTTGCTCGCCCGCCCGGGAGAAAAAACGCTCTTCCTGCGCGCCGCCTACGGCAAATCCGGCCGGTTGCCGCTCGGCGGAAGGCCTACCAACATCTCCGCAACCGATTCCCTCGCGGGCTGGGTCATCACGCACCGCCAGCCCATCCTGATAGGCGATTTACAAGCCGACCCACGCTGGCGAAAAGGGCTTGAAGGTGAAGAACTACAACACCGTAGCGCCATCTGCGTCCCGCTGATTTTTGGCGAAGAGGTGCTCGGCGCGCTGATGATTTTCCACGAAGAGCCCGACCACTTCACCGAATACCATTTGGATTTGGCAATGGCAACGGCCAAACAAATGGCAATCACCATCAACCAATCGGAAATTTTCCGCTTGGTAAACGAGCAAGCGGAGCACTTGGGGCGAATGGCGCGCGCACAAGAAATTGAAGCCCGGCGGGCAAAAGCAATCCTTGAAGCAATTGCCGACGGCGTAGTGGTAACCGACAAACGCAACAAAATAACCCTTTTCAACCCCTCTGCAAGCCGCATTTTAGGAATCCCGGCCGAAAAAGCCATCGGTCAGCCGCTTGCACACTTTGTAGGCTTTTTCGGCGCGGCAGGCCGGCAGTGGATGGAAACCATCCATATGTGGTCTGAAAACCCCGAAATGAGCGCCGAGGGCATAACTTACGAAGAGCAAATAGAGATGGAAGACGGGCGTGTAATTTCAGTACACCTTGCGCCGGTTTTCTCACACAACGAATTCTTGGGCACGGTTTCCGTTTTCCGCGACATCACCCACCAAGTTGAGGTTGACCGCCTGAAATCTGAATTCGTCGCCACTGTGTCACACGAACTGCGCACCCCGATGACGGCCATCAAAGGCTATGTGGACATTTTGCTAATGGGCGCAGCCGGGCCGCTCACCGAACAACAAAGGCAATTCCTAAACACCGTCAAATCCAACACCGAGCGCCTCAACCTGTTAGTGAGCGACTTGCTTGACATTTCGCGCATTGAAGCAGGGCATATCTCGCTTATCAAAGAAGAAATTGACCTTGGCAAACTCATCCAAGAAGTAGTTGCCGAAGTAAAGCGAATCGCCAAAGATGAAAACCGCCCCATGAATTTTGAAGTAGAAATTGCTCCTGACCTCCCTCACATCTACGCCGACCGTGAGCGCATCCGGCAAGTTGTTGAAAACTTGGTGGAAAACGCCTACCGCTACACCTCCGAAGGCGGCAAAATAACAGTGCGGGCATACCCGCTCAATGAGGCCGAAATCCAAGTGGACGTGATTGACACCGGCATAGGGATTCCACCCGAGGAACAAGAGCGTGTCTTTGAACGTTTTTACCGAGGCGAAAACCCACTGGTAATGGCATCGGCAGGCACTGGCCTTGGCCTCTCAATTGTGAAAACATTGGTTGAAATGCACAACGGTGAGATTTGGCTCAGCAGCGAAGGAATCCCCGGCAAAGGAAGCACGTTCTCCTTCAAACTGCCGGTCAAAGGCGAAAACAATGACGAAACACAACACTATGCGCCACCATCCGAGGAGTAGCAAATGGCTAAAATCGTAATTGCCGAAGACGAACCCGATATCCGCGACCTCATCACTTTCACACTGCAATTCGCGGGCCATCAAGTAATCGCCACCGCCAACGGCGTAGAAGCAGTGCAAGCAGTGGAAAAAGAGCGTCCGGATCTGGTGCTAATGGATGTGAGGATGCCCAAAATGAGCGGATATGAAGCCTGCCGCGCGTTGAAAGACAATCCGGAAACGGCCAGCGTGCCGGTAGTGTTCCTTTCTGCCAAGGGGCAAGAAAGCGAAGTGCAAGAAGGGTTGGCCGCGGGCGCAATTGCCTACATCCTCAAACCCTTTTCGCCGGACGAATTGATAAGCCGCGTTCAGGAAATTTTGCAATCGGCATAAAACCAACGACAACACCTTAGGGCTTACGCAGTTACTCATAGAAACGCTCGTTTTCATGTCATGGCGAGCCGCCGTAGGCGGCGAAGCCATCCCCCAGATGATGGAGGAGACCGCTTCAGCGGTCTACGACCGCCTCGCGGCGACATGAAGGAGGAGAACTGCGTAACTCCTACACCTAATACTTCGCAGGCGCGCGATGAGTGCCATAATAATCCAAGACAGAATAGTACATTACGAAGTCCTCGGCCGCGGGAGGCCAGTGGTATTCCTGCACGGCTGGGTTGGCTCGTGGAGGTATTGGATTCCGGCCATGCAACACGCCTCCATGCGCTACCGTGCGTATGCCCTTGACTTTTGGGGCTTTGGCGACAGCGATAAGGACACAAATTTCTTCGGGCTGGATTCGCAAACACACCTGCTGGCCGCCTTTCTTGAAGAACTCGGTATTGCCAAAGTGGTGCTAATAGGCCACGGTCTTGGGGCTATCGTTAGCCTAATTTTCGGCCTGCGCTACCCCCCCGCAGTAGACCGGATGATGCTTATCGGCCTGCCAAGCGATGAAAAAGCGATAAACCCACGCCTTTTCAGCGATTCCCCTTCTAAACTGGCCGAATGGTTGCTCAAACCCAGCATAAATACAAAAGCCGCGCGATTAGAAGCCCCCAAAGCCCACCCGGAGGCAATTGCAAAAAGTGCAAAAGATTTCACCGAGCAACGCTTGTTTTCCCACATGCGGGCTATGACAATTCCAACTCTGCTGGTGCACGGGCGCAACGACCCGCTGATAAGCGCGCCGACAAGCGCTATCATGGAAACATGGCCTGAGAACGTGCACCAAATCACCTTTGAATCCTCAGGCCACTTTCCAATGCTGGATGAGCCGAGCAAGTTCAACCGCTTGCTGACCGACTTTCTGCTTTTGCCATCCGGAGCAAGCCCTAAGCAATTGCAACTCAAGGAAGAATGGAAACGCCGCGTGCGCTGAAGCGCCGCCAATGCCCACAACGGCAAAAACAAAAGCGACTTTGGAGCAGTCGGTGAAAAAGCCGAGGGAATTCATCAAGTTAGCCCTATGTTGCGCCATAGGGCTGTTTTTATTGAGCGCATGTGTGCTTGGGAACGGCGAACATGCCGCCCCACACACGCCTACCGCGCCAGCCACACCCAGATTTTCCGCGCCAGCGCCTGCCTCACACACAATAGCCTTCCACAACGCCTCTTCTGCGACAAGCACACCACACCCCCCAACCGTCACCCCAACTCCGACCTCACCACCTCCCCCCGCCTGCCTGCAAAAGCCCGGCACAATCCAAGCAGGCTGGCTGCCCGACAAAGCCCTCCCAACCCCCATGGCAGTGCTGGTTTACCTGCCGCCATGCTACCATGAGCACAAAAACCAAACCTACCCCGTGCTTTACCTTTTGCACGGGCAAGGCTACTCACAGCAACAATGGGTGAGGCTCGGCGCAACCAGAACCGCCGATAGGTTAATAGCCGCGGGCGAAGCACCGCCGTTCATAATCGTTATGCCGCGCGAACTCGTCTGGAAAGATCCACCCAAAACCGGCTTTGACGAAGCATTTTTGCGAACTCTAATGCCGTGGGTGGATAACACTTTCCGCACGCGTCGCGAAAGGCGCTACCGGGCAATTGGCGGCCTTTCGCGCGGCGCCGCGTGGGCAATCCATTTCGGCTTGCAACGCTGGGACCTGTTCGGCAGTATCGGCGCTCACAGTCCCCCCGTCTTTTGGTCGGATGTAAACAGCGTAAAACGCTGGCTGTTTTCCATTCCCTATGGAAAATGGCCGCGCATCTACATGGACATTGGCAACAAAGACACCCCTGAAATAATGGACTCAGCAGTTTGGTTTGAAAAAGAGGTGCTCACCCCCAACGGCATACCGCATGAATGGCATCTGAACCAAGGCATGCACAACGAAAAATACTGGTCGGGGCATGTTGAAGAATACCTGCGGTGGTACACCGCGCCTTGGAAGGAAAACGAGGCCAGCCGATGAAAGCCCCAACTGAATTGAGAGCGCTAAAAGCGGAAATAAAAGCATACGCCCGCAGTTTGGGGTTTGATTTGGTGGGAATCGCGCCCTGCGAAGCACCGGAAGAGGGCTACGCGCGCTACCTCTCATGGCTGGAAGCAGGCCACCATGCCGAAATGGGATACATGGCGCGGCCGGAGAATGTGCAACGGCGCGGCAATCCGCGCTTGATTTTGCCCGAATGCCAATCCATCATCACTTTGGCAGTGCGCTACTACAAGCAAACCGACAAAAAAGCGCAAGATGAAAAGCCTCGCGGCAAGGTGGCCTCCTACGCTTGGGGCGATGATTACCACGATGTGCTCGTGCGCTGGATGCGCGAACTTGTAAAGTTCATTGAAGGCAAAGTCGGGCGCTCAATTCCCAACCGCTATTACACCGACACCGGGCCAATCCTTGAAAGGGACATTGCCGTGCGCGGCGGCTTGGGCTGGCTGGGCAAAAACGGCTTGCTAATCAACCCCCAACTCGGCAGTTACCTGTTTTTGGCAGAAATCCTGCTTGGCCTGCCGCTGGAGCCGGATGAGCCGTTCAGCGCTGACTTATGCGGCTCATGCACCCGTTGCATTGACGCTTGCCCCACCCATGCAATCCTGCCGAACCGCACCGTTGACGCAAACTTGTGCATTTCATACCTCACAATTGAGCATCGCGGCGCAGTTCCCTCAGAATTGCGAGAACCAATTGGCAACTGGGTGTTCGGCTGCGACATCTGCCAAACCGTCTGCCCGTGGAACCGCCGCCCGCCGGAAGAAGGAAACCCCGCCTTCGCGCCGCGTGCGGGCGTGCCGCGCCCCATCCTCAGCGAGGAACTGCGCCTCACACCGCAGGAATTCAACCGCAAATTCAAGGGGAGCGCTGTAAAGCGCACCAAGCGCCGCGGCTACCTGCGGAACGCGGCGGTCGCATTAGGCAATTCTGGCAACACAAGCAAGGAAAGCATTGAGGCCCTCATCACCGCCCTGCACGACCACGAGCCGTTGGTGCGCGCCCACGCCGCTTGGGCTTTGGGACGCTTGGGAAAAGCAGAAGCGCGGCGCGCCCTGCAAGCGGCGCTCGCCTCCGAAGAAAATGCCGAAGTGCGGCAGGAAATCCGCCGCGCACTGCTGCAGTCTTCAAAATAAGCCTGACGCGAGTTTGGGCTGGGGAAAGAAAAACCCAAAAAAGCACAGAAGTGCCGCAGAAAACACATGCTCTGGCGACTGAAGTCGCGGGATACGCTTTGCGAAGCAATTCGCCCAGCGACTGAAGTCGCAGGCTACCCTTTGCAAAGTCCGCCTGCGCGGACTAAAGTCGCCGCAGGGCGCCTTCGCAAGCGGTAGGTGCAGTTTCAACTGCCGGGATTCGCCCAGCGACTAAAGTCGCAGGCTACGCTTTGCAAAGTCCGCCTGCGCGGACTTCACTTAACCTCCCATTCAGAGATAATGCTCTGCTCCGCATGGTGCCGTTTCTGGTTCCGGATATATGCTTTCACCGTGGGCACATCCGATTTACAGATCGTGAAGGCACCGTAAGCACCCTGCCATTTGAAGAACTCGTTGGGTTTGATTTCGTGCGTCACCAAGTGCGAGGAAGCCCCTTTGACTTCTTTCACCAAACGGGCAACGGACACAGTAGGGTGCAGGCGTAGCAGCACGTGGATATGGTCCTCGGTGCCGTTGATGGCCAGCGGCTCGCATTTCAATTGGCGGCACTTGGCAGCAATGGCAGCGTAGAGCCGACTTTCCATATCCTCCGTGATCAAAGGCAGGCGATCCCAAGTTGCCCAAACCAGATGAAGGTAAAGTTGTGTGTATGGAGCACGCATAACTTCCGTTCCTCCCTCTTTTTTCCATTTTACTCCATCTCAGATTCAACGGCTTGCACCCTGCCACTGGAAATTGCAGGCTACGTCCACAAAGATTCGCCCTGCGACTGAAGTCGCAGGCTGCGCTTTGCGAAGTCCGCCTGAGCGGGCCGAAGTCGCCGCAGGGCGACTTCGCAAGCGGTAGGTGCAGTTTCAACTGCCGCCGTTTGCTCGCGCGAGCCTCCCCCTCATCCACCGTTCTGCAACTCTCTGAGTTTGTTCCAAGCCAAAACGAAGTGGGGGTTCAGCCTCACGGCTTCTTCTAAATCAGCAATTGCTTTTTTGCGCTGCCCCAACTTGGCCTCAGCAAGCGCCCGCCAGTAATAACTTTCCTCCAAAACGGGCTCATTCATGGCGTCAAGCGTGGTCGTGGCAAGGTTTATCACATCTTGATAGCGCCCCGAGTAGTAATAAGCAAAGTACGGGCCGGTTTGGTACCACAGCATCCGCCAAGGGCGCTCATCTTTGGGCAATTGGGCATAAACAGCAAACGCTTGGTCGTAAGCGTGAGCGGCATCCACATACTCATGAAGCCACACGTGGCTTGTGCCCACGTTGTACCAAGCAAAAAACAACGGCCTGCCGGTGAGCGTTTTAGTCTCAGCGGTAGCAATTTCCAAAGCATGGCGCGCCGCCCACTGAGAATCAGCCCAAGGGCCAAGCACGGCCATCAAGCGAGCGGTGAGCGCCTTGTCGTAGGGTAAAAGGAAAATGTAATTGAAAGCGCGCCAATCCCGCCGCATGGCGTCATAAGAAACAGGATAGTTCGGGCCACGATACGAATCCTGAGCGTAAAAAGTCTTCTTAGCGTCATCATAGCCTATCAAAAGTTCATAATGCCCCATCCAGCCCTCAAATCCGGCCCCGTAAAAGCCTTTCTCAACCATTACCGGGAAACCGTTTGCTATCAGGGCTTTGAGCAAATGCAAATCGCCGCCGTAGCGCCAAATAAAGCCGTAGGGGGTCTTCTGGGCGACGAAATTTGCCATTTCATAGGGTGAAACGTTTTTGTCGCGCTGGTTGGGTTTGAGAAAGGCGGCGGTCACGTCCTGATTGCCACTCCAGCCCCAATAATGCAGTGCCATGCTGAGTGTGGCAGGGCCGCAGTTGTTCCACTTTTGGTATTCATGCCAGCGCAAATTCAAGTGCGCCTGTTTGGGCAAAGGCGTCGGAGATGGCGTTGGTGAAGGAGTAATGGTCGGCGTAGGGGTAGGCCCCGGCGTGGGAGACAAAGTTGGGGTTGGGGTGGAGGTTGAAGTTGGGGAAAGTGAGGGCGTGGCCGCGGCAGTGGCATTTCCAACTGGCAAAAACACCTGCTCTTGCGGCGGATGAATTGCATATTTGATGCGAGCGCGGAGCAAAGTGGCGTAAATTTGCAGACGCGTTCTCACAGGCGGTAGCATAAACGCCACGCCGAGCAAAAGCACAAAAGCGAGCATCGCACCCGCGAGGAAACTCATCGTCTTATTTTTCATGCCGCTTATTGTACTACGGTTGCCCAGCCTCGGCGAATTGCCAACGGACGCACGCCCATTTATCGCGGTATAATCACACCACATGCCAATTTGGCACAACAACGCGAAAGGCAAAGCCATGACCACAATGATAAAACCGACCAAAATTTCAATTGACAAAGAAAAGCGCGAAATGACCGTCGTTTGGGCAGACGGTCATGTCAGCGTTTATTCGTTCACACTTTTGCGCAATGCTTGCCCCTGCGCCGAATGCTCAGGCGGGCACGAAAACATGCGCCACGACCCCGACCCCATCGTTTTCACCTTGCCCGATGAAGACACACCGCGCACCCGCCTCAAGGACGCCGTCCTCGTGGGCAACTATGGCATCAACCTGATCTGGGAAGACGGGCACCACTACGGCATTTACAATTGGGACTATCTGCGCAAACTCTGCCCCTGCGAGGAGTGCATGAGCAAGCGCCCGCCTATTGACCCTAACCGCAAACCACCAAAGCCGCGCAAAAAAGCCCTTTCGGGCGGGTTTTATTTGGATTTGTAGCAGCGCCAAGGGTAACGCAGAGACGCAAAGAGAAAACCACAGATTACACAGATTTTTCTGCAGAATCTGCGAAATCTGCGGCTTCATACAACCAATCGGTGTAAATCTGTGTCAATCGGTGGATGAAACAAACCACAGATTACACAGATTAGCACAGATTTTTCTCTGTGTGCTCTGGAAATTTCTATGTCCTCTGTGGTTATTTCTTCAATCGGTGTAAATCTGTGTCAATCGGTGGATGATACCAACGACTCAACGACTCAACGCCCCAATCCCTTAGTACCTCAATTCCTCAATCCCTCTCTTTCTGTGTTCTCTGTAAATTTCTGTGTTTTCTGTGGTTTTTCCTCAATCAGTGCAAATCTGTGGTTTCAAACTTGAAAAATCAACCGTGAGCAAAGCCACCATCGGCATAATTGCCGACACGCACATTCCCGACCGAGCGCGCCGCCTCCCGCCAGCCGTCCTGGAAGTGTTCAAGCAGGCAAACGTAGCCGCCATTCTGCACGCAGGCGACATTGTGCACCCAAGGGTGTTGAACAGGCTGGCGCAAATTGCCCCAACCTACGCCGTGCGCGGCAACCGAGATTTCTACTTCCTCCGCCGCTTGCCATTACACCGGCAACTCACATTCGCAAACACAAAAATTGCACTCTGGCACGGCCACGGTAGCCTTCAAGAATACATCGGTGAAAAGATCCGCTACTTTACTTCCGGCAAGGTGGGCTTTGCAGATTTCGCCGAGCGTGCCATCGCAACCTTTCCCGAAGCGCAGGTCATCATTTTCGGCCACACCCATTACCCCATATGCGAAAAAGTCGGCGCCCACTTAATTTGCAACCCGGGCTCGCCCACGGTGCCGGCTTTCAAATGGCTCGCCGCCAGCATCGCCCTGCTCCATCTGGGGGAAGGAGAGCCGCGCGGCGAACTGATTTACCTACCCTACCACTAACCCCTAAACCCCACGGAGGAATTTGATGAACAAAAAACGCTTACTTTTAGCAATTGCCCTGATAGCACTGCTGGCTCTACTGAGCGCCTGCGCCCCCAAGCAATTCAAAATCCAACTCCACCTAAAACCCGGCACCACATACCACATCACCTCAAAAATCCACCAGCATTTTGTGCAAGAATTTATGGGGCAGAAGCAAGATATAACCCAAGAAATGGAAATAGGCTACACTTGGAAAGTGGTTGATGTGGACGCTAATGGCAATGCAACGGTAGAAATGACCTACGACCATATCGCCATTTCCCAAAAGCAGGGCAAAGCGACCAACCTACAATACGACTCCGCCAAGGACAAAAAGCCCCCGAAAGAATTTGCCGGCTTGAACCTGCTGGTGGGCAAAAAATTCAGCGTGGTCTTTACTCCAAACGGAGCGGTAAAGAAAGTGATAGGGCTGGATGAAATGTTCAAGCAAATGGAAAAGGAATCCGGCCTGCAGGGCGAAGAGTTGAAGCGATACCACCAATCGCTCACTCAAACGCTCGGCGAAAAGACCTTGGAAGACCAGTTTGCTTCCACCTTTGGCCCATACGGCGACACCCCACGACAGGTGGGGAGCAAGTGGTCAAGCGATATAACCCTCAACTCCTTCTTCCCAATAACCGTGCACACCGACTACACCGTAAAATCGCTCAAAGGCCACCAAGTGGTCATAGAGTTTCAAGGCACGCTGGCAAGCGACCCCGAACAGTTATACAAACTTCCCATGTTCAACGCCAAATACGACATAAAAGGCACCCAAAAAGGCACAATGAGCCTGAATTTGAAAGACGGCATCCCAACTGACGCCAACGTGAACCAGCACATGGAAGGCACAATTCACCTTTTAGACCCCACAGGCAGCGAATCCATCCCCCTACCGGTAACGGTGGATACAGTGATGGAGATGAAGGCGGAGAAATGAGGGACTGAGGGATTAAGGGATTAAGGGATTGAGGGATTGAGGGAAAAAGAGGAAAGCCCCGACGCGTGGTCGGGGCTTTTAGTTTGGAGGGGGAAGCACAACCGAGTGGTGTTTCAGTCCAGCCGGCCGGTGATGATGGCGCGCTTGACTTCGGCGATGGCTTTGGTGATTTTGATTTCGCGCGGGCAGGCTTCGGTGCAGTTGAACGCCGTGCGGCAGCGGAAAACGCCGCTATCGCCGGCGAGTATCTTGAGGCGCTCGGCGGCGGCGCGGTCACGGCTGTCAAAGATAAAGCGGTGGGCGTTGACAATCGCCGAGGGGCCAACATAGGAGTTATCAGCCCAGAAGGTGGGGCAGGCAGTAGTGCACGCGCCGCAAAGGATGCACTTGGTGGTGTCGTCAAAGCGCGCGCGCTCCTCGGGCGATTGCAGCCGCTCGCGGCCATCCTCCGGCAGCGGTTCATCGTTGATGAAGTAGGGCATGACCTTCTTGTAGTTATCAAAGAAGGTGGTCATGTCCACAATGAGGTCTTTGACCCGCGGCAAGCCCAAAATCGGCTCAACGGTGATTTCCTTGCTGGTGTCAAGAGTCTTGAGCAAAGTCTTGCACGCCAGCCGGTTGCGTCCGTTGATGCGCATGGCGCATGAACCGCAAATGCCGTGGGCGCAGGAGCGGCGGAAGGTCAGCGTACCGTCTTGGTAGGCTTTGATTTTCTCCAAAACGTCCAAAATCCGGTCGGTAGGCTCAGCCTCCACCGTGTAGCGCTCGTAGTGGGGCTGAGCGTCCTTCTCGGGGTTGTAGCGTAGGATTTTTAGGGTGACTTTTTCCAACATCGCGCCGCCTCCTTAGTACACGCGTTCCTTGGGCTGGTACTTGGTGATTACGACGGGCTTGTAGCGCAGTTCAATCTCGCCGTTTTCACGCCGCCAGGCCAAGGTGTGCTTCAGCCAGTTCTGGTCGTCGCGCTTGGGATAATCGTCGCGGGAATGGGCGCCACGACTTTCTTTGCGGGCCAAGGCCGAAGCCGTGGTGATTTCCGCCACGTCAAGCAGGTTGCTGAGTTCCCAAGCGGTGAGCAAATCAGTGTTGAAGACTTTGCCGTGGTCGTCAATGTGGATGTGCTTGAAGCGCTCTTTGAGTTCGCGGATTTTGTTCAGCGCCTCTTGCATACCCTCTTCGGTGCGGAACACGCCGACCTTGTCCATCATCTCGTGCTTCATTTCATTGGCAATATCGGCGACGCGCTCGTTGCCTTTGCTGTTGAGGATGGCGTCCAGTTGAGAGCGGGCATAATCGGCGGCGTCATCGGGCAGAGGCTCAAACTGCGCGCCCGCCGCGTATTCCGCCGCGTGAATGCCCGCCTCTTTACCGAACACCACCAAGTCCAGCAGCGAGTTAGTGCCCAAGCGGTTGGCGCCGTGCACCGAAACGCACGCATTTTCGCCCGCCGCATACAGGCCGGGAACCACGGTGTTCTTTTCGTCGGAAAGCACCTCAGTTTTCATATTGGTCGGAATGCCGCCCATGGCATAGTGCGCCGTCGGCTGGACGGGCATCGGCTCTTTCACCGGGTCAACGCCGAGGTAAGTCTTGCAGAAGTCAATGATGTCGGGCAGTTTGCGGAGGATATCCTCGGCAGTAACCTGATAGGGCGTGCCGTCGGGGTTAGTGCGCCCATCAATCTTGGCATATTTGTTGACCGTCTCGGGGCGCACATCCAAGTAGAGGTAGCGCTGGCCGTTGATGCCGCGGCCCTCTTTCATTTCAATGTACATGGCGCGGCTGACCACATCGCGCGAAGCGAGGTCTTTCACGTGCGGCGCGTAGCGCTCCATAAAGCGCTCGCCCTTATCGTTGATAAGCACGCCGCCCTCGCCGCGCACGCCCTCGGTGATCAAAATGCCCAGTTTGTAAATGCCGGTCGGGTGGAACTGGAAGAATTCCATGTCCTCAACCGGCAAACCTTTGCGCAAAATCATCGCCGGAGCGTCGCCGGTGTAGGCGTAGGCATTGGAGGTGATTTCCCAGACCCTGCCCCAGCCACCGGTGGCGAGGATAACGGCTTTGGCATGGAAAACGTGGATGTCGCCGGTGGCAATTTCAATTGCAACCACACCGGCGGCTTTGCCGTTGACCATAATGATATCCAGCACCTGAAATTCGTCAAAGAAAGTGACGTTGTTTTTGATACACTGCTGGTAGAGGGTCTGGAGGATCATGTGGCCGGTGCGGTCGGCGGCGTGGCAGGCGCGGCGCACCGGTTTGCCGGTTATGTTATTGGTATGCCCGCCAAACGGGCGCTGCAGGATGCGCCCTTCGGGGGTGCGGTCAAAAGGCAACCCCATGTGCTCCAGTTCGTAAACCAGTTCGGGGGCTTTGAAGCACATAAATTCAATTGCATCTTGGTCGCCCAAGTAATCGCTACCCTTGACAGTATCGTAGGTGTGCCATTCGGGGCGGTCTTCTTCAATGTTGCCCAACGCGGCGCTGATGCCGCCCTGAGCCGCGCCGGTGTGTGAACGGCTGGGGTACAGTTTGCTGATGACGGCGGTAGAGGCCTTTTTGGAAGCATAAAGAGCCGCCATCAAGCCTGCACCACCAGCACCGACAATTACCACTTCGTACTGATGGGTTTTGATGCTCATAATTCCAACTCCTTCTAAGGGATGCCGGCCTCAACTCACGCCGCGGGGGGTGTAAAGCCGAAAATCGCGACGGTGCCGATAACGACTACCACTGCCCAGATTATGAGCAGAATCCAGTTCAAAGCACGCCGTGCGCCCGCGCCGTGAATGTAATCTGCAAGCACCTGCCGCGTGCCGTTCATGCCGTGCGAGAAGGCAAAGAACAGCAACAAGAAGTCGTAAACGCGCCAGAAGCCGCCATGCCAGCGTCCGGCAACGTAGTTGATATCAATTTTGTAAACGCCGACCAAAATATCTTGAATGAGCACGTGTATCCAGGCCAGGATGAAAATGAGCACGCCCGAGTAGCGCATCCACTTCCAAGCAAACGCCTCCCAGCCTTGAGGCACTTCAACTTTTCTGGTTTGGGTGGTCATAACGAAACCTCCTCATGCAGGCACTGTGCAGGTCAACTGCCCAAATGCTCAATGATGTGGCTACCCATCACCACCGCGGCCGGGAGCCAGAGTACCAAGGTGATAATCCAGGTCCAAATCACCGACTTGCGGTTGATTTCTATCGTCCACAGGTTGGGGTTTATCATGTCAAAGTAGATAATCCGCAAGCCGTTCAGACCGTGATAAATCACACATAGTACCAAGATAATTTCCCCAATGCCGAACACCGGGGAGCGGTAAAGCGACACGGCTTCAGCATACAAACTCGGTTTGAAGTAAACTGCCGCCGTGTCCAACACGTGGATGATGAGGAAGAGGATTACACCCAGCCCCGCGAGGCGGTGCAGGATGAAAGCCCAGTTGCCCAAGCCTTCATACTTGGCGTAACCCTCCATAGCGGTTTTGAAGGACATACGAGACCTCCTCACAAATGGTATGTGCAGTCAAAAAATATCAGGCACGGCTCGCGCGCGAGCCGTGCCTGAGGCGTTTCAGTCGTCCATGTGCTGGACAATCGCTTCGCCGAACTCGGAGCATTTCAGCAGAGTAGCCCCTTCCATCAAGCGGTGGAAGTCGTAGGTCACGGTCTTGGCTTTCACCGCGCCGGTGATACCCTTCCAAATCAAATCGGCGGCTTCATCCCAGCCCATGTAGCGGAACATCATCTCGCCCGAGAGGATGACCGAACTGGGGTTGACTTTGTCCAAATCGGCGTATTTGGGCGCTGTGCCGTGGGTGGCTTCAAAGATGGCATGGCCGGTGTCGTAGTTGATGTTTGCGCCCGGGGCAATGCCCATGCCGCCGACCTGCGCCGCCAGCGCGTCGGAGAGGTAGTCGCCGTTCAGGTTCATCGTCGCCAACACATCAAACTCGCGGGCGCGGGTGATCGTCTGCTGGAAGACGATGTCGGCGATCGTGTCTTTGATGAGCAGTTTGGACTTCCACTTGCCGTCGCCGTGGGTCGGCCAGAGTTTGAGGGCGTCGCGCACCTCTTGGATAACCGCCTCTTTGCGGTCGGGCGGGAGCATGGCAAAGCCGGGCTCAATCATGCGCGCGTTCTCTTCATCCGTCAAGTTGGGGTTCTTCTCTTTGTTGCTCAAAATCCACGATTCGCGCTCGGTCACAATCTCATTGCGGAATTCGCGCTTTGCCAGAGCGTAACCCCAGTTGCGGAAAGCGCCCTCGGTGAATTTCATAATGTTGCCTTTGTGGACGAGGCTCACGCGCTTGCGGTTGTTCGCGAGCGCCCATTTGATTGCCGCGCGCACCAAGCGCTCGGTGCCTTCTTTGGAAACCGGCTTGATGCCGATGCCCGAAGTGTTGGGGAAGCGCATTTTGGCGTACTCTTCAGGGAAGTTTTCCTTGAAGAGTTCCATAAACTTCTTCCACTCAGGCGAACCCATTTGGAACTCAATACCGGCGTAAATGTCTTCCGTGTTCTCGCGGAAGACCACCATATCCACATACTCAGGGTGCTTCACCGGCGAAGGCACGCCGTCCACGTATTTGACGGGGCGCTGGCAGACGTACAAATCCAAAGCCTTGCGCAGAGCAACGTTGAGCGAGCGGATGCCGCCGCCGATGGGGGTGGTCAACGGGCCTTTGATACCCACAAGGAACTCACGGAACGCCTGCACAGTTTCTTCAGGAAGCCACTCGCCAAACTTGTTGTAAGCCTTTTCGCCGGCATAAACTTCCATCCAATAAATCTTGCGCTTGCCCTTGTAGGCTTTTTCAACCGCGGCGTTGAACACCCGCGACGCGGCGCGCCAAATATCGCGCCCGGTGCCATCGCCCTCAATAAAGGGGATGATGGGGTTGTCGGGAACGATAAGCCGCTCACCATCCTTGGTTATTTTGGCACCGCCTTCCGGCACTTGGATAATCGTATAGCCCATTTTTCTGCCTCTCCTTGCGTTGGTTTAGGTTTTCAAACAAGCGAAAGTCGCTTTTTCTAACATTGTTCTCATTATATCACCCTCAACTACATTGTCAGGGTGACAATCGTCACTGAGAAATTTTGGGAAGGAGAGCGATATGGAGCGCGCCCCCTTCCCAAAAGCCGAAGGGCAAAGCGTTGTGGATGGGCTTCACCGCCTCCATAAAGTAAGCCCCAACCCCAAAGCCACCCAGCCAAGCGTAACCGCTATGCCGAATGCCATTTCAGATTTGGACGTCAGCCCTGCAACATAGAGCCAGACGCCGTAGGCAATGGCGAACGCGGCGGCGAGGAACAAAATGGTCAATCGCGGCCGCCCACGCCACTTGCGAGGCTTTTCCTCTTCCCCGCTTTGCAAGCGCCGCACGCGCCGCACAAACATAAAAACGGCTACCACAAGCGGCGAGGCAAGGGAAATTGCCCCAACCACTTCAACCGTGCGGTCGCTAAATCCCAAACCTTCCACAATGCCAATTGGCGGGGTGCCGATGATGGCTTCCAGCGCCATGCAGCGAATGCACTCCTCAATTGCAATTCGCCTCACGGCTTTGGGATCTGCCCTCATTTACCCTTCTTCTCGCTTCACAAACATCGCCCGCAGGAAAAAGAACACTGCTACCAAGGCCAAGAGCATGCTCAGCAAGTTCAAAACCATAGCATAGCGCGGCCAAAAGTACATTGCGCTGCTGAGCAAAAAAGAAATACCCAGCCACAGCGAACCAATGAGCGAGAAAAAGCGGCGTCGGCGTTCCCATTCAACCGGCACTTTGGAAAGGCGCGCGAAGCCGAAAATCGCCAACCCCACCACAGCCACTCCAACCCCCAACAAGAACCATGTTTTGAATACGATTAGCGACATGAGAAACCTCCCCACATACGTAGGACTTACAAGTTGCCCGTAGAAGCGCTCGTTTTCATGTCATGGCGAGCCGCCGTAGGCGGCGAAGCCATCCCCCAGATGATGGGGAAGACCGCTTCGGCGGTCTACGACCGCCTCGCGGCGACATGAAGTAGGAGAACTGCGTAACTCCTAACGAATAATGGCCCAACCGTCATTGCTGAGCGAAAGCGGCAAAACCATGCCGCTCACTCCCACTCTGCCGCCAATCCCAAAAGTCCGGGGCCAAAATGCACCGCCAGCGCAGGGCCAAAATCGGTAACGATTACCTCGCCTGTGTAGCCCAGCGCCTCCGCCGCCTCGGTAGCCCACGCTTTGGCTTTTTCGTAAATGCCGCCATGAACAACGGCGAGGTTCACAATGGGCGCGCCCTGCGCGGCGTCTTTCACCTGCCGGATGACCTCCTGCAAAGCGGCGCGGTAGGTGCGCGCCGTGTTCACCACCTTCGGCACACCGTCAAGCAAGCCCACAACCGGCTTGACCTTGAGCGCCGACTGCGACGCCTTCTCCGTGCCCTGCGTGCGTCCCGAAGCGGCAAGGTGCTCCAATTCAGTGACTGTGAAAAAGAGCGCCGAGCGGCTTTTTACATCCTCAATCGCTGCGAGCGCCTCCTCAGCCGTGCCGCCGCGCTTCAAAACCTCAGCTGCTGCCATCAGCATAAAGCCCATTTGCATAGAAGTAGTGGCGCTGTCAACGACATGCACGCGAATGCGATCCTTCACCTCCTCCGCCGCTATCTGCGCCGACTGACACGTGCCCGAAGCCTTGGCGGTAACATGCACCGAAATCACCTCATCGTAGCCCTCATCCGCCAGCGCCTCGTATGCGGCCACAAAATCCGCCGGCGAAGGCTGCGAAGTGGTGGGCATGTTGCCCGTCTCTTGCTTGTATTCAACAAGGCGGCGGTAAAACTCCTCGGGCGAAATTTCCTCATAGTCCTTCAACGATTCGTTGCCAAAAATGACATACACCGGCAATTGGCGAATGCCCAACTCTGCCGCCAGTTCGCGCGGCATATTGGCAGTAGTGTCGGTCAACAAAGCAATACGGGACATGGTTGCCTCCTTCTGTAAAAATTATGAACCACAAATTGCGCAGAAAACCCGCGGCATTTCACCACAGCACCTGACACCGGAACACCTGACACTGGAGCACTTGACACTGGAGCACTTGACACTGGAGCACTTGACACTGCAACACCGCCCCCGCCTCACGGCTTTGTGACAATTATATGCCCAATCCAACCGCGGCGGACAATTTCCACCCGCGCCTCAGGCGGGAAAAACGCCGCAATAGCCTCCGGCGTGAGGAAGTGACTTCGCATGAGCATGGATTTTTCCCACATTGCGAGCACCTTCACCCACGGGTGGGTAAAATCGGGCTCTTCAATCACCAAACGCCCGCCCGAAGCCAGCACGCGCCACATTTCCAGCGCGGTGCGCCGCTGTTCAAAGACATGGTGAAGCGCATCAACCATCACCACGCGCTCAAAAGTCGCTTCGGGGAAAGGGAGTTCCTCGCTGCGCGAAGCCACCGCCTGCACGCCATCTTTCTTGTGCGCCATGCGGAGCATCGCCACCGAAATATCGGCAACCACAACCTGACGCGCCGAGGTGAGGAACTGGGCCACGCGCCCCGTGCCGCCGCCCACATCCAAAACCTTATCTTTGGGCGTAAGGCGGAGGTCCTCTAAAAGCGGTGTGGGGTCTTGCGGGTGGATGAAACGCTCATACCACGGGGCGATCAAATCAAAGTGGAAATCGGCGCCATAGTGGCGGACGCGCCACCGCCAGAGCAAAGCGCCGCCCAACGCCGCCGACAAATCCAACGCAATGGTAGCCCACCACAGCCCGAAACTGCCGAGCGCGGCAAAGCGAAGCCCCAATTGCGCCGCCGCAATCGCCAAAACGCCCACAAAGGCGCTTCCGTAGCCGAGCGCGCCGCTCAGCAAATAGCCGCTTCCAAAGAAAAACGCGGCCTGTAGCAAAAAAGCAACGCCTACCAGCGACGGGTAGGCGTGCGCCAGCAATGCCGGCAAAGGCAACAACGTGATGAATGCCCAAACAGCGGTCAAGGCTTTATTCGGCTCCTGCAATGAGCGCCTCCAAGTGAGAAATTAATCCACCGATTGGGTGATTGAAACCGCAGATTCCGCAGATCCCGCAGAAAAAAATCTGTACTAATCTGTGTAATCTGTGGTTTCCTATCCACCGATTGACACAGATTTACACCGATTGGGGAAGAAAACCACAGAGGACACAGAAATTTACAGAGAACACAGAGAAAAATCTGTGCTAATCTGTGTAATCTGTGGTTTCCTATCCACCGATTGACACAGATTTACACCGATTGGGGAAGAAAACCACAGAGGACACAGAAATTTACAGAGAACACAGAGAAAAATCTGTGCTAATCTGTGTA